>JAVBJV010000010.1:0-157121 GCA_031546815.1 Acetobacteraceae bacterium
GGTCCCAGTCGCTGGCGTGCAGGGGGGGCATTCGGTTTCTCCGTAACGTGCTGTTCCTCCACTAGCGTTCTTGCGGCGGCCCGTCCATTCTGTCGCCGCCGAGTTGAAGAGGAATCCGCACCATGGCCGAACGTATTCATCGCATTGCCGTGATCCCGGGCGACGGGATCGGGCGGGAAACCGTGCCCGAGGGCATGCGCGTGCTGGAGGCCGCCGGACGGCGCTTCGGCTTCAGGCTCGACGCACCCGATTACGACTGGTCGTGCGACCGTTACGCCACCACCGGTGCCATGATGCCGGAAGACGGGCTGGACCAGCTGAAGCGGAGCGACTCGGTGTTCCTGGGCGCAGTCGGCTGGCCGGGGGTGCCGGACCATGTGTCGCTGTGGGGCCTGCTGATCCCGATCCGCCGTCAGTTTGACCAGTATATCAACCTGCGTCCGTGCAAGCTGATGCCCGGCGCGAAAACTCCGCTGGCCAATCGCGGGCCCGAGGACATCGATTTCTACGTGGTGCGCGAAAACACCGAGGGCGAATACAGCAGCGTCGGCGGCCGCATGTTCCCGGGGACTGAACGCGAATTCGTCACCCAGCAGAGCGTGTTCACCCGCCATGGTGTGGACCGTGTGCTGCGCTTCGCGTTCGAGCTTGCGCAGACGCGCCCGAAAAAGCACCTGACCTCGGCCACCAAGTCGAACGGCATTACCTTCACGATGCCCTATTGGGACGAACGCTTTGCCGAGATGGCAACGAAGTATCCCGATATCCGCACCGACCAGTATCACATCGACATCCTGACCGCGCATTTCGTGCAGCATCCGGACTGGTTCGACGTGGTGGTTGGCTCGAACCTGTTCGGCGACATCCTGTCCGATCTGGGACCGGCGGTGGCGGGGTCGATCGGGATTGCGCCCTCGGCCAACATCAATCCGGAAAAGGCTTTCCCGTCGATGTTCGAACCGGTGCACGGCTCGGCGCCCGACATTGCGGGGAAGGGGATCTGCAACCCGATCGGGCAGATCTGGTCGGGCGCGATGATGCTGGAACATCTGGGCGAAAAGACCGCCGCAGACGCCATTGTGAACGCGATCGAAACCCTGCTGCGCGACGGCGGCCCGCGCACGCGCGACATGGGCGGCCAGGCCCCGACGGTCGAGGTAGGCAAGACGCTGGCCGAGATGATCGCCAGTGCCTGACGTACGCATGGTGGCGATGGGCTATCTGTATAAACAGATCGTCCCGCCACCCGCATGGCTGAATGCGTCACAGGTGCGCGAGGTCTGTTCCGTCAGCGGCTGCATGTCGCCGGTGTTCGCCGATTACGTCGGCTTCTGGCGGCACAACGGTTACTGGCTGTTCGACGCCCCCGCCATCATGCAGGACATCGCGCGCGAGGCGGAGGTATCGCTGACCGGAATGCGCCTGTTCTATTACGAGGCATTCGCGGACGAATTCGACGCACCCGGCAAACGCTGGGCGAGCTTTGTGCCCAACGAAGGCGGTCCGGTACCGGATGTGCGTATTCCGGAAAACCGGCGTTTGCTGGGCTTCGATGTGGTGACCTTTTTTGCCCGCTCGACCCCCGAATGCTCGCCGCTTTCCTGCAATGGTCTGGCCGAGCATATCCCCACCAACGAATACTGCCTGTTCCCGACTTTCACCGCCGCCCGCGACGCGCTGGAAAGCGGCGCGTTCGATAACAGCGAGGACGGGCCATTCCGGATTCTGGCGGTATACGAGGTCTGAGAACTCGATCGGATGAAACCGGTTTATTGAATACCAAAATCACTCCTTGCTGCTGCCGGGCAGGAAGGTTATGTTAGCGCAACAATTGCGAATGATTCGCAACTAGGGATGCAACATGATGGTGCGGACTTTCGAACATATCGGGCGGCGCTGCGAACGGGCGGTGGTGACGGCCTATCGTGACCTGCGTGCGCATGGCACGGCGGATATGTCGGCATTCCAGGCTTGCACCACACTATACCGCATCCACCATCCCGAAGCCTCGGTGAACGAGGCTCGGCGGCTGGTGGCGGAATGGATCGACCATCATCTGGTGCGCGTCGATGCCGGCCCAACCGATGGTTGTGATTGCGACGACGAATAACACCCATTCGTCGCCGGTATGGTGACGAAGTAATATCCGGCGTGTAGGAAGTTTCCCGAAACTTCCTGCAAATACCCGGAGACATCATGATCGATATTCACGACCCAGTCTGGCTCGGTGCACTTGCTCTGGCCATGGTGCTCACGGGTCTGGTCTCTGGCGTGCTGGCGGGCTTGCTGGGCGTTGGTGGCGGCATCGTGATTGTGCCGGTGCTGTTCAACATTCTGCCGCTGTTCGACATCCACCCCGACATCCGCATGAAGCTGGCGGTGGCGACCAGTCTGGCGACCATCATCCCCACATCGATCCAGTCGGCGCGAAAACACTATGCGCGCAACGCAATGGATCTGCCGCTGCTGAAATCGCTGACGCCGTCGATCATGGTCGGCGTGGTGGTGGGCACGGTGCTGGCGATCTGGCTGCGCGGTCCGGCGTTGTCGGCGGTGTTTGCGGTGATCGCGCTGCTGGTGGCGCTGAACCTCGGCCTGACTGGCGCCGATTTCCGCCTGCGCGACACATTCCCCGGCGGGGCGCTGCGTCAGCTGCTGGGCGGGTTTATCGGCACGGTCTCGGCGATGATGGGCATTGGCGGGGGCACGGTGGGTGTGCCGTTGCTCAACATGTTCGGCACGCCGATCCGCAGTGCGGTGGCGACGGCTTCGGCATTCGGGATCATCATCTCCATCCCGGCAACGCTGGGCTTTATCTGGGCTGGCTGGGGCAACCCGTATATGCCGCCGTGGAGCCTGGGCTTTGTGAGCCTGATCGGTTTTATCCTGATCACCCCAAGTTCAATGATCAGCACGCCCTGGGGCGTGACGCTGGCGCACACAATTCCGCCGCTGCTGTTGAAGCGCGTGTTCGCGGGGTTCCTGGCAATTACCTCGATCCGCATGATCTGGAGTCTGATCGGCTGATGACAACTATCTATCACAACCCGAAATGCAGCACGTCGCGCACGGTGCTGGGCATGCTGCAGGAGGCGGGGCTTGATCCGCGCGTGGTGGAATATCTGAAAACGCCACCCAGCCGCGCCGAATTGCAGGACATCGCCCAACGCAGCGGCGTGGGTGTGCGCGGCCTGCTGCGCAAGAAAGATGCGCTGTATACGGAGCTGGAGCTTGAGAGTGCCGATGATGCCGCGCTGCTCGACGCGATGCGCGCGCATCCGGTGCTAATCGAACGTCCCATCGTGGTGACCGGGAAGGGCGCGCGGGTCTGCCGACCGGTCGATCTTGTGCGCGAGATTATCTGAGCGTCGCGAGGGCTCAGATTTTCAGCGGCAGGTAGATATCGGTCAACAGGTCTGCGTCAGCAACGCTCCCCGGCATGTTGATGTATTCCTCGAAGCACAGGGTATGCGGGGCGAGCGTATGGCCGCTGGTGGGCAGCCAAGTGTAGAACAGATACGCATAGGCCCCCGGCAGTTCCGCATATGCGCCCTGATGCCGGTACACGGCATAACGCCCGGCGGGCAGGTCGATCGCGTGCACCGGGTCGCTTGGCTGGGCCAGGTCGTCCACGCTGAAGGCCGCATCGGCGCGGCAGGCAGCGGCGGGCGTGACCTCGGGGTTGTCGTGATAGAGGCCGAACACGCGCGCCTGCGATGCGGCGGGCAGGTGGGTGGTCTGCCAGCGGTGCAGGACCTCGAAGACGGGGCCAATTTCGGCATAGGGGCCGACATGGCGAATCCCGAATAGTCGAAGTGGCTGAATATCAACGATTTTTATGACGTTTGGCATGGGGTCCATCCATCAGGATGATGGAGATTATCCGGTACAGGGGGCTTGTGCTATAAATCCTTCTGCTAGAAGGAAGTGTTCTGATTTTGAAGTGACAGGATACGCAATGTCTCAACCCACATCATACACGCGCACTGCGGTGCTTCTGCACTGGCTGATGGCGCTTCTTCTCGTCGTTACTTTTGCGATTGGCGTATACAGCACGACATTGACCGGTCCGGCTCGTCTCGGCCAGATATTCAACCACAAAGCGCTGGCCACCGTGTTCATGGTGCTGTTGCTGCTGCGTCTGGTCTGGCGTTTCATCAACAAGCCGCCGGCTTATCCCGACAGCATGCCGCCGATGATGCGCACGGCCGCTCATGCCGGACATTGGCTGCTCTACGTGCTGATGATCATCGTGCCGCTGAACGGCTGGCTGGCCAGTTCCGCGTTCGGTTATCCGGTGATGCTGGCCGGCGTGATCCAGCTGCCGATGCTGCTGGCCAAGGACCCCGAACTGGGCAAGACGCTGATCGGCCTGCACCAGCCGCTCGCCTATCTGCTCGCCGCCGTGATTAGCGCGCATGTGATTGCCGCGATGTGGCACCATTATGCAGCGAAAGATGGCATCACGAAGCGGATGTCGCTGCGCAGCGCGCTCTGAAAATAAAAACGCCCCGGAAATTCTCCGGGGCGTTTTCTTATCGGGTCTCGGTCAGACCGAGTAATACATTTCGAATTCGACCGGGTGCGGTGTCATTTCGAACCGCGCGACTTCTTCCCACTTGATGGCCGAGTAGGAGTCGATCTGGTCCTTCGTGAACACGTCGCCCGCCAGCAGGAATTCGTGGTCGGCGGCCAGCGAGTCCAGTGCTTCACGCAGCGAACCGCAGACGGTGGGGATGCCCTTCAGTTCTTCCGGCGGCAGGTCGTACAGATCCTTGTCCATGGCTTCGCCCGGATGGATCTTGTTCTTGATGCCGTCCAGACCGGCCATCAGCATCGCGGCGAAGGCCAGATACGGATTGCCGGTGGGGTCCGGGAAGCGCACTTCGACGCGCTTGGCCTTCGGGCTGGTCGCATACGGAATGCGGCACGAGGCCGAGCGGTTGCGCGCCGAATAGGCCAGCAGCACCGGCGCTTCGTAACCCGGAACCAGACGCTTGTACGAATTGGTCGACGGGTTGGTGAACGCGTTCAGTGCCTTGGCGTGCTTGATGATCCCGCCGATGTAATACAGCGCCATGTCCGACAGGTCGGCGTAGCCGTTACCCGCGAACAGCGGCTTGCCGGCTTTCCAGATCGACTGATGCACGTGCATGCCCGTGCCGTTGTCGCCATAGATCGGCTTCGGCATGAACGTGGCGGTCTTGCCGTAGCTGTGCGCGACGTTATGGATCACGTACTTGTAGATCTGCATGTGATCGGCCTGCGTCAGCAGCGTACCGAACGTGGTGCCCAGTTCGTGCTGCGACTGCGCCACTTCATGATGGTGCTTTTCGATCTTCAGCCCCATCTCGCCCATCGTCGAGAGCATTTCGGCGCGCATGTCGGACTCGCTGTCCACCGGCGGCACGGGGAAGTAGCCGCCCTTGACCAGCGGACGGTGGCCCATGTTGCCTTCCGGGTAATCGCGCAGGCTGGCCTGCGGCCCTTCGATGCTGTCGAGCTGATAGATGCCGTAGTTGATGCCGGTGCCGAACTTCACGCTGTCGAAGATGAAGAATTCAGCTTCCGGGCCGAAGAAGGCGGTGTCGCCGATGCCGGTCGACTTCAGATACGCTTCGGCCTTCTTGGCGATCGAGCGCGGGTCGCGGCTATAGGCCTGCCCGGTAGAAGGTTCGATAATGTCGCAGAACAGGATCAGCGACGGACGCGCGGCGAACGGGTCGATGCAGGCGTTGTCGGTGTCCGGCATCAGGATCATGTCGGATTCGTTGATGGCCTTCCAGCCGGCGATCGACGAACCGTCGAACATGAAGCCGTCGGTGAACACGTCGGGTTCAATGGTCGAGACGTGCTGCGCCGTGTGGTGCCACTTGCCGCGCGGGTCCGTGAAACGCAGATCGACGTATTCGATCGCGTGTTCGCGGATCATGTCCATCACCTTGTCGACACCGCTCTTGCTGGTGTCCTCGCCTTTTTTCGCCATGGTACTGTCGTCCTTCGGATTGTATCTGAAAACAGGGGGTCAGATCGCGTCTTCGCCACGTTCGCCGGTGCGGATGCGGATCACGTCTTCAACGGTCGAGATGAAGATCTTGCCGTCGCCGATGCGCCCGGTGCGGGCCGCCGTCATAATCGCTTCGACCGCGCGTTCGACCAGGCTGTCGTCGCACACGACTTCGACCTTCACCTTGGGGAGAAAGTCGACCACGTATTCCGCGCCGCGATACAGCTCGGTATGGCCCTTCTGGCGGCCGAAGCCTTTGGCCTCAAGCACGGTGATGCCCTGAAGGCCCACTTCGTGCAGGGCTTCCTTCACTTCGTCGAGCTTGAAGGGTTTGATGATCGCTTCGATCTTTTTCATATGTCGTGCTTTCGCGAGTCTGCCTTGGGGCCAAGAATACTACGCGACACAGGCCTGCCAATCCGGCTAACGGATTGAATTTGCACACCTCAGGCAGGAATTGCCCGACGATTGGGCGGTCTGCCTAATAAATAGGCGGTGCCCTGCGCTTGTGTAATCCGTCGTGTTTGCTCAAAACTGCGCGCTGATGGAGGACGGATACAGATGAAGCCAGCCAACGCATTGCTGTCGGGTGTGGGTACGACGATTTTCACCGTGATGTCGGCGCTGGCCGTCAAGCACGGGGCGATCAATCTCGGCCAGGGATTTCCCGACACCGAAGGCCCCGCCGATGTGGTGCAGGCCGCTGCCGACGCGCTGTTTGATGGCCGCAACCAGTATCCGCCGCTGACCGGCGTGCCCGAACTGCGCCAGGCGCTGGCCGCGCACAACAAGCGCTTCTACGGCATCGACGTGGACCCCGACACCGAGATCGTGGTGACATCGGGCGCGACCGAAGCGGTGACGGCATCGCTGATGGCGGTGGTCAATCCGGGCGATGAAGTGGTGCTGATCGAACCGCTGTACGATACCTATCTACCGGTGGTGCGGATGCTGGGGGCGGTGCCGAAGCTGGTGCGCCTGTCGCCGCCGAAATGGGAATTGCCGCGCGACGAACTGGCCGCGGCGTTTGGCCCGAAAACCAAGGCGATCCTGCTGAATTCGCCGATGAACCCGGCGGCCAAGGTGTTCACGGCGGCGGAACTGGCGTTCATCGCCGATCTGGTGGTGCGCCACGATGCCTATGCGGTATGCGATGAAGTCTACGAACATCTGACGTTCGACGGCTGGAAGCACATCCCGCTGATGACGCTGCCGGGCCTGCGTGAACGTTGCGTGCGGATTGGCTCGGCTGGGAAGACGTTCAGCCTGACGGGCTGGAAAGTCGGCTACGTGACGGCGCCGGGTGCTCTGGGGCCGCTGGTCGCCAAGGCGCATCAGCTGCTGACCTTCACCACAGCGCCCAACCTGCAGCGTGCCGTCGCCATGGGCCTGATGAAGGAAGACGCGTATTTCGAGGGGCTGAGCGCCGATCTGCAGAAGAAGCGCGACCGGCTGGCGGCTGGCCTGCAGCGCATCGGGTTTGGGGTTCTGGCCTCGCAGGGGTCGTATTTCGTCACCGCCGACTTCACCCCGCTGGGCTTCATGGGCGACGACGTGGCGTTCTGCCGCATGCTGACCGAGGAAGCCAAGGTAACGGCCATTCCCGTCTCGGCGTTCTATGATGGTGATGCCCCCAGCCACTACGCCCGGTTTGCGTTCTGCAAGCAGGATACGGTGCTGGACGAGGCGATTGCCCGGATGGAACGATATTTTTCTGCCAAACGCGGCGCCAAGTTGATCGCGGCGGGTTGACGGCAACCGGGGTTGGGCCTTACACCCCCGACCTTACGGTGGCGGCCTTAGCTCAGATGGTAGAGCGCCAGGTTGTGGTCTTGGATGTCGCGGGTTCGAGTCCCGTAGGTCGCCCCACTTCTCACATAGTTTTACATGCAGCAGACAGCAGCAGTCGTTCTGGCAGGTGGTCGCGCAACCCGGATGGGCGGCGGTGACAAGACACTTCTGGAAGTCGGCGGGCACAGTATGCTGGCGCGAATCCTCGACACGCTGCGGGCCGATGTGGCGGCGCTGGCCATCAACGCCAATGGTGATCCGGCGCGATTTGCGTCGTTTGGCCTGCCGGTGGTCGCCGATGATTCCACGCTGTTTGGCAAAGGCCCGCTGGTGGGCGTGCTGGCAGCCATGGACTGGGCGGCCGGGCAGGGGATGTCGTCCGTGCTGACTGTGCCAGGCGACACACCGCTGATCCCGCGCGGACTGGCGCAGGCGCTGGCACCAGCCCCGGCGTGCGCCAGCAGCAATGGACAGTCGCATTTTCTGGTGACGCTGTGGCCGGTGGGCGCGCGCGCCGGCTTGCGGGAATTTCTGTCCGCAGACCGCAGGCACGATGTCCGGTCTTTCGGCGACAGCATCGGGTTGCGTTCCGTCGACTTGAGCATTCCGGAAGGCGACCGGTTCATGAACGCCAATACGCGCGAAGATTTAGATAATATGCCGCTTTTTATGCAGAAAATGAGCGACCGTTAATAATCCGTTTGAATTGTACATCTCACTTCGTTACACAACCTGTAGCTGCAGTTCGCGGCAGACACTCCCTTGGGGGAATAAAATCCTTCTTGGGAAAACCCTATTATATCGAGGCTACATAAAATGATTCGCAAACTCTCGGCAGAGCTGATCGGGACGTTTTGGCTTGTTCTCGGCGGGTGCGGCAGTGCCGTTCTCGCGGCAAAATTTGGTGATGGCCTCGGCATTGGTCTGCTGGGTGTGTCGCTGGCATTCGGTCTGACGGTGTTGACGATGGCGTTTGCCATTGGCCACGTGTCGGGCTGCCACCTGAACCCGGCGGTGACGATCGGTCTGTTCACGGCGGGCCGCGTGCAGGCTGGCGACGTTGTGCCGTACATCATCGCACAGGTAATTGGTGCCGTTCTGGCCGCATATCTGCTGTTTTTCATCGCGAGCGGCGCGCCGGGATATGCCGGTGGTCTGGCGACTAACGGTTTTGATGTGGCCTCGCCCGGCCATTACACCATGGCTGCCGGTTTTGTGACCGAAGTCGTGATGACGTTCATTTTCCTGCTGGTGATCCTGGGTTCGACCGACGAACGCGCACCTGCCGGTTTCGCGCCGATCGCCATCGGTCTGTGCCTGACGCTGATCCATCTGATCAGCATCCCGGTGACCAATACCTCGGTCAATCCGGCGCGCAGCACCGGCCCGGCGCTGATCATGGGCGGTATTGCGTTGCAGCAGCTGTGGCTGTTCTGGGTGGCGCCGATCGTGGGTGCGGTTCTGGCCGGCCTGACGCATCGCTGTCTGCTGGGCTGCCGCTGCAAGTAATATCCGTTCACGGATAAAGCCTGTAAAGCCGCGCATCTTCGGGTGCGCGGTTTTTCTATGGGTCTGGGTCTGCTAGGTTGTACCGACATGCAGTTCAGACTGAGCCGAAAATGGTGCTTACCGAGAACCGTCGCACAGCGGGCTTAAGGTCCGTGAGCAGCGGAAGCGCAGAGAAGTGCCGTTTGCAGGCCGGTATGAGATGAATGACGATACAACCTAGAAAGTTGTCATGTACGAAGTATTCCTCCCGTCTTTTGGTTATGCGCTGGTGGCGCTGCTGGTGATCCTGGATCCTGCCGGGACGGCGGCGATCTTTATCGGCATCACCCCGCGCGACACTCCGGCCGAGCGGCGCGAACAGGCGCTGCGGGCGACGTGGATTTCCTTCATCGTGCTGACGGTGTTCGGCGTGGGCGGGGAATGGCTGTTGCGGGTGATGGGGATTGGGTTGCCGGCATTCCAGATTGCGGGCGGGATCCTGCTGTTCCTGCTGTCCGCCGACATGGTGATGAAGGGTGATTCCGGCTTCCGCGCCACCGCCGACGAACGCGCCGAGGCCGAGCGGACCGAGAACGACATCTCGGTCTTTCCGCTGGCCATCCCATTACTGGCAGGGCCGGGCGCGATGACCAGCATTGTGCTGCTGCGTGGCCGGGCAGGGGACGACCTAGTGCATCTGGCGGCGGTTGCGCTGGCGCTGCTGGTCGCATTGCTGATCGTACTTGTGGCGCTGCTGCTGGCAGCACCGCTGACCCGCCTGCTGGGGCAGTTGGGCACACACGTATTGTCGCGCGTGCTGGGCGTGGTGCTGGCGGCACTGGCCGCGCAGATCGCGCTGGATGGGATCCGCACGTTCTGGGGTCGGTAAAGCGCATTATCCGGGATGAGCCGCCGCCCAGCGTGCGTTCTGGATGCGGCCGCCATAACCATATCCGTCGCCATCCACAGCGTGCACGAAAACGTAGCTTTCCTCGTGCAGTGGTCCCAGAAGGTCATGCATGCCGGTAAAGGCCGCCTGAACGAAAGCCGCCAGCTCGGCTTTTACATTGGTGCCAAGCGTGACCTTGATATCGATCCAGACGGCGGACAGCCCCGCATCGGTCGGGTGCGTGCCGGCAATGAACCAGCTTTCGGGCGCGGCTTCTTCAACCAGAACAGCGGTGACGCTGGGCGCTTTACCCAGATGTTTTGCGGCAAGGGCAGCGACCAGAGCCGCGATGCCGCGACGCTTTTCGGGGGCGGGCTGCGGGGTGACGTAGCGAACGGTGATCATCGGCATGGAAGGGCTCCTGAACTGGATCTGTCAGCAGCCTGAGGCATATGTCATAAGAGGAAAACGCTATGATTTTTCATATCAATCATAATAAAACACTATTATGCTCGATATGGAATCTGTTCGCCTGTTTGTGCTGACCGCAGAGCTTGGCAACCTGACACGTGCCGCCGAAGCCGTGGGCACCGTTCAACCAGTCGTCAGCCAGCGCCTCAAGGGGCTGGAACGTGCGCTGGGGCGGAAGCTGCTGGAACGGACACCGCGTTTTGTGCGCCTGACCGAAGATGGTGCCGCCTTTCTCGATCGTGCGCGCGATCTGCTGG
The DNA here is from genome assembly GCA_031546815.1 of Acetobacteraceae bacterium. Classification (GTDB taxonomy): domain Bacteria; phylum Pseudomonadota; class Alphaproteobacteria; order Acetobacterales; family Acetobacteraceae; genus JAVBJV01. The sequence goes on from JAVBJV010000010.1 coordinate 10,904, forward strand.
CATCGCACGATGCGGCCGTTAGGTTTGCCGATGCGTCTGCCATCGGTTTTTCGGTCGGGGTCAGCGACCATGCGCTGGGGCTTACCCTGGCCCCTATGATACGCCGCTTGAGGGCGGTTCTGCCCGCCCATGCGACGATCAACATACGGACAGGCGGATCGCAGGAAATCCGACGCGCATTCGATGATGGTTTGCTGGATGCAGCCGTAACGCGGCGCGACGGTGGCGGGACGGGCGGCGAAGTGCTGGGAACCGATCCGGTCGGATGGCGCGCCGCAGAAGGCTGGAGCATTCCGGCAGGGGCACCGGTACCGCTCGCATTGCTGGCTGCACCCTGCGGGGTGCGTGCCGCGGCGATAAGGCAGCTTGAAAATGCCGGACGCCCATGGAGAGAGGCTTTCACCGGCGGAAGTTGCGCGGTTCTGCTGGCGGGTGTGCAGGCGGGGCTGGGGATTGCACCGATGGGGCGGATTGCATCGGGGAATATGCCGGATGCCGGTCCGATGCTCGGGCTTCCGGCATTGCCGGAGTCCGAGATCGTCCTTTTCGCACGGACCGGCTCGCCCGTTATGTCCTCGGCTGTTCGTGCGCTTGAAGCGGTGATCCGGTCCGGTTTTTCTTAACTTGCCCCGATAATCTCCGGGTGCTGCGCCGCGCGCACCAGCACATCCGCCACCGCATCGGTCAGATGCGCGCCCGAGAACAGGAAATGCCGGTTGGCGATCAGCGCCGGCACGCCCGAGATTCCCGCCCGTGCAATACCCATCGCTTCCTCGCCCACATCCATCACGGCCTCGTCCGATTGCAACCGTGCCAGAGTGGCAGCGCGGTCCATGTCGTTCTCGCCCGCAATGTCGGCCAGTATTTCCGCATTGCCGATATCGCGACCCTTCTGGAAGTAGGCAACGAACAGCGCTTCCATGATCTGCGCCTGCTTGCCAGCCTCGGCCGCGAAGCGCGACAGGCGATGCGCGTTCAGCGTGTTGAAGGCGTGCGTCATTTTATCGAAGTGAAAGGCGATACCGTCCGCCGCTCCGGCTTCGGCCACACCGGCTTCCAGTTCGCGGCTGCGTTCCAGACTGCCGAACTTGGCAATGCGATAGGCGTTGCGATCCTTGCCCTCGGGCGGCAGGATCGGGTCGAGCTGGAACGGGTGCCAGCGCAGATTGAATGTCGTATCGGCACCGCTCTCCTTCAGCTTTTTCTGCGCGATGTCGATGGCGGCCTCGATCCGGCGTTTGCCGATCCAGCACCAGGGACACGCAATGTCCGAGACAAGCAGAAGGTCGAGCGATGCCATATGCCGCAATCCTTATTTGCGCAGTTGCTGTTCGGTCAGCGTCGCCCAATAGGACGCGCCGATCGGCAGCAGGTCGTCGTTGAAGTCGTATTTCGGGTGATGCGGCTGCGGGTCATCTCCGGTCTTGCCGGCACCCAGCATCACGTAGCTGCCCTGCTTGGCATTCAGCATGAACGCGAAGTCCTCGCCGCCCATGGTGGGGCGCGGCATTTCCTGTGTGCGGGCCTCGCCCACCACGGTCTTCATGGCGCGGATGCTCATGTCGAGCGCTTCGGCATCGTTGACGGTGGCGGGGTAGGTGCGGACGAATTCGACGTCAGCATTTGCGCCATAGGCTTCAGCGATTCCGGTGGCGAGGCTCTTCACCTTCTGCTCCAGAAGGTCGCCCACTTCGGGGCGGAACCAGCGGCATGTGCCGCGCATCAGCACGGTTTCGGGGATCACGTTATGGATCGCGCCGCCTTCGATGTGGCCCACCGTGACCACGCCCGCTTCAACCGGGTCGACATTGCGGCCGACGATGCTCTGGAACGCCTGCACGATGGATGCCGCGATCACGATGGGGTCATTGCCCTGATGCGGCATGGCGCCGTGTGCACCCTTGCCGGTGATAGTGATCTCGAACGTGCCGACGGCAGCCATCACGGGGCCGACGCGATGCTGGAACACACCCGCCGGGGCGGCCGGCCAGTTGTGCATGCCGAACACCTGCTGCATCGGGAAGCGTTCGAACAGGCCTTCCTTCACCATGATCTCGCCGCCGCCGAAGCGTTCCTCGGCGGGCTGGAAGATCACGTAGACGGTGCCGTCGAAGTTGCGTGTTTCGGCCAGGTACTTGGCGGCGCCCAGCAGCATGGCGGTGTGGCCGTCATGCCCGCAGGCGTGCATCTTGCCGGGAATGGTCGAGGCATAGGGAACGCCGCTTTCCTCGAAGATGGGCAGCGCGTCGATGTCGGCGCGCAGGCCGATGGCGCGGCCCGGATTGTCGCGTCCACGGATCACGCCAACGACGCCGGTCTTGGCGATGCCGGTATGCACTTCATCAACCCCGAATTCACGCAGCTTATCGGCGACGATGCCGCTGGTGCGGGTTTCTTCCAGCGACAGCTCCGGGTGCATATGGAAGTCGCGTCGCCAGGCGGTCATGTCGGCGTGGAATTCGCCGATCCGGTTGATGATGGGCATGGAGGCTCCTGCGGATTGTTCTGGGCAATTATGTGCGTCTGGAGAGAGTGCCGCGCAAGTCCCCTGACACCTGGTGGTATTTTGCCACGAAACATGGCATGGCATCCGGATGATTCACGTTATCGGAGCTACGGGAAAACTCGGGCAGAGTCTGTGTCAGGCCCTGCTGGCCGAGGGGATTTCTTTTCAACCCATCATGCGCAACGCGGCGCGATGGGCGGTAACCGGATTGCCCGGTGAACCCAGGGTTGCCGATATTGGTAACGAAGCGGCGCTGCGAGCCGCCTTGGCCGATGCCGATACGGTGATTTCGTGCGCAGGGGCGGATTTGATCCCCAATATTCTGGCCACAGCACCAGCCGCATGCCGATTTGTTTTCTTCGGCAGCACGCGCCGTTTCACGCGCTGGTCGGACGATCCTTCGGCGCAGCGTGTCATTGCGGGGGAAAAGGCGTTCTTGGCAGCGGGGCGTCCCGGATTCCTGCTACATTCGACGATGATCTACGGCACGACCGGCGAGAACAACGTGCAGCGTCTGGCTGCCCTGCTGCGTCGCTTGCCGGTGGTGCCGTTACCGGGTGGGGGGCGGTCGCTGCTCCAGCCCGTACATCAGGGCGATGTCGTCAAAGCAGCCCTGGCTGCATCACGCATCCCCACGACGATACCCGAGGTTCTGACGATTGCGGGTCCTTCTTCGATGCCTTATGCCGATTTCGTGCGGGCGGTTGCGCATGCGGCCGGTCTGCCGAGGCCGCGTATCGTGGCAATGCCTGTTTCAGTTCTGCTTGCGCTCACCCCGCTAACGCGTCTGCCGTTTTTGCCGCAGGTTGAGGCTATGGAAATCAGGCGGTTGGTCGAGGACAAGGCGTTCGATATTTCTGCCGCACGGGCGCGGTTGGGGTTCGATCCCGTGCCTCTCGATATTGGTCTGGCCCGGACTTTCAAGCCGGCCGCATAATCTGCAAGTCGCAGCCCTGATCGGCCTGTAACACCTGTTCGGCCATCAGCCGGTCCCAGCCGCGCGCGGGTTTTTCGGGGGGCTGCCACAGGGCGCGGCGGCGGGTGAGTTCTGCCTCGCCGACCAGCAGGTTGATGCTGCGGTCTTGCACCGACAGATGAATCCGGTCCCCCGTCTGCACCAGTGCCAGCGGGCCGCCCGCTGCGGCTTCCGGCACCACGTGCAGGACAATGGTGCCGAACGCGGTGCCGGACATGCGGCAGTCGCTGATGCGCACCATGTCTTTCACGCCGGCCTTCAGCAGTTTCTTGGGGATGGGCAGGTAACCTGCCTCGGGCATGCCGGATGGTGTCAGCGGACCGGCGTTCTTCAGCACCAGAATGTCATCGGCCATTACGTCGAGCGCCGGGTCGTCGATGCGTTTACCCATATCTTCCGGTCCGTCGAACACGATGGCACGGGCGGCATGTTCGAACAGGGCAGGGGTTGCGGCGCTGCGTTTCAGAATGGCCCCGCGCGGCGCGAGCGAGCCGAACAACGCGACAATCCCACCAACCGGAGATACCGGTTCCGCCAAGCTGCGAATAAACGCCCGATCCACAAACGTCGGTTCGCGCAACCGTTTGCCCAATGTCGCACCGGTGACGTCGATGCAGTCCAGATGCAGCAGATCGCGCAATTCCCACATCAACGCAGGCATACCGCCTGCCGCGTGGAAGTCTTCCATATAGCCTTCGCCGGTGGGCTTCAGATCGACCAGCACCGGTGTGCTGTCGGACAATGCGTTCAGGCGGGCCAGATCGATGTCGATCCCGCGTCGCCCGGCAATCGCGGTCAGATGGATCAGCGCGTTGGTCGAGCCGCCAAGCGCCAGCAGCACACGCAGCGCGTTTTCTACCGAATGCGGCGTGATCAGTTCTGCCGGGCGGATCGGCTTTTGCAGGAACGACATGGCGATGCGTCCGGCTTCCTCCGCCGCGCGCAGACGGTCGGCCAGCACGGCGGGGATGGATGCGTGTTCCAGCGGCATGAACCCCAGCGCGGCGGAAATACATGCCATGGTGCTTGCGGTGCCCATCACGCCGCAGGTGCCTGCTGTGGTGGCGAGCTTGCCTTCAATCTCGGCAATACGTTCGCCGGATACATCGCCCGCCCGATACCGCCCCCAGTAACGGCGGCAATCGGTGCAGGCGGACAGGCGTTCGCCCTGGAACCGTGTGGCGAGCATCGGCCCCGTCACCAGCTGCACCACCGGCACATCCAGACTGGCCGCCGCCATCAGCTGCGCGGGCACGGTCTTGTCGCACCCGCCGATCAGCACTGCTGCGTCCATCGGCTGGGCGCCCAGCATCGCCTCGGTGTCCATTGCCATCAGGTTGCGGTAATGCATCGTCGTTGGGAACACGAACGGTTCGCACAGGCTGGTGGTGGGGAAGGGCAGCGGCAACCCGCCCGAGGCCAGCACCCCGCGCTTCACCGCCTCGACCAGATCGGGGACCGAGCGGTGGCAGTTGTTGAACCCGGACCCCGTATCGGCAATACCGATCACCGGGGCTTCCAGCATCTCCTGCGAGTATCCCATCGACTTGGCGAAGGAGCGGCGCAGATACAGTGCAAACTCCAGATCGCCGTATCCGGCGGCCTGGCGGGCGAAACCATGGGTCTTGGCGGGAGGTGTGCTCATACGCGATACGCTAGACCTGTGGCGGCAATGATTTGTGGTAATTTAATACCACGCATAAAAATCCCGCGACTTGCTTGACTTTGCCGCGAGGGGCAGGCAAAAGGCGCGTCTCAATCCAAGGGTTTTTGGTGGCAATGAAACAGACCGTTTCGATTAAGCCCGCCGAGGTCAAGAAAGACTGGATCCTGATCGACGCGGAAGGCCTGGTTCTCGGCCGCCTCGCATCAGTTATCGCCAGTCGCCTCCGCGGCAAGCACAAGGCTCAGTTCACACCGCATGTGGACTGTGGCGACAACATCATCGTCGTCAACGCCGAAAAGATCGTCGTGACCGGCAAGAAGCTGGAAGACAAAGTGTTCTACTGGCACACCGGCTTCGCCGGCGGCATCAAGGAACGCACTGTGCGTGAACGCCTCGAAAGCGCTCATCCGGAACGCGTGATTGAAAAGGCCGTGGAACGCATGATTACGCGTGGCCCGCTGCAGCGCCAGCAGATGAAGAATCTGTACGTCTATGCTGGTGCCGAGCACCCGCATAACGGCCAGCAGCCGACATCGCTGGACGTCGGCGCGATGAACACCAAGAACAGGAGGGTCTAACCAATGTCCGAGACCCATACTCTCGCCGACCTGAAGGGCCTGGCTGTTGCTTCCGGTGTTGTCGCTGCTGAAACACCGAAGCGCGAACCGAAGCGCGATGCGCTGGGCCGTTCGTACGCCACGGGCCGCCGCAAGAACGCGATTGCTCGCGTCTGGATCAAGCCGGGCAAGGGCGACATCATCGTCAATGGCCGCAAGGTCGGTGTGTATTTCGCACGCCCCGTGCTGCGCATGCTGATCACCCAGCCGTTCCTGGTGACCGATCGTTACAACCAGTTCGACGTGTTCTGCACGGTGAACGGTGGTGGTCTGTCGGGTCAGGCGGGTGCGCTGCGTCACGGCATCTCGCGCGCGCTGAACGATTACGAACCGGAACTGCGCGCCGTGCTGAAGGCCGCGGGCTTCCTGACACGTGACTCGCGTGCGGTTGAACGTAAGAAGTACGGCAAGGCCAAGGCCCGCCGCAGCTTCCAGTTCAGCAAGCGCTGATCCGGACTATCGGCTTTTACAAGGGGCGGCATCTTCGGGTGCCGCCCTTTGCTTTTGTGTGGTTCTGTGGTCGGATTCCTCCGAATCCGCAGGAGCAGCCGCCATGACCATCTACGCCTTGGGCGACAAGACGCCGACCATCGACCCCACCGCCTGGATCGCGCCCACCGCCGATGTGATGGGCGATGTGGCAATCGGCCCGGAAAGCGGGATCTGGTTCAAGTGTGTGCTGCGCGGCGATACCAACTCCATCCGGGTGGGGGCGCGGGTGAATATTCAGGACGGCACCATCGTGCACGTCAACGCCGGGAAATTCCCGTGCATCATCGGTGACGATGTGTCGATCGGGCACGCGGCGATCGTGCATGCCTGCACGCTGGAAAACCGCGCTTTTGTCGGCATGGGTGCCACAGTTCTTGATGGAGCCGTGATCGAGGAAGGTGGTATGCTGGCAGCAAGCGGGCTGCTTTCGCCTGGCAAGCGGATCGGCCGGAACGAGTTGTGGGCCGGGGCGCCTGCACGACTGGTTCGGGTTATGACCGATGACGAACGCAGGAAATGGGATCAGACAGCGATTGCCTATGCCGCGCTGGCAAAGCAGTTCGCGAAGGACCTGCGCGTCATCACCTGAGGGGGTATGAAGATGCGCTACGCAGGGCCATTGTTGTCGTTGCTGCTGGGGCTGACGTCATGCCAACCCTTGCCGCCGCCCGAGCCTGCAACGCTGATCCGGGGCGAGGGCTTCCAGCCCGACCCGACCGATCAGGCCATATTGCTGGTGTATGATGTGTTCGCCCTTGGGCACGACATGTCCGGCAACGCAACGCGCATGGCCGAGGCCGTGGCCGACATGGAATATCTGGCGGTGGATTTCAGCCGCATGCGCTGGAACGATGCGCCGGGTTACACGGCGCCGCAGATGATTCTGGCGCGGCGCGAATTGCGCACCGTATTGGGGATCGCCCCGAACGCACCCGCGCAGCCGGTGATCACAGCTTTTCTGAATGCGCACGATGCCCTGAAGAACGGGCAGCAGGATGCGGCGCTGCGGGCCTTGAGCGGACCGTTCTTCACACAACCCGCCACGGCCATTCTGGCCCGTCTGACGGACATGCCACGCATGCCACAGGTCACCGGTGGGGCGCATGCCGCATGGACGGCGCGTTTCCGCCCGCCCATGGGGTTCGATTGCAGATTTGATTGTTGAACATCGCCCCATGATGGATGAAGCCGAACAGCGGCAGTTCGACTATGACTGCGCCTGCACAGCAATAAAACGCTGGCGCTGCATCGTCGTTACGGCCGTCTACCGGATGGAAGCCTGCAGGCCGCCGAACCAGGCCGCCATTGCCGAGGCCAAGGAGTACCTGCTTTCTCTGGCGCACGAACAGGCGGCGCTGTCTGCGGATGACGAGGATCGGGTGGCGACGGTGCGTCAGCACTATACCAAGCTGACCCGGCTGTATCGGAAGCTGCAGACGGATTCCCGATCGTTACCCGCCGACGCAGCCCTGCGTCTGGCCGAGTTCGAGAAAGCGCAGCATATCCTGCGCAAACAGCTGGCTGTCCGCGACTGGTGGCTCTGGAAAGAACGCGCCGAAGCGGTGCCGGATCAGACCAGAATTTCTGTGTGGGAAAACGAACGCCTGCTATTGAATCGCAGCAGGGAAGTCCTGAATGGCGGGCAGAACCTGATGGCGCGGCAGATTATCTCCGCCTCCGAGGCACTTGGCCTCGAGACCCCCGCGCGCACGGAGCAGATCGTGCACGCGGGAGATCAGGATCAGGACATCATTTTAACATAGCTGCCGGGCGCGGCCTCGATTGCCTTCAGCTTGCCGCTTCCCGGTTCACGGGCCGGCACCTGTGCCTTGGCCTGCGCGCTGACCCAGCGGTTCCAGTCCGGCCACCACGAACCGGCCAGTTCGGTTGCGCCTTCCAGCCAGGTGTCCGGGCTGGCGGGCAGTTCTTCGTTGATCCAGTGGCTGTATTTGCCGCTCTCGGGCGGATTCACGACGCCCGCGATGTGCCCGGACGCTGCCAGCACGAAGCGTGTCGACTTGCCCTTCAGCAGTTGCGTGCCGCGATAGGTGGATTTCCACGGCGCGATATGGTCTTCGCGGGTCGAGAGGAAATAGGTCGGCGTGGTGATCTTCGACAGGTCGATCTTCACGCCGTCCAGCTCGATTCCGCCCGCTTCGATCAGTTTGTTTTCCTGATACATCTTGCGCAGATAGAAGCTGTGCATCCGCGCCGGCATGCGGGTGGAGTCGCCGTTCCAGTAGAGCAGATCGAACGGGAAGGGTTCCTGACCCAGCAGATAGTTGTTCACCACGAACGACCAGATCAGGTCGTTGGCGCGCAGCATGTTGAAGGTGACAGCCAGTTCGCTGCCATCCAGATAGCCGCGCTTCTCCATGGTGGCTTCCAGCGCGCGCAGCTGCTCCTCGTCGATGAAGACGGACAGTTCGCCCGCTTCCTCGAAGTCGAGCATGGTGGTGAGGAAGGTGATCGACTTGATGCGATCGTCCTTCTTGGTCGCCATATAGGACAGTGTGCAGGCCATCAGCGTGCCGCCGATGCAATACCCGATCGCGTTGACGTCGCGTTCGCCGGTCGCCGCTTCAATCGCGTCGAGCGCGGCCAGCGGACCGTGCTTCATGTAATCCTCGAAGCCCATATCGGCCAGGGTTTCGTCCGGGTTCACCCACGAGACGATGAACACGGTATGCCCCTGCGCGACGGCCCAGTGGATGAAGCTGTTCTTCGTGCGCAGATCCAGGATGTAATATTTGTTGATCCACGGCGGCACGATCAGCAGCGGGCGCTTCAGCACCTGTTCGGTGGCGGGTGAATACTGGATCAGCTGCATCAGCTTGTTCTGGTAGACGACCTTGCCCGGCGTGACGACGATGTTTTCGCCAACCTTGAAGGCTTCGGTGTCGGTCATCTTGATCGACAGCCGGCCCTTGCCGCGTTCCAGGTCGCCCAGCAGGTTGTTCAGCCCCTTGATCAGGTTCTCGCCGCCGGTTTCCAGCGTCTTGCGCAGGACTTCCGGGTTGGTGAGGGCGAAGTTGGTGGGGCTCATCGCGTCGATAAACTGGCGGGTATAGAAATCGACCTTGCGGGCGGTTTTCTCGTCCAGCCCTTCAGCGGCGGCCACGGTATTCTGGATGTATTGCGCCGAGAGCAGGTAGCTCTGCCGGATGAAGTCGAAAACCTCGTTATGCTGCCAGGTTTCGTCCTTGAAGCGGCGGTCCTTGCCCGAGCTGGGGACCGTGACGGGGCTGTCGATGCCCATCATCCGCTGGGTCGTGTTCTGCCATAGGGTGACGTAGTTCTGCCAGAAATCCATCTGCGCCTGGATCAGCCCGGCCGGATTCTGCATCAGGCGGGTGGTCATATCCAGGAACGCCGAGCCGATGTTCAGCGGGTCCGGGTTTTCGGATGTGGCAGTGGACTGCCGGGACAGGAAATCGGTGACCAGACGCTGGCTGCGCTCGGCGATGTCGGCCATGGAGTGCTGAATCACCGCCGGATCGAAGCTTGGCGGGGTGGGGGGGTGTGCCTGCGGCATTGCGTGTGAGCGTGGTGGTGCCGCTGGTTTGGGCGCTTCCTGGATCTGAGAAGCGGAATTTTTCTTGGTTTCTGGCTTAGCCATGCCCCGGATCCTTTCGTAAGTGCGCAGCCCGCGCTATGTCACATTTCTGGTTAACGGAAAGTGAGGCCGTTTGTGCTGCGCTGTTATAGGGATGCTAGTTGGCCGCACGTTGGTCTGCAAGGCTGCAGACTGGCACTGGTCGTATTGTTATCGGCCTGTCACGGCGTTCCGCCTTCCGCGAACCCATTTGTCGAAACCCCGATAACTGAACCACCGCCCGGGGCGCGGGATCCGTATCCCAATCTGGGGACGGTGCCGCCGCGCCCGGCACGGCCCGATGCCGCTGCGTTGCAGGCTGTGCAGACAGGTTTGATTGCCGACCGATCGACGGCGGGGCAGGAAGGCTATGTGACCACAACGGGTTCGCCCGGTGCAACGCCGGAATTGCGGTTGCCCAACGGTCCGGCCATTGCCGATGCACCGCCCGCACCGCCGGTGCTGCCGGGAGTACGCGCCGGGTCCTGGCCCGCACCGCGACAGGCTGTCGGGGCGCCCGCCGCCCAGGCAAACTCCCTGCGCCTGTTCGAGGCCGGGCCGAATACCGGCCTGTCGGACGCCGATGCCGAAAGACTGCGCCAGTTCGTGCAGGCCAATGGTCAGGGGCATCTGCGTGTGACAGGGTTGGGGAATGCAACCCTGGCGCAGGCGCGCGTGCAGGCAGTTGTCGACGCGTTGAAGCAGGGTGGCGTGGCGGCAGGCCGCATCCAGACCGGCCTTCAGGCCGAGGGGCGCGGTGTGCTGGTGGGACGGACGCCATAAGGCTTGTAGAGTTTAACCAGATCGATTTCACAACAAGACCAGAGAAACAGCAGAGAAAACCATGACCGAAGAATTCTACCGTATGCGGCGTCTGCCTCCCTATGTGTTCGCGGAAGTGAACAAGGCCAAGGCAGCCGCACGAGCCGCTGCGGAAGACGTCATCGATCTGGGCATGGGCAACCCCGACAGCCCGACCCCGCCGCACATCGTCGCCAAGCTGATCGAAACGGTGCAGGACCCCAGCACGCACGGCTACTCGGTGTCGAAGGGGATCATGGGGCTGCGGCGCGCGCTGGCCGGGTATTACGCGCGGCGCTTCGGCGTGGTGCTGGACCCTGAGAGCGAAATCATCGCGACGCTGGGGTCAAAGGAAGGGCTGGCCAATCTGGCCTCGGCCATTACCTCGCCGGGCGATACAATTCTGGTGCCGAACCCGTCCTACCCGATCCATCAGTTCGGGTTCATCATCGCGGGCGCATCGGTGCGCAGCATTCCGGCCACCCCGGACGACGACATGCTGAGCGCGCTGGATCGCGCCGTGCGTCATTCGGTGCCGAAGCCGACTGCGCTGATCGTCAACTTCCCGTCGAACCCGACGGCGTATGTGGCGGATCTGTATTTCTACAAACAGATCATTGCCTTTGCGCGCAAGCACGGCATCTGGGTGCTGTCGGATCTGGCGTATAACGAAATCTATTTCGGCACCACGCCGCCGCCCTCGATCCTGGAAGTGCCGGGGGCGAAGGATGTGGCGGTGGAATTCACATCGATGTCGAAGACCTACGCAATGGCGGGCTGGCGTATCGGGTTCGCGGCGGGCAATCCGGCGCTGATCAACGCGCTGACGCGGATGAAATCCTACCTCGACTACGGCGCGTTCACCCCGTTGCAGGTGGCGGCGACGGCGGCGCTGAACGGGCCGCAGGATTGCGTCGACCAGATGCGCACCATGTATCGCGAACGCCGCGATGTGCTGATCAAAGGTCTGGCGCAGGCAGGCTGGGATGTGCCGTCGCCCGAGGGCAGCATGTTCGCCTGGGCGCCCATTCCGGAACGCTATGCGCATCTGGGCAGTCTTGAATTCTCGAAGCTGCTGCTGGCGCGCGCCAAGGTGGCTGTGGCCCCGGGTGTGGGCTTCGGTGAACACGGCGATACGCATGTGCGCATCGCGCTGGTGGAAAACACCCAGCGTCTGCGTCAGGCAATCCGCAACATCCGCACCTTCTTCGCGGGCGGCAATGCCGACCTGAACGACACCGAAGACTCTGTTTCCGCAGACAAGAAAAAGTTGAGCATCGTATGAGCCGTCCTCTTTCCGTTGGCGTTGCCGGGCTAGGCACGGTTGGCGCAGGTGTCCTGAAGCTGCTGCGCGACAACATGCAGATCATCGCGGCGCGGGCAGGGCGGCCGATTGTTGTCACCGCTGTTTCCGCACGCGACCGCACGCGCGATCGTGGCGTGTCGGTGGCGGGGCTGCGCTGGTATGAAGATCCGGTGGCATTGGCCAGCGATCCCGATGTGGATGTGGTGGTCGAAGTGATCGGCGGTTCATCCGGTTCCGCCAAGGCGCTGGTGGAAGCCGCTATCGCTGCGGGCAAGCCAGTGGTCACCGCGAACAAGGCACTGCTGGCCGTGCACGGTGCCGACCTTGCGACACGCGCCGAACAGGCCAAGGTCGCGCTGGCGTTCGAAGCCGCGGTCGCCGGTGGCATTCCGGCTATCAAGGCGCTGCGGGAAGGTCTGGCCGCGAACAACATTTCGCGCGTGGCGGGGATCCTGAACGGCACGTGTAACTACATCCTGACCACGATGACCGAACGCGGTCGCGAATTTGCCGACGTGCTGGCTGAAGCGCAGCAGCTTGGCTACGCCGAGGCCGATCCATCGTTCGATATCGATGGCGTGGACGCCGCGCACAAGCTGGCCATTCTGGCCGCGCTGTCTTTCGGGCGGCCGGTCGATTTCAGTTCGGTGCATGTCGAGGGTATTCGGCACGTCTCGGCGCTCGACATCGATTTCGCACGCGAGCTTGGCTATCGCATCAAACTGCTGGGCATCGCCCGCCGCACAGCGGACGGGATCGAGGCACGGGTGCATCCGACCATGGTGCCGGTGGCCTCGCCATTGGCGCGGGTGGACGGGGTGTTCAACGCGGTGGTGGCCGAGGGCGATTTCGTCGGTCGCGTCATGCTGGAAGGTCGCGGCGCGGGGGCCGGCCCCACGGCCAGCGCGGTGGTCGCCGACCTGATCGATCTGGCGCGCGACCGTTACACGCCGGTCTGGGGCGTGGCGAGCGGGGCGCTGTCGGACCTGAAGTCGCTGCCGATCACCGCGCATCATGGCGCGTATTACCTGCGGCTGATGGTGGTGGACAAACCGGGCGTCATCGCCGATGTGGCCTGCGCCCTGCGCGACCACGGCATCAGCATGGAAAGCGTGATCCAGCGCGGCCGCGCGCCCGGCGAGGCAGTGCCCGTCGTCTGGGTGACGCACGAAACATCGGAAGCCGCGATGCAGCGTGCGCTTGAACAAATTTCTGCCCTTGAAGCCGTGGTAGAACGCCCCGCGCTGATTCGAATCGAAACCTGAGTCTCTGAAGCTTTATGTGGAGTGGGATTATGACCCAGCCTGAAAAATATGCCGAACGTAACCTTGCACTGGAACTGGTGCGCGTGACGGAAGCGGCGGCGCTTGCAGCCTCGAAGTGGATGGGTCGCGGCAAGAAGAACGAAGCCGACGGCGCTGCCGTGGAAGCGATGCGTGTGGCGTTCGATACCATCGCCATCAGCGGCACCGTGGTGATCGGCGAGGGCGAGATGGATGAAGCGCCGATGCTGTATATCGGCGAGAAGGTTGGTGCCGGCGGACCTGCGATGGACATCGCGGTCGATCCGCTGGAAGGCACGTCGATCACCGCCAAGGGCGGCCCGAACGCGATGGCCGTGCTGGCTTTGGCCGAAAATGGCTGCTTCCTGCATGCCCCCGATATCTACATGGACAAGATCGCGGTCGGCCCCGGCCTGCCGGACGGCGTGGTCGATCTGGACGCCCCGGTGATCGAGAACATCCGCAATCTGGCGAAAGCCAAGCAGCGCGATGTGGGCGACATTGTTGCCTGCATTCTGGAACGCGACCGCCACAAGGAAATCATCGCCAAGGTGCGCGAAGCCGGTGCGCGCATCATGCTGATCGGCGACGGCGACGTCTCGGGCGTGATCGCGGCGGCGATGCCGGAAAGCGGCGTCGATATCTATCTGGGTTCGGGCGGTGCGCCGGAAGGCGTGCTGGCGGCAGCCGCGCTGCGTTGCACGGGCGGGCAGATGCAGGGCCGCCTGCTGTATGAAGACGAAGCGCAGATCCTGCGCGCCAGGTCGATGGGCGTGACGGATCCGAAGCACAAGTTCACCATGATGGAAATGGCCAAGGGCGACGTGATGTTCGCGGCCACCGGGGTGACCACCGGCCCGATGATGAAGGGCGTGCGGCGCTTCGGCACTGGCGCGCTGACGCATTCGGTGGTGATGCGCAGCCATTCCGGCACGGTGCGTTACGTTGAAGCGCATCACAACTTCCGGACCAAGACCTGGACCCCAGGCTGAGGTTGTGTCCGAACCCGTCCTGAACGTTGCTTCCAGCGCCTCTGGCAGGCGCTGGATCTGGCGGGAAGCGGAAGAACGCACAGCGATGGCGATCGCCCAGCGACTGGCCCTGCCAGAGCTGCTGGGCCGTTTGCTGGCAGCGCGTGGCATTACTATCGACACGGCAGCCGACTGGCTGGACCCGACGCTGCGCGCCATGCTGCCCGATCCATCGGTGATGGCCGACATGGATGTGGCGGCGCTGCGCATTGCCAAAGCGGTGGCGCAGGGCGAAACCGTCGCAGTGTTCGGCGATTACGACGTTGATGGCGCGTGTTCCGGCGCACTGATGGTGCTGTTGCTGCGCGAACTGGGCTGCACGGTGTTCAGCCACGTGCCGCACCGGCTGACCGAGGGCTACGGCCCCAATGCGCCCGCGCTGGTGCAATTGTGCGATCAGGGCGCCACGCTGGTGATCTGCGTCGACTGCGGCACAGCGGCGGTCGATATTTTCCCGAGCATCACAGACCGCGCGGATGTGATCGTGCTCGACCACCACAAGGTCGAGGGACGGCTGCCTGCCGTTGTCGCCGTGGTGAATCCGAACCGACTGGATGACACCTCCGGGCTGGGATCGCTGTGTGCGGGGGCGGTTGCGTTCCTGACCGGCGTTGCCGTGGTGCGGCAGTTGCGACGCGACGGATTTTTCAGCGCGCGCGCCGAACCCGACATGATCGCGATGCTCGATCTGGTGGCGCTGTCCACCGTGTGCGACGTGATGCCGCTGACCGGCGTGAACCGCGCGCTGGTGGCACAGGGCCTGAAGGTGATGTCCAAACGCGCGCGCCCCGGCATTGCCGCGCTGCTGGAAGTCGCGGGCGTCAAGGACACGTTATCGGCCTTCACGTGTGGCTTCGCGCTCGGCCCGCGCATCAACGCAGCCGGGCGGATCGACGACCCCGGTCTCGGCCTGCGTCTGCTGACGCTGGACGACCCGTTGGAAGCGCGCCTGCTGGCCGAACGTCTGGACGAGGTGAACCGCCAGCGTCAGCTGGTGGAGGGCGAGATCCTCGACGTTGCGATGGCCGAGGCCGAACGCCAGTCCGACGCTGGCCACGCCGCCATTCTGGTCTCGGGCGAGGGGTGGCATCCGGGGGTGGTCGGCATCGTCGCTGGACGCATCAAGGAAAAGTTCAATCGGCCCGCCTGTGTGGCGGCGATCATGGGTGGCGAGGCGAAGGGGTCTGGCCGGTCTATACCCGGACTGGACCTGGGCTCTGCGATCATCGTGGCGCGCCAGAGCGGGCTGCTGACCACGGGGGGCGGGCATGCGATGGCGGCGGGGTTCTCGCTGCCGGTGGCCAATCTGGGCAAATTCCACGACCTGCTGAACGAACGCCTGACGGCGGCCAATTTTCTGCCCTCGGCGGCGGACTTGCCGGTGGATGGGTCGCTTGCCATCGGCGCGGCCTCGGTCGAGATGGCGCAGCTTGTCAGCCGCATGGCCCCGTTCGGATCGGGGAACGAGGAACCGATCTTCGTGCTGCCGCGCGTGCGCGTGGTGCGCGCCGATCTGGTCGGGAAAGAGAGCAACACGGTTCGCGTGTTCCTGGATTCGGCCGAGGGCGGGGCGCGTCTGAAGGCGGTGATGTTCCGCGCCAAGGACACGCCACTGGCCGATTTGCTGCTGCACGAACGCGCCCCGATCCATCTGGCGGGCTATCTGCGGGCCGAGACCTGGAATGGAAATACATCGGCCAGCTTTATTATTATCGATGGAGTGGCTTTAGGGAGTTGACGCGGAAGCATTGCTCGGTTAATTCCGCGCCCTGCCCACGACGTCCCGTTCGTCTAGAGGCCTAGGACACCGCCCTTTCACGGCGGTAACACGAGTTCGAATCTCGTACGGGACGCCATTTTCCTTAAAATTTAATATTTTCCACCCAATACACCAGATCGGTGCAGGGATATTCTGTCGTCTTGCGAACGCCCCCCCAAAACAAAACTGGCCGGACAATCTGCCCGGCCAGCTTCATTCAAACCCTCAGATCAAATCAGGGCGTGATCGCAACCTTCAGCACGCCATCGCGTTGGTTGGCGAACAGGTCGTAGGCTTCCTCGATCTGGTCCAGCTTGAACCGGTGCGTGACCAGCCCGCCCAGATCCACACGGCCCGAGGCCACCACGTCCAGCATGCGGCGCATACGTTCCTTGCCGCCGGGGCACAGCGTGGTACGGATCGACTTGTTGCCCAGACCGGCAGCAAAGGCGTCCAGCGGGATCTTCAGGTCGGTTGAATACACGCCGAGGCTCGACAGTACCCCACCCGGACGCAGCACGCGCAGCGCGGCTTCAAACGTCGCCTGTGTGCCGAGCGATTCGATCGCCACATCCACACCGCGCCCGTCCGTCAGACGCATGATCGCATCGACCGGGTTTTCCTTCTTGAAGTCCACAACGTAATCGGCGCCCATCCGCTTCGACATTTCCATGCGGGCTGGGACCGTATCGACGGTGATGATCTTCGTGGCCCCCATCAACCGGGCGCCAGCTGTGGCGCACAGGCCGATCGGGCCTTGCGCGAACACCGCCACCGTGTCGCCGATCTTGATGCCGCCGGTTTCAGCGCCCGAAAAACCCGTCGACATAATATCGGGGCACATCAGCACCTGTTCGTCGGTGATGTTGTCGGCAATCGGGGCCAGGTTGGCCATCGCGTCTGGCACGCGCACGTATTCGGCCTGGCAGCCATCGATCGTGTTGCCGAATTTCCAGCCGCCGATGGCTTCCCAGCCATGCTTGTTACCCGTGCCGTCCTGCGAGCCACAGCCGCACAGGCAGGCATGGCTCCAGCCGGATGGGGTGATGGCCCCGGCGACCACGCGCTGGCCTTCCTTGAAGCCCTTCACACCGGAACCCAGACGTTCGATCACACCGACCGGTTCGTGGCCGATGGTCAGGCCTTTGGCAACCGGATACTCGCCCTTCAGGATATGCACGTCGGTGCCGCAGATTGTGGTGGTGGTCACCCGCATCAGCGCGTCGTTCGGCCCGATTTCGGGGATCGGCTTGTCATCCAGCACGATCCGGCCTTTCTCGACGAAGATGGCGGCTTTCATTTTTTTGGTCATGCAAAAGGCTTTCCTGTTAGGGGACGCGAGCTATGACCAATTGGATTACCGGTGGAACATTCCGTCCATGATCCCGCGCAAGGCGACTGCAGAAATACATCACAAACGCTTGAATTTTATACGCTTCGCAGTGCAGCAAAATTTTAACCTTGCTCAAACCCGCCCACGGACGCAGAACTCACGCGCGTGAGTTGTGGCGGCATGTTCCTGCCACGGTAGCGGCAAGGAGACAGGATGAGCCAGATCGACCGTGCGCAGATTGCCGAACTGGCGCTGTTCGCGGGAATGTCGCCCGAGGCACTGGATGACATTCTCGGGCAGGCCCGCTCGCTGCACGTGCCGAAAGGCAAGACCGTCTTTCAGCAGAACGAACACGCGCATTCCTTTTTCCTGCTGCTGCATGGCCGCCTGCGGGTGACGCAGATCACCGCCGAGGGGCAGCAGGTCGTGGTGCGGTTTGTAGGCGCGGGCGACATCTTCGGCATGGCGCAGGCGATCGGGCGCGACAATTACCCGGCGACGTCAACTGCGGCGGTCGATTCCGTCGTGCTGGCCTGGCCCGCTGCGTCCTGGGGGCCGCTGACCGAGAAATACCCCGCCATCGCAACGAAGACTCTGCTCGCCGTGGGCACACGCGTGCAGGAAGCGCATGCACGCCTGCGCGAGATCTCGACCGAGCAGGTGGAACAGCGTGTGGCGCGTGCGGTGCTGCGGCTCGCCAATCAGGCCGGGCGCAAACTGGCCGAGGGTGTGCTGATCGACTTCCCGATCTCGCGTCAGGATATTGCGGAGCTGACCGGCACGTCGCTCTACACGGTCAGCCGTATTTTCAGTATCTGGGAAACCAAGAACTGGGTCGCCGGGGGCAGGCAGCGCATTCTGGTGCGCAACCCGCATCAGCTGGTGCTGCTGGCCGAGGGCAACGCCTGATCGATTGACGTTTCCAGCGCAGCCAGAAAGTCGGGCACGGATTGCTGGTGCTCGGAGCATGATTCCGACACCGTATGAAAGATCGCAATCGGGCAACCCACGCAGCGCATGCGATGGCGGATGAAGACCGGAATCGTATCCGGCCAGCGGCGCATCACATCGTTGACGAGCATGTCGGCCAGATGCGCCATGGCGAGGCCCTCAGCCAGCGCCGATCGCATGGGCCTGACGCCGGGTGATCAGCTTTGCACCCTCCGTCCCATGCAGGAAGCCGTTGGCGAACGGCACGTCCGGATAGACCACCGCCATTTCCGCCGCGGCAGAGTCCGCATCGCGCTTGCCGTCCAGCGTGTCGCGGAACAGGCGCGCAATCGCCACCATGTCGCAGTCCTGCGGTGACAGACGCAGCGCCGAGATCCCGGCCGCCTTCAGGCTGTCCAGATCGCCGATCAGATTGCCGCAGGTATGCGACAGGGTCTGCACGCCGTTCATCGACAGGAAGTGTTCACCCGCGAGTGTATCCACGCGCAGACCATCCGGGTCCTTGTCGCAGACGAACTGGCAGTTGTCCTTGGTCAGCTTGTGCAGGCGCGCATGATAGCAACGCCCCGAGATCGCCAGCGGTACGCGGCCAAACGCAAACGCCTCGAACGCCACATCCGGCACACGCGCCACGATGGCGGCGACCGATTCCATCGGCAGTTCCGGCGGCAGGCAGATGCGCTTCGCACCCTGGTCCGCGAAGA
Organism: Acetobacteraceae bacterium; assembly: GCA_031546815.1. Lineage (GTDB taxonomy): Bacteria > Pseudomonadota > Alphaproteobacteria > Acetobacterales > Acetobacteraceae > JAVBJV01. The sequence goes on from JAVBJV010000010.1 coordinate 29,924, forward strand.
ACTGCGCCGTCGTTTCGTTGTAGACGTTGATGAACGGCCCCAGCACATGCGGACGCTGCTTCAGATACAGCAGCGTCGAGATGTCGTTCACCTCGACCATGAAGTCTTCGTTGCGGGTCAGCTCCGCCGTCATGCGGCGTTCGCGTTCCAGTGAGATCAGTTGCAGCGACGACAGCAGAACTGTCTTGCCCGCGCTTACCAGCCGCTCGATTACGGCGGGGATCTGTTCGGCATAAAACGGCGACCGCTTCGAGCAGATCACTTCGCCCACGGCCACCACATCGACCGGCGCTTCATCGGCGATGCGGAAATAGAAGTCGCGCCACTTTGCGGCGTCCCAGTTGTAGAAGACGGGGCCAAGGGTCAGTTGCATTGGAGTGCTCATTTTCAGCGCCAGACCTTGTTGTAAGCGCCAACCGTGGTGGTCTGGCCTTCGGTCATGCGGGCGAGGCCTGCGTTTTCAATCGGGCGATTGGCTTCAAGGTCTTCCAGCGCGCGACGGAACGACTTCACCACACCCTCGATATACGCGCGGCCACGCTGGCGGCCTTCGATCTTCAGCGCGGTGACGCCCGCTTTCTTCAGGCCGGGCAGCATGGTGGCGGCATCCAGGCTCACCGGTTCCTCGAACAGATAGCCCGATCCCTGTGATGTGCTGAAGCGCCCCTTGCACAGTGTGGGGTATGCAGCGGGTTCGCTTTTATCGAACGTGTTGATGGTGAATTCGCCAAGGCGCGAGACAAGCTGATCGCCTTCGTCACGATAATTCACATGGCTGGCGGGCGAGCACACGCCGTTCATGTTGGGCGACTTGCCGGTGGCATAGGACGACAGCGAACAGCGGCCTTCCGCCATCACGCACAGGCCGCCGAACACGAAGACTTCGGTTTCGCATTTGGTGTGTTTGGTGATCGCCGCGATTTCCGGCACGCTGAGCACGCGCGGCAACACCACGCGCTGTGCGCCGAAATTTTCCATGTAGAAATTGATCGCATCCGGATTGGCCGCGGCAGCCTGCACCGAGACATGCAGACGCTGCGTCGGATGCCGCTTCGCCGTATACGCCATCAGCCCCACATCGGCGAGGATCAGCGCATAGGCGCCTGCCGTCACCGCATCGTCCACTGCGCGGTGCCATAGTTCGACGTTGCCGGCGCGCGGGAAGGTGTTGATCGCCACCAGCACCTTGGCGTTGCGTTGGTTCGCGTAGGCGACGCCCTCGGCCATTTCGACCCGGTTGAAGTTCAGGCCGGGGAAGTTGCGTGCGTTGGTCTCGTCGTTGAAGCCGCAATAGACCGCATCGGCACCCGCATTGACGGCGACTTTCAGGGCGGCGGGGGTTCCCGCCGGGCAGATCAGTTCCATGTGTCGACCTTTGTGTTTTCGCGGTTGCCCTGCATGCGTGACTGGATGGGCGCGGCGACGCGGCGCATCAGCGGTTCGGCCAGAGACTGCAACGGACCGAGAGTCTGCGCGGCAATTTGCACGATATCGATCTGCGCATCGTCGATGGCGTTACGCAGGGCCAGCACGGCCTCGACATCGCCCTCGACCACCATGTCGCGCGAGAAGAACAGTGCGTCGCCGTCGTAAGATCCGTCGATCTGCCCCACCAGCCCGGCCAGCGGGCCCGAGATGCGCGCATGCAGGAACGGCGGCAATTCGCGCACGGCCCGCGCACGCGGCAGCGATGGTTCCAGCACGAAGGCGAAGGGCAGGTCTGTCGGGTTGATGCCGAAGCGCTTTTCGGCATACGGGCCGAGGCGTTCGAAGATACGCGGATGCGCTGCCGTCACCGCGCGCATGAACATGCCGAGCAACGGCTGCAGCGGCCACAATGGCAATGGACGCGCGGCCAGCGCCAGCAGCGGCGGCACGGTTGGAATGGTGGCGGCAGACGGGGACATGGCGGTACCTCTTGGGGCTGCAACCTATCGGGGGTAAGTCATGCTATCGTTGCGCCAGATCAAAGACGCGGGCAGGCCCGCATGGTGACTGCTCAAGACTGTCCGATAATGCTACTGTGGTGGCCGTCTGGCGGCACTTTCCTACGCTTCCGGTGCTCATGGACTTAATGTCCACTCCGCTCCGGGTCTCGGAAAGCACCACCATACGACTCACCACAGCGCATTCTCGAACAGTCTCTGAATCCCTAGGAGAACCACGGTGTCGCGCGTTTTGCCGCAATTTCACGATTTGCGTGATTTCATTGCCTATCTGGAATCGCGCGGCGAATTGCAGCGCATTCGCGAACCGGTCTCCGTCGTGCACGACATGACCGAGATTCACCGCCGCGTCCTGGCTGCCGGTGGCCCCGCGCTGTTGTTTGAACAGCCCATCCGTGCCGATGGCCGTCTGTCCACCATGCCGATGCTGGTCAATCTGTTCGGCACCGTGCAGCGTGTCGCCTGGGGCCTTGGCACCACGGTGGAGGGGCTGCCCGCGCTGGGCGAGATGCTGGCCGAGCTGCGCGAACCCCAGCCGCCACAGGGCCTGCGCGAGATCTGGAACAAGCTGCCGCTGGCCCGCGCCGCCCTGTCGATGCGCCCGCGCGAGACCCGCACATCGGCCATTCCGCGTCTGGTGCGCACGGGCGAGACGGTGGATCTGGCCGATCTGCCGATCCAGATTCCCTGGCCGGGCGAACCCGCGCCGCTGGTCATCACGCGCCCGCCCGAGGGCCACGCGGTGGATGACGCCAATGTCGGCGTTTACCGCATGCAGGTGCTGGGGCGGGATCGGCTGATCATGCGCTGGCTCGCGCATCGGGGCGGGGCGAAGCATCATCATCTGTGGCGCAAACAGGGGCGCGACATGCCGGTGGCGATTGCTATCGGTACCGACCCCGCGACCATCATGTCGGCCGTGCTGCCACTGCCCGAGGATATGTCCGAACTGAAATTCTCGGGCGTGCTGCGTGGCGAGCGGCCAAAGCTGATCCCGTGCAACAGCGTGCCGCTGATGGTGCCTGCCGATGCGGAAATCGTGATCGAAGGTCTGGTTTCGGCTACCGAGACTGCACCTGAAGGCCCGTATGGCGATCACACCGGGTATTACAATTCGGTCGAGGAATTCCCGGTGATGCGCGTCACCGCGATCACCATGCGGCAGAACCCGATCTACCTGTCCACGTACACGGGCCGTCCGCCGGATGAACCCTCGCGCATTGGCGAGGCGCTGAACGAATTGTTCCTGCCGCTGGTGCGCCGCCAGTTCCCCGAGATCGTCGATTTCTGGCTGCCGCCCGAGGCGTGTTCGTACCGGATTGCGGTTGCCTCGATCCGCAAGCGTTATCCGGGGCAGGCGCGGCGGCTGATGATGGGGCTGTGGTCGATGCTGCCGCAGCTGACCTACACGAAGATGCTGATCCTGGTGGACGACGATATCAACGTGCGAGACTGGTCGGATGTGATGTGGGCGATCTCGACCCGGTCGGACCCGTCGCGCGATCTGCTGACGGTGAACGACACGCCGATCGATTATCTGGATTTTGCCTCGCCGAAATCGGGGCTGGGTGGCAAGCTGGGGATCGACGCAACCAACAAATTGGGCGCCGAGACCGACCGCGAATGGGGCGAGATCCTGAAGATGTCGCCCGATGTGGTGGCGCGTGTGGATGCGATGTGGTCGCGACTGGGGATCAAAAGCTGATGACACAGCAACGCGTGGTGATCGGTATAAGCGGCGCGTCGGGCGCGGCAATCGGTGTAAGGCTGGTAGAACTGCTGGCGGGGGCAGGGGGGATCGAGACGCATCTGGTGGTGTCGCCCGCTGCTGAACGCACTCTGACGCACGAGGTTGGGCCGGATGCGCTGGCGCGGATTGCGGGACTGGTGACGAAGCATCATCCGGTGGGCGATGTGGGCGCGGCGATTGCGAGTGGGTCGTTCCGCACGGCGGGGATGATTGTCGCGCCGTGTTCGATCCGCACGCTGTCCGCCATTGCCAACAGCGCCGCCGATAATCTGCTGGTACGCGCGGCCGATGTGCATCTGAAGGAGCGCCGCAAGCTGGTGCTGATGGTGCGCGAAACACCGCTGCATCTGGGCCATCTGCGCGCCATGGCGGCGGTGACCGAGATCGGCGCGATTGTCGCGCCGCCGGTTCCGGCGTTTTACCTGAAGCCCGCCAGTTTGGGGGAGATTATCGACCAGACTGCGCGGCGTTGTCTTGATCTGCTGGGGTTGGTGCAGGATTTTGGGGTGACGGAGTGGCGGGGGTAAATTGTCAGGTCGATTACAACGAATATAGTTCTCATGAAGCCCTAACCATAAATACCAATCGGCTTGTTCCGGGCTTATTGATCAGTTGTATAACAGTGATCTCAGCCTGTTCTGAGTATCTGCCGTGCTTTCATCCATGAAGCTGTGATCGGCTACCTGGATCCGCATTGTACCATCCGCTGGTTCAGTTGTTTTTATCCAATCGGCAGAAGCCAAACGATTCTTGTGATCCGCACCAACGCGATCCCAAAATAAATCACTCAACCACATCACAGCACCAACAGCTTCAATGTAGCATTCTGACAGCTTCCACCCCCGAAACTCCCAACGGCCTGGATTGTTGGAGATATCGATCTCCATCTGATCCGAAGGGGGGGGGTAAGCCTGTGGAGCGCATGGGAAGGTGTTTGTAATCACGTCCAGCAAAGATATATTTGTGCGGGTTTTTGGCACTCTGCCAATATTCATAATCGACATCATTTATCCACGCTTGAATGAATCCTTCCATTGAAAGAAAGGGCTGCACCCATTCGTCCCAGTCTCCCGCTGCCCCGGGGATTTTCTCCTACACAATCAGAAAAGAATGTCCCTTCGAAGCAGGTGCGCTCCAATAAAAATGGAGGGCATCCGTTTCTATAGGACCGTCCCATTGGTCCGTTCTTTCAACCTTTTTAAAGTGGGTATTCCTTGATGATCAAAATCACGCTGTTTGCTTCCGCAACAGATCGCAATTATCGCGTAATTTCTTCATCCCGGAAGCTGGATACGCAAATCCAATCACATCGCCACAAGAGCACCATTCATGGTTCTCCTCTTGGGCCTCCCTGAAACCATCATCCAGCCTTAACCAACAACCCAAGAATATCGCGCGCCGCCGCCATGCTTGGCGTATCATCGCCTTTGGGGTGCAGCGCCGCCAATGACGGCGCACACGCCGCGCGTTGTGCCGCAGCAGCCTCCGGGTCCGAGATCAGGTTCAGAAGACGCAGCGTCAGTTTATCGGCGGTGCAGTCTTCCTGCAGCATTTCCGGCACCACTTCGCGCCCGGCGATAATGTTCACGATGCTCGCATACGGGATGCGTATCATGCGGCGTACCAGCATCGCGGTGATCGGGTTGACGCGGTAACACACCAGCATGGGCACCCCCGCCAGCGCCAATTCCAGTGTCGACGTGCCTGACTTCGTCAGCGCGCCCGATGCCGCGGCGAAGGCGTCGTATTTCTCGACCGGATCGTCGATCAGGATCGGCGTTGTCGGCCAGTCGAACGCACGCACAGCATCCCGCACCGGCGCGGCAACGGGCACCACCGGCACCAGACCGGGGATCTGTGCCGTAAGCCGCCGCACGGTTTCACCGAAGACCGGCAGGATGCGGCCCACTTCGCTGTGACGCGAGCCGGGCATCACGATCAGCAGTTTCTGATCCGGCGTCAGGCCGTGCTTCTGGCGGAAGCGTTCGGCATTGCCGCGATCGGCGCCGCTCTCCAACACCGGGTGGCCAACGAAATGCGCTTCCAGATTATGGCGCGCAAAGAACTCGGGTTCGAACGGCAGCAGGCACAGCAGGCGGTCCCACAGACCTGGAAATTTCTTCACGCGTTTCTCGCGCCACGCCCAGACCTGCGGCGCAACGTAATGCACGCGGGGAATGCCAAGCACCGCCACGCGTTTCAGCACCCGCAGCGTGAAGCCGGGGCTGTCGATGGTGACGATGATGTCGGGTTTTTTCGCCGCAATATCCGCAACCGTTTCATCCAGCCGACGCGACAGGCGACGCAGGTTGGGCAGCACTTCCAGCAACCCCATCAGCGACAATTCGCGCATCGGGAACAGGCTGGAGAAACCGTGTTCCTCCATATGCATCCCGCCCACACCGGAAAACCGGGCGTCGGGTTGCAGGCTCCGCATGGCATCGATCAGGCGAGCGCCCAGAACGTCGCCGGAAGATTCACCGGCTATCAGATAGATATGCGTCATCCAAATTCCCGCACCTCAGCCGGTGCGGAAGCATCGGGCCAGTCGAGGTGATTCCACGTGGCTCCACTCGCGCGCAGGGTATCAATCGCGCGGCGATCCAGCAAGGCGTGCACCCATTGGCCCGTATCCATGGCACCGCGTGCGATGATGCCGTCTTCGGGGAAGTTCTCCTCAATCGGGCCGTAAACCGCCGCATAACCACGATTTTCACCAAGGGTGGCGCTCCATGGCGCTTTGCCGACCGTGGGGGCGATGGCGACGTAGCACTGATTCTCGATTGCGCGGGCGCGGGCGGCCAGGCTGATGCGGTTGAAGTCGTGCATTGTGTCGGTGCTGCTGGGTACCAGAATCAGCCAGGCCCCGGCGTTGACCTGCGCGCGCACCAGATTGGGGAACCCGACGTCACGGCAGATCGTAATACCAATCCGACCCCAGGGCGTTTCGAAAATCCCGGGCTGCTTGCCTGTGGAAACGTTCCATTCCTCGGACTCAAACCGGGTTGTCATGCATTTCTCCTGCAGAGCAACCTGTCCTGCGGGGTTGATAAGCAGAGCGATATTCACCGTCTCCTGCCCACGAGGCCAGGGAAGCGTTCCGGGCAACAGCCATTTCCGGTGACGCTTGGCGACATCACACATTATCCGCAGGATCTGTGGGGTATGGATTCGCATTGCGGCCAGTTCTGCGATGGCCTTGCCCTCGTGGTCCGACAGGGAGGCGGCAAGCTCGACTGCTGCGTATTCCGGCATGAGCAGCAGCTCAGCATCACCGGCCGAGGCTACCAGCCGATCCAGCTTGGCTGCGTAATCGGCAATACTGGTTACGCGGTCAATTCGATATTGCAATGCTGCAAGATGGAGATTGAGTAAGGTCATTTGGTAATTTATAGTTAACGCGTCCAAAAAATCAATCGAAGCATTCATTTTCAAGCGCGCCCGTTCTCTTTATCGGACATGTTTTGTTGCCTCACTTCCGGAAGGACGCGGGGCCGATCTGTGCCTATTGCCCGATGCCGAGACTCTCTGCATAGGGGCGGCCGGAACAGGGAATAACCCGGATGGATATGATCGAACTGATCGGCATGCTTGCCGGAGTGCTGACAACGGTGGCGTTCGTGCCGCAGGTGATCAAGACGTTTCGTACCGGCTCGGCGCGGGATTTCAGCCTGCCGATGCTGGTCATGTTTGTCTCTGGCCTGATCCTGTGGCTGGTGTACGGTGTGCTGCACGGCAGTGCGGGGCTGATCGGGGCCAATGCGGCGACTCTGCTGTTGGCAAGTCCGATTCTGGCGATCAAGATTCTGCGCGGATAATTCACGGGAAGGAACCGGAACATGAGCCTGAAGGGCAAAGTTGCATTGGTGACGGGGTCGACCTCGGGCATCGGTCTGGGCATTGCACGCGTGCTGGCGGGCGCCGGGGCCGACATCGTGCTGAACGGCTTCGGCGATGCGGCCGAGATCGAGAAAGTGCGCACCACCCTGGTCTCGGAATTCGGCGTGCGGGCGCATTATGCTGCGGCCGATATTTCCAAGGCTGCCGATTGCGACCGGATGATCGCCGATGCGACGGCGGCTCTGGGGGGCGTGGATATCCTGGTCAATAATGCGGGCATCCAGTTCGTCGCCCCGATCGAGGATTTTCCGGTTGAGCGTTGGGATGCGATCATCTCGATCAACCTGTCGGGCGCGTTCTATGCGATGCGGGCGGCGTTGCCGGGGATGAAGAAGAAGGGCTGGGGGCGGGTGATCAACATTGCCTCGGCCCACGGTCTGGTCGCGTCGGCGCAGAAATCGGCCTATGTGGCGGCGAAGCACGGGATCGTCGGGCTGACGAAAGTCGCCGGCGTGGAATGCGCGAATGACGGCGTGACGGTGAACGCGATCTGCCCAGGCTGGGTGCTGACCCCGCTGGTCGCCAAGCAGATCGCCGATCGCGCGATCAAGAATGGCACCACGGAAGACGCCGAAGCCAAGGCATTACTGGCCGAGAAACAGCCGATGCATCAGTTCTCGACGCCTGAGTCGATCGGTGCCGCGGCGCTGTATCTGTGCTCGGACGGCGCCGCGACGGTGACCGGGACGACGCTGTCGGTCGATGGTGGGTGGACGGCGATTTAAACCGCCGTCTTCACCCCCAGCCGCCCTGCCAGATCCTGAATGAACTGCCACGCCACACGGCCCGAGCGCGAGCCGCGGGTGACGGACCATTCGGTTGCCTCGGCGTGCAGATCCTCGCGCGAGACCGGCAAGTTCAGCGCGGCGGCGTAACCGTCGATCATCGCGAAGAACGTGTCCTGATCGCAGTTGTGGAAGCCCAGCCATAACCCGAAGCGGTCCGACAGCGAGACCTTTTCCTCGGTCGCTTCGGACTGGTGGATAGCGGTCGAGCGTTCGTTCTCGATCATCTCGCGCGACATCAGGTGGCGGCGGTTCGAGGTGGCGTAGAACAGCACGTTTTCGGGCCGACCCTCGATCCCGCCGTCCAGAACCGATTTCAGCGCCTTGTAATCAGCGTCTTCCTTCTCGAACGACAGGTCGTCGCAGAAGATCAGGCAGCGGCGCTTTTCCTGCCGCAGCACGTTCAGCAGGTCGGGCAGGGTGCGGATGTCCTCGCGGTGGATCTCGATCAGCACCAGCGCGCCGGGGCGTTCGGCATTGGCGGCAGCATGGGCGGCCTTCACCAGCGACGATTTGCCCATCCCGCGCGCGCCCCACAGCATCGTGTTGTTGGCGGGCAGGCCACGGGCGAAGCGCAGCGTGTTCTCCAGCAGGATGGTTTTCTGCCGGTCCACACCCTGCAACAGGTCGATCCCGACGCCCGAGACGAGGGGGACCGGAACCAGACGTGGCGGTGCCGGGTGCCACACAAAGGCGTCGGCAGAGGACAGGTCCATCCGGGCGGGCGGCGGCGGGGCCAGACGTTCCAGGGCTTCGGCAATGCGGGTAAGGAGTGTTTCGTTCATGACATCTTCGGGTTCAGCTTGACCATTAGCGCGCTGGACGGTAGGGCCGGTTAGTCAATACGGCAACATGGAGAGACCGAGCCTATGTGGATTTCCCCCGCTTTCGCCCAGGAGGCCGCTTCCGGTGGCACCAATGCCGCCATCATGCAGATGCTGCCGCTGGTTCTGATTTTTGCCGTGTTCTATTTCCTGCTGCTGCGCCCGCAGCAGAAGCGCGCCAAGGAACTGAAGGCTTCGCTGTCGCAGCTGAAGCGCGGTGACAAGGTGATTACGGCCGGCGGTATCCTCGGCAAGATCACCAAGCCGGCGCAGGAAGGCTCCAGCGAGCTCGAAGTCGAAATCGCCGAAGGCGTGCGCGTGATGGTTCTGCGCGATACCATCAGCGGCGTGATCAACCCGCAGCCTGCGAACGACGCCAAGCCCACGAAGTAAGCTTGAGCTACAGCTGAGGTGGCTTTAAGAAAGCGCATGGGGACGACCCCGTGCGCTTTTTTCGTTTGATCGGGTAGGGACGACCCTGCCGCAACCTGTGATGGAGGTATGCGATGGCGTGGATCGTTCTGTTTCTGGCCGGTTTGTTCGAGATCGCCTGGGCGGTCGGGCTGAAATACACGGATGGTTTTACCAAACCCGTCCCCACAATTCTGACGGTGCTGGCGATGGTGGTCAGTGTGGTGCTGCTGGGCGTGGCGCTGCGCAGCTTACCGCTGGGCACGGCGTATGCGGTCTGGACCGGGATCGGCACGATTGGCACGGTGGTGTTCGGGATCTTCGTATTCGCCGAACCCGCAACCGCGCTGCGGCTGGGCTGTATCGCGATGATCGCGGCGGGGATCGTCGGGCTGAAACTGGTGTCGGATTGAACGTGATTTTCGTGGGAAACCACGGTCCCGTAAGGGTTTCCGTGGTGGGCGCAACAGGGATTGAACCTGTGACCCCTACCATGTCAAGGTAGTGCTCTACCGCTGAGCTATGCGCCCACGTTTGCGGAACAGGGGCGCTTCCTACCGCTCTGTTTCTGGAAGCGCAACCCCCGCTTTTCGATTTGTCACGGTTTAAAAGCAAAGCCTTAAGAAATACCCGGCATATTGGCTGCAACCGGCCATGCGAATGGCCATGTTGCCACCAGTCACAGCGGGTATTTCATGACTTCAGCTGATAACGACCTGACGCAGGAAGACGACGATCTGGCCGCCTCCTGGGAAGCGTCGCTTGCCGCCGAAGACGACGAGGGCGGCGATGACGCAGCCGCCTGGGAAGCCGCCCTGGCCGCCGAAGAAGGCGGAGCAGCGGGGGGCGATACCGCGCGTGTGCTCAGCCAGGACGAAATCAACAGCCTGCTGGGCGATGATACCGCCGACAGCATCAACGAACGCCTGACCGGCGTCGAACGGCTGCTGCATTCGGGTCTGGTTTCGTATGAACGTCTGCCGATGCTGGAAGTGGTGCTGGACCGCATGGTTCGCATCTTCAGTTCCAGCCTGCGCCGCCTGACCGGCGAGAATGTCGAAGTCAGCTTCGAACAGATCAAGTCGCTGCGGTTCGGCGAATACATGAACGGGTTGCCGCTGCCATGCATGCTGGGCGTGTTCAAGGCACAGGAATGGGACAATCTGGGTCTGGTGACCGTGGATGGCCCGGCCATCTATACGCTGGTCGACGTGCTGTTGGGCGGGCGTGCATCGGATACGGCGCGTATCGAAGGGCGGCCTTACACCAGCATTGAACGTATGCTGGTCGAACGTGTGTTGCGTATTCTGCTGGGCGATGTGTCGGCGGCGTTTGACCCCGTGTCGCATGTGACGTTCGATTTCGATCGTCTGGAAACCAACCCGAATTTTGCAAGCATCTCGCGCAAGTCGAACGCGTGTATTGCCGCAAAGATTTACATCGACATCAACGGCCGCGGTGGCTTTGTCGAGATTCTGTTTACCTATGCGATGCTAGAACCCGTGCGTGAGGTGCTGTTGCAGCATTTCATGGGCGAAAAGTTCGGGCGCGACAGCATTTGGGAAACGCATTTGGCCAATGAACTATGGCAGACTGACATCGACCTGGATGTGATCTTGCACGAACAGCCGATGAAGCTTGGCGATCTGGTGAACCTGAACGTTGGCAGCACGCTTGTTCTGAACGGTGCGTCGTCTGACTCCGTTGAAATGCGGTGCGGCAACAAGAAACTGTTTCAGGCGCGCGTTGGTCGCAAAGGCAACCATGTCGCAGCCCGGATCGATCAGAGTTTCATCAACGATTTCCAGATGAATTTTTCTGAAGCCCCCTGAACACACCACCTGTCTTAACGGAGAAGAGAATATGGCGATTGATAAGAACATGAACATCATGGTGGTGGATGACCAGCGCACGATGACGCGCATTATCCGCAACCTGCTGAAGCAGAACGATTTCGCCAACAGCGAAGAATGCACCACCGGTGACGAGGCTTTCACCAAACTGAAGGCCGGTAACTTTGGTCTGGTCATCAGCGACTGGAACATGGAACCGATGACCGGCCTCGAGCTGCTGCAGAAAGTGCGCGCGGACGAGAAATTGAAAGACATTCCGTTCATCATGGTGACGGCGGAAAGCAAGACGGAAAACGTGCTGGCGGCGAAGAATGCCGGTGTCAGCAACTATATCGTGAAGCCGTTCAATGCGCAGACCCTGATGGAGAAAATCCAGAAGGTGTTCGGCTAACAAAGTTAGGGAGCGGTATGATGCCTCCGCTGGAAAACACAGCCGCCGATGCGGCGCCGATTGAGACGTTGCGGACAGCACTGTCGGATCTGATCGATCTGATCGCGTCGGCCAAGACGCAGATTGTGGCCGATGACAGCGAATTGCGCAGTCACAAGGAAATCGCCATTGCCCGAGACGAACTGAGCGCAGTGGTCGAGCATACGGCGGAGGCAACCGACCTTATCCTTTCCACGTGCGAGGAAATGGACGATCTGGCCGACAAGCTGGAAGGTCAGGATGGCATTGTGAACGACCTGCGCGCCTGCACGGCGCGCATTTTCGAGGCCTGTACGTTTCAGGACATCACCGCGCAGCGCGTGAAGAAAGTGGTTGGCGCGGTTGAACTGATCGAACAGCGCCTGGCTGCCATGCTGGGCGATCTGAACGCCAGCATGCCGGTGCGTGCGGTGAAGGAAGATATCGCCGACGTGAACGTTCCGGCCAGCCTGCTGAACGGCCCGCAGTTGCCGGGGAAAGCGTTCGATCAGTCGGATGTGGATCTGCTGTTCAACTAGGATCGATGAAGGCCGCCAGCGTGGCGGAAACGGCATCGGGTGCATCGGCGTGCACCCAGTGTCCGGCATTGCGGATGCGCACAAATCGGGCTGCCGGAAAAAGCTGCTGAATGACAGGGCGACTTTCGAGCGTGATATAGTCGGACTTCTCGCCAGCCAGGAAGATTGTCGGGCCGGTGTAGGTGCCCTCGACTGCGGGCCAGGATTCTATCTCGGGCAATGCGGCTGCTATTTCGTTCAGCCCGATCTTCCAGCGTGGAGGATTGGCGCTGAAATTGATGTTCTGCATCAGGAAGGCGCGGATACCGGCATCGGGCACAGACGTCGCCAGCGCCGCATGCAGATCTGCACGTGTTGCGCCTGTCGCCGGGTGCAATGTCTGCATGGCGCTGGCATAGCTGCGAAACGCCGGCGAATACGTGATCGGGGCGATATCCAGCACGGCCAACTGCGCGACCAGATCCGGGTTGGTCAGGGCCAGTCGCATGGCGACTTTTCCACCCATCGAATGCCCCACCAGCACACAGTTCTGCACGGACAGATCGCGCAGCGTTTCGGCTACGTCGTCGGCCATGGTGGCGTAAGTCATCTCGGCGTGGTGCGGACTGTCGCCATGGTTGCGCAGGTCGAGTGCGATCGTGCGATACCGATCCGCAAGCGGACGCTGAACGCCAGCCAGATTGCGCGCATTGCCGAATAACCCGTGCAGAAAAACGACGGGCGTTCCGGCTCCATTTTCGATTGCATTCAGTCGCATGTTTCAGCGTAACCCGATCCCGCTGAAAACGGAACTCTCAGATGAACTTCGGCTTGTGCAGCGGGGCGTCCATTGCCTCTTTCCGCTCGTGCTCGCGCTCGGCTTCGATCTTGCGTTCTTTCTGGATGCGCTGGATGGTTTTTTCCGATGCCTTGATCCCGGCCATGCTCTGGCGGGCCAGTTCCGCCCGGGCGGCGGATGCGCGGGCCTTGGCCTCGGCCGAGACGACACCGTTCTGTGCCACGGGAAGCCAGTTCAGAAAGGCGATCGGGTCGGACTGCGAGCGGTTTTTGATCCGCGCGGTAAGTTCGAGCGCTTCGGCATGTGCATCGGCCTCGTCGCGCAGCGCGATTGCCAGGTCCATCTCGGCCTGGTTGCGTTCGACTTTGCGCAGACGCGCCAGCATGGCGAGCGGGTCGGGTTTCATAACCAGAACTTCCGGTGGTTCTGGTGATTTGTAGCTGACGGATCTTGATCGGGCGTTAATATGTGGCTCCCCTTCAGGCAGGACTGCCATGCCGAAAATTGCCATCGCCCGTATCTGGTTTGAATCCAACAGTTTTTGCCCGCGCACCTCCACACTGCGTGATCTGCAGATCCGCGAATGGACGGCGGGTCCCGCGGCGATCGAGCAGTACCGGGGAACCGGCACCGAACTGGGGGGCGTTGCCAGTTTCGCAGACCAGCACCCCAACTGGTCGGCGACGGTGCTGCGGTGTGCATCCGCGCAACCGGCCGGCCCGTTCGAGGATTCCGTGCTGGATGCATGGCTGTCTGAAGTGATCGACGGATTGACGCGCGAGAGCTTCGACGCTGTCTACCTGTCCCTGCACGGGGCGTGCCAGACGGTATCCGACCCGGCGGCGGATCTCACCATCATCCGGCGGGTGCGGGCGGCAATCGGCAACACGCCGCTGGGCGCGAGTTTCGACCTGCACGCTAATCTGTCGCCCGAGATCGCCGACCTGCTGGATTGCGCATCGGCCTATCGCACCTACCCGCATATCGACATGGCGGAAGCCGCGCTGCGTGCCTTGCAGATGCTGGCCTACACGGTCGAGGGGCGGGCACGCCTGCATGGTGCGGCGGCCAAGCTCCCGCGCGTGCTGCACAGCTTCAACATGCGCAGCGCGGCAGGGCCGATGGCCGAGCTGCTGGAGATTGCCCGCATCGAAGAAAGCCAACCCGGTGTGCACGATGTTGCGTTGTTCGGCGGCTTTGCGTGGGGAGATTCGCCCTATGCCGGCCCGACCGCGCTGGTCTTTGCCGAGGAACGCGCGCAGGCCGAAGCCGTTGCACAGCGCATGATGCGCGCCATGGAAGAACGTATCCCCCGGTTCGATGTGTCTCTGCCCGGCCCGGAGGATGGCTTGCGTCAGGCATTGGCGTGCCCGCCGGGGCTGGTGGCGTTGCTGGACCCGGCGGACAACCCGTTCTCGGGCGGTATTGCTGACACGCCCGGATTACTGGCGGTGCTGGCGAATGCTCAGCTTGATGTGCCGACCGTCTTCGCTTTCCTGCGCGACCCCACAACTGTGCAGAAGGCGCAATCACTGGGCGAGGGGGCAGAGTTCAGAGCGGCACTGGGTGGGCATGTGGTTCCGCATTTCGGCCCGCCAGTGGCTCTGGATGTTACGGTCGAGCGTCTGACCGATGGCCGCTTCGTGAACACCGGCCCGATGGAGTGCGGCGCAACGGTCGATCTCGGCCCGACGGCATTGCTGCGGGCCGGGGCGATGCAGATCATCGTGACCAGCGAATGCCAGTCGGTGATCGATCCGGCCTGCTTTGCCCTGCACGGCATCGATCTGAACGTGGTGCGGCTGCTGGCGGTGAAAGGGAAGAATCATTTCCGGGCCGCCTTTGCCGAACGCTGCGTCAATATTATCGACTGCGACTGCCCAGGCCCCGCCGCCACCGATCTGCGCAATCTGCCATTCAGACATGTGCCGCAATCCTGGCGGTGAGTACTCAATAAAGATACGCATCCAGAGAGTGTTAAGGATTCCGAATTAAACTGTCTTACTGAACGAGACAGTTGAAAAAATTGGTATCCGGTTGTGACACACATAAAAAGCATGGACAGCGTATCTGCTCTGACCTCACCCATACGGCGTGTGGCGGGGCGTCGTTCCGTTTTGCGTGGTGTGGCGTTGACGCTGGCACTGCCTTGGGTCGGGCGTAGCTGGGCATCCGATCATGGCGAGGGCGAAGCCGCCCCTGCATCGACAAGTTCGGTGATGGAATGGGCGTCCGGGCCGCGCGATGGCGACTGGTTCACCATTGCGAATGGCTTGGCGAAACTCGCACAGGATAAAGACCTCGGGCTGCCGTTACGGGTGGTGACGGGTGTTGGTGTGGTCAACCCGACGCGCGTGCAGATGGGTGTCTCGAAGCTGGCGCTGGGCTGGAATTTCCTGACCCGTGCTGCCGTGAAGGGCGAGGCGCCCTATCAGTTCCCCTACGAAAAACTGCGCTCGTTCGGCAGTGGTTACACATCGGTGCGTCATTATTTTATCGCGGCTGCGGGGCAGGGGCCGGACGACCTGAAGTCCATCCTGTCGTATCGGCAGGCGCGGATAGGGCTGCCGGCGCGGGATTCGGTCGAGAGCATGACCCTGCGTCGCATTCTGGAATTTTATGGCACGCGGATCGATGCACTGCGGGCGTCGGGCGTGCGGTTTGTCACCGGATCGCATGCCGATCTGATTGCCGCATGGAATGATGGCAAGGTCGATTATCTGTATCTGACGCCATTTCAGAACACGTCGGTTCTGGCGGAAATCGCGCAGGGTAACCGGCGCGCAAGGCTGGTGCCGTTCCCGCCGGACCTGATTGCGCATTTGACGCAGAATGTCGGTTTTTCCAGCCAGCGCGTGGCAAAGGCCATGCATCCGCTGTTGATGACGTCGGACATTCTGGTCCCTACAACCGAAAGCACCATTCTTGTGGCGGACACATTCCCCGAAGATGCAGCGCGCAAACTGATGCGGTGCCTGATCGAGAATGCCGGCCCGCGTCTTGGGCAGGTTCATCCGGCGTTGCTGACATTCAACCCGGAAATGGTCGCGGTAAATCCGTCGGCGCCGCTGCATTCGGGTGTTGAACTGGCACTGCGCGATGCCGGGCTGTTGCGCTCCGGACAGGTTTAGATACCCCGCCCCACTAACGCTGGGGCGGTGCCCTTAAATCGAACGGCTGAAACCCTGGTGCCCGAGGCGATGCGGGCGTTGTTTCGGGCTGTGGCGGCAGGTCCGGCGGCATTTGTACCGCTGGCTCCGGCAGTGGCCGGTTGATGTTAGACGGCACCTCGAAAATGGGCAGATTGCGCAACACGGTGTCGGCGGTTTCCTGTCCGGTCTGCTCGATGCGGTTGGTTATTTCAGCCTGATAGCGCGCGTTCAGAACAACAATCCAGACCGCCAGCCCGATCGACACAACTGCCAGAGCCAGCAGGTAATAACGCAGACGACCAAGTTCGCGCCTGGTCGTGGCGTCGGCTTCGATCAGCCAGTCGATCTTGTCTTCCAGCCGATCGGAATGCGTCGGTGGATCAATGTCCTGGGGTTGGCTCATGTCATCGGGTTGGCAACGTGTTTTGCGAAGGCCGGGCGGGTTTTCAGAAGCGTGTACCAGGCGGCCAGATGAGTAAGCTCGGGGCGCGCGATATCGAAGCTGAACCAGCGATGCACATGCACGCCGCATGCAATATCGGCCAGCGTAAACGCGTCGCCCGCAACGAAGGGATGCCGCGCGAGTTCGGTATCCAGAATACCCCAGAAACGCCCCAGATCGCCGCAGGCTTTCTCGATTGCCGCCGTGTCGCGCTTTTCCGGCGCGGTGCGAACCAGTCCCATGAACACCACGCGCATCGGCGCGGTCAGGATTGTCTGCTGCCAGTCCATCCACTGGTCGATCCGCCCGCGTGTGCGTGCGTCCTGTGGCCATAACGGAGATGTCGGGGCGTGGGCGCTGGCCAGATAACGCAGGATGGCGTTGCTCTCGAACAGGGTGAAACCGTCCTCTTCCAGCGCGGGCACCAGCCCCATCGGGTTCATGCCCCGATACTGCGGCGTGTCGGTGCCACCAAATGCACCGCCAGCGTCGCGGCGTTCGTAAGGCAGGCCTAATTCCTCCAGCAGCCAGATTACTTTCATCACGTTGGATGAATTGGCACGCCCCCAAAGAATACGCATTTGGATCTCCCCGAATTCAGGTTAGTCATCATAACCGATTGACGAGATATTGGGCACAGTTACCGTGTTGCGCCAGTGCATTCATGGAGGATGCGCAGATATGAAGCTTGTAATGGAAACCATGGGCCGATTGCTGTCGCTGCGTTGGGTTGGTTTTATCTGTGCGGCCTTGTCGGCGGCGGGTGTCGGGCTGGCGGTGTGGTCGGAACACGCGCTGGGGCTTGTCCCGTGCCCGCTGTGCCTGTGGGAGCGCTGGCCCTATCGGGTTGTCGTGGTGTTCGGCCTGCTGGCCGCCGTACTGCCACGACGTGCTGCGCGCTGGGCCTTGCTAGCTGTGCTGCTGTTGCTGCTGGGCGAGGTGGCGATCAGCTTCGTGCATGTGGGGGTGGAATTCGGCTGGTGGCGCTCGCCACTGCCATCGTGCAATGCGCCCGACCTGACCGGCGCGACCGGTGCCGACGACATGTTCGCGCGCCTGCCAGTCCGCCCGGCCAAACCGTGCGATGAACCGGCCTATCTGCTTCCCGGACAGCCGCTCTCGATGGCTGCGATGAACCTGCTGTTTGCCCTGTTCCTGACCGGCCTGGCCTGCGTTGGACTTATGCGCAGGGAAAAGCCCCGCCCGTAAGGGACGGGGGCGTGCCCATCAGCCCGCGACCGACACAGCTCCCGGCTGCACAGCGGGAGTCGCACGAACGGCCGCCATCTGGGCGGCGAGGCCTTCCATGATGTCGCGATTGACCGCGATAACCGGCTCCAGCGGCATATCGGTACCGATGGCCTTGTAAGAGTAGTCCTGCGCAAAATACGCAACACGCAGCAGGGACTTTTTCGTTTCGTCGGGCAGCCCGTTTTCCGGATCCAGCAGGTCGTTCTGCAGCAGCGACCACAGACGCAGGTTACGCTGCAGGGCGCTGGCACGCAGCCCCGTGTTGCTGCCCGCGCTCTCGAGCGCGCTGTTGACGAAACCGAACGCCCGCATCTCGAGCGCTGCAGGGGTTTCGACCATGCTCTGAGTCGACTGGTAACGGCGATACGTCATCTGGAATCCTTTTCAGACGGAAATATGCAAAGGTCTGTTGTCCGGTGATTATTGTCGCTGCTGAACCTGAAAATTTGGCTAATGCGCATCACCTTTCTGGATAGAAGCCCGGCCAGAAATCCGGTCAGAAAAAAGGCCGCATCCGTAGAGGGTGCGACCTTCGTGGAGAGTCCGTTCTTAAATACAGTGCTGATGTCCGGCTGGGGTGCTCCGGTGCTCATGGACCTACCCGGTGGAATGCACCCCAGCCAAGACATCATCGTATCGTATTCAGATCTCTCTGTTCAGCGATTAGCCACGGAACAGCGAGGTCAGGCTCTGCGAGTTCTGGTTCGCAATCGAGAGCGACTGGACTGCCAGCTGCTGCTTCGTCTGCAGGGCCGTCAGCTTCGCGCTTTCTTCCGCCAGATCAGCGTCAACCAGCGCGCCCAGACCTTCCTTCAGGCTGTCCTGCAGGGCCTTCGAGAAGTCCTGCATGCCTTCCACCTGGCTGCTGGCCGCACCGAGTGTCGCCATCTTCGTGCCGAGCAGATCGATCGCGGCATCGATGGTTTCAATCGCGGTGGTAGCCGAGGCGTTCACCGTTGCAACCGTCGCACCTGTGCCGGCGCTGGTGGTTGCGGCGACCGAAGCGGCGGTATCGATAGCGCCCGAGACGATCAGCTGGTTGCCTTCAACGCGCGCACCGAAACCGGCGTCGCTCATGGCCTGGGCCATCGCGTTCAGGCCTTCCATCGGCGACTGGGTCGCGGAGTCGAACTGCACGGCCTTCACGCTGGTCGTATCGTTGGGCTGCGAGGTCAGCAGGGCGGTCCCATCGTTGAATTCGAACGTGTGGGTCTTGCCGGCCTTGTCCACCACAGACATCGAGTTGCCATTGGCAAACGCCATGCTCTGGTCGAATTTGACGCTCATCTGTCCCTGGTCGACGGTCAGACCTGCAAGGCCCAGACCCTTCGCGGTGGAGTCCTGGTTGCCGATCGAAATCGTCGAGCCGCTCAGATCCTTGATCACGCCCAGGGCCGAGTGGCTGACGGTCGCCGGCGCATCGGCCGAGTCAACCAGCAGGTTCACGCCGTTATAGGTCGAGCTCTTGGCAAAACCGTCGATGTTCGACAGCGCCTTGCTGATCTGTTCGTTGATCTTCGCCACGTCCAGGCCCTGCTGCGAACCCTTCAGCACGGTTTCCTTCAGCTTGCCCAGTTCGTCGCTGATCGTCTTGATGCCGGTGTTGGCGGTGCTCAGCGTTGCCTTACCGAACGCGAGGCTGTCCTTCACGGCGTCCATGCCCTTGATGTCCGCGCGCATCTTCTGCGTGATCGCGAACACGGCCGGATCGTCTTTCGCCTGGTTGATTTTCAGGCCGGTTTCAACGCGAGCCTGTGTCTTCTGCATGTCGTTCGAAATCGTGTTCAACGAACGGACAGCTGCCATAGCACTGGAGTTGGTGTTGATCGAGAAAGCCATTTGTCTAAAGCCCCGTGAATGTTCTTCGGGTTGAAGGAGGGCTTGCACGACCACCGTACATGCCCGGGATTTTCCCTATCGCTCTAGCCATCGTCCAGAGCTTGATGAGGAGAATGCCGGGACTTTCCTGACCAAACGTTAAGGCTGTCGATTTTTTTTGCACGCGGTTGGGAAAATCGCACAAAAAAATGCCACCGCCCGGTTTGGGGCGATGGCACGACAGGCGACGGGCTGAAAAACCGTTCAGTTGCGGCCGATAGCTGCCATCAACTCGACCCATTCACGCTTGGACAGACCGCTATCGGGCTGCTCCACCGTCTCACCCGCCAGCATGCGCTTCACGATTGCCAGCATCTGCGCCGACAGCGTCACCGCACCAAGACGGTAATCGCAGAACGCCTGATAGGTGACCGGCGTCCACGCCTTCAGCGTTTCCATCATCGCGTCCGCATAGACGCGGATTTCATACTGGGCATGCGGATCGGCACGCAGCGACAGGAAGTGCAGCAGGTTGTGCAGATCGGTCTTCCAGTACCACTGCGTATACGTATTCAGCGTCAGGTTCATACGCGCCAGTTCGCGCGCCAGGCCCTGGCGGCCTTCATCCTGCACGGTGCCGTCTTCGTGTTCGTTCAGCATCTCGGCATAATGGTCGTAGCAGCGCGTGGCGTCATCGCGCAGCAGGTCCATCACGCGGGCGGCTTCATCACCGCTCAGCACATCGCCGCGGCCTTGGCGGTTCTGCGACGACTGCGCGGCCAGCTGGTCCGGTGCGGGCAGATAGAACTCGCGGTCCAGAATCGAATAGCGCGCCGAGTATTCGTTCACGTTCGCGGTGCGATGGCGGATCCACTGGCGCGCCACAAAGATCGGCAGCTTCACGTGGTATTTGATTTCGCACATCTCGAACGGCGTCGAGTGGCGGTGGCGCAGCAGGTACCGGATCAGCCCGGTATCCTCGTTCGCCTTGCGGGTGCCGCGGCCGTACGAAACGCGGGCGGCCTGCACCACGGCGGCATCGTCGCCCATGTAATCGACCACACGGACAAAACCATGGTCGAGCACGGGGAGGGGTTTGAACAGCAGCGCCTCCAGCCCCGGGACGGTCGGGCGGATGGTTTCTGTGCGGGCTGCGCGGGCGGCTTCGATCTCGGCGATCTGACTGTCTGAGAGGCTCATGAGGATGTTCATATTCCGAGAACGAAGGGACTTCAATCTGCGATGCCGATACGCTATATATGTGGGGTCGGTTCGCCGACTATGGCGATAAACGGTGCGTGGAATAATCGTTGTGGACCCGGGGGCGGTACCCGGCGCCTCCATTTTCAGGGGGGCGAAATAGGCTCGACACGCGTGGTAAAGACCCACTTTTTGCTCGGCATTGTACCGCCGTTATCGGGCTATTTTTACAGGTGCCAATGATAACAGCCGTGAGGCTGTGGCGCTCGCTGCCTAATAACACTAGGTAAGCGCGGCTCGGGGGGTGCCGGGCAACAGAAACCCCCCACTTTTAATTATACCGCCTGTGGCTTTTCCCTTTGTGCCGATCGCGCTATTTGAAGCAGGACGGATATCCAAGGGGACCACATGGTAGAGAACACTTCGCCACCCGAAAGCCTGTTGCCGTACGACCAATGGACCGAGGAGGCGTTACGCCACGTCGTCGTCCGGGCGTTGGAACATGCTGCCGAGCACGGTATTCCGGGTGAGCACCATTTTTACGTGACCTTCCGCACCGACTTTCCCGGCGTGCTGATCCCCCCACGGCTGAAGGCCCAATACCCGCACGAGATCACCATCGTCCTGCAGCACCAGTTCTGGGATCTGCGCGTGGACGAGGAAGCTGACATGTTCAGCGTCGGCTTATCATTTGGCGGCGTGCCAGCTGTGCTGGCGGTTCCGCTGGCGTCGATCACCGGGTTTTCGGACCCGTTCATCCGCTACAACCTGCGCTTCAACGCCCCCGAGGCCTGGCCCGAGGATGACATGGACGTCGCCCCCGACGTCGAGAACGACGAGGAAGCGGCCCCCACGCCCGAAGACATCATGCGCCCGGATGCGGCGCCACAGGTGGTCAGTCTGGATGCTTTCCGCAAACGGACCAATCCCCCGAAGGAATAATGGCAACTAACCATACATCACCGCATCATCAGTCGACATACTATATGCGGTCAGGAGCCTGAGATGAACGACATCACGCAACGCCCATCGAACTACACGTTCTCGACCATGTTTCCGCTGGGGGAAGATGCGACGCCTTGGAAAAAATTGAATATTCAGGGCGTTAAGACTGTTATCTGCGACGGTCAGACCGTTCTGAAGATCTCGCCCGAGGCGCTGTCCGAACTGACATTCGAGGCCTTTCGCAATGTGTCGCACCTGCTGCGCCCCGGCCATCTGGCGCAGTTGAAGAAGATCCTCGACGACAAGGAATCCAGCCCCAACGATCGTTTTGTGGCTTACGATCTGCTGAAGAATGCCTGCATTTCAGCCGGTGGCGTGCTGCCGATGTGTCAGGATACCGGCACTGCCATCGTGTTCGGCAAGAAGGGCCAACGCGTCTGGGTCGAAGGGGACGAGGAAGAAGCGTTCTCGTGGGGCGTGCACCGCACCTATACCGAGACCAATCTGCGCTACTCGCAGATGGCGCCGCTGTCGATGTACGACGAAGTGAATACTGGTAACAACCTGCCGTTACAGATTGATCTTCTTGCATCTCCGGGCGGATATCACGATGACGAACTGCAGCTGATGTTCGTCGCCAAGGGCGGTGGGTCAGCCAACAAGACCTTCCTGTTCCAGGAAACCCGCGCGGTCCTCAACCCCGAAAAGCTACTGGGGTTCATCGAAACCAAGGTGAAGACGCTGGGGACATCTGCTTGCCCGCCTTATCATCTGTCGATCGTGATCGGCGGCACCAGTGCCGAAGCGACCATGAAGACCGTGAAGCTGGGTTCGTGCCGGTGGCTGGATGCTCTGCCGACCAAGGGGTCCAAGGCCGGTCACGCGTTCCGCGATACCGAGATGGAACAGAAAGTGCTGGAAATGACCCAGCGTCTGGGCATCGGGGCACAGTTTGGCGGCAAATATTTCTGCCACGACGTGCGGGTGATCCGCCTGCCGCGTCATGGCGCCAGCCTGCCGATCGGGATTGGCGTGTCGTGCTCGGCCGACCGGCAGATCCGCGCCAAGATCACTCCGGAAGGTGTGTTCCTGGAACAGCTGGAAACCGACCCCGCCCGCTTCCTGCCCGAAGCGACCGACGACATTCTGGGCGGCGAAGTGGTGAAGATCGACCTGTCGCGCCCGATGGCGGAAATCCGCGCCACCCTGTCCAAATACCCGGTCAAGACCCGCGTGGCGCTGACCGGCACCGTGGTGGTGGCGCGCGATATCGCGCACGCCAAGCTGAAGGAACGCCTCGACCGGGGCGAGGGCCTGCCGGATTACCTGAAGAACCACCCGGTCTATTACGCCGGCCCGGCCAAGACTCCAGCGGGTATGGCGACCGGTTCGTTCGGGCCGACCACGGCCGGGCGTATGGATAGTTACGTGGCTGATTTTCAGGCGGCTGGCGGATCGCTGGTCATGCTGGCCAAGGGCAACCGCAGCAAGGCCGTGATCAACGCCTGCAAGGCCCATGGCGGGTTCTATCTGGGATCGGTCGGCGGCCCGGCGGCGCGCCTGGCGCAGGACTGTATCCGCAAGGTCGAGGTTCTGGAATTCCCCGAACTCGGGATGGAAGCCGTCTGGAAGATCGAGGTCGAGGATTTCCCGGCCTTCATCGTCGTCGACGACAAGGGCAACGATTTCTACAAAGGTCTGGATTAATACGGAGACTAACAATAATGCGTCTAACCGTTGACCGTCTGGACCATCTGGTCATCACCTGCCGCGACGTCGAAACTTCGGCGTCGTGGTATCAGCGTGTGCTGGGGATGGAGCGCGAAAGTTTCGGCAACCATCGTCGCACAGCGCTGAAATACGGGGGGCAGAAGATCAACCTGCGCCCCCTGGATGCCACGCAGGAAGACTGGTTCACCGGCATGGGCAGCGCGCCCGGCGGGGCGGATCTGTGTTTCGTGGTGGCGGTGGGGCCGGATCACGTGGTCGAACATCTGCGCGAATGCGGCGTGACGGTCGAGCAGGGGCCGGTTGCCAAAGTGGGCGCACTGGGGCCGATTACCTCGGTTTATTGCCGTGATCCAGACGGGAACCTGATAGAACTTGCGTCTTATCTCTAACTCCGCCAACAAGCGCCCATCATGAATCGTTCCGCTCGTTATATCGGCCTGCTGGCCTTTGCGCTGTTTCTGCTGTCCATCCCGGTAGCCAACTGGCTGATCGGCAATGTGGGGAGCGTTTGCGTGCCCAATGGCCCGTGCCTGATCCCGGTCGCGCCGGGCATCATGGCGCCATCGGGCGTGATGATGGTGGGGCTGGCGCTGGTGTTGCGCGATATTGTGCAGCGGACTCTGGGTGCGAAGTTCAGCCTGCTGGCGATCATGATCGGCGCGGTGATCTCGGCCATGCTGGCGCCGGGCGTGCTGGTGCTGGCGTCCACACTGGCGTTCCTACTGTCGGAACTGGTGGACTTTTCCGTCTATACCCCGCTGCAGAAGCGCGGGCTGATGCGGGCGGTGATTCTCAGTACGCTGGCCGGGCTGATGGTGGATTCCGTGATCTTCCTGTGGTTTGCGTTCGGCAGTCTGGATTTCCTGGCCGGGCAGATCATCGGTAAGGTCTGGGGCCTGCTGGTGGCGCTGCCGTCCATCCGGTTCGTGCGGCGGATCACGCCTGTCTCCGCCTGATGTCGTATCTTCTGTCGGATTTCGACTTCGACCTGCCCGCAGACCGTATCGCCCATCAACCCGCCAGACCGCGTGATTCCGCGCGACTGCTGGTGGTGCAGCCGGACGGGCGGGAAGACCGGATCGTGCGCGATCTGCCGTCCTTTCTGCGCGCGGGCGATGTGCTGGTGGTCAACGATACGCGGGTCGTCCCGGCGCAGCTCGAGGGTATGCGCGGCGCGGCCAAGATCGGCATCACGCTGGACCGGCCGTTGGCCAACGGCAACTGGCACGTGCTGGCGCGCAATGCCAAGCGTCTGAAAACCGGCGATACGATCGTCTTTGCCAACAACGTTTCGGCCGAGGTGATGGCGCGGCTGGAAAACGGCGACGTCGAACTGCACTTCAACGGCGACCCGACCGCTGCGGGTGTGCTGGCATTGCCCCCCTATATCAACCGCCCGACCGGCCCGACCGAGGCGGACAAGGCCGACTACCAGACCGTGTTCGCCGAACAGGACGGCGCGGTTGCCGCGCCCACCGCATCGCTGCATTTCACCCCGGACCTGCTGGCGACGCTCGACGCGCGCGGTGTCTCGCGCGTGACGGTCACGCTGCATGTGGGCGCAGGCACCTTCCTGCCGGTGCGCACCGACAATGTGACCGATCACCACATGCACCCCGAACGCGGCGAGATCACGCCGGATGCCGCCGCCGCCATCAACGCGGCGCGCCGGGCGGGCGGACGGGTGATTGCAGTGGGGACCACGGCGCTGCGTCTGCTGGAGACAGCGGTGGACGAGGACGGCATCATCCACCCCTTCATGGGCGAGACCAGCATCTTCCTGCTGCCCGGCCATACATTCCATTCTGCAGATCTGCTGATGACCAATTTCCATCTGCCATGCTCGACGCTGTTCATGCTGGTCTGCGCCTTTGCCGGGGCCGACCGGATGAAGGCGGCCTATGCGCACGCGATTGCGTCGGGTTATCGGTTCTATTCCTACGGAGACTCATCCTTGCTGGAGCGCGCGTCGTGACGATCGGTTTCAACGTTCTGGCCAAAGACGGCCGCGCCCGCGCCGCCACGATGCAGACCGCGCATGGCGAGGTGCAGACCCCCATCTTCATGCCCGTCGGCACTGCTGGCACCGTGAAAGCGATGACGGCGGATGCCGTGCGCAGCACCAACGCGCAGATCGTGCTGGGCAACACCTATCACCTGATGCTGCGCCCCGGCGCGGAACGGGTGGCGAAGCTGGGCGGCCTGCACAGGATGATGGACTGGCCCGGCCCGATCCTGACCGACAGCGGCGGGTTCCAGGTGATGTCGCTGTCCGGCTTGCGCAAGATGACCGAGGAAGGCGTCACCTTCAGCTCGCATATCGATGGGTCGAAGCATCACCTGACTCCCGAACGCTCGATGGAGATCCAGCATCTGCTGGACGCCACCATCACCATGGTGCTGGACGAATGCACGCCATTCCCCGCGACCGAGGATCAGGCGCGCCTGTCGATGGAACGCTCCATGCGCTGGGCGGCGCGCAGCAAGGCGGCGTTCGTGCCGCGCGAGGGCTATGGTCTGTTCGGCATCGTGCAGGGCAGCGTGTTCACCGATCTGCGCCAGCGTTCCAGCGACGCACTGCGCGAGATCGGTTTCGATGGCTATGCCGTCGGCGGTCTGGCAGTGGGCGAGGGGCAGGAGACGATGTTCTCGGTGCTCGATGCCTCGGTCGGCTTTCTGCCGGAGGACCGGCCGCGCTATCTGATGGGTGTCGGCACGCCGGATGATCTGCTGGGCGCGGTGCTGCGCGGGATCGACATGTTCGACTGCGTGATGCCGACGCGCGCCGGGCGCACGGCGCGCGCCTTTACCTCGCGCGGGATCTTCAATCTGCGCAACGCCCGCTTCGCCGACGATGCGCGCCCGCTGGACCCGAATTGCGGCTGCCCGCTGTGCACGAAGCACACGCGTGCCTATCTGCATCATCTGTTCCGGGCCGAGGAAATGCTGGGGCCGATGCTGCTGACATGGCATAATCTGACCTATTATCAGGATCTGATGCGCGGCATGCGCGCGGCCATCCTTGTGGGCGAGGCCGAACGCTACGCGCAGGATGTGCGCGCCACCTGGGCTGCGGGGGAAGACAAGTCATGAGCAAGAACATCTACGCCGATCTGACACAGTTGGGCCAGCACACCGCCCAGCCCGACCATCCGGACCGGGCCGTGCTGGAAAAAGTGCCGAACCCGCATGCGGACACGCAGTATTGCGTCCGGTTCGTGTGCCCGGAATTCACCAGCCTCTGCCCGATGACCGGACAGCCCGATTTTGCGCATCTGGTGATCGACTATGTGCCAAACGGATCGCTGGTCGAGAGCAAGTCGCTGAAGCTGTATCTGACATCCTTCCGCAATCACGGCGCGTTCCACGAGGAATGCACGGTGAGCATCGGCAAGCGCCTGCACGATCTGCTGGCCCCGCACTGGCTGCGGATCGGCGGGTATTGGTATCCGCGCGGCGGCATCCCGATCGACGTATTCTGGCAGAGCGGCGATGCGCCGGGTGGCGTGTGGATTCCGCCGCAGGACGTTCCGTCCTATCGCGGGCGCGGATGATATGGCGACCGACCCGCGTGGTCTGATCCGCGACAAGGCGCTGGCGCTGGGGTTCGACGCAGTGGGCTTCGCACCCGCGGAACTGGGGCCCGAGGCACGCGCGCGGCTGGGGGCGTTTATCTCGGCCGGGATGCACGGCGACATGGGCTGGATGGAAGCCCGCACCGAACAGCGCGCACATCCGCAGACCTTGTGGGAAGAAGCCCGCAGCGTGATTGCGCTGGCGGTGTCTTACGCGCCTGCGGAAGATCCACTGGCCAATCTGATGCGCAACGATGTGGGTAATATCTCGGTCTATGCGCGGCATCGCGACTATCACGATCTGGTCAAAGGGCGGCTGAAACATCTGGCGCAGTTCGTGGTGTCGCGCTTCGGGCCGGAAGTGAAGGTGTTCGTCGATACGGCCCCGGTGATGGAGAAACCGCTCGCCATGCAGGCGGGGGTTGGCTGGCAGGGCAAACACACGAATCTGGTGTCGCGTCAGCATGGATCGTGGTTGTTCCTGGGCGAGATCTACACCACGCTGGAAATCCCGCCCGATGGCGCGCATGTGGATCGCTGCGGGTCGTGCTCGCGCTGCCTTGATGCGTGCCCGACAAAGGCGTTTCCCGCGCCATATCGCCTCGATGCGACGCGGTGCATTTCGTATCTGACCATCGAGCATCAGGGGCCGATCCCAGAAGAATTGCGTCCATTGATGGGCAATCACATCTATGGCTGCGATGATTGTCTTGCGGTGTGTCCGTGGAATCGCTTTGCGAAGGCGACGAAGGAACCAGCACTCACCGCACGCCCCGATCTTGTATCGCCCGATCTGGCAGAGCTTGCGCGGTTGGATGATGCGGCGTTTCGCGCACGATTCTCCGGCTCGCCGATCAAGCGGGTGGGGCGTAATCGGTTTGTTCGGAACGTGTTGAATGCAATCGGTAATTCCGGCAATCGCTCATTGCGTGAAGTGGCGGCAGAGCTTCTTGTTGATCCTGATGAAACGGTGGCCGATGCAGCGCGTTGGGCCATTTTGCGCTTGGATCGGACCCCCTGATACCGGTCATAATGCCCTATGGGCGCAATACGGACTGAGACCGACAGTCTTGGCACGATCGACATTCCAGCGGACCGTTACTGGGGACCGCAGACGGAACGTGCGCGGCATCTGTTTAAAGTCGGGACTGAAAAATTTCCGCCCGTTCTGCTGCGTGCGCTGGGGCAGGTAAAACAGGCCGCTGCCGAAGCCAATGCCGAACTGGGCGAACTGCCCGCCGATCTTGCAAAGGCGATCGTCACCGCTGCAGCCGAGGTCGCCAGCGGCCTGCACGATGCCGAATTTCCTCTGCCCGTCTGGCAGACCGGATCGGGCACGCAGACCAACATGAATGCGAACGAAGTGATCGCAAATCGTGCGAACGAATTGCTGGGGCATCCACGTGGCAGCCGAACGCCCGTGCACCCGAACGATCACGTCAATTGCAGCCAGTCGTCGAACGATACATTCCCGACCGTGATGCACGTCGCCATCGTCGATGCAGTAACGAACACCCTGATCCCGGCAATGGAGGCCCTGCAGGAGGGCTTGCAGGCGCGGGCCGAGGAATGGGCCGATCTGGTCAAGATTGGCCGCACGCACATGATGGATGCGGTGCCCGTGACGCTGGGGCAGGAATTTTCCACCTGGGCACGGCAGATCGAACTTGGGGTCGTCCGCCTGCAAAACACTCTGCCGCGGTTGTTGCAGATTGTGCAGGGGGGGACGGCAGTCGGGACCGGTTTGAACAGAAATGCCCGGTTTGATGATATTTTCTGCAAACACTTATCCGTGATTGCGGAGAAAAATTTCATTCCAAGCAATTTAAAATTTGAAGGAATGGCGGCACATGATACATGTGTCGAATTGTCGGGGGTACTCAATGTTATTGCAGTATCGCTGACAAAGATAGGAAACGACATCCGCTTGCTAAGCAGCGGCCCGCGTTGCGGGATCGGTGAGTTGACAGTTCCGGCAGACGGACTGTCGTCGTCGATTATGCCAGGAAAGACAAATCCAACTCAGGTGGAAATGCTCACCATGGTTGCCGCCCAAGTAATGGGCAATCATGTGACTGTTACCATCGCCGGTGCGCAAGGACATCTCGAGTTAAATGTCTTCAAGCCGGTAATAATACAAAATATTCTGCAGTCGATATCGTTACTTGCAGATGCTTGTGTGAGTTTTTTGCAGAACATGATAAAAAAAATATCCCCGAATAAGCAAAAAATCGGGGAATATCTTAATAATTCATTGATGTTGGTGACTGCTTTAAATACACATATCGGTTACGACAAGGCGGTAAGCATTGGAATATTAGCATTTAAGGACGATATTACGCTAAAGGAGGCAGCTATCAGACTTGAATACGTGTCGGAAGACGATTTCGACCGCTGGGTTATTCCAGCGGAGATGATTGGCCCGCGAACAACCTAGTACGGAGTGGTGCATGAGTAGTCTGTTTAAAAAGTCCTTCACACTGGCAGGTCATCGTACCTCGGTGGCGCTGGAGCCCGAATTCTGGGCGGCGCTGTCAGCATTGGCCGGTGGACGGGGAATCACCCTGGCGCGCCTGGTAGCGGAAACCGATACCGGCCGCGGTGAAAACCGCCCATTGGCATCCGCATTGCGGGTCCGCGCTCTGCTCGAATCGAGCCGGATGAAGCCGGAAGAGACCACCCCAGCTTCCCACTAAAAACTCTTCCGGTGGGTTGATCTGGATTAGGTTGAATTGCGGGTTTTGCCCTATAATTCTCCCCTTGAAATAAGGGAAGAAGTGAATGCTTCATAGCGATGGCCAGGTGGCAGAACAGGTGACAAAACCAGACGTAACCCAACCGGCCACCGCGGTGGAGACGGAAGTTATGGACTCGCCGAAGGAGCCGGTCGTTGCCCCTATGATGACGGCGACGCTCCCGTCGCAGACTGATCAGGACGAGATTCGCCGCGCGTTCGAAACGGGCGAGTTTCCGTACAAGACCCGTCTGACGGAAAAGGCCTATCTGGCCCACATGCTGCCGTTGCAGGTCGAGCTTCTGAAAGCCCAGAACTGGGTGAAGGAAACCGGCCAGAAGATCGTGATCCTGTTCGAAGGGCGCGATGCGGCCGGTAAGGGCGGGACCATCAAGCGCTTCATGGAGCACCTGAACCCACGTGGCGCACGCGTGGTGGCCCTGGAAAAACCCAGCGAGCGTGAACGTACGCAATGGTATTTCCAGCGTTATATCGAACAGCTGCCGGCAGGCGGCGAGATCATGTTCTTCGACCGGTCCTGGTACAACCGCGCCGGCGTCGAACGTGTGATGGAATTCTGCACGCCGCTGGAATATCTGGAATTCATGCGCCAGACCCCCGAGGTCGAGCGGATGCTGGTGCGTTCGGGTATTCGTCTGTTCAAGTTCTGGTTCTCGGTCACGCGTGACGAACAGCTGCGTCGCTTCAAATCGCGCGAGGCGGATCCGCTGAAGCAGTGGAAGCTGTCGCCGATCGACCGTGCCTCGATCAATAAATGGGATGCCTATACCGAGGCGAAGGAATCGATGTTCTTCTACACCGATACCGCCGACGCCCCGTGGACGATCATCAAGTCGAACGACAAGAAGCGCGCGCGTCTGAATGCGATGCAGTTTCTGTTGTCGTCGCTGCCGTATCCGGACAAGAACTACCATGTTGTCAAAGGGCCGGACCCGTTGATCGTGGGTTCCGGGCAGCTGGTTCTGGGGCAGACCGTCGATCTGCTCGAGAAAACCCGGCATCCGGAATTGAAGCGCGGAAGATAATTTCCCGGAAAATGCGCGGGGTGGCTTGCGGGCCGAGCCGCCGGGCGCTATACGCCCGGCTCCCGCTGACGGAGTGTAGCTCAGCCTGGTAGAGCACTGTGTTCGGGACGCAGGGGCCGGAGGTTCGAATCCTCTCACTCCGACCAGTTTAAAACCCCCTGGGTGACCAGGGGGTTTTTTATTGCCCGCATCTCAGGCCAGTTCGGACGCCATCGGCTGCGCGATGGACAGGTTCCCCAGATGGGCAATGATCCCCGCCGGAGACGTGACCACGTGATACAGCGCCTGTGTCTCGGGGCGGGCGAAGCCAGCTTCAATGGTGGTTTCCAGCAACTGGACCAATGGCGTTGCCCAGCCGTCGATGTCGGCGATCAGGATCGGCTTGTTGTGCAGGCCCAACTGCCGCCAGGTGATGATCTCGAACGTTTCATCGAAGGTGCCGAAGCCACCCGGCATGGTGATGAAGGCATCGGCCAGTTCGGCCATGCGCTGTTTGCGCGTGTGCATGTCGCTGGTGACGATGAGTTCGGTGCAGCCGCGATGCGCAACCTCGCGCCGCATCAGGAAGTCGGGAATAACGCCGATCACCGATCCACCTGCATCCAGCACGGCATCGGCCACAGCGCCCATCAGCCCCACGCGACCACCGCCATACACCAGTCCGATCCGTGCCTCGGCCATGCGCTGCCCAAGTTCCTGTGCAGCGGCGATCAGCTTCGGGTTACCGCCTGGCATCGACCCACAAAAAACGGCGGCCCATCTGTCTGCTTTCATCATCTACCTCGATGCTGTTTCTGTTTGTCCTGTTTACCGCCCAATAGTCGCGCTTTGTGAGTCGCGCCGTCACGAGAAGTTTTTATGGATGTTACGATTTTTTATCGATTAAGCTGATGCCTCAATCCTGGGGAGGCGTTGTCCGATGCGTAAGTTGATTCTTGGCGTTGCGTTGTCCTGTATGGCGATTGGCGCCGCGCTGGCGCAGCAGAACGTCGTCGAGGTAAGGCGCGCCAGTTACAAGCAGATGGGCGAGATCATGCAGGCGATGAAGGCCATTGCCGAGAATGGTGGCGATCTTGCATCGCTGCGGATCCGCGTTGCGTGGATGGTGCAATACAGTCGCCAGATCCCCAGCCTGTTTCCACCCGGCTCGGGCCCCGGCGAGGGAATGGGCGAGACCAAGGCACTGCCCACGGTCTGGTCGGAAAATCCCGGCTTCGTGACGGCGGCGCATAACCTGACGGTGCAGACCGAACGCCTGCAGGCTGCAATCGAGTCCGGAGAACAGGCCGCGTTCGTGCGTGAGTTTCAGGCAACCGGTGCAGTCTGCGCCGCCTGCCATCGCACCTATCGCGCGCGTTAGGATCTACCCAAGGCGGGCGATGGTGACCACCACCGCGCCCGCCATCACCAGCAACATCAATGCACGGATCGGCGATGCGTGTTGCGGCGTCTGCTGCACGACATGAGCTGGGATTGATTTCCGGCCGAGGATCATTGGCAGCAGCAGGTTCTGCCCTTTGACAACCCGATACAGAATCACCGCCAGCACATGCAGGGCAATGGCAAGCAGCAGCAGATTGAAGTTGATGCCATGCACGCGCGTCAGCTGCGCCGAGACCTGCCCCGACACATAATGGGCGAGGGGGCCTTCGGTGATGATGTCGTCATTGGCAAACAGGCCGGACGTCGCCTGCGTCAGCAGCAGCCCGAGCAACACCAGCACCATCCATCCACCTGCGGCATTATGACCCAGCTCGGTATCGCTCTCGCGCCGGGGCAGGTGACGCAGATGGGTGATGACGGCGGCAGGGCCGTGCAGGAAGCGGGAGAAGCGTGCATTCTCGCTGCCGAACAGGCCCCACAGAATGCGGAACAGCACGAGAGTCAGAATGCAGTATCCCGACAGCATGTGCAGGTTCATGCGGCCGGTTTCATACGTCCACCAACTGAAGCCGAACAGCATCACCAGCAGCCAGTGAAACAGCCGGATGGCGATATCCCAGACTTTGACCGATTGGGTTTCCGATGGGGGCGGCACGTGGCTTTCCCGGTTTTAGGATAATAAGGATTATCCTACAGGGATATGCCCGCCATGTGTGTAATGTTTGTGCAGAAGTTCTGAAATATAAGGCGGAGCATACGATCCTGTTTGTATGATTTTATCAGCATTCAAAGCTACCTAAAGGCGATTTTCAGATGAATAACCCGTACTCGCGTTCCTCCAGCGGCACCTCCCACACCGAGGTGCTGGTCTCCGTTTCATCCGTTCTGGTTGCTGCCGTTCTGGGCTGGTATTCCCTGCGCCATGCGCTGCCGGTGGTCACCGCCGCCAGCACGCCGGCCGCGGTCGAGACCATGCGTCCCGGCTTTGGCGCAGTGCAGATCAACGCGCAGGGCATTCCCGTCATTTCGGGGCGGGCGCTGCCGAACACATTCCTCACCATTCGCAGCGGCGACCAGATCCTGGGGACCGCGCGTGCCGATGCGCGTGGCGACTGGACGTTCACGCCGACCACCGCTCTGCCGCCGGGCAACCATTCTCTGTCATTGTCCGCGCGTCTGCCGGACGGGCAGGAACTGGCCAATATCGCGTCCATGATGCTGGCCGTGCCGGAACGCGCCATCGCCGGTCTTCCGGCCGGAACCGCCGGCACACAGCAGGCTGCGGGTGCGGGCGGCGTCAACGTGCCGGCCGGTGGTGCTGCGCGTCTGGGGATGATCGGCTACGGCCCTGGCGGGCAGCTGAACTTTGCCGGGACTGCCTTGCCGGGCAGCCTGTTGCGTCTGTTCCTGAACGACGCACAGGTGGGCGAGGCAACCGCCGATGCCTCCGGCCAATGGAAGCTGATCCCCAACAGTGTGATCGCGCCGGGCACCTACAAGCTGCGCGTTGAGCAGATCGGGTCGGACGGGACTGTTGCTTCGCGCGTCGAGCTGCCGTTCCTGCGCGAGTCCGAAGACCGTGTGGCGAACATGGATGGCCGCATCGTGGTGCAGCCGGGGCAGACCCTGTCGCAGATCGCGCAGGCTGCCTACAACGACAGCTCGCGCTACATGGCGATCTTCGAGGCGAACCGCGACCAGCTGAACGATCCGAACCGGATCTTCCCCGGGCAGATCCTCACCCTGCCGCGCTGAATGCGACAAGACATAACCCGCAGGCAGCAACCAGCCTGCGGGTTTTTCTTAAAACCTGACTGTTACGGTTTATCGCATTTGCATGATTGCGATCATACGCGGCTTGGCCGTAAAACCAGTCCATGACCGTTGATCCAGATCTACGTCCGTCCGTCGCCCGACCGCTGATCTTCGCACTTCTGGGTGGGGCGGCTGTTGTGATGGTCGCTGTTCTGGG
Source organism: Acetobacteraceae bacterium (assembly GCA_031546815.1). GTDB lineage: Bacteria > Pseudomonadota > Alphaproteobacteria > Acetobacterales > Acetobacteraceae > JAVBJV01. The sequence continues at coordinate 64,368 of JAVBJV010000010.1, forward strand.
CTGGGTTGCCCAGCACGAGGACGTGCCGGCAGCATCCCCGGTTGCCACGTCGTCTCCCCCAGCGCTGCCGGGCGTGCAGGCACCGCCGGTTGTGGCCGATATCCGCCCGACATTTGATATTGTGCGGATCGATCCGCAGGGTAACGCAGTCATCGCGGGCCGCGCCGCGCCCAATGCCGATGTCACGATCCGCGATGGCGAACAGGTGCTTGGCACCGTCCGCGCCGATGCGCGCGGGGAATGGGTGTTCGTGCCCGCCGAATCCTTGCCCTCGGGTGGGCGGCAGCTGACCCTGTCGGCGCGCGATGCGACTGGCCGGGAACTGACGAGTGCCGATTCGGTTGTGCTGGTGGTGCCCGAACGCGGTCAGGATGTCGCCGGACGCCCGGCCACAACGGCCGCTCAGCAGGCTCCGCTGGCGGTGGTGGTGCCGGAGGGCGATGCTGCGGCCAGCTCTCCCCGCGTGATCCAGGCGCCTGCCGTGGGTGCCGAGGGTGCTCCGGCCGATACGGGGGGCGTGCGGCTGGATGTGGTCGATTACGGCTCCACCGGTCAGGTGCACTTTGCCGGATCGGCCCAGCCAGGCAGCATTGTGCGGCTTTACGTGGACGATACCCCGGCGGGCGAGGCAACCACCGACGCATCCGGGCACTGGACCTTTACCCCGACCGCGCCGATTGCCACAGGGCAGCACCGGCTGCGGATCGACCAGCTGGGGGCCGGGGGCCGTGTGGCCGCCCGGGTGGAACTGCCCTTTCTGCGCGAGGCCGAGGACAAGCTGGCGCTTCAGGAAGGCCGCATCGTGGTGCAGCCAGGGCAAAGCCTGTGGCAGATTGCGCGCGGCACTTACGGTAATGGAATGCGCTACACCGTTATTTACCAGGCAAATCGCAGCCAGATCCGCGATCCGAACCTCATCTATCCCGGGCAGACATTCGACCTGCCGCGATAATAACCGCGCATAACACCTTGCGGGGAGTGGGCAGAATTGCCCATAACCTCTGCATGTCTCTGATCGATAGTGCCCGTATGGTTCTGGCCCCCCCGCATCCCGCCGGGCGGCCTTTCATTTATGCTGGTGGAGCCGTCGCGCTGGTGGGTTTGCTGATCCACCCGGTGGTGTTCTGGCTTGGCGTGCTGTTCACGCTGTTCTGCCTGTATTTTTTCCGCGACCCTGAACGTGTCGCTCCATCCGATCCGCTGGCGGTGCTGTCGCCGGCCGACGGGCGCGTGGTCTCGGTCGCGCCGGCCGTGCCGCCGGTCGAGCTGGGGCTGGGCGATGCACCGCGCTGGCGCGTGGCGATCTTCCTGTCAGTGCTCGACGTGCACGTGAACCGCACCCCCGTCGAGGCGACGGTGACGCGGATCTCGTACCGGCATGGTTCGTTTGTGAACGCAGCGCTGGACAAGGCGTCGATCGACAACGAACGCAATGCATTGGCGCTGCGCCTGCCGAACGGGCAGGACATGGCGGTGGTGCAGATCGCCGGGCTGATCGCGCGCCGTATTCTGTGCTTCGCGCACGAGGGCGACCGGCTGATGCCAGGGCAGCGCTTCGGGCTGATCCGCTTTGGCAGCCGCACCGATCTGTACCTGCCCGAGGGTGTGAAGCCAATCGTCTCGGAAGGCCAGATCATGATCGGTGGTGAAACCGTGCTGGCGCGTCTGCCCGAAGTGGTGACGGCCCCGGTGATCGAGGGCGATGCGCCATGAATAACCCTGTCTCGTCCATGCGCCGGCTTGGGGGGCGGTTACGTCCGCGCCGCAGGCCGCGCCTGACGGGACAGTCGTTTAACCGGCTGATCCCCAACATCATGACGATGCTGGGGCTGTGCGCCGGGCTGACGGGGATGCGGCTTGCGGTCGATCAGCAATGGCAGGCGGCGGTGGCGTGCATTCTGGTTGCAGGTGTGATCGACGGGCTGGACGGGCGTCTGGCACGGCTGCTGAACGCAACGTCGCGCTTCGGGGCGGAGTTCGACAGCCTGTCGGATTTTCTGTGCTTCGGTGTGGCACCTGCGTTCGTGCTGTATCTGTGGTCGCTGACCACGTGGGGCGCGCTGGGGTTTGTGCCGTGCATGATGTACGCGGTGTGTATCGCGCTGCGTCTGGCGCGGTTCAACGCGGCACTGGAATCCGCGCCGCTGCCCGCCTATGCGTATAACTTCTTCACCGGCGTACCTGCGCCTCTGGCGGCGCTGCTGGTGATGATCCCGATGTATGCGGGGCTGGAAGCCGCTCGGCTGGAACTGACGGGTCTGGAACACCTGCTGCGTCTGCCGCTGCTGCCGGGCGTTGTGCTGGTGGTGGTGGCATTGCTGGCGGTCTCCACCTTGCCGATCTGGAGCTTCAAGAACTTCAAGGTGCCCAGCAAGATGGTGCTGCCCTTGCTGCTGGGGGCCGGGATCGTGACGGTGGCGCTGATCAGCGAACCTTGGGCAACGCTGGCGCTGCTTGGTGCGGCGTATCTGTGCATGCTGCCGTTCAGCGTGCGCAGCTATCGCAGCCTGAAGCGCGAGGCGGAAGCAGCGCGCAACATGCCGGTCATTGTGCCGGAAGCGGATGAAGAAGCGTCGTAGAGCTGAAAAAAACCGCCGTTTCCGGCGGTTTTTTTGTGGGCGGTGTTACTTCCGTCGTTCAGTCGCCATGATACCGCTCTCGGCCAGCTTCTGGATCTCGGCATCGCTGAAGCCGTGCTTGCGCAGCACTGCCTCGCCATGTTCGTTGAACTTCGGTGGCAGGGCGCGGGTGCCACCCGGTGTGCGGCTCATCTTGATGGGCGTGCCGAGGGCACGATACCAGCCAAGCTCCGTCACCATGCTGCGCGCCGCCGTATGCGGTGCGGCCATGGCTTCGTCGATCGGCATCACCGGTCCGGCGGGCAGGCCGAACTTCATCATCTGCATGGTCAGGGCATAGCCGTCTTCCTGCGCGAACGCCGCCTGCAATTCCTTGACCAGCGAAGCGCGATTGGTCACGCGTTCGGCGTTGTGCAGGAACAGCGGGTTTTCCGGCAGGTCGGCGCGCTTGATCAGTTCGCACAGCTTGCGGAACTGTCCGTCATTGCCGATGGCGATGAAGATCTCGCACGTGCGCGTGGTGTATTTTTCATACGGCGAGATATTCGGATGCGGATTACCCAACGGCATCGGGCGCTTGCCGTTCAGGAAGAAATTGGCCGCCTGCGGATGCAGCAGCGCCATGCCGCAATCGTGCAGCGTCATGTCGAGATACTGCCCAAGTCCGGACGTATTACGTTCATACGCAGCCATCATGATGGCGATGGTGCAGTACAGCCCCGTGGCCAGATCCACCACCGGCGTTCCAAGCCGCATCGGCCCCGTCGAGGGATCGCCGTTCACGCTCATCAGCCCGGTCATCGCCTGCAGGATCGCATCGTACCCCGGCAAGCCGCCCAGCGGCCCCTCGCCACCGAAGCCCGACAGGCGGCAATGGATCAGACGCGGGAATTTCTGTGCCAGAACTTCCTTGTAGCCGATGCCCCATTTCTCCATCGTGCCGGGCTTGAAGTTCTCGATCAGCACGTCGGCGCCTTCGAGCAACCGCAACAGCACCTCGCGCCCCTCGGGCTTGCCCAGGTCGAGCGCGATGGATTTCTTGTTGCGGTTTACCCCGATGAAGTAGCTGGCCTCGCCATCGTGGAACGGAGGGCCCCAGTCGCGCACCTCGTCGCCCTGTGGCGGTTCGACCTTCACAACATCGGCACCGTGATCGGCTAGAATCATCGTGCAGTAAGGACCGCCCAGCACGCGGGTCAGATCGATCACTTTCAGCCCCGCCAGAGCACCGGCAGAAGCCGCGAGGCCCTTGCCTTCCAAGGCTGGGGGAGGGGTAACGTCCATCAGGCAGCTCTCCTGTTCCATACCCGTGCACAGAACTCGGGGTAGGTTTCCAGCATTTCAGCCGCAACTGCGCCGCGGAGCAAGTCCAGTTCCTGCGATGTCGGTGCGGCGGTAGCCGGAATATCGGCCAGGGCGTCGAATTCGAAGCCGGTATTTTCGCGCACGCTCTGCACTGTTTCGCCCGGATGCAGGGAGTCCAGCGTGAAACGCCCCTGTGCCGGGTGGAACCCGAACACGCAGCGATTGGTTACCAGCGCCTGCGCGGTGCCGCGCCGGAACACGCCGGGCGGGGAGACGCCGGGGGCCGAGACCATGTCCACCTGCTTTACCAGCACGCGCGGGGTGTGTTCCTCGCGGAACAGGATGGTGCGTGGCGTCATGTAATACATGAACGCGCTGCCGAACGAGCCGGGGAAGCGGGTCTCGGTGCCAGGCCACTCGCCGGTGCCGAGCAGGTTGATGTTCGCCTGCCCGTCGATCTGCCCGCCGCCCAGAAAGAACAGGTCGATGCGCCCCTGGCCGGTGAGGTCGAACAATTCGCGCGATCCATCGGTGAACGGATTACCCGACCGTTTGTGCAGCAGCGACAGCCGCACGGGATGCCCCAGCTTCTTCACCAGCCAGCAGGCAGCCGCCGGAATGGGACTGGCCGCACCCACCGCGATATGCCGCGCGGGCGGTGCCGTGGGGTCGAGGATCAGGCGGGCCAGCGTTGCCGCCAGCAGTTCTTCACGGGCGATCATGCGGCTTGCTCCGCGCTGTTGAAGACATAACGGTCGAGGTAGGTACGGAACCCGTCCTCGGTCTTGGCGAGCTTCGCGTATTCGGAAATATGCGCCGCATCGGCCCCGTATTCGTCCAGCAGCGCGATGGGCCAGGCTCCGCGCGCGGCGATGGCGGTGGCGGTGATGTAGGTGCCGTTGATGGTGCCCGGGGCCAGTTTCTCATCCTCGAGGAAATTCCCCGGCACGACGCGTTCCACCGTGACCAGCGCGGTTTTCGATGCATGGGCGAGGGTAGCCAGTTCGCGTCGCCGCCCGACCCAGACATTGCCGTGCGCATCGGCCATACTGGCATGAAACGCGGCAACGCCCGGAGACAATGCGGGCAGCAGCACGATGGGGTCGCCACCGTTGCCCAGCGGGTTGTCGATTACTTTCCAGTCGGGGCGATGGAGCAGGATGTCGCTGCCAATCAACCCACGCAGCGGGATGAAGGGCACGCCTTTCTCGGTCGCCTGCAACATGGTGTGAATGGCTGGGCAGGTGGCGTCGGTCACGCGCAACGTGCCGGCCTTTACGGCAGCGGTGAAGCGCGGTGCGAAACCAGCTTCGCCCAGCGACACGGCAGAGGTCTGGATCTCGGTCACCGCGCCCGCACCGATCAGCAGATCGGCCGCGTATCCGGAAACCGGCACACCCAGCAGCTGCAAACCCTTTATACCGCGCCGCACCAGCGCACGTGCGAACGCACAGGGCGAGAGTGAATTATCGGGTGGCAGTGCCAGCAGCGCTCCATCGGGAACCATGGTGGCAAGTTGGTCGAGAGTGGTCTCTGTCATTCTTGCTTTCCTCTTTTGCGGAAAGCCTAACCGCTCATCGCAAAGGTGCAAATGGGTTGATTGCGCCCGCGGCCAGCACCGCCCATGCGGTGGGGGCCAGATGTGGACGACGCGGATAGCGGAAGTCGGGCGTGGTCGGATCTACCCCGGTGGACAGGCCGGTCGAGAGCGATGGCACATCCGTTGCCCAGATCATCCCCGATGGAGAGATCTGTTCTCTCAACGTCTGGCCGAAGCGAATGGCGGTGCTGTGATGGCGCTCGCCCGACAGACGCAAAGTCAGGGCGGTGAAGGCAGTTCCTTCCATCCACACCCCGTCGCGATCGTCGTTGAAGTCGACGCCCCTGTCGGAAATTTCATGCTGCTGCGACACCCAGCGGAGCGCGGGGTCAGCCCGATTGCGCGGCATGTCCGAGTCGAGCAGCGGCCAGATATTCGCATCCAGCGCCGAATGCCGGTTGAGCGCTCCATCCGGCGTCAGCCCCGTCAGATAGCGTTCTTCGCGTGCATCCCACAGCGCATCGATCGCCTGGCGCGCCAGTGCCGCACCATCGCTGCGGCCGAGGCGCTTGAACACGACATACAAATCGAAATTCTGCTCGGTTGAGATCCAGCCCTGACGCTCCGGTGCTGGTTCGTGCCCGATGAAACCACCCGCATAGCCGCGTTCTGTGCGCAGGTTCACATCCAGCCAGTCGGCGGCGCGGTGTGCTGCGTCGCGGAAGCTGGTGTCGCGCGTCGCTTCCCACAGCGCCACCCAGAGCAGCATCGCCCAGCCCATCACCCCGGTGGCGGTTCCAGCGTGGTACACATCCTCGACCCAGCGCGACGTCGTCGCATCCCACCAGCCGGGCATATGCGCGGCAGTGACCGGGCCGGGGAGGTAGGCATTGCGCAGCCGCCCATCTTTCCAGAACCGGTCCTGCGCCTGATACAGCATCAGCGCCGTGCCGATACGACGGGCGGAATTGATCTCGCCATTGGCCAGCAGTGCGATGCCCGCGACGGCGTTGTCGTAGACATAGGCGACATTGCCTTGTGTGTGATCGAAGGCGGTGTCGGTGCCTTGTGCCTCCCACGACTTCAGCAGGCCAGCGCCGGGGAACGCCGTCATCCGGTCGTGCAATGTCGTCAGGCACTGTGCTTTCAGTCCGTCCCAGTCGAACGAGACCGGTTCGGCAAAGGCCGGTGCTGCCAGCATGGCGGCGAGCAGATGGCGGCGTTGCATGTGTTCAGCCCAGCGTACGGGCCAGCAGCTCGGCGCTGCGGCCGTTGGCAATCGTGGCGGCGCGGATATTTTCGTTGATGCCGTTCACGCGCGCAAAAGCATGGTTGACCGCAGGATACACATGCGCGGTGATTTGCGTGTTGTCCTCGATGCCAGCCAGGATTTTTGTGCGGGCTTCGGGGGGGACGTATTCGTCGTTCTCGGCGATGTGCATCAGCAGCGGTTTTTTAATGCTGCCCGCCTGATCGACCAGACCTTCCAGCCCCACACCATAATAACTGATGTTGCAATCAGCGTCCGACTGCTGCGCCATCATGACGGCCAAACGTCCGCCCAGGCAGAAACCGATTGTGCCCGCCTTGCCATTGCTGCCCGGATAGGCGCGTGCAGCGGTCAGAGCAGCCTTCAGGTCTTCGATTCCCTTGGCCTGATCGAAGCGGTTCATCAGGTCGATTGCTTTATCCCATTCGGCTTTGGTCTTGTCGGTGATGTCCACGCCGGGTTCCAGTCGCCAGAACAGGTCCGGGCAGACGGCGATGAAGCCCATCTTCGCAATCCAGTCGCAGGTGGCGCGCATGGCGGCGTTGACGCCGAAAATTTCCTGAATGACGACAACCGCGCCCGCGGGCTTGTTCGCAGGTTCGACAACATAGGCCGAGAAACTTCCGCTGTTGTCGGTGGCCTTGATGGTGATGCTGGTCATGTCTGATACGTGCTCCCCAAATGGCAGGTCGTATCAGTGTATCCTCAGTTGCGGCGATAGGCGAGACGCAGGCAGCCCCAGTGCCGTCCATCAACCAGAATGGGGGTGGCTATCTGTATACCAGATATAACAACACCTTCCGCCAGCCTGATGCTGCAAGCACGCTGCGTGAATGGCGTACGTTCGCGTGCCGATGCATCATACAGACGGCGATGCCCGCGCGATGCTGCGTCGGTTTGCGCGGAGCCTGAAACATAGGGCAGCCGCAGCGCGATGCGCGAGGTCGGCACGAAGGATGTACGTGTGGTCGCCATGGCCAGCATGATGCGTTCATCGCGCAGCAGTAGATCGCCGAGGATCGCCGGCATGAAGCGTTCCACCAATGCGGCCAACGGCGAGTCCGCGCTTTCCTTGATGCTGAACAGATCGGGCAGGCTGATCTGTTCGAACTCCACTGACACTTTCAACCGGTTGCCGATAAACGCTGCGGCTTCCTGTGCGGCGCGGATCAGGGCCGCATCCGGATCGGCCGATGCGGATGCATCATCGTCCGGTCCATATGCCTGACGCAGCAACGTCGGCGTGAGCAAGCCGGATGACAGGGCCGCCCAGGCGCGCTGGGCATCGTCGTTCCCGGCGGCGGGCGTTGGTGTCTGAAGTTGGAAAATCTGTGCCAGAGAACGCTCGGGCGCGGCTTCGGTGACGGGGAAGCGTGCCTCGATGGGAATAGTCATCACCGCGATCGGCGTCTGCACGGCGTTCACGTTGGTGGGCGCTGCCTCGGCGCGGGGGGAGATGGAGGTCATCGCCGGCAGCAATTGCAGGATTGCCTGCGCCAGCGGCGTGGGGAAGGGCGGCAGAGTCAGCGCGCGCGGCGTGACCGTCGGTGCAGCGGGCACAGTCGGAGCTGCCACGTCTGTATTGATGCGTGGCAGAGGCAGAAGCAAGGCGCTCGACGCCAGGGCGGATATAGCGTTTGCCATTGCGTGTTCTCCGGTTGATATACGGTTTAGCAGACGGCCCCTTAACGGTGTGTTACTGTGATGACTTAAGTGGAGATCCAAGTATGCTGGTAGCGCGCGAAACCTATCGCGAAGCCATGGCCCGGCTGGGGGCGGCGGTGAATGTGGTCACCAGTGACGGTGCGTTCGGGCGTTGCGGATTTACCGCCTCGGCCGTGTGCAGCGTCACGGACGATCCGCCCACGCTGCTGGTGTGTATGAACCGCGACAACGCGATGAACGCGGTGTTCAAGCAGAACGGTGTGCTGTGCGTGAACACGCTGGCTGCTTCGCAGGAAGCACTGTCGAATACGTTTGCAGGGTTCACCGGTGGCACGATGGAAGAGCGCTTTGCCATTGCTGCATGGGACACAGCGGTAACGGGCGCGCCGCTGCTGCGCAATGCAGTGGTGTCGTTCGACTGCCGGATCGCACAGGTGACGGAAGTTGGAACCCACAGCGTGCTGTTCGCCGAAGTGCAGGCAATCCGCCAGGGAGACACACGCGAGGGGCTGATGTATTTCAGCCGCACATATCATCGCGTAGGCGCGTAGGGCCGGATTGCTCCGGCCCTGTTATCTTACATCTGGCTGTAGCTGCCATTCTTCCACAGATAGAACACGTAATCCGGAACCGTCACATCGCCGCGCGGGGTGAAGCTTGTTTCCCCAAGCACCGACGTCCACGGGCCGGACCCACGCAGAGTGTCCGCCACACGGCGCGGGTCGGTTGAATTAGCCTTGGCGACGGCCTGCGCCCAGATCTGGATCGCCGCATAAGTGTAGAGCACATACCCTTCCGGATCGACATTACGGCTGCGGAAAGCCTGCACCACATCGGCCGCTGTGGAGCGACGGCGTGGGTCGGAGGCAAACGTCATCAGCGTGCCCGAACCCGCATCACCGGTGATCTGCCAGAATTCATTGGTGACCAGCGCGTCGCCGCCGATCAGGGTAACGTTCATTCCCTGTTCCTTGGCCTGACGCAGGATCAGTCCAGCCTCTGTATGATACCCGCCGACATAGATCACGCTGACGCCCGCTTCCTTCATGCGCGACACCAGTGCCGAGTAATCACGTTCACCGGGGGTATAGGCTGCATACAGGGTTTCCTGCATGCCGGCTGCGTTCATGGCTTTCCGGGTTTCGTCAGCAAGCCCCTTTCCGTACGCAGAATTGTCGTGAAGAACAGCAACGCGCTGTGAACGGAACTCACGTGCGATGTAGGCGCCTGCGACCTGTCCCTGCTGGTCGTCACGTCCGCAGACACGAAAAGTATTCCATCCGCCGTCATCCGTGTAGCGCGGATTGGTGGAGGCCGGGCTGATCTGCAACACGCCTTCTTCGGCATAGACTTTGCTGGCGGGGATGGAAGATCCCGAACAGAAATGCCCTGCCACCAGACGCACACCGCGCCCGGCCAGCTGATTGGCGACCGAAACCGCCTGTCGCGGGTCGCACGCATCGTCGCCCACTTCCAGGACAAGCTGCTGCCCCAGAACGCCGCCTGCGCGGTTGATGTCGGCGACGGCCTGTTCGGCACCGATCCGCATCTGCGCACCGAATGCTGCGTATTGTCCGGTCATCGGCCCGGCGGTTGCGATGCGGATCTGCGCTTGCGCCTGCGATGCAGCCACGCTTGCTGCCAGAGCAATCCCCGCAACGAGTGTTCGTCTGAACATTTAGTTTCTCCCTTGAAGGCGTTGGGCTGTGAAGTCGGAAAAAACGCTAGCGAAAGACGAGGTGTCGAAAAACAAACTTTATGCGTGTGCAGCTGCGTGTTCAGCACCGCCTTCCAGATAGGCGGCACGCACTTCGGGGCGACTCAGGAGTTCTGCGCCGGTACCGGTCAGCGTGATGGCACCGTTGATCAGCACGTAGGCACGATGCGCCAGACGCAATGCCTGGAACGCATTCTGTTCGACCAGCAATACAGTCAGGCCGGTTGTACGGTTCAGTTCGCGAATGGCCGCAAAGATCTGCCGCGATACCAGCGGCGCCAGACCCAGCGATGGTTCGTCCAGCAACAACAGACGCGGGCGCGACATCAATGCGCGTGCAATCGACAGCATCTGCTGTTCGCCGCCCGACAGCGTGCCACTGCGCTGGTGCAGCCTTTCCTTCAGACGCGGGAACAAGGTGCAGACCTGTTCAAGGTCGGCGTCGAAATATGTGTTGCCGACAACCTGCGCGCCGATCTGTAAATTCTCGAGCACCGTCATGCGTGGAAAGACATGCCGCCCCTCGGGTGACTGCGCGATTCCGCGGCGCATGATGGCGTGGGTAGGCATGGCGGCGATGTCGTCACCCTCGTGCATGATGGTGCCGTGGCGGGCGCGGGGCTCGCCGCAGATCGTCATCATCAGGGTGGATTTTCCAGCACCGTTGGCGCCGATCAGGGAAACGATCTCGCCCTTGAAAACATCGATGTCGATGCCGCGCAACGCCTGGATCGCGCCATAGAAAGCCGTCACGTTGCGCAGGGAAAGCAGGGGGGTGTTCATGCGGAAATATCCTCGTCTTCCGGCTCGCCCAGATAGGCGGCGATGACGCCAGGGTCGGCGCGTACTTCGGCGGGCAAGCCGTCGCTGATTTTCTGCCCGTGGTCGAGGACGACGATGTGATCGCTGATCTGCATCACCACGCGCATGTCGTGTTCGATCAGCAGAATACTGACGTCGAGTTCGGCGCGGATGCGCAGCAGCAGGGCGTTGAGGTCGGTGCTCTCGCGCGGGTTCAGCCCGGCGGCAGGTTCGTCGAGGCACAGAAGCTTCGGGTCGGTGCACATGGCACGCGCAATTTCCAACCGGCGTTGCGCGCCATATGGCAGGGCGGCGGCGGCCGTGTCTGCCCGATCGCGCAGGCCGGTTGCGTTCAGCCAGAACAATGCCTTGTCGATCGCGGCCTGCTCCGCCGCGCGATAACGCGACAGACCGAGGATTGCGCCGATCGTAAAACCCGTAGCGGCCTGCAGTTTTGCGTGCTGCGCGACCAGCAGATTTTCGAGCACCGTCATCCCGCCGAACAGACGCACATTCTGGAACGTGCGCGCCACACGTCCGTCGCGCGCAATGCGATGGCCGGGTAGTTTGTGCAGCGCCTTGCCATCCAGAAGAATGCTGCCGGATGTCGGGCGATAGAAACCGGTGATGCAGTTGAAGACGGTCGTCTTGCCAGCACCGTTCGGCCCGATTACCGCGGTGATGGCGCCCTTGTCGGCGGTGAATGACAGATCGTTGATGGCGATCAGACCGCCGAAGCGCATGGTCAGGTTTTGTACCGACAGAAAGCTCATCCGTTTCCCTGCCCCACAAGCTCGGAGGAGATCGCGCGGCGTTCAGTCAATACAACGGTTGGCGCCCGGCTGGAGACCAGACCGCGCGGGCGCAATACCATGATGACGACCAGCGCCGCGCCGAACAGCAGCATCCGATATTCGGCCAGATCGCGAAACACCTCGAACCCGCCGATCATCACCAACGCTGCCAGTGCTGTGCCGATCTGGCTGCCCAGACCGCCTAGCACAACGATGGCGAGGATGATGGCGCTCTCGATAAAGGTGAAGCTCTCGGGGCTGATGAAGCCTTGACGTGTGGCAAAGAATGCCCCCGCAAAGCCGCCGAACATCGCACCCAGAGAAAATGCCGCCAGCTTGGTGGTGGTGACGTTGATGCCGAGCGAGCGACACGCGATCTCGTCCTCGCGCAATGCCTCCCACGCACGTCCGATCGGCAGGCGGCGCAGGCGGATCGAGACCCAGTACGTCACCAGCGCCAGCGCGAGGATCAGGTAATACAGGAACATCACGCGATGCGTGGGCGATGGCTCAAGCCCGAAAAAGCCGGCGAAGGTGCCGGGGCCTCCTTCAGCGCTGAACGGCAGTCCGAAGAAACTGGGCCGAGGAACGCCGCTCACGCCGTTCGGCCCGTGCGTCAGCGAGACCCAGTTGAGGAGCACGATGCGGATGATCTCGCCAAACGCCAGCGTGACGATGGCCAGATAATCGCCACGCAACCGCAGCACCGGAAACCCCAGCAGGATTCCCCAGAACGCCGCGAAAATCCCCGCCAGCGGCAGACACAGCCAGAACGACAAACCAAAGTTCGTGGCCAGCAGCGCGTAGGTATACGCACCGATCGCATAGAACGCGACATACCCAAGGTCGAGCAATCCCGCCAACCCGACCACGATGTTCAGCCCCCAGCCGAGCATCACATATGTCAGCACCAGAATCCCCAGATCGAGGTGGTAACGCCCCACACCAGGAATCCCTGGCATGATCAGCACAGCCCCCAGCATTACCGGCCCCAGATAGACGCCGAGCTTTCCCATGTCGGGCAACGCGAAACGCGATGGGGGTGCATGTGTTGTTGATTGTCCTTTCCACGCCAGCAACGCCAGACGCAGCACGAAAACGGCGGCAACAAGAACGGCCACGCGCTGCCAGTAATAATGCAGCGCCAATCCCCCCACCGCGGCTTCGGTGCGGATGCCCACCAGCGGCAGAAACAGGCCGAGCGCCACACACGCCGAGAGTGCGGCATCACGAAATGCGGCACTCATACTTTTTCGACGTCCGCACGGCCGAGCAATCCGGTCGGCATGAAGATCAGCACGGCGATCAGCACGGAAAATGCTGCAACGTCTTTATACTGGGTCGAGAAATATGCCGACCAGAATACCTCGATCAAGCCGATCAGCAGGCCACCCAGAACAGCGCCGGGCAGTGATCCGATTCCGCCCAGAACGGCAGCGGTGAAGGCTTTCACACCGGCGACAAAGCCGATGAAGAAATCGATCACGCCATAGTAGAGCAGATACATAAGCCCCGCGACTGCCGCGAGTGCTGCCCCGATAACAAACGTCATGCTGATGATGCGGTCGGTGTCGATTCCCAGCAGACGCGCCATCTTGGAATCTTGTTCCACTGCGCGCATGGCGCGGCCCAGCGGTGTGTAAGTCACCAGAATGGTGAAGATGGTGAGCACCACCAGCGTCGTCACTACAATCACGATCTGCATCCACGACAGCTGAACGACGAAGCCGCCTTCCTCGAGCAGCGAGATGCCACCGGGGATGGTGGGCGCCATCGGCTTGATGCGCGCGCCTTGCGATACCTGCACAAAATTCTGCAGCACGATCGACATCCCGATCGCCGAGATCAGCGGTGCCAGACGGAACGATCCGCGCAGAGGTCGGTATGCCAATCGTTCGACGCTCCATCCGTATAACGCGGCCAGTGCTGCTGCGAATATCAGTGTCAGCGCCAGTGCCAACGGAACGCTGGTGATGCCGAATGCCGATAGAAGGAGCAGAGAGATCAGGGATAGAAACGCCCCGATCATGAAAACATCGCCATGCGCAAAGTTGATCATGCCGATGATGCCGTAGACCATTGTGTAACCCACAGCGATCAGGCCGTAGATCATTCCCAATGTTACGCCATTGATTAGTTGCTGAAGCGCATACGCCACCAGCATGCTCCCTTGTCGTTTGGTCTCCCGCGACAAGGCAAGCAAACGCACGCGCAACATGCAAGAAAATTCAAATATTTCAATGGGTTGAAATTAGTATAAGCTATACAACTTATATAATGTTTGCCTCGCGCAAAGGGCGATCAGCGGTGATGCGACCATACGCAAGATCGCGCAGGTCGAGCGTCTTGAATGCACCATGTACAATGAGTTCCGAAAGCGCACGTCCGACGGCGGGGGATTGCTGTAAACCGTGCCCGGAGAATCCGTTGCAGAGGAACATGTTTCCTACATCGTCAGCGGGACCGACGATGGCGTTCTGGTCGAACAGATTCATGTCGTAAGGCCCCGCCCATGCGCGGCCCGGACGGATGTTCTCGAACGCAGGAATGCGGTGCGCGAGGGCGGGCCAGATGCGCTCTTCAAACAGCGACCAGTCGGGATTCTGTGTGGCGGGATTGTCGTCCTGCCAGTCCGAATCCGGCTCTGTGCTGGTGGGCGATATGCCGCAGATAAAACCTGCTCCTTCGGGGCGCACATATGCACCGCTGATATCGATCAGCAGCGGGCAGTCCGGGACCGGTGTTGCGCAGGTGAATGAAAATACCGACCGGCGTTTGGCGTGTACCGGGATATCTATTCCGGCTGTTGCAGCCAATGCGCGCGCGCCGGATCCTGCGCAGTTCACAAAGCTCCGGCACGCAATTGTGCTGCCATCGTTCAGCACCACGCCGGTGATGCGGTTTCCTTCGCGCACCAGCCTGATTGCGCGTTGTTCGCGATACACGGCACCCAGTGCGATTGCTTTGCGCCGAAACGCTTGCAGAAGAGACCAGCCATCGTACCAGCCTTCGCCTGTTCTCCCCCAGGAACCTGCGGTCAGATCATTGGTGTTGAGCCACGGAAACTGCGCTTTCAGGGCAGGGGATTGCAGATAGACGATATCCGCACCTTCGCGGTTCTGCAGCGCCACGTTGTCAGATAACTGCGCGGCACCGGCCTCTGTCGCGCAATACAGATAGCCACCTTCATGCAGCGCAATATCCGGGGTGACATCATCGACACCAAGATGCTCGCCAATCCTGCGCATAAACTGAATACCGTAGAGGGAGATCCATATATTGGCCGGAACCGAAAACTGCTGGCGGATCGACGCCGCCGACAGGGCTGATGCGGACAGTCTGTAGGACGCATCTTTTTCCAGAACCAGAACACGCCCGTCGAAATCCGGGTCGTTCAGCAGATGATACGCAGTGGACGACCCCAACGCGGCGCCGCCTGCGATGATGACATCGAAGTATTCGCTCATTGTTTCCCGGTCTTGTTCTTTTTGTCGATGACATGCAGCATGTGACCTCCGATAAAAGCCCGGTTTGTCACCGATCACAAGAAGCGGAGATGGTAACGCCATGACTCTTGCATCCACTCGCGATGAAGCTCGTGCCTTGCTGGCCCGCCTTGGTGTTCCGGCGGATGCGCTGGTGGAGCAGGGGCTTGAAGCCCGCTCGCCGATCGATGGTACCGTGCTTGCGCATCTGCGCATGACCACGCCCGAAGAAACCGCCGCCGTTATCGGGCGTGCCGACACAGCGTTCAAAGTCTGGCGCAACGTGCCCGCGCCACGGCGTGGCGAACTGGTGCGGCTGATCGGCGAGGAGCTGCGCGCCGCCAAGGAAGATCTCGGCCGTCTGGTAACTCTGGAAGCCGGGAAGGTTACCAGCGAGGGCCTGGGCGAAGTGCAGGAGATGATCGACATCTGCGACTTCGCCGTCGGCCTGTCGCGCCAGCTCTACGGCCTGACGATTGCCACAGAACGTGCCGAGCATCGCATGATGGAGACCTGGCATCCGCTGGGTGTGTGCGGTGTGATCAGCGCGTTCAATTTTCCCGTTGCCGTCTGGAGCTGGAATGCTGCGCTGGCGCTGGTCTGCGGTAATGCCGTGGTCTGGAAGCCGTCCGAGAAAACACCGCTGACCGCATTGGCGACGCACGCAATCGTCATGCGTGCGGCAAAGCGCTTCGGCGATATGCCGGACGGTCTGCTGGCTGTGCTGATCGGCGGACGCGATATCGGCGAGGCACTGGTAGCCGACCATCGTGTGCCCGTGCTGTCGGCCACCGGCTCCACCGCGATGGGGCGTCATGTCGGCCCGCAGCTTGCGGCGCGGTTTGCGCGCGCGATCCTCGAACTGGGGGGGAACAACGCGGCGATCGTCGCACCGTCGGCGGATCTGGATCTTGTGCAGCGCGCTGTGGCGTTCGCCGCGATTGGCACCGCCGGGCAACGCTGCACCACATTGCGACGTCTGTTCGTGCACGACAGCATCTACGACGCACTGGTGCCGCGCCTGAAGCATATTTACGCCAGCGTGCAGGTCGGCGATCCGCGCGCACCGGGAACGCTGGTCGGCCCGTTGATCGACGAAGCAGCCTATACAGCGATGGACACCGCCCTGCGCGATGCAAAGGCGGCTGGTGGCACCGTGCATGGCGGCGGCCGGGTGGGCGAGGGGGATGCGTATTATGCGCGCCCCGTACTGGTTGAAATGCCACAGCAAACCGGACCCGTGCTGCGCGAGACATTCGCGCCGATCCTGTATGTGATGCGCTACACCGACTTCGACCACGCCATTGGTGAACACAATGCGGTTGGCGCGGGTCTGTCATCGTCGATCTTCACGCTGGATCTGCGCGAGGCGGAACGCTTCCTGTCCGCCAGCGGTTCCGACTGCGGCATTGCGAATGTGAATATCGGTCCCTCAGGCGCCGAAATCGGCGGTGCGTTCGGTGGCGAGAAAGAAACCGGCGGCGGGCGTGAAGCCGGGTCCGATGCGTGGAAAGCCTATATGCGGCGCGCTACCAACACGATCAATTACGGACGCACTTTGCCGTTGGCGCAGGGCGTGCGGTTCGACATCGACTGAAAAACAAACCCCGCAGATCGAGGATCTGCGGGGCTGCTTGCAGTTCTCAGTTATCGGCGATTACTGAAGGGTCTTCAGATACGCGATCACGTCCGCGCGCTGCTGCGGGTTACGCAGGCCCGGGAACGCCATGCGGTTGCCGCGCATGAACTGGTTCGGGTTGTTCAGATACTTGTCCAGGTTTTCTTCCGTCCAGACCACGCCCGATTCGGCCATAACCGGCGAATAACGGAAGCCTTCTGCCTTGCCAGCCGTGCGGCCGACGATCCCCAGCATACCCGGGCCGGTCGGGCGGCTTTCCGCCGTGGCGGTGTGGCAGACGGTGCACTGGCGGAATACCGTGGCACCACGGGTTGCATCACCTTCGGGGGCCTGAGCCTGGGCCGCGACGGGAAGGATCAGCAGAGAAGCCAAAAGAAGACGGCGCATGGATTTACCTTCTATCTGTGAGTACGATTGCCGCGTACGGAGTCATGCCCACAGATGATGGCATATCGTGGGCGAAGACTCTATTGTTGGTTATATAGGTAAAATCAACTCCAATTTGTATCCTGGAGACTGATCCTGCGTTCTTTCCGTTTATATCGGTTGGAATGGGCCAAAAACAAGCAAATGTTCCGCCCGATTAACGAGAAAACGCCACTACACTTTCCAGATGCACCGACCACAGGAACTGATCGACCGGCGTTGCCTGTGTCGCCTTGAATCCCGCTGCCCGCAGCTTGGCCGCATCGCGCGCCAGCGCCACCGGATTACACGACACATAGACCACGTGCTTCAGCTTGGAGGTGCAGATCTGTTCGATCTGCACGGCCGCGCCCCCATAGGGCGGGTCGAGCACCACCGCATCGAAGCGCTCCAGATCCTTTGGCAGCAGCGGCTGGCGGTTCAGGTCGCGGTGGATGGCCTGCACACGCCCGATCTTCTGGCTGGCGCGCAGGGCGGCGTCCAGCGCCAGATAGGCATCCTTGGCACCCTCGATCGCGTGCACCTTGAAGCGTTCGGCCAGCGCCATGCTGATCGTGCCGCTGCCGGCGAACAGATCGGCGACCTGGCGGTTGGGCTTTTTCAGCACCGTCAGCGCCTGCATTACCGCGCCGATAATGGCGTCCTCGCCCGAGCGAGTTGCCTGTAGGAATGCGCCGGGCGGGGGAGAGACCTGCATGCCCGTAAACGTCACCACCGGCTTGCGCAGCATGGCGACGGGTTCGGGCGCGTCCTTGTCCTGCGCCCAGGCAATGCGCGCAATGTCCAGATCGCGCGCGGCCTGCACCAGCATGATGCGATCCTGCGAGGAGAGCGGCTTGTCGCTGCGCAGCAGCACATCCGCCCCGTTCTCAAGCAGGTTCACAATCGCCGATCCTTCGCGCACCAGCGCGCTGAGCTCGGTCGCAATGCGGCGCAGATGCGGGATCAGCGCGACGAGTTCGGGCGCCATCACGGCGCAGCTATGAATGTCGAGCGGTACACTGCCATTGCGCGGATGGAATCCAGCCAGAACGCCCGCACGCGTGCGGCGCAACGCGAGGTCCATACGGCGGCGCGTGCCAGGTGCTGCCGGTGTCAGTGTGGGAACAGATACGTCCGGAAAACCCGCCTGACGCAGCGCTTCGGGCAGGCGCGCGGCTTTCCACGTGGCATAGGGCGCATCGGCCCAGTGTTGCAGCGTGCAGCCGCCGCAGGTGGTGAAATGCGGGCAGGGGGGCGTTTGCCGGTCGGCGCTGTCGGTAACGCGCTGGACCAGCGTTGCGGGCTTGCCGGGGCGGATGACGACCTGCTCGCCCGGCAGCGTGAAAGGCACAAAAACGGCCTCGCCGCCGGGAAGATGGGCAACCCCATCTCCACCAGCGGCGATTCCTTCGATCGTGACGTTGAGCGTATCAAGCGCCAAACGCGGGAATCCCAGTCTGCGCACGGCCGAGGATCAGCGCATGCACATCATGCGTGCCTTCGTACGTGTTGACCGCTTCCAGGTTCATCACATGGCGGATCACGTGGTATTCGTCGGCAATCCCGTTGCCGCCGTGCATGTCGCGCGCTTCGCGGGCAATGGCCAGCGCCTTGCCGCAGTTATTGCGCTTCAACAGCGAGATCATTTCCGGCGCAACCTTGTGTGCGTCGAACAACTGGCCCAGACGCAGCACCGACTGCAGGCCCAGAGTAATCTCGGTCTGCATGTCCGCCAGCTTCTTCTGGATCAGCTGCGTTGCGGCCAGCGGGCGGCCGAACATCTTGCGTTCCAGCGTGTAGGTACGCGCGGCATGCCAGCAGAATTCCGCAGCACCCAGAGCACCCCACGCAATGCCGTAACGCGCGCGGTTGAGGCACGAGAACGGACCGCGCAGACCCTTCACATGCGGCAGCATGTTTTCTTCGGGCACGTGCACGTCCTGCATCATGATCATGCCGGTGGTGGACGCACGCAGGCTGAACTTGCCTTCGATCTTCGGCGCGGTCAGACCCGCCATGCCCTTTTCCAGGATGAAGCCGCGGATATCGCCCGCGTCATCCTTGGCCCACACGACGAACACGTCGGCGATCGGCGAATTGGTGATCCACGTCTTCGACCCGTTCAGCAGATACCCACCCTGAACCGCCTTGGCGCGCGTGCGCATCGAGCTGGGGTCGGAACCGGCATCGGGTTCGGTCAGGCCGAAGCAGCCGATGAATTCACCCGAACGCAGCTTGGGCAGGAACTTGTCGCGCTGCGCGTCCGAGCCAAACGCCCAGATCGGGTACATCACCAGCGAGGACTGCACCGAGAACGCGGAGCGATAGCCGCTGTCCACGCGTTCGACTTCGCGCGAGATCAGGCCATAGGCAACATAGGAAACGCCCGCGCAGCCGTGGCTGTCCAGCGTGGCGCCCAGGAATCCCATCTCGCCCATCTCGTTCATGATTTCGCGATGGAATTTTTCGTGCCGGTTGGCTTCCAGCACACGGGGGAACAGCTTGCTCTGGCAATACTCGTGCGCCGCGTCGCGCACCGCGCGTTCGTCTTCGGTCAGCTGGTCGTCCAGCAGCAGGGCATCGTCCCATTTGAACGGGGCAAGATTGGCTGATTTGGAGTTAAGCGAGCTCATGAACAGTTCTCCCGGAAAGATTGCCAGTTGCATATCCTTCCGGGGAAAACCCGGCAAGCCGTCAAATGTCGGAAATCAACCGATATCGGCGTCCGGTGTCGTTTCTGCAGCAGCCGAGCGGCTGCGGGCCGAGACCAGCATGAAGGCCGGAATATCGTTCCCGAACCCAACCACCGACGGCCCCAGATCATCCTGCTGCCGACGCGGACGGTCGTTCGGGCGACGGGCCTCGCGGCGGGGGGCTTCGCGTTCGGGCGTTTTTTCACGCTCGGGCGCCTTTTCGCGCGGCGGGGCTTTTTCGCGCACGGGCTTGTCTTCAGCGGCGGCTTTTGCCGGGGTGGCCTTGCGTTCCTGCGGTGCCTTGGCCGTCTTGGCGGGGGCCTTGCTGCCACCACGACCGCCACGCCTGCGGCCCGAGCTGTCTTCCTCGGACCATTCGACGACGTCCAGACCTTCGATCTGGATGCGCTGAATGGCGCCCGCGGTCAGCTTTTCAATCGCTTCCAGCGCCTTGCGGTCGTTGGGGTCGGCGATGGTAAAGGCGCGGCCTTCGCGCCCGGCGCGGCCGGTGCGGCCGATGCGGTGCACGTAGTCTTCACAGTGATGCGGCACGTCGAAATTGAACACGTGCGACAGACCGCCAATGTCGATCCCGCGCGCGGCAACGTCGCTGCACACCAGCAGCTGCAATTCGCCGGCCTTGAATTTTTCCAGCGTGGAGAACCGCACCGATTGCGCCAGATCGCCATGCAGCGCGCCCACCTTGAAGCCGTGGCGGGTCAGCGATTTCCACAGGATATCCACGTCGCGCTTGCGGTTGCAGAAGATCAGCGCATTGGAAACTTCTTCCTTGCGGATCATCCGGCGCAGCGCCTCGCGCTTGTCGTGCGTGGCCACCAGCGTATAGGCGGCGGTAATCGTGGTCGCCACACTGGCGGGGCGCGATACCGTGATCACCTTCGGGTTCTGCAGGAATGCATCGGCCAGGCGCTTGATCTCGGGGGCCATGGTGGCGCTGAAGAACAGCGTCTGCCGGTTGGCGGGCAGCATCGCGACGATGCGTTCCACATCGGGGATGAACCCCATGTCCAGCATGCGGTCGGCTTCGTCGATCACCAGCACGCGGGTGTCGGTCAGCAGCATGCCGCCGCGTTCGAACAGGTCGATCAGACGGCCGGGCGTTGCGATCAGCACGTCGACGCCGCGCATCAGCACGTCCTTCTGGTCGGTCATGCTTTCGCCGCCGATCAGCAGCGCATGGGTCAGCTTCAGGTACTTGCCGTATTTGACGAAATTCTCGGCCACCTGCAGTGCCAGCTCGCGCGTGGGTTCCAGGATCAGGCTGCGCGGCATGCGCGCACGGGCGCGGGAACCGGACAGGATGTCCAGCATCGGCAGCACGAACGACGCCGTTTTACCGGTGCCGGTCTGCGCACAGGCCAGCACGTCGCGCGCCATCAGCACGGTCGGGATCGACTGCGCCTGAATGGGGGTGGGGTGCTGGTAGCCAGATTCCAGAACAGCGCGGCAGACTTCTTCCGACAGGCCCAGATCTTCAAATCGCGGCAGCACCGGCTCCTCAACCACCTGCTCGGGCAAAATGGTGTCGGTTTCGGGTGTCGAGATGACGTCCGGCGTGCTGGTTGCAGCCGTGTCTGGGATGGTCGGTTCGGTCAAAAGGTCTGTCCCTGGTTATGCGGGTATGGGGTGCTGGATGGGTATTTTTTGATGGTCCAATCCAGTACCAATGAGTGGCGTATCGATAAATTGCCGCCAGAAGTCAAGAAATCCCGGCATGGACGGCAGGTCGCCGGGTTGGTACGTTGAGGGTATGACCCAGCGTATCCCATTGCTTTTATTACCCGGTTTGTTGTGCGACCACCGGTTGTGGCGCGATCAGATTGCTGCGCTGGCCGACATTGCGGACGCCACTGTTGCAGACCTGACACAGGACGACAGCGTAAAAGCCATGGCCGAACGCGCTCTGGCCGCCATGCCGCCGGGGGATTTTGTGGTCGCCGGCCTGTCGATGGGCGGCTACGTCGCGTTCGAGGTCCTGCGCCAGGCGCGCGACCGGGTGCGTGGCGCGATGCTGTTCGACACATCCGCCCAGCCCGACACGCCCGAGCAGAGCCGCCGCCGACGCGGCCTGATGGCGCTGAGCAAGCGCGGGCAGTTCCGGGGCGTGACACCCCGCCTGCTGCCGATGCTGCTGCACCCGGATCGGGTGGAAGAACAGCCGCTGGCGGGCGAGGTGATGACCATGGCGGACCATGTGGGGCACGCGGCGTTCCTCCTCCAGCAGACCGCGATCATGAACCGCCCGGACAGCCGCCCCGATCTGGCGGGGATCATGGTGCCGGTGCTGGTCGGCGTCGGGCGGCAGGATGCGCTGACTCCGCTGGAAAAGGCCGAGGAAATCGCCGTCGGAATTCCGAACGCGCAGCTGGCGATCATCGAGGATGCGGCGCATCTGCCAACCATGGAACGCCCGGCGGAAACATCTGCCCTGATGCGCGCGTTTTTGCAGGCGCTGTGACGGGTTTTGCGGTAGAATACAGGCTATGAAACGCACGTTCTTTCTCGGCTGTATGGCCGCATCGCTGCTGATTGCCACGCCTGTTCTGGCGCGTGGTGGCATTGGGGTTGGGGTGGGTGTCGGGATCGACCTTGGCCCCGGATGGCGCCCGTATTACGCGCAACCTTATGGCGGGCCGGATTACTATCCGCCGCCTGGGGTCGAATATGTGCCGTCGCCCGACGTCTATTACGGCCCGCCCGCGCAGGCGTGTTACGCGGGGCCGTATATGTGCCAGCTCGCCCAGCCGCAGCCCGAGGGATCGCCCTGTTCGTGCCCGGTGCAGGGGACAACGCGCGTATTCGGGCAAGCCGGGAATTGATCCGCGCACGCGGGACGAAGCTGGAGTTCGGCGGTCTGCCGGGCGGACCACGCAGCAGCATCGCCGATGTGCCGGGCGTGCGTGTGGGGCACGCCACCATTGTGCGCGGCGATCTGCGCACCGGTATGACGGCCATTCTGCCGCATACGGGCAATCTGTTTCAGGACAAGCCGACAGCCGCCGCCGACGTGCTGAACGGGTTTGGCAAAAGTGTAGGTCTGGTGCAGGTGGACGAACTCGGCACGCTGGAAACGCCGATCCTGCTGACCAACACATTCGGCGTCGGTACCTGCGCCAACGCGCTGATCCGTCGCGCGATCCGCGACAACCCCGAAATCGGGCGACGCACATCCACCGTGAACCCGGTGGTGATGGAATGTAACGACGGCTACCTGAGCGACATTCAGGCCCTCGCCGTGACCGAGGCGGATGCCGATGCCGCACTGGACGCCGCGTCCGAGGATTTTGCCGTGGGCGCCGTCGGTGCGGGCACCGGGATGAGCGCGTTCGGCTTCAAGGGCGGGATCGGGTCTGCCTCGCGCGGTCTGCAACTGGATGGGACGACGTATCACCTCGGCGCTTTGGTGTTGGCGAATTTCGGCCGGGCAGGGGATCTGCGCCTGCCCGATGGTTGCCGCCTGACTCCGCCGAGCGAACCCGCGCCCGAACGAGGATCGGTGATTGTGGTGCTGGCGACGGATGCACCGCTGGAGTACCGCCAGCTACGCCGCGTTGCGCGACGCGCAGGGGCGGGGCTTGCGTGGTGTGGCGCATTCTGGGGGCATGGCAGTGGCGATATCTGCCTGGCTTTCAGTACCGCCAACCGCGTGCCGCACGCGCCGACGTCAGACCTGCTGGAACAGCGCATTCTGGCCGAAGACCGGATCGATCGTTTCTTCCTGGCCGCAGCCGAGGCAACGCACGAAGCCGTCTGGGACGCCCTGATCGCCGCCGAGGCCTGCACCGGACGCGACGGCCATCATCGCCCGGCATTGCGCGAGGTGTTACTGTCCCAGGGGCTGATCTGACGGCGCTTACATATCGTCGTATTCTTCTTCGTCGCCGTTTTCTTCATCCTCGTATTCATCGTATTCCGAACTGCCGGACATGCCGTAACGCATCACCAGCGCGCCCAGAATAAACCCTGCGGCAAGCCCCGCCGCCGCGATCGAGAGCGGGTTCTCGGCGGCCATACTTTGCAGCGATGATCCGGCGGAATGCAGATTTTTCCGGACTGACTCGCGCGCATGGTCGAACGCATGCTGCCCGCTCTCGTAAGCATCGGACGCCCACGCACTTGCGCGATCCATCGATGCGCGGCCCTGATCCTCGATGTCTTCGGCGGCATCGGCCATTTTACGGCGCAATGTCTCGGCTGACGACCGGGCAGTCTTCTGCGCGCTTTTGACGGTGCGTTTGACAGTTTTGGCTGTTTTGCGCGCTTGTTCGTGTTTCATCATGATACCATCCTCTATGCGGGTTGGACTCATTAACGGCCGAGGGACCTGAATTCCCGGTGCAGGCACCAGCCAGCCGCCATAAAGACAAGAAAAACCGGAAGCGGATGCCGCCGGAGAAATCGCGTCACGAAACCTGTCCGGTTATCATTGTGTTCCGGGCAGCATTGGGTCGGCGTGCGGCGCAGATCGTCGATATCGTTGTGCATCCGCAGGCTCAGGCGCTCGATCTCGCGTTCGATCAGGGCTGCATCATCGTTCATCCGGGCCTCGCGATGAAAACAGCTCGGCAATTGCGGCCAGTGACTGCCATGTGCGGCCCGGCTGCAGCGCGATGGAAAAAGCTCGCCTGCTGAGCAAAACCAGCACAAGCGCAATCAGCGCCATCCCGCCCGCGATGCTGGCCGCCGACAGAATGGGGGACCCCAGCAGCACGGTGAGCCATTCATTCAACGCCATGCCCGCGAACACCAGCATGGTTACGACAAACACGATCGCGCAGGCGCCAAGCACGATACCGCGGCAGAACTGCGAGAGACTTCGCTGCACATCCAGTCGCAGCAACTGCAATTCGCGCTGCACGAGCCTGAGCGCATTCCCCGCCAGAGAACTGATGATATCCGGAAACTCGCGTCGCCTGTTGTTGCGCGGTCTGTTTCTGCGCATCAGCGCGTCCTGCTTGTTGCGCGCCTGTCATCCTGCCGTGAGGAAGGGGAGTTTTTCAGCAGGCTTGCGGCGATCAGCCCGCCAGCAGCAATGGCGGACAGAAACAGCACGGGATGACGGCGGGCCAGATGCTCGGTGGTGTCGACAACGCGCGAGACCGACAGGTCGCGGATGGTATCGGCCGTATGCGCAAGGCCGAGCGCCGCGCTTCCAATAATGTCGGACGAGGTGCCGCTTTTGCCGCGGGCGAGGTTCTCGTAGAGCGAGATCGCCAGATCTGACACGATCTGCGCGGCGATATTGCGATACCGCCTGCCATAGAAAACCGCCTGACCTTTGACGAGGTCGAGCAGAAACGCCCCATAAGGCGCCGTATCGTCGGAGCTGTAGTTGTTGCTGGTTGAGCGGGCGCGACCTGCGCGCGGAGGCGGCCTGCGGGTTTTAGCCTTGGACGAATGGTGAGCTTTTGAATTCATGCCAAACACGACGGAAACTCCGGTTATTTGGGTATGCTGCAAACAGCATGCATGAATAATGCCTGTTGTTCGGGGGGAGTTCCAGAATATAATTAATCAGTAATTTATATTGTATTTTCAACGATATACGGCTGGTGCGGCGAAAATTCTGGTTAAATGGCGTGTTGAGTGCGATATATTTGAATAATTCCAGAAGTTGCTAATTAGTTCCAAAATAGAATCTAGATAGATTATACTATATATATCCAGTATTTAGGTGTGATTGCATCGGTAAATGGTAATTTAAATTGATATTTATTTGTATAATGTATATTATGCTGCAATTACAGTAATGAAATAGAAATGGGCCACTTTTTCAGGCAGCCCATTTTCCAGTCCGGGGCTTAGTCCCGGCTTTTCAATCAGACGTCCACCGCTTCCGCCGCGACGCTCTTGGCGTTTTCCTGGATGAACCGGAAGCGTAGTTCCGGTTTACGGCCCATCAGGCTTTCCACGATTTCGTTGGTGCGGGCCCGATCTTCCGCCGGCGCCACGACCTTCAGCAGCGTGCGCTTGTTCGGGTCCATCGTGGTTTCCTTCAGATAGGCCGGTGGCATTTCACCCAGGCCTTTGAAGCGGCTGATCTCGACCTTCGATCCGGCCTTGAACACCTTTTTCAGCTGCTGGTCGCGGTCCGCGTCGTCCATTGCGTAGACTGTCTTCGCACCCTGCGTCAGCCGGTACAGCGGCGGGCAGGCGAGGAACAGGCGACCGGCACGCACCACCTCGGGCAGTTCGCGGTAGAAGAACGTCATCAGCAGCGAGGCGATATGCGCGCCATCCACGTCGGCGTCGGTCATGATGATGATGCGGCCATAGCGCAGCCGCCCCAGTTCGAACCGGTCGCCCGAGCCGCAGCCCAGTGCCTCGATCAGGTCTTTCAGTTCCTGGTTCTGCTTCAGCTTGTCGGTCGAGGCAGAGGCTACGTTCAGGATCTTGCCGCGCAACGGCAGCACGGCCTGCGTCTCGCGCGAACGCGCCTGCTTGGCCGAGCCACCGGCCGAGTCACCTTCGACCAGGAACAGTTCGGTCCCCTGTGAACTCTCGCGCGAGCAGTCCGTCAGCTTGCCCGGCAGACGCAGGCGACGCGTGGCGGATTTGCGCGGGGTGTCCTTGGCTTCCTTGCGGCGCAGGCGTTCCTCGGCCCGTTCGATGGCGAAGGCGAGCAGGTTGTCCGCCGTGGCCGGATCGCCGGTCAGCCAGTGGTCCACCCGGTCGCGCAGCGCCGCTTCCACGTATTTGGCGGCCGACGGGCTGGTCAGCTTTTCCTTGGTCTGGCCCTGGAAATGCGGGTCGCGAATGAACACCGACAGCTTGGCGGCACAGCCCGCGAACAGATCGTCCGCCGTCACCTGTGCGGCACGGCGGTTGTTCTTCAGCTCGCCATAGGCGCGCAGGCCCTTCAGCAGCGCGGCGCGGAAGCCGTTCTCGTGCGTGCCGCCCTGCGGCGTGGGGACCGTGTTGCAGTATGTGTGCACGAAGCCGTCGGCGCGCTCGACCCAGGTGATCGCCCATTCCATCCGGCCCTGATCGTCTGGGAAGGTTGCATCGCCCGAGAAGGGGGCGGGGATCACTTTCTCCATCCCCTCGGTGTCGGCGTTCAGGCTGTCCACCAGGCCGCCGGGGAAATGCAGCACGGCCTCGGCCGGGACCGCGTCGCCCTTCAGCAGCGCGGGATCGCACGACCAGCGGATCTCAACCCCGCGGAACAGATACGCCTTCGACCGGCACATCCGGTACAGGCGGTCGGGGCGGAAATTGTGCTCGGCGAAGATGGTCGGGTCGGGCTTGAAGCAGATCGAGGTACCGCGCCGGTTGGCGATCGCGCCGCCGTCTTCCAGCTTGGTGATCGCCTTGCCCTTGGAATAGGACTGCCGCCACAGGCGCTTGTCGCGCGCGACTTCCACATCCATGCGTTCGCTGAGCGCGTTCACCACCGAACTGCCCACCCCGTGCAAGCCGCCCGAGGTCGCATAGGCCTTGCCGCCGAACTTGCCACCCGAATGCAAGGTGGTAAGAATAACTTCCAACGCACTGAGATTTTTGAATTTTGGATGCGGGTCGACCGGAATGCCGCGGCCATTGTCGCGCACGGTCAACCAGTTGCCGGGGGCCAACTTCACCTCGATGAAGGAGGCATGTCCGGCCACGGCCTCGTCCATCGAGTTATCGAGAATTTCGGCCGCCAGATGGTGATAGGCGGATTCATCCGTTCCGCCGATATACATGCCAGGGCGACGACGGACGGGTTCCAGTCCTTCGAGAACTTCAATGTCTTTGGCCGAGTAGGAATCACTCGGAGCTTTCGGTGCGCCGAAAAGATCGCTCATGTCAGGTTCCGGGAATACAGACCGGTCTTGTAGCTTCAGGCGGGAGTCGGCTTCAACCCCGGAAGATGCAGCGTAATATAATACTCAAAACCGCAGTGGATGAAGCGTGGTATTTGGGGGCTGAAAATATCGCTCAAAAAAGAAATTAATGGCCCATTAATACTTTCGAAAATCTACTTATTAGTTTATTAACAAATTCATAACGTCTGCGGAAATGCAGGTGTGGTGAGAAATAAAATTTCCAGAGGTGCGCCGTGGTCCGTCCGATAATTGCTCTGCCTTGCCAATCTTCTTTTGAAGATAAATTCCACCAAAAACTGGCAACGGCGGTCCATGTGCTGCGCAGCTTTGCTGATGGGGCTAGTATAACCAAAATCCAGACCCGGGCTTTGTATATGGCAGCGTCGGCCCTTGTCGGGTGGTTTTGTGTCACGCCCGCATTCGCCCAGACATGTCCGTCCCCGGCAGTGGTCAATAATACACAATGTACGGTTCCGCCCGGCACGACTCTCACGGTTACTACCGCAGGGACCACGGGACTGAATGCCAACGGACAGGCCGGGCAGATCACGGGTGATGGAGCGATTATCCGATTGGGGGGAGCCACCACAACCGGGGCCCTTGCCCAAGGGGGGGGCACTATCAGCCTCTCGGGTTCTACAGTGATAACAGCCTCGGCTGCGCCATCTGGGCAGGTCGGGGTGCGCGCTGTCGGCGTCGGCAGCACGATTACGGGTGCAGGATCGACGATCACCATCGTACCAGTGCCTGCGACGAAAGTAGCAAATAACATGATCGGGGTGCTGGCCGAAGGTGGCGGCACGATCGAGTTTACGAATACAAGCGTTACGTCCAGCAGCGCCACGAATGGCATCGGCAATTATGGCCTGGTTTCAGACGGTGTGGGAAGCCGGATTTCCTTTACCGGGGGATCTGTGACTACCTCGTCGCGCGGGGCCTTTTCCGTTCTGGCGCGAAATGGGGGTGTTGTAGCACTGGATGGCGGTACGCAGGTTTCGTCGGCCGGTATGCAGAATACAGCAACGCTTGCTTATAGCCATGCCCTTTACGCACAGGGTGCTGGAAGTTCGATCAGCGCAACTGGCATTACAGTCACCGCAACCGGCACCGGCGGTAATGCCGCGCGTGCCGAAGACGGGGCCGGTCTCACCATCACCAACAGCACGTTCAACACCAGTGGCGCGGGTTCAGCAATCGAACCCACCGCTGTTGTGCGCGTTACGTCCGGCGGCCAGGCACAAATTACTGGCAGTATGCTCAACGCGACGGGGGCGTCGGGGCATGGGGTTTTTGCTCGGGACGTCGGAACCTCCGTCCAGATTACCAATACGCAGATGAAAATCAGTGGCTATCGTGCGGTTGGTATGCACGTCCTCGATGGGGCTACCGCCAGGGTCGAGGGCAGCACGATTCACCTCGTGGATAACCTGACGACCCAGCGCAGTCTTCACGGTATCACGGTGGACAATGTAGGCTCCGAGCTGACGCTCATCAACAGCGACATCATCACGGAAACTTCGACTGGCCATGGGGTGCGGGTGAATTCCGGGGCTGTGGCCACCATCCTTGGCGGGTCGATCACAACTGGTGCATTGCGCATCACGAATCCGGCCCACCTGACAACCGGTGTGAATGCCTCGGCACTCCAGAGCAGCGGTGGTGCCAGAATCACAGCGACCAATGTGACGCTTGCGACATATGGCGATGGCAATTCCATGGGCGCCACGGTCGACATGGGGGGGTATATCGAACTGATTGGCGGTTCTGTGACCACCTACGGCTCTGCAACCGGCCTGCAGGAAAACGATGCACGCCGTCCACATGGGGTGATGGCACGCCGCCCAGGGGCCGTGCTGGTTGTAACGGGAACCCGTATCGAAACGCATGGTCTGGAAGGTTTTGGTGCGGTTGCCGATGACGGTGCGATCGTAACGCTGAACGATCTTTCCGTGAAGACGCTGGGGCAGAGGGCGATCGGTCTGTACTCGATTGTCGAAAATCCCGGCGCAGGGAATCTGGCCAGCATTACCTCAAACACCATCACCGTTGAAACCTTCGGCGAGATGGCAACCGGTGCCTTGGTGCACCAGGGCTTCTACGAAGCGCCAGCGCTGCTGACTCTCAATGATTCGACAGTCACAACACATGGCAATCAGGCTGCCGGTCTGGCAGCGGGGACGGGCGGCACGCTGGTTGCCAACCGGAGCACTGCCACGACTGAGGGCACCGATTCATACGGTGCATTTGCCAGAAGCAATCCCAGCTCTGTCACGCTGGTTGACTCCAGGGTTCGTGCTACCGGCGCATTTGCACATGGCGCGCTGGCGCAGGATGGCGGTCGGATCAATGGAACCGGTAGCAGCGTCATAGCAACCGGCGCATCGGCCTCCGCACTCTACGCCGTGAGCGGCCCGGATCTGGTATCGCTGGCGGATTTCACCGCGAGCACTCTGACCAACGTCAGCGGACCGACCATCGGCGTTGCAGGTAACGCCGATATTACCCTGACCAATTCTGTGGCTGGTGGCAGTGGACAATGGTTGCAGGTGGGAACGGTCGATGATTTCCCGGCCATGCCGGTACGTCCGTCCAGCCTGACGCCTGGCCTTGCGAATATCAACCTGTTCGGATCAACCGTCACAGGAACGGCCTTTACTGCACCGGGAAGCGTTTCGAATGTAACGCTTGCGGCAAACAGCATCTGGAACATGACGGGAGATTCCAATCTCACCAATCTGATCAATGATTTCAGCCAGATCCTGTATTCGGCACCAACGAATGGTGTGTACAAAACCCTGACGGTGGATAACGACTATAGCGGGGTTGGCGCTGCGCTGATCGCGTTGAACACCACATTGAACGCGGGGGGATCGCTGCCCGCACAGGCGACCGATCGTCTGATCATCAACGGCAATGCAACCGGCGCCACGCGCATCATGGTCCATGGCTCGGGCAATGGCGCTTACACATCGGCTGCGACGACCTCCCTCAATAATGAAGGGATCTCACTGGTGCAGGTTGCGGGGACATCCACGGAAGCCGCGTTTGCGCTGGCCAATCCCGGCGGATATGTCGCGGCGGGGCCGTTCCAGTATCGTCTGTATGCATACGGGCCGGGGGCAAGCGCCGGTGTGGCTGCGGCGGAACAGAACCTGACCACCAATACAGCTGGAACACACTGGGATTATCGTCTGCAGAACCCGTATGTGGTGCCGCCCGTGCCGCCAGAAAATTGCGAGGCACTGGGGACCTGTCAGCCAACGCCGCCGCCAGCGAAGCCCGAACGGCCGACGCTGCTGGTGCCGCAGGCGCCCACCTACATCAACCTGCCGACTGCCATGATGCATGCCGGGTTCCAGGATATCGACATGCTGCACCGTCGCCTGGGCGAACTGCACGACGACAACCCCAACGCCCTGAACCGCGCCGGTCGCGACCAGACCGATGGCGAGTCCTTCGTGCGCGTTTATGGCGGTATGTTCGATTATGACTCGAACCGCAGCTACAACCAGTATGGCTATAATTCGGATGTGAACTACGTTGCGCTGCAGGTTGGCTCGAACGTCTTCTCGCATCGGAACGAAAACGCCATCACCCGCGTCGGCTTCGCGCTGACCTTCGGCACCATGTCGATGGAGACCAACTCGCCCAACGTGTTCGAAGGCCGCAGCAAGGCGACTGTGAATACGTATTCGCTGCAGGGCTACATGACCCGGCAGTGGGACAGCGGTTTCTACATCGACAGCGTGCTGTCCTATGGCCTGTTCGAGGGGGATATCAGCAGCTACGCGATCAGCAATGTCGGTGACGTCAGCGGCAACACGTTCGCCGCCGGGATCGAGATCGGCCGCCCGTGGCACTTTGCCGAGAAATGGACGCTCGAGCCGCAGCTGCAGCTGGTCTATCTGCGTGCCAGCTTCAACAACAGCACCCATACAGATGGCGTTGTCTTCGGTGCAGGTTCACCGCAGCAGCTGGTCGGCCGTGTTGGGGGGCGTCTGACACGTGCGTTCCGCACAGATGACAACCAGCTGATCACGCCGTATGCAAAGTTGAACCTGATCCACGGATTCCTCGATAGCAGCGATGTGTCGCTCAGCGGGACGACGTTTGCCTCGGGCGACTACGGCACGGCGCTGCAGATTGGCGGCGGTATGACGGGAACGCTGGACCAGAACTGGTCGCTCTATGCCGATGCTGCCTGGCAGCGCAGCCTGCACGATGGTGGTTTCGGCGGCTGGGTTGCCAATGCCGGGGTTCGCTACGTCTGGTAAAATCAGTCCGGCCAGACCGCGCTGTTAACGTGGTCTGGCCGGGCAGGTGGCTCTTTAAATCAGGTTCAGTTTTTCGCCTGGAGATGCGCTTCCAGGAACCACAGCGATTTGTCGAGGTCGCGCGACAGGCCGGTCAGGATGTCGGCCGCATCGGCTTCACCCGCTTCGTCGACTTCATCGATGTTCTTGCGCACGAGATTGGCAAGCGCGCCATAACGCGCGGCCAGCGCCGTCACATGGTCGAGGCCGGCTGAAATATCGGTCGGATAGGCTTCCAGCTTCGTCGATTTGGCGATGACCTGCGTGGTGCCCAGCGCCGTGCCGCCCAGTGCGGCGACGCGTTCGGCGATGGTGTCGGCATGGCCATCCAGCAAGGCTGCAAAACCGTCGAACATTTCGTGCAGGGCGATGAAATTCGGCCCTTTGACGTTCCAGTGTGCCTGCTTGGTGATGAGCTTCAGATCCAGCACATCGGCCAGACGGTCGTTCAGCAGCGAAATGGCGGCCTTCTTGGCGTTGCTGGGCAGGTTGTTCAGAGTTTTATGCATGTGTTTCTCAATCCTTCCGGGAAACAGATGGGGACGCGGGGGCATTTTGCCACCCCCAGCCCTGTTGTTGAGGCGGTAAATTCAGGTAGCGTTCTGCAACCGGCGGGTTGGTCCCCCGGTGAAACGACGAAGCATGTGCCAACGTTGCACGATCCGCGTCGGTCAGACGGGCGGCCTCGCGCAGATGGTCGGTCCAGGATTCAACCGTCCAGCTCTCCATCCATAACTCGGGATGGGCCACGTTTTCAAACAATCGCCAGTGTCTGGCCCCAACGCGACGGCGCACGCGTTCGCATTCAACCATGGCGGCAAGAAACGCTGGGCGATCTTCGGCGTTGACTTCGTAGCGCAGGATTTCCAGCACCTGATCGCGGCTTTTGGGCAGAATGGCGGCCAGTTCCGGGGCTGGGGCTTCGGGGACCGGCTGGCTGAAACCTGGCGTGACGAGGGCGTGCGGATTGGTGTCCAGCGGCAGATCGCGCACCGCCAGCGCCACCAGACACCCGACGGCACCCGCCACAATCAGCGATGCCGGAACGCCCGCTGCCGTCGCCAGCCAGCCCCAGAAGGCCGAACCCAGCGCCAGCGCGCCGAAGAAGCTGAGCTGATAAATTCCCATCGCCCGCGCCCGCACCCAGGCCGGGCAGGCGAGCTGGGCTGCAGCTTGTGCTGTGCTGGCCGCGCAGATCCAGCCGATGCCGAACAGTGCCATGCTGATGCCGGCGACGCTCCAGTGCGGCACCAGCGCCAGACCCAGTATCCCGGCGCACGACGTGATCGATGCCAGCAGCACGATGTTGCTGCGGCTGAAATGCTTGCGGAAGAATGGCAGCAGAAATCCGCCGCCAACCGCGCCCGCGCCCATCAGCCCCAGCAGCATGCCATAGGCTTCCGGCCCCAGCAGCAGGCGGTCTTTCACCACCAGCGGCAGCAGCCCCCACGGGGCCGATGTGAACGCAAAGAACGCCACCGCACGCACAATGGCGGCGCGCATCGTGGGCGTCGCCGCGACAAAGCGAATACCGGTGCCGACTGCCGAGAGGAAAAATTCGCGCGGCAGATGGCTTTCGGGTGGCACGCGCTTCCAGAAATAAATCACCCCGATCACGCCGAAGAACGATATGGCGTTCAGCGTGAACGCGGCCTCGGCCCCGGCGGCTGCCACCAGCAGCCCGGCCAGCGCAGGCCCCACGGCGCGCGCCAGATTGAACCCGATGGCGTTCAGTGCCAGCGCCTGCACCAGATCGTCGCGCGGCACGGTCTCGGGCACGGTCGCGGCCCAGGCGGGCATGTTCATCGCCATCCCGGCACCGATGGCAAAGGTGAAACCCAGCAACAGCCACGGCGTGGTCATGTCGAGTGCTGTGGTAATGGCAAGACCCATGGCAGCCAGCAGCATCCAGATCTGCGTGGCGAGCAGAAAGCGGCGCCGATCCACAATATCGGCCAGCGCTCCGGCGGGCAGGGCGAACAGGAATACGGGCAACAGCGTTGCGGCCTGCACCAGACTGACCATCAGCGGGTCGGGGGACAGGCTGGTCATCATCCAGCCCGCGCCGGTGTTCTGCATCCACGTGCCCAGACCGGTGGCCAGATTGGCGATCCAGAGGGCGCGAAAAACCGGGTGACGCAGCGGAACAAGAGCAGCGGGAAGAATCATGACATGTGTATGATCTTACGCATGCCCCAAGAATGAAAGGGCTGTTTTGTTTTTATTCCGCCATGGCTGACATGCGTGTGCAGACGCTGTCGGGCAGAGCGCCCTCGGTGCGGGGGCGCCACTTGCCGTGCTGCAGAATCTCGGTGTGCTTGAAGCGCGCCTTGTAGGACATCTTGGGACTCTCGGGCACCCAGTAGCCCAGATACACATACGGCAGCTTCAGCGTGCGCGCGTATTCCACCAGCCACAGGATCGCCCATGTGCCAAGCGAGTTGCGCGCCAGCCCCGGGTCGAAGAACGAATACACGGCCGACAGTCCATCGCTGAGGAAATCCGTCAGACACGCACCGATCAGCGTTTCGTCGGCGGCGCGGAATTCGATCAGCGCGGTCTCGATCGGTGTGTCCTTGATCATCGCGCGGTAATCGTAGAACCCCATCATCGCCATATCGCCATCGGCATGCCGCGCCTGCTGATACCGCTGGAACAGGGCAAACTGCTCCGACGTGGCGCGCGCGGGCAACACGTGCCCGGTAATCCCGGCATTGGCCCGGTTGATGCGCCGCTGCCCGCGGTCGGGCGAGAACGCCGCCACGTTGATGCGGATGGGGATACACGACGAACAGCCGATGCAGACCGGCGTGTAGGCAATATTGTGACTGCGGCGGAACCCTTGCCGCGACAGGCGGTCGTGCATTGGGTCCGCATCCGGGCCGGACAGTTCCGTGACCAGCTTGCGTTCCACCCGTCCCGCCACATACGGGCAGGGCAGAGGCGCGCTGGTATAGAAAAACTGCGGTCGGTCGGGTTGCTTGCTGTTCATCACGACATGAGAGGGGGCTGGCCTGTTGCACAGACCAGCCCAGTTTCCCCGATCAGGCGGGGAAAGGTCAACTTTTACAGAATGGTCGCCAGTTAGCGGGCGTAATTCACCATGATTGTCTTCTTGTGGGTGAAATGCTCGTTCATCGCTTCAAGCGAGGCTTCCTTGCCCAGGCCGGAGCTTTTCACCCCGCCGTAGGACAGGTTCGCCTGCACCACCAGGTTCTGGTTGATCTGCACTAGCCCTGCTTCCAGACGATGCGCGAATTCCATGCCGATCTGCATGTTGTTGGTCCACACACTGGCGGCAAGGCCGTATTCGCTGTCGTTCGCCTCGGCCAGAACTTCGTCCGCGCTGTCGAACGGGAAGATGCAGGTGACAGGGCCGAAGATTTCCTGCTGCACCAGACGGCTGGCCTTGGTCAGCCCGGTGAAGATGTGCGGCTGGACGAACAGGCCCTTCTGCAACTCTGCGTCAGTCGGCATCGCGCTGCATGCGCGCCCCGTGGCGCCCGCGGTCTTCAGGCCCTCGTCGATAAATCCCTTCACTTTGGCGAACTGGTCAGGGCTGATGATGGTGCCGATGTCGGTGCGTTCGTCCAGCGGGTCGCCCATCACCATTGCGTTGACCTTTTCCTCCATCGCGGCGACGAAGCGGTCGAAGATCGGGCGCTCGACATAGATGCGGCTGGCGGCGGTGCAGGACTGGCCCTGCCGCGTGAAGCGCATCGAGGTCAGCGCGCCCGCTACCGTCTTGTCAAAGTCGCAGTCGGCGAAGATGATCATCGGCGACTTGCCGCCAAGCTCGAGCGTCACCGGCACCAGCTTGTCGGCAGCGGCCTTGCTGACGATCTTGCCGACCTCGACCGAGCCGGTGAACGTGACCTTGCGGATCTGTTTATGTGCCACCAGCGGTGCGCCGCATTCGGGGCCGAAGCCGGACAGGATGTTGAAGCAGCCCGGCGGCAGAATGCGGTTCAGCAATTCGCAGATGCGCAGTACGGCAAGCGGCGCTTCCTCGGCCGACTTCACCACCACCGTGTTGCCCGCCACCAGCGCGGGCGCGACCTTCAGCGCCATCAGCAGCATCGGCACGTTCCACGGGATGATTGCCCCCACCACGCCCAGCGGCTCGCGTACTGTGACGGACAGAACATCGGGCGCGAAGGGAACGCTCTCGCCCTTCAGTTCACCGCCCAGCCCGCCGAAGAATTCGAAGATGTCGGCGACAACATTGGCTTCCACACGGCTTTCGGTGCGCAGCGCCTTGCCGGTTTCCAGCGCGATCAGCCGGGCGAGTTCTTCCGCATGATCGCGGATGATCTGCGCGCACTGATACACCAGTGCACCACGCTTGCGGGCGGGCACCCGCGCCCAGTCCTTCTGCGCGGCGGTGGCGTTGGCGACGGCGGAGTCCACATCGGACGCATCGCCCTCGGCCGCGCGGGCCACCTCGTCGCCGGTGGCGGGGTTTACCACGGGGAAGGTCTTGCCGCTGATCGCGGGGACATACCGCCCGCCGATGAAATGCAGGCCCGACAGCGCACGCGCCAGGAATTTTTCGTCGAGTGTGGGAACAACGGGCGTGGTGTGCGAACGGTCGGGCATGGGTTTCCTCTCTTTGGGAGCGTCTTTATATAATCAGGCACCATAACCGAGGAGATGACAATGGGCGAAAACACCCCAACCGGCCCGCTGGCCGGGCTGCGCGTGCTGGACCTGACCCGCGTTCTGGCCGGGCCGACCTGCGCGCAGATGCTGGGCGACCTTGGCGCCGATGTCATCAAGATCGAAAAAACCGGCGCGGGCGACGACACGCGCGGCTTCGCACCACCCGTGATGCCGGGCACGTCCGAGAGTGCATATTTCACCGGCGTGAACCGCAACAAGCGCAGCGTGACGCTCGACATTGCGCAGCCAGAAGGTCAGGCAATCGTGAAGCGGCTGCTGGCCAGTTGCGACATTCTGGTCGAGAACTTCAAGACCGGCGGCCTTGCGAAATACGGTCTGGATTATGCATCGCTGAAGGATGAGTTTCCGGGGCTGATCTATTGCTCGATCACCGGCTTCGGGCAGACGGGGCCGTATGCGCCGCGCCCCGGTTACGACAGCCTGATCCAGGCGATGGGCGGCGTGATGAGTCTGACCGGCGAACCCGACGGCCTGCCGCAGAAAGTGGGCGTGCCGGTGGCGGATCTGTTCGCGGGTTTATACGGCTGCATCGGTGTGCTGGCGGCGTTGCGGCACAAGGAGAGAACCGGACAGGGGCAGCAGATCGATATCGGCATGCTCGATACCTCGGTCGCGTGGCTGGCCAATCAGGGGATGAACTATCTGGCGACCGGCGAGAACCCGCCGCGTCTGGGCAACCAGCATCCGAACATCGTGCCGTATCAGGTGTTCCCGACCAAGGACGGTTACATGGTGCTGTCGATCGGCAACGACCCGACCTTCCAGAAGTTCTGCAAGGCGTTCGCGCTGGAACATCTGCTGATCGATCCGCGCTTTGCCACCAACGCCGCGCGCGTGCAGAACCGCCAGCTGGTGACGGACACGCTGACCCCGGTGATGCAGACCAGCACCACGAAGGAGTGGGTGGAAAAGCTCGAAGCCCTGTCGATCGGCTGCGGCCCGATCAACACGCTGAAGGACGTATTTGCGGACCCGCACGTGGTGGCGCGTGGTATGGTGAAGGAATTGCCGCACAGCAGTGGAACCAGTGTAAAGGTGATCGCCAACCCGGTGCGTCTGTCTGCCACGCCGGTCGATTACCGGATCGCACCACCGCTGCTGGGCGAACACACGGACGACGTGCTGGGCACTATACTGGGCATGAGCGCGGCCGACATAGCCGCATTGAAAGAAAAGGGCATCGCATGACCCCGCGCGAAGGCGAGATCCGCTATCTGCTGAACGGCGCGTTCTATCGTCTGTGCTGGACCGAATGGGGCCCGGTGGACAGCGCCGCGCCGCCAATTCTGTGCGTGCACGGCCTGACGCGACAGGGGCGCGATTTCGACGTGATCGCGCAGGCTCTGGCCGCGCAGGGACGACGGGTGATCGCGGTGGATCTGCCGGGGCGAGGGCGGTCGGACTGGCTCGCCACGCCGGCCGAGTATGTCTATCCCAGTTATGTGGTGGCGTTGGCGCATCTGATGGCGGCGCTGGGGCGCGAGGTGGACTGGATCGGCACCAGCCTTGGCGGCATCTGCGGCATGCTGATGGCGGCGTGCACCAACGTGCCGGTGCGACGGATGGTGATCAACGATGTCGGGCCGCTGATCCCGAAAGAGGCGATGGCGCGTATCCGCGATTACATCGGCTGGAAACCGGTCTTCGCCGATCTGGCGGCGCTGGAGGCCAACCTGCGCAAGGTGCATGCCCCGTTCGGCGCGCTGAGCGATGCGGAATGGTCCGACATGGCGAAGTATTCGGCGCGGCAATTGGCGGATGGTCGCTCTGTATTCCACTACGACCCCGCGATTGCCGAGATGGTGAAGACGGGGCCGCTGGCCGATGCGGATCTGTCGATGTTCTGGAGCCGCATCGCGATCCCGACCCTGGTGGTGCGCGGCGCGCAGAGCGATCTGCTGCTGGCGGAGACGTATGAACAGATGCTGGCATCGGGCGCGAAGGGGCTGGTGGTGCCGGATGCGGGCCATGCGCCGATGCTGAATGATGCGGCGAGTGTTGGGGTGGTTAGTGGGTTTTTGGGAAAAAAATGTAAGCCACTACATAATTATTCAACTGGTTAAGGTGGTTCTAATCGAAGTCGGATTCAGTGCAGTTATCACAGCGGCCTTCATGATTTTCATCTAATCCGACCCAGTTTGTTCCACAATAATCACAGCTGAATAAAGTTGAAAAAACCTCATCGCATTGAGAACATGTATAGCCATAATCCGTTTGTCGAACACATTCTTCGCTACCACAATCAGCACAATTAGCTGTAAATTCGGCACCACCATCTTGAATTGCTTTATGTGATAGTTCCGTATACCCGCAGACACGGCATATTGCAGAAAGATAGTGATTATCTGTTTTTGCGTCGAGAGAAGCAAAGTGGCAGGCAGGGCAGATTCCCCAGTTTTTGTGATCGGTGGTTTTTCCAATTTCTTTATTGAAGATGGCCTGAAGAAATGATTTTTTAGAGAGTAGTTCTGCAGCAAAATTTGAGATGGCATCTGAGTAATTTAAGAAATGCAAACGCCACGTTTCTGTGAGTAATTTATGCAGGAAGTGCCATGCGACAAAAATTTCACTTATTACGGATTTACGTAAATTTTCTGCATCTAAATCTG
The DNA here is from genome assembly GCA_031546815.1 of Acetobacteraceae bacterium. Classification (GTDB taxonomy): domain Bacteria; phylum Pseudomonadota; class Alphaproteobacteria; order Acetobacterales; family Acetobacteraceae; genus JAVBJV01. The sequence goes on from JAVBJV010000010.1 coordinate 103,698, forward strand.
GGTGAAAGAAATGTACAACGCGGTTTCTGTGTTGGGTAACCGTCTCAAATGCCTTATCGGCTTGGCGTGGAATTGTTTCATTGGCAAAGGCGAGGATACGTTCTTGAGCAAGTTTCAGATCCACTGTGCGTAATTTTCCTTGCTTAAGTTTATCTAGGGACGCTTTAGCAGGCTCGGAGGAAATCCACATTGAATCGATAATCATAAGGCGAGCTTTGAAAATTATTTCAACAGCAGACACAAAGCTGATTAGTGCGTATTTGGGACGCTCTTCCACTTCAGTGAGGCTATGATTCAAAAAATCAAAAGCATTTCTGACTAGGTTGTTAAAAATTTCATCGCTCTGCATTGTAATAATTTCTTCCGCCCGCCACATTTTTTATCAACACTCAGTTTCTACCGCCGCGATAAAAACGCCTCGAACGCCGTCAGCGTCGCCTCGCTCACGTGATGCTCGATCCCCTCGGCATCCGTCTCGGCGATTTCCTGTGGCACGCCCAGCGCGACCAGCACATCCACCACCAGCCGGTGCCGCGCCCGTACCCGATCCGCCAGCGTCTTTCCAACATCCGTCAGAAACACCCCGCGATACGGCTGCGAATGTGCCAGCCCATGCGCCTTCAACCGGCCGATCGTCTTGATCGCCGTGGCGTGCGAAACCCCCAGCCGGCGCGCAATATCCGTCGGGCGCGCTTCGCCGCTTGTCGCGAGCAGATCGTCGATCAGTTCGACGTAATCCTCCATCAACGCCGACGCCCGCCCGCTGCGTGCCTGCGCGTGGCGCTGCGCCTGGCACGGCTCTTCCGGCATCAGGTCCGGCGGAGGCTGTTTGCGGGGCGAACGGATCGGCATGACTGTTCTCAGCCGCCGTTATTGCCGCTGGCGCGCTTGGCGATTGGGGGCGAGAACTGCGGCTCGGTGTCCCACGGGAACATGATCCAGGTGTCCTGCGAAACCTCGGTCACGAACGTGTCGACCAGCGGGCGGCCCTGCGGCTTGGAATACACCGTGGCGAAATGCGCCTTCGGCAGCACGCCACGCACCACGCGCGACGTCGTGCCCGTGTCCACCAGATCGTCGATCACCAGCCAGCCCGTGCCATCCCCGGCAGCGGTCGGCATCTTGATGACCCTGGGTTCGCCGATCTTCTCCTCGTCGTATGTGACGACCGACACGCAATCGACCATGCGGGTCTCCAGCTCGCGCGCGATGATCGCCGCGGGGATCAGCCCGCCGCGCGTTACCGCGACCACGCCCAGCCACGGGCCGCGTTCCAGCAGCCGCCAGGCAAGCGCCCGCGCATCCCGGTGCAGTTGGTCCCAGGTCACCATGTAGTATTTGTTTGCACTCATCAGAACAGTTTTCCGCCATCCGGCACTTTGTGATCCGGGCGGACTAGCACGACATTGCCCTCCTTGTCAGGGAACCCCAGACAAAGAATCTCGCTCATGAAGGACCCGATCTGCCGGGGCGGGAAATTCACCACCGCCGCCACCTGCCGCCCGATCAGCTGATCGGGTTTGTAATGCACGGTAATCTGGGCCGAGGACTTCTTCACCCCGATCTCGCCCCCGAAATCTACCCAGATCTGGAAGGACGGGTTCCGGGCTTCGGGGAAGGGGCGCACGTCGACAATGGTGCCGACCCGGATATCCACGTTCTCGAAGTCGGCAAGGCTGATGGTGTTGCTCATGACTGAACTCCCTTGGGGGGCAAGCATGGCCCATGGCTGCGGTGCCGCCAAGCCGGGTGGTCTGGACGGCGTGTCCGGAACGTGGGTTAATTTCCCCATTCGTGACCTTTTTGACCGGAGAAATGCCCGTATGCGCGACTTCCAGCTGCCTGGCCGAAGCCCCGTTTATGCCGCCAATGCCATGGCTGCCACATCGATGCCGATTGCGACGCTGACGGCGCTGGACATATTGCGGGCGGGTGGAAACGCGCTGGACGCGGCGGTTGCGGCGGTCGCCGTGCTGGGTGTGGTGGAACCGCAGAGCACCGGGATCGGCGGCGACTGCTTCTGCCTGTATGCGCCGGCCGGGGCCTCGCGCCCCATCGCCATCAACGGGTCGGGGCGGGCGGCGGGTTACGCGTCGATGGATTATTTCGAGTCGAACGGTATTGCGGCGATCGAGAATACCTCTCCCCATGCAGTAACCGTGCCCGGTGCGGTCGGCGCGTGGGAGAAGCTGCTGGCCGCCCATGGTCGCAAGGGCTTCGACGAAGTGCTGCAGCCCGCCATCCGTCTGGCCGAGGAAGGTTTCCCCGTACACCCGCGCGTCGCGTTCGACTGGGCGGGCGCGGTTGCCAAGCTGCAGAAGGGCGGTGCCGATCTGTTCCTGCCGCAGGGGCAGGCGCCGAAGCCGGGCCACATGTTCGTGCAGAAGGAACTGGGCGCCACGCTGCGCGCCATTGCCAAGCACGGCGCGAAGGGGTTCTACGAAGGCCCGGTCGCCGCCGACATGCTGGCAACGCTGAACGCACGCGGCACCAAACACACCGAGGCGGATTTCGCCACCGGTCGCGATGCCGCGCAGTTTGTTGACCCGATCTCGATCGACTGGCGCGAGCACGATGTGTTCCAGTGCCCGCCGAACGGGTCCGGCATGATCGCGCTGATGCTGCTGGGCCTGCTGGGCCGGATGGATACGCCGAACGATGGCGCGATGTCGGTCACGCGTCTGCATCGGCATATCGAGGCTGCGCGGTTGTGCTATCGCGATCGCAACGCGTTCCTGGCTGATCCGGAACATGTGGACGTGCCGCTGAAGCACCTGACATCGCCGGCCTATCTGGACGCACTCCGCGCGCTGATCCGCGATGATCGCGCGATGAAGGACCTGCCTAATGCGGGCGAGGCAATCCTGCCGCCTCATCGCGATACCGTGTATCTGACGGTGGTGGATCGCGACGGCAATGCGTGTTCGTTTATCAATTCGCTGTTCGAGGGTTTTGGCTCGGGCATTCTGGCGCAGAAATCCGGTGTGATGCTGCAGAACCGCGGCTTCGGATTCCGGCTGGAGCGCGACCACCTGAACTGCATCGCGCCGAACAAGCGCCCGATGCACACGATCATTCCCGGTATGGTGATGAAGGATGGTCGCTGCATGATGCCGTATGGCGTGATGGGCGGGCATTTCCAGCCGAGGGGGCCTTCGCTGTTCCTGTCCAACATGCTGGAATTCGGCATGGACATTCAGGAAGCGATGGACTTCGCGCGCCTGATGCCGAGCAACGGAAAAGTGCAGGTGGAACGCGGCATTCCGGCCGATGTGGTGGCGAAGCTGAACGGGCTTGGCCATCAGTGTGAAGTGATCGACAAACCGCATGGCGGCAGTCAGGCGATCCTGATCGATCATGCGCGTGGTGTCCTTTGCGCCGGATCCGACCCGCGCAAGGACGGTTGTGCAATGGGGTATTGAAGATGAGCGAACCTTGCGATCTCTCGGCGGTAAAAGCGCGCGCATTGATCGGCGCGAAGAAGCTGTCGCCGATCGAGCTGATGGACAGTTGCATCGCGCGTATCGAAGCGGTGGATCCGGCGGTAAACTGCATGGTGGCGCGCGATTTCGACCATGCGCGTGAAGCCGCCCGCGTGGCCGAAGCCGCTGTGTTGCGCGGCGATGCTCTGGGCCCGCTGCATGGTCTGCCAGTCGGCGTGAAAGACCTTGAAGAAACGGCAGGTCTGCGCACCACCTTCGGCAGCCCGATCTTTGCCGACCATGTGCCAAAGACCGATGATCTGCACGTGATGAAGATCCGCAAGGCGGGCGGCATTGTCATCGGCAAGACCAACGTGCCGGAATGGGGCGCGGGGGCGAATTCGCGCAACAAGGTTTACGGCGCGACGGGCAATCCGTTCGACAACACCAAGTCCGCCGCCGGTTCGTCCGGCGGTTCGGCGGTGGCGCTGGCGACCAACATGGCGATGCTGTGCACCGGCAGCGACACTGGCGGGTCACTGCGCAACCCGGCGGCGTTCAACGGCATTGTGGGCTTCCGGCCGACGCAGGGGCTGGTCCCCAACCCCAAGCGCGCGCTGGGCTGGACGACGAACGGCACACTCGGCCCCATGGGGCGCGATGTGGCGGATACGGCGCTGCTGATGTCGGTGATGGCGGGCAATCACAAGGGTGACCCGCTGGCCACCACCATCCATGGGCGGCGCGTGCAGCGGCCCTCGCATTTCCACCCGGTGCGGCCGCTGGATCTGTCGAGCCTGCGTGCTGCATTCAGTCCGGATCTGGGCTTTGCGCCGACGGAAAAACACATCCGCAAGGTGTTCACGGAAAAGACCGATAAGTTCCGTACGCTGTTCGGCGTGGCCGAGGACGAAAATCCCGACATGAAGGGCGCGGATCGTGCGTTCGAAGTGGGGCGCGCGGTCGGGTTCCTGGGCAAGTATCTGAAATGGTATCGCGAACGCCCGGACGATCTGGGGCCGAATCTGCATGCGAATATCAAGGAAGGCCTGGGCTACACGCTGGAGGATTTCGCGGCGGCGCATATCGAACAGACGCGCATCTATCACGCGTTCCAGAACTTCTTCGACCGGTATGACGTGCTGATTACGCCAGGCATCACCATCAGCCCGCGTCCGTGGACTGAACTGTATCCGGTGGAGATCGACGGCAAGGCGGTGCGCACCTATTTCCACTGGCTGGCGCTGTCGTACGGCGTGACGCTGACTGGGCATCCCGCCATCTGCATTCCGTGCGGCAAGGACCATTCCGGCATGCCGTTCGGTCTGCAGATTGTGGGGCCACGGGGAGGGGACGCATTCGTGCTGAGCGTTGCCCGCGCGCTGGAGCAGGCATTTGCGAGCGATGTCGACCTGTCGCGCCCGTTGCCGGATATTGCTGCGTTAAAGAAAGCAACGCCCATCAACACCATGCCGGATTTTCACGGCTTCGGTTAATCGTCGTCGGGATAAAAAAAGGGGGCCTTTCGGCCCCCTTTCACGTGTTAGTGGTAATAGCCACTTAGCGGTAATAACCACGTCCATAATTTCCTCGGCCGTAATATCCACGCCCACCACCTTGGTAGCGGGGCTGCGGGGCGTAATACCCACCGCCACCGTAGTAGCCGCCTCCGTTGGAATAACGGGGGCCGTTGTCGGAAGCTCCGGCTGCAATCAGCCCGCCCGCTGCGCCAACCCCGGCCCCCAGCAGGGCCGAGTTCGCGTAGTTGATCGAACCGTCCGGGTTCTGGCAGGCCGCCATCAGCAGCATGGCAGAAAGAGCTAGAAAGGGTTTGAAGCGCATGGTGCGTCTCCTTGGATTACAGGAAGGACACTGACGGCCATAGCGGGTGAAAGCATGGTCGGATTGTGGCTTTTTTCTTGCACTTGGTGACGGAACATTACAGCCGCACCGCAGCGGAATGCCCGTTGGGCACGGTGCTGTAAATATTTTCTCGTGTTCGTTGGCGTGGTTTTTGAGTAAACGCACATCACCCACATCCAAAGCGTGTGGGGTGGAGAAGACGAATGGACGCACGGGATATTGAACGGATGCTGGGTGCAGTGCTGGGTGGAGGCGCACGTTCGCCACGCCGCAGGACGACGCAGGCGCGTACAGCGGGATACAGCGCCCCACGCAGCATGAATTCCGTTCTGGCGATGGTTCTTGGTGTCGGTGCCAAGGCAGTGGTGGACTATATGACCCGCAAGCCGTCCTCGGAACCGGCGCCGTCATCGCGCCCGCAGGATCTGCAACCCGGCCCGGCGCGCAGTGTGCCGCAGGGCGGGCACTCCCCCTGGGGCCAGACGACCGAGCAGGCGCCACAGGCCCAGGGGCCGTCCTCCGATACGGCCGAACCGCTGCTGCTGTTGCGTGTCGCCATTGCGGCGGCCAAGGCGGATGGCGTTCTGGATGCGGAAGAGCGCGCCCACATCGCTGCCCAGCTCGATTCAGCAGGTTTGGTCGAACGCGAGCGCGATTTCGTGCTGAACGACCTGCAGAACCCGATCACCATCGAGGAAATCGCCCGTTCCGTGCGTGACCCGATGCTGGCGGCACAGGCCTATGCGACGGCATTTGCCACGATGGACGCCATCGAGGCACCCGAACGCGACTGGCTGAACCGCCTGGCGACCAAGCTGCGGCTGGATGCCCCGGCTATTACGGCGATCGAAGCGCGGCTAGCGCCGTCCGCGCCCGGCAATGCGTAGGACGATCACCCCGAATCCGGCGGCAACCAGCGCACCGATCACCAGCAGGAGCCGCAGGCGGCTCTGAATGGCTTCGGACTGGTGCAGGAAGAACGCCCGGCTTTCGGCGCGTGCGACCTGTATCGCCGCCAGCGGGTCGGGGGCTTCCAGCGCCTTGGCGGCGTCGCCCAGCGGCAGGCGGAGCGCAGCCAGTTCGTTGCTCTGCCCACCGGTGCGCAACAAGGTCTCGGCCGTTTGCAGGGCCGAATCGCGCGAGGCCCAGCGGGCATGCGGTAATGCCACGGCATAGGTCGCAAACAGCCCGATCAGGGCTACAACTGCGAAGCTAGCGACCAGAAAACCGGCCCAGACGGCGAAACCTGAAGAATTACGTTCATTCATGGTATGGTTTTACGGTCCTTTGTGTTGACAGCGCCAGCCCTGATCCCTAATACCGGCGCTTCAAATTCAGAGTGCGTGTGATGAAGATCAGAAACAGCCTGAAGTCGGCCAAGATCCGCGACAAGGACAACCGCGTTGTTCGTCGCCATGGTCGCGTTTACGTGATTAACAAGAAGAACCCGCGTATGAAGGTGCGTCAGGGCTAACAAGCCCGCGCGGCTACTCAGGTTTTTACTTGGCATTTAAGCCACGCTCTGTTTGTTCGGGGCGTGGTTTTATGCTTTGTGGCGCTTGCTTTAAGTAACCCCGAAGATCATCCTTAGCGGTGGCATTTCAAATATAAGGGGGGAGGGAAACATGCTGACTCTACCCGAACCAAAACAGAATATCTTGGCGCAGCGCGATGCCATTATCGCGGGATTGAGCGCCCTGCTACCGGCGGCGAACGTGATCGGCGAGGAAACACGCCTGCGTCCGTATGAAACCGACGGGTTATCCGCATACCGGCAGATCCCACTTGCGGTTGTGCTGCCCGAGAACACCGCCCAGGTGGCGGCTGTGCTGCGTTATTGCCATCAGATGGGCATACGGGTCATCCCGCGCGGCGCGGGCACTAGCCTGTCGGGCGGCGCGCTGCCTCTGGCGGATGCGGTGGTGATCGGTCTGATGAAGATGAATCATATCATCAAGATCGACTACGAAAACCGCTGCGCCACGGTCGAGGCAGGCGTCACCAATATCGGCATCACCAAGGCGATGGAGAGCGACGGGTTCTTCTATGCCCCCGATCCCTCCAGCCAGCTGGCTTGCATGATTGGCGGCAACGTCGCGATGAATTCGGGTGGCGCGCATTGCCTGAAATACGGTGTCACGGCGAATAACCTGCTCGGCCTGAAGATCGTCACCATCGAGGGCGAGGTGATCGATATCGGCGGGGAATATCTGGACACGCCAGGCTACGACTGGCTGGGGCTGCTGACCGGCAGCGAAGGCCAGCTGGCAATCGTCACCGAAGTCACCGTGCGCATCCTGCGCGCCGCCGAAGGTGCGCGTGCGATGCTGGCTGCGTTCGACGCGATCGAAACGGCGGGACGCGCCGTCGATGCGATCATCGGATCGGGCATCATCCCGGTGGCGCTGGAATTCATGGACAAGCCCTGCATCCACGCGTGCGAGGCTTTCGCCCATGCAGGCTATCCCATGGACGCCGAGGCGATGCTGATCATCGAGGTCGAGGGATCGCAGGCCGAGCAGGACATGCTGCTGGACCGCATTCGCGGCATCTGCGCGCAGTTCAATCCGATCAGCATGAACGTGGCGGAGACCGCGGAGCAGTCGGCAGCGATCTGGAAGGGGCGCAAGGGCGCGTTCGGCGCGGTCGGGCGGATCAGCCCGGATTATCTGTGCATGGACGGCACCATCCCGACCTCGCGCCTGCCGGACACGCTGAAGCGCATCAGCGAGATGAGCGTGCAATACGGACTGGCCGTCGCCAACGTGTTCCATGCAGGCGATGGCAATCTGCATCCACTGATCATGTTCGACGCCAACAACCCCGAGAGCTTCCACAAGGCCGAGGCGTTTGGCGCCGACATCCTGAAGCTGTGTGTCGAGGTGGGCGGCTGCCTGACGGGTGAGCACGGGGTCGGTGTCGAGAAGCGCGACCTGATGACGGTGCAGTTCAACCCGACCGAACTGGCACAGCAGAAGCGCATCAAGACAGCGTTCGATCCCGACTGGCTTTTGAATCCGGCCAAGGTGTTTCCGCTATGAACACGCAGACGATGACCATGGAAACTCCAGCAGACGAAGCCGCGATTGCGGCGCTGGTGAGCGATGCCAACGCATCTGGCTCGACGCTGACGATCGAGGGCAACGGCAGCAAGCGTGGCATGCTGCACGCGAAGGCGGGTGCGCGTCTTCTGTCCACGCAGAAGCACGCGGGCATCACGCTGTATTCACCGCAGGAACTGGTGCTGTCGGCACGCGCCGGAACCGAACTGCGCGAGATTGAAGCGGCTCTGACCGTGAAGGGCCAGCATCTGATTTCCGAACCGCCGGATCTGTCCTGGATGTTCCGTGGCGGCGCGCAGACTCTGGGTGGCGTTGTGGCGTGCAACCTGTCCGGACCGCGCCGGATCGCCCTGGGGGCGACGCGCGATCATGTGCTGGGCGTGCGCGCGGTCAACGGTCTGGGCGAGGTGATCCGCTCGGGTGGGCGCGTGCTGAAGAACGTGACCGGGCTGGATCTGTGCAAGCTGCTGACCGGCAGCTACGGCACGCTGGGTGTGCTGACCGAGGTGACGCTGAAGGTGCTGCCCGCTGCGCAGACCTCGGGCACCATTGCGATTTACAAACAGGATGCGGCGTCTGCGGTTGCGGCACTCTCGGCTGGGCTTGGGTCGCCCTATGGGGTGACGGGGGCGGCGTATCTGCCGGTGGAAGCCGCGCAGCAGCTGGGGATGGATAATTCCGTCACACTGTTGCGTCTTGAAGACTTCGCGGAATCGGTCGCCTATCGTGGCGCGTGGTTACAGGAAAGCCTGAAGCATTTCGGCGATGTCGTGCTGATCAACGATGCGCAGAAAAGCGAGGCGATCTGGCGTGCGGTGCGCGATGCACTGATGCTGGTGCCAAAGGCGGACGAGGCGATCTGGCGTGTCTCCGTGCGCCCGACATCGGGGCCCGATGTGATGGCCGCGCTGCCTGCTTTGGGTGCGCGTGGGTTCATGGACTGGGGTGGCGGGCTGGTTTGGATTGCAGGACCAGCGACGGCCGAAGTGCACGCCGCCATATCTGCCACAGCGGCGCTGGCGGGCGGCGTGTGGGCGTTGCTGCGCGGCCCGGATGCGTTGCGCAATGCAGTTGCCGTTGTTCCGCCGGAACCTGCGGCACTGGCACGTATCACGACGCGTGTGCAGGCGGCGATGGATCCGCAGAACGTGTTTGCCCGCAAGGGAGCTGTGTGATGCAGACCAATTTCACGGACGAACAGCTGAAAGACCCGGCGATCTCGGTCGCCAACAGCATTCTGCGCACCTGCGTGCATTGCGGTTTCTGCACCGCGACGTGCCCGACCTTTGTGCTGCTGGGGGACGAACTGGATTCTCCGCGCGGGCGTATCTATCTGATCAAGGACATGCTGGAACGCGGCGTGCCCGCAACCGAACAGGTTGTGCGCCATGTGGATCGCTGCCTGTCCTGTCTGGCCTGCATGACGACATGCCCGTCGGGGGTGAACTACATGCATCTGGTCGACCACGCGCGACGCCATATCGAGGAAACCTACAAGCGCCCGCTGAAGGATCGCCTGATGCGCGGGATGCTGGCGTGGCTGTTGCCGTATCCGTCGCGCTTCCGCGTTGCGATGCGCCTCGGCGGTCTGGCGCGCCCGTTCCGCGCGCTGATGCCGAAGCGCCTGCGGGCAATGCTGGAACTGATGCCGGCATCACTGCCGGCGCAGATTGCGGTGGATACTACGCCGGTCGAAAAACCGCGCGCGCGTGTGGCACTGCTGGCCGGGTGTGCGCAGACTGTGCTGGACCCCGAGATCAACGCTGCCACACGGCGTTTGCTGGCGCGTATGGGGGTCGAGGTGATCGTCCCGCCGGAAGCCGGGTGCTGTGGTGCGTTGACCCACCATATGGGCAAGCACGATTCCGCCATGTCGTTCGCGCGCGCCAACATCGAAGCCTGGTCGCGTGAGATCGACGGCGCAGGGCTGGATGCGGTGATCATCAACACCTCGGGCTGCGGCACGACCGTGAAGGATTACGGCTTCATGTTCCGCACCGAGGACGATGCGATCCGCGCCAAGGCTGAAAAGATCTCGGCGCTGGCGATGGACATCAGTGAATTTCTGGTGCGCATGAATTATGCGCCAACGCGTGAAGCACCGGATCTGACGGTTGCCTATCACGCAGCGTGCAGCTTGCAGCACGGTCAGAAGATTACTGCAGAACCGAAAATGCTGCTGAAATCTGCCGGATTCAGGATTGTGGAACCGACCGATCCGCATCTGTGTTGCGGGTCTGCGGGGACGTACAACATGCTGCAACCCGAACTGTCCGGGCAGCTGCGTACGCGCAAGCTGGAAACGCTGAAGCGCAAGAACCCGGATGTGATCGCCGCCGGAAATATCGGCTGCATGATGCAGCTTTCTGGCGATGGCATACCGGTGGTGCATACGGTGGAACTGCTCGACTGGATGGCGGGCGGGCCGGAACCGGTCGGGCTGCGGGGCAAGGCCGCGTGAAGCGACGCAGCGTTCTGCTGGTGTTCCTCTGCGTTCCGGTGGCTGCGTTCGCGCAGAATCGGACAGAGGATCTCGGCCAGCTCTACACCGCGCTGAAAGCCGCCGAGACGGATGACGAAGCCACGCTGATCGTGGCTCGCATCTGGCAAGCGTGGATGAAAACGGCATCTCCCGCAGCGGCGCTGCTGTCCCAGCGCGGCAGTCGCAATATGGAGTCCGAGACATGGGATGAAGCTGCGGACGACTTTACGGCAGCCATCGATCTGTCGCCCGACTGTGTGGATAGCTGGTACCGACGCGCACAGGCCTATGTGGGGGCAGGGAATATCGATAACGCGATGCTGGATATCCAGCAGGTGCTGCGCCGTGATGAACGTCACTTTGCCGCACTGGATCTGCTGGCGCTGTTGAACGAAGAACGGCGCGATCTTCCCGCCGCGTTACGCGCGCTTGAAGCGGCAGTGGCGGTTTATCCGCGCATGCAGAATGGTCAGTCCCGTGTGGAAGAACTGCGCCGCAAGGTGCACGGGCAGGCGCTGTAACTCACGCGTCGGCGAGCTTCGCCCAGCGTTCGTGATCGCACCACACACCGCCGATCTTCAGATAACGCGGCGAGAAACCTTCCTTGCGGAACCCAAGCCGCTGCACCAGCGCGATGGAACGTGCATTATCCGGCTGGATATTGGCTTCCAGACGATGCAGTCCAAGATCCTCGAACGCAAAGCGGATTGCCTGCTGCATGGCCACCGTCATCAGACCGTGCCCGGCAATGCCCGCCATGCTCCAGTAGCCGAGATACGCACTGCAGAAAGCCCCGGCAACGATCTCGTTCAGATTGATGATGCCAACCACGGCATCCGGCGTGCGTGCCACCAGCCCGATACAGGGGCCGGTTGTCTGACGGGCCATCCAGGTGTCGAACCCCGCCTGATCGGTGAAGGGCGCGACGAACGGATAATGATGGGTACGACTGTCGAGGTGTGCCGCGATCAGATCGGCGGCGTCGGCGCGGGTGGCGCGGGCGATCGTCACCTGCACGGTGTTACAGCGTGCCGAATGTGCGATCGCCTGCATCGCCAAGACCGGGCACGATGTAGCCATTCTCGTTCAGGCTTTCATCGACCGAGACAGTCCAGACTGCCACATCCGGATGCGCGGCCTTCAGCGTGCGAATGCCTTCCGGCGCGGCGAGGATCGATGCGAAACGGATATTGCGCACCCCCGCTTTCTTCAACCGCGAGACAGCCGCAACCGCCGTATTCCCCGTCGCCAGCATCGGGTCGAGCACGATGGCACCGCGCTGTGTGATGTCGGCCGGGGCCTTGAAATAATACTCGACCGCTTCCAGCGTGGTGTGATCGCGGTACGCACCGATATGCGCGATCGGCGCATCGGCGATGATGTCGAGGAACCCTTCGACCAACCCTTCGCCCGCCCGCAGTACCGACACCAGACACGGCACCGGCGCCGCCAGCACGGGGGCCATCATCGGCGAGACCGGTGTCGTGATGGGCGTGCGCGTGATGGGCAGATCGCGCGTCACTTCTACGGCCAGCAACACGGCCAGTTCACGCATTGTGCGGCGAAACACCGGCGTGGTGGTTTCAACCCGCCGCAGCTGGGTCAGCTTAACCTGGGCGAGAGGGTGTTCAACGATATGTGTCATCAGCGATCCGTCAGCCGGATTTCGATCCGGCGGTTGCGTGCAAAGGCTTCGGGCGAGCTGCCCGGATCGATCGGCTGGAATTCGCCGAATCCGGCGGCGGCCAGACGGTTGGGTGGCACACCTTCGGCCGCCAGCAGCTTCACCACATTGATGGCGCGCTGGGTCGAAAGCTCCCAGTTCGAGGCAAAGCTGCGTGCAACGGGCGTGCGGTCGGCGTGCCCATCGATGCGCATTACCCAGGGCAGATCGGCTGGCAATTGCGTCATCAGTTCCTTCAGCGTGGTGGCAAGGCGACGGATCTGTTCCTGCCCGGCCTCGCTGAGGTCCGCATTGCCGACGGGGAACAGAACTTCGCTCTGGAAGACAAACCGGTCGCCGACGATCTGGATGCCCGGACGATTGCCCAGAACGTCGCGCAGACGCCCGAAGAAGTCCGAACGGTAACGCTGCAATTCCTCGACCCGCTGTGCCAGTGCGGCGTTCAGGCGGCTGCCCAGATTGGCGATCTGCGCGGCCTTGTCGCGGTCTGCCGCTTCCGAGACTTCCAGCGCGGTGGAGATCTGCGACAGTTGGGCACGCAGCTCCTCCATTTGTCGGTTGAGCAGCGCCACCTGTGCACGGGCGCTTTCCGACAGGCGACGTTCGTCGGCAAGCTGCGCGTTGAGCGCGGCCTGACGTTCTTCGTCGGTCATGTTGCGAGCGGCGGCATCCTGCGCCCGGCGTTCAAGCTCGTCGCGCAGGGCGGTCAGCGCACGCACCTGATCGGCCAGACTGGTGGCCTCGCGCGCCTGGGCCTCGGCCTGTTCGCGCGTGGTGTTCAGCGTTTCTTCCAGCGTGCGGGACTGGGTTGTTGCATCGGAGAGCTGCCCGCTGAGGCGATCGCGTTCGCTGCGCAGTGAATCGCGTTCACTGGCGGTGGCTGCCTGTTCGGTGCGCAAGGTGGTGAGCTGCTGCGTGAGTGTATCGCGCGCGGTTGTCATGCTCTGCAGGTCGCGTGTGAGTTGCGAGAGCGACAGGCGCAGCTCCTGGGTCTGCCCGCGTTCCAGCGCCAGCACGCTGGTCAGTTCCGAGATCTGCTGGTTCAGCCGGTCCAGTGCCCTGTCGCGCCCGGACAGTGCCGCCGTCAGAAATCCCTGTGCGCTGACGAAGACCATCAGTACGAACACGATGACCATCAGCAGAACGGACAGCGCATCCACATAGCCGGGCCAGGCATCAAGCCCGTTGCCGTGTCCTCTGCGTGATGACCGGGATGCCATGCCTTACCGCGGGGGTTCTTGTTGCGAGAGATGTTCGATGGTGCGGGTCAGCAAACGGATCTCGTTGCGGATTTCGCTGGTGGTCTCGCTGCGCCCCTGTTCGGCGCTGTTCAGCAGGCGGATCAGCGTTGCCTCGATATTGCGCAGATGCTGACGGATGGCATCGTCCGACGAACCCTGTTGCGCCAGATTCTGGAACAGTGGAGTCAGCGCGTGCTGGCTTTCAGCAATGCGCAGCATCAGCTGCTGATTGGCCCGCATCGATTCCGTCATGGTGCCCAGCTTGTCCGACAGGGCCAGAACCGCGTGGCTGCCCTCGCGCCGGCTGGCCTCGCCGCGCGCCAGGGTGCGCTGCAGGCTCTCCATGTTTTCGGCGGTCTGTTCCAGCAGAGCCTGCACATAGACGGGAATGCTGCTGTCGCCATCGCTGAGCGCGCCGGACGACAGGCGGGTCAGTCCCGCCAGCCATTCTTCCAGTTCATTAAAGAACCGGTTCTGTGCCTGCCCGGCGGTGAGGTCCAGAAAGCCCAGCACCAGCGCACCTGACAGCCCGAGCATCGATACGCTGAACGCCGTGCCCATGCCACGCAGAGGCTGCGCCAGACCGTTCTTCAACTGATCGAACATCGCGCTGACATCACCCGACCCGACCGACATGCCGGCAATCACATCGCCCACGCTGCCCACAGTGAGCAGCAGCCCCCAGAACGTGCCCAGCAGGCCGAGGAAGATCATCAGCCCGGTCATGTAACGCGACAGCTCGCGGCTTTCGTCCAGGCGGCTCTGGATGGAGTCCAGCATGCCGTGCATGGCGGGGGCCGAGAGGGTGAAGCGTTCGCCGCCATCCGGCGCTTTCTTGACGCGGGTGGTCAGCATGGACGCCATCGGCGCCAGCAGACGCGGCGCGGGCAGGGTGGTGAGCGTTGAACGGTTGGTCTGGAACGCTTCCACCCAGTGCACTTCGCGGCGCAGCGTCAGCACCTGGCGAAAATTCCACAGGATGCCGAGGAATAGCACCAGCAGGATCACTGCATCCAGAACCGGATTGGCGGCAAACGCCATCAGCAGTGTTTTATGCAGCAAAAATGCGACCCCGGCGACGACGACCAGAAAGACCAGCATCCGCCAGAGATAATGAATCGGGTTAGTCATCGAGGTGCCGTTCCAAGTGTAATTTCAAGCCGATCCGGCATGTTGGTATCGGTTGCGGTGATTCCCATAGGGCGAAGATCGATCCGCCGCGGATCGGCCCCGGCCTGAACCAGAATATCCAGCGCGGCGCGTGCACGTTGCAGCGACAGACGGCGCGGTGTGGAGGTGTCATCCGGTGTTCCCGCCGCATAGGCGTGGATGGTGATGTGCTGGGTATTGTCGGTCGGAATGGCACGCAGAAAGGCGGTTAGGGCCGCTCGCACATCAACCGAAAGGTTCGGATCATCCGGTGGGAGGGGGATCTGAAAGCCGTTGATAATCCGTCGCACAACGCTCGACGCGCCAGCCGCCGCAATGGATGCAGCCGTTCCTGCCTCGGTCGCAATAACGGCTCGGGGAGCATGGCTGGATGGCGCGGGCGGGGATATCGTTGGCTGTTGCGCTCCCGGTAACGGAGCTGCCAGTGGCGTCGCTGCCGGAGAGGGCTGGCGTTGCTGTGTGGGAACTGCGGCAGTGGGCGGCGCCAGCACGGCCGGGGCAGGCAGGTCTCGCATTTCCGGGATACGGGGAGTGCCGGATGTGGGAGAACCCTGCGCGTCCGCCCCGACGGAGATGGCAAGAGACAGGACAGCAACAGAAAGAATGACAGCCCGCATATCCAAATAATCCCGGAGCGTTTTCAAAACACCCTGACCTAAAGATTGGCAAACCTTATAGGGCAGTTTTAGGGGCTGTGCAGTTCTATCTTTGGAGTGTCAGCGCCCTGCCTGCGCGGCAATACCCTCGTTCACGATATCGCGCAGCTTGGGCTGCAGGGCTGGCACACCGACCACCACATCACCGCTTTCCAACGGAGCACGGTCGTCAGGCCCGGTCACGAACCCGCCGGCTTCCTGCACGATCAGCAGGCCCGCCGCCATGTCCCACGGCTTTAGCCCCAGTTCCCAGTAACCCTCGTACCGGCCCGCCGCGACCCAGGCGAGGTCCAGTGCGGCCGATCCCATGCGTCGCACACCAGCCACCTGCGGCATGATGCGGTTCAGGATGCGCAGGAATTCCGCCTTGCGCGGCACGGCGCCAAACGGGATGCCGGTTGCGAACACTGCCTCGCGCATGTCCTTGCGCGACGACACACGGATGCGGCGATCGTTCAGGAACGCGCCACCGCCTTTTTCCGCCCAGAACATCTCGTCGTTCACGGGGGAGTAGACGACACCCGCCGCGATTTCCGAACCACCCTCCGGCAGGCGGCGTTCCAGCCCCAGGCTGATCGCCCAGTGCGGAATGCCGTGCAGGAAGTTGGTGGTGCCATCCAGCGGATCGACTACCCATCGCCAGGCCCAGTTTTCGGACCCCGACGCACCGCTTTCCTCCATCAGGAAGGCATAGCCGGGGCGGGCGCGATCGAGCTCGATCTTCAGCGTTTCTTCGGCGCGCAGATCGGCCTGGCTGACGAAGTCAGACGGGCCTTTCATGCTGACCTGCAATTTCTCGACTTCTGAGAAATCGCGCAACAAACGCTTTGCAGCCGCGCGAACGGCTGCATGCATGACGGACAGGTGCGGCGACAGACGGATCACTGCAACTTACTTCGCGCGTTCGACGTACGAGCAGTCTTCCGTGCGGATCACGACCTTTTCACCGGCTTCGATGAACGGCGGCACCTGTGTCTTCATGCCGTTCGACAGCTTCGCGGGCTTGTAGGACGACGACGCCGTCTGCCCCTTCACCACCGGATCGGCTTCCACGATTTCCAGAATGACGCTGGCGGGCAGGTGAATGGCAACCGGGTCGCCTTCCACCAGGTCGACCACGACCTTCATGTTGTCCTGCAGGAACGCAACATCGTCACCCAGCAATGCAGCCGGGATCATCGCCTGTTCGAAGGTTTCCGGGTCCATGAACACCAGATTGTCACCATCGGTATAGGAATACGTGTATTCCTTGTCTTCCGTCATCAGGCGTTCAACGGTGTCGGCGGTGCGCCAGCGTTCGTTGGTCTTGTTGCCGGTCTTCAGATCACGCATTTCCACCTGGATGAACGCGCCACCCTTACCCGGTGTGATGATCTGCTGTTTCAAAACCGTCCAGCGGCGGCCTTCGTGCTCGATGACCTGGCCTGCGCGAATGAGGTTCGCCTGCTGCTTCATGATATCTCTCGGGGCAATATGATTTGAGTTGGTCTGTGGTCTAAACTGCTGCGTCCGGCCCGGCAAGCCGGTGGAGGGTGCCTTCTGGGTCGCGGACGGCATCTTTTTCAAGAAAATCCGGCCCCAGAGGCACTTTTCCGTGCCCACCAGGGATATCCAGCACATAGGTTGGCCAGGCCAGGCCAGTCACCCGGCCGCGTATTCCGACCAGCAGGCGACGCCCCTCGGCGATGGGAACGTGGAATCGCGCCGTCCCGGGGGCGCTGTCCAGCTGGTGCAGGTAGTAGGGCTTCATCCGGTTGGCGACCATGGTGCGGAACAGCGCTTCCAGTGCCGCGGTGCTGTCGTTCACGCCACGCAGCAGGACGGACTGCCCCAGCAGCGGCACCCCCGCGCGGTTCAGGCGCTTTAATGCGGCACAGGCTTCGGGGCTGAATTCACGCGCATGGTTGGCATGCACAGCCACCCACAGGGCGCGGTCGGTTTCCAGCGCGGCGAGCAGTTCCGGCGTGATGCGTGCCGGATCGGCCACCGGCACACGTGTGTGGATGCGGATGGTCTGCACATGCGCAATGCCCGACAGCGCCGTCATGATGGTGCTCAGCCGGCGCGGCGAGAGCATCAGCGGATCGCCGCCCGTCATAATGATTTCGGTAATAGCCGGATGCGCGCGGATCCAGTCGAAGGCAGCGTCCAGTTCGGCATCGCTCAGCAGTCCACCATCGGGGCCGACATGTTCGCGCCGGAAGCAGAACCGGCAATAAACCGGGCAGACCAGCAGCGGCTTCAGCAGCGCGCGGTCTGCATAACGATGCACAATCCCCTTTACCGGCGAGAGCGCATCATCACCAATCGGGTCCACGCTTTCATGCGGTGCCAGAGACAGTTCATCGATATGCGGGACGAACTGCACGCCGATCGGATCGTCCGGCGTTTCGATCAGGCGCTGGATCGTGGGGGTGACCGCGATGGCATAGCGTGCGCCCACGGCATCCGCATCGGCACGGGTGGCCAGTCCCACCGCAGCAATATCGGCAGGGGAGCGCAAGGTCCGGTCTTGGGGCATGGTGTCTGGCATTTGAAGCGGCAAGCTTTAATGTGGCGCGCATCATGTCGCAACAACTCTGGCATCCTGAACGTCTGGCCGCACGTCTGCCATTCCTGCGCCGCCGGTCTCTGCTGACCGCGGGCACGCGGGCTTTCTTTACCGCGCGCGGTTATCCCGAGGTGGAAACCCCCTACGCCGTGCACGTTCCGGGTGAAGAAGTGCATCTGCGCGCCTTCCGCACTGAACGCGAGGATCATGAAGGGGCGCGCACGCCGCTCTGGCTGAACACCAGCCCCGAATTCGCAATGAAGAAGCTGCTGGTAGGCGGGGCGGGGCGGATCTTCCAGCTGGCCCGCGTCTGGCGCAATGCCGAGGGTGGTGACACGCATTCCACCGAATTCACCATGCTGGAATGGTATCGGCCCGGCGCCACGATGACGGACCTGATGGACGAGGTGGAAACCCTGCTGCGCGCCGTGCTGCCGCCCGTGGTCACGTGTCGCGGCATTACCGCCGATCTGGCGCGGTTTGAACGCTTGTCGGTCGCTGATGCGTTCACGCGTTATGTCGGTGCCGACGTGCTGGGGACCGAGGGCGATGCACCGGCTCTGGCCGCGCAGGCGGGTGTTGTGCTGCGCGAGAACGAGACCTGGGAAGACCTGTTCTTCCGACTGTTACTGGCGCGTGTGGAGCCAAATCTGGGCCGTGACTGCCCGACCTTCCTCACGCATTTTCCGGCCAGTCAGGCGGCTCTGGCGCGGCGCTGTCCGGACGATCCGCGCGTTGCCGAACGGTTCGAACTGTTCCTGTGTGGCATGGAACTGGCCAACGCGTTCGTCGAACTGACCGACCCGGTGGAACAGCGCCGCCGTTTTCTGGAAGACCGCGCCCGGCGCGAGGCGATGTACGGTCCCGGCTGGGGCACGGACGAGGAATTTTTGACCGCATTGGAACACGGCATGCCGGAAGCGGCGGGTATTGCGCTGGGGTTCGACCGGCTGGCGATGGTTGCATCCGGCGCAAACCGGATTGGTGATGTGCTGTGGTTGCAGGTGTAACCGGGGCCGTTTTCTGGTAATATCGGCAAACGGAGGTCCTCATGATGTTACGTCATGCTCTGCTTGTTCTGCCTGTCGTGCTGGCGGCGTGTACGCCTGCTTCCCAGCGGCAGGATCTTGCCACCCGGCTGTCCGTTTTTGTCGGGCGGGGCGAGGCGGATCTGGTGCGCGAAATGGGCGTGCCAAGTCGCAGTTACGAAACGGGGGGATCGCGCTTCCTGGCCTATGCCTCCACAACAACGACGGTCTATCCCGGCTATTACGGCGGGTATGGCGGCTGGGGGTGGCGCGGGCCGTATTACGGCGGGTGGGGTGCGCCCGAAGTGATCCGCAACACGTGTGAAGCGACGTTCGAACTGCGCAACCAGCGCATTCTGGGCGTGGCGGTACGCGGAAACGGCTGCTGACTTGCGCGTTCATTCGGTGCCGTATTAAATGTCCGGATGGAATTCTTAGCGCGCAAGCATCACGCTTTCATCGAGGCCCTCGGGCAGAGCAACCCAACACAGGCCGTCCATCTACGGTCCTGCTTCGAGGTTCTGGCCCTTTCCGCCGCCATCGATCAGGACTGCGCGCGGCGCTTGGCGACACACGACCTCAGCGAAGGACGGTTCGTGCTGCTGTTCCTGTTGAACCGGGCAGAGCGCGCAAACCCGGGGCAGGGGCTGCAGCCGCACGTGCTGGCCGACCGCGCCGGGGTAACCCGAGCGACGATCACCGGTCTGCTCGACGGGCTGGAGCGTGATGCGCTGGTGCGGCGCATTCCCAGCAAGACGGACCGGCGCAGCATCACGATTGCGCTGACGAAGAAGGGCGCGACGCTGGCCGAGAGCCTGTTCGCAGACCATGCCAACTGGATGGCCGGATTGCTGAACGGCCTGTCAGCGCGCGAGCGCGAGACATTGTCGCAACTGCTGTCCAAGATCTGGCGTAACACCGATGTCGGGCGCGTGCTGGCCGAGAAGAAAAAGCCGGCGGCATCTGCCCCGGTCGAACCGGAACCGGCAGAACCGGCGCCGGTTGTGGAGCGTGAAAAGCCTGCCCCCAGACCGGTGGCAAAAAAGGAAGATCCCGCACTGGAGCCAGAGCCAGATCCTGTGCCGGAGCAGCAGTTCTCGCTGTTTGCGTTGTAGCCCGGCATGGCACTGAAAGTCGCAGATATTCCGCGGGACAGGCTGGATGCCTTGAACCGGGGGGATGTGGCGTCTGCGGTGCTGACGGAATGCCTCGCCATTGATTTCGCCACGCTGATGCGCGCGATTGCTGCTGACCTTCCAGATGACTCACTGACGGCCCTGCAGGGCAAGGGGATCACACAGCGTATGGCGCTTTCTGCCCGGGCATTGCTCGCGCAGATGGACGTTGCGGATGTCGTGAAAAATTTCGGCGCACATCCATCCGACACGGTGCGTGGCTGGGTATGTTATGCGATCGGCGCGGCAGATGGGTGGGGGATGGAAAAACGTCTGCACGCACTTCGACCGTTTGCCGATGATGCACATTTTGGCGTGCGTGAATGGGCGTGGCTGGCGCTGCGTCCGCACATTGCGGAGGATCTTCCAGCGTCGCTATCGCTGTTAACCACATGGACGAGCGAGGCATCCGAAAACCTGCGCCGTTTTGCATCTGAAGCCACACGCCCGCGTGGTGTGTGGTGTGCGCATCTGAAGCCGCTGGTGGCCGACCCGGCAAAAGGACTACCGTTGCTGGAGCCCTTGCGGGCTGATCCGGCGTTGTATGTGCGGAACTCGGTCGCGAACTGGCTGAACGATGCGGCAAAGACGCAGCCGGATTGGGTGCGCGGGGTGTGCAAACGCTGGCAGGCGGAAAGCCTGTGCGACGAGACCCGCTATATTACGCGGCGTGGTATGCGGTCATTATAAATCCCAAAGGAATTCTTGAATGTGGTTTTTGAAAAGTATTCCTTATGACAAAGTCGAACCAAGCCAGATTGCTCTGGCTTTCTTTCTGACTCCTTGGGCTCCAGGTCTTGTATTTGTGGCTATGGGGCAGTTTGAAACTTATTTCATGTGGGTGCTGTTTAGCTACATGGTGGCACTGCTGTTTGGTGCACCGATTTATTTTCTGCTGAATTTTTTTCTGCGCCGCGCAAACAAAGCATGGTCGCTCTGGCACTGTCTGTTTGGATGCGTGCTGGCAGCCGAACTATTCCTGCTTCTCATAAGTGAGCTGGATGTGAAAATTGCCGGGCTGGCCATGGTTTTTGGATTGGGCCTGGTTGCAGGGTTAGGATTCTGGACTGTCTTGCGGCTTGCGCCGCAGAAGCCCTAGGTGTTCAGTCCCGGCATCTGGTGGATCGGGTTTAGGATGAATTGTTCTGGCTCTGATGACCAGATTTTGCAGATGTATTCGTAGGGCGTGAGACCGTTCAGGGTCTTCAGTCTGCGGGCGAAGTTGTAAGCGGCGAGGAAGTCGGCGAGGTGCGTGCGCAGTTGGGCGTGGTCGTCGTAGTGGAAGCGCTTGACCGTGGCGTCCTTGATCGTCCGGTTCATCCGCTCGACCTGACCATTGGTCCAGGGATGGTTGGGCTTGGTCAGCCGGTGCTCGATCCCATTGGCTTCGCAGATCATGTCGAAGCGCATTGGGCGGGAATAGATGGTGTTGCGGTTCCGGGGCTGTTCGGCGAACTGGATGCCGTTGTCGGTAAGAACTGTGTGGACCTGGTAGGGCACGGCCTCCAGCATGTGCTGGAGGAACTCCCAGGCCGTCTTTCTGTCAGCCGTTGCAACGAGTTGAGCGACGGCGAACTTGGCGGTCCGATCGATGCCGACGAACAGGCAGAGCTTGCCCTCGCCGGTCTGCACCTCAGCAATATCAATGTGAAAGAAGCCGATGGGGTAGCGCTTGAACTTCTGGCGCTTGGGTTTGTCGCCTTCGACATCCGGCAGCCGCGATATGCCATGCCGCTGCAGACACCGATGCAGCGCCGAGCGGGTGAGATGCGGCACTGCGGGCTGCAGGGCATAGAGGCAGTCATCGAGCGGCAGGAGGGTGTGGCGCCGGAACGCAACGATCATCGCCTCCTCGGCCTCCGTCAGAACAGTGGACCGCGGTTCCGTGGGCCCGGTCTTCATATCCTCGATTGTGGCCCGCTTGCGCCACTTCGCGACGGTCTTGGGGTTGATGCCCAGCTCCCGGCTCAGTTGCGCGAGCGAAGCTTGCGATCGCTGTATTGCCGCTCTGACGGCGTGCGTGGTCGTGGCGCTTCCATGACGAACTTGTCCCATAGGGCATCCTTCCATTCCTTCAAAAGGATCGCACCATCAAACCGTGGGATCAAACAACTAGCGGTGAGCTCTTTGAGGTTTGGTTTCACGCAGCTTGGACTGGGATACGAAGAATGAAGTTCGGAATGTTTTTCTTCAGCATTCCCCGGTCATAGATCGATGCAGGTCGGGCTATTCTGGCCTTTGCTGTGGCGCCGTTTGTGCCGATATGTGTCTTTTCGATTGGAATGTTCTTGTGGGGGCAATTTGATTTCAGACTGCTGCTGACCACGTTCTCCATGGGCATGATGACGATAACGTCGCTCTGTTACATCGCGGCAATTCTGTTCGGCGTGCCGGTTTATCTGGCGTGTCTGCACTGGGTAGGGCGTATGTCGATCTGGTTCTGCCTGATTGGTGGGGCGCTGATCGGGGAAGTAGCTGCTGATATCGTCGTGATGGTGATAAATCATACGACCACCGGAGAGCATGCCGGGTGGCGTTTGAATCTGATATTTCCAATAGTGGGGCTGATTGCCGGGGCCGCATTCTGGAGCATACTGCGTACAGGAAGCTCCGCGCCTAACCCATAAACCGCAACCACGACACGCCGAACGCGCCGGGGGCCAGAATTCCCGCGCCCCAGATGAAGGCCGATGTCCAGTTGGCCAGCTGGAAGTGGCGGGCAGGCATTTCGAAGATGCCCGCAATCAGTGGCACCGATGCGCGTAATGGTCCGGAAAAACGGCCCAGAAACACACTCGCCGCGCCCCAGCGCAGGAAGAATGCCTCGCCCTTCTGGTGCAGGTCCGGATAACGCGACAGCGGCCAGATCTGCCACACGCGCTGCTGATAACGTCGGCCGATCCAGTACGACACGATATCGCCCAACGCTGCACCGATGGATGCGGCCAGCCAGATCGGCATGAAGTCCAGTGCGCCCATACCGATCAGCGCGCCGGTTGCAAACAGCACAACAGTGGCGGGCAGCAGCACACCTACGAATGCGAGGGATTCCCCGAACGCCAATGCAAAGATGATCGGCACTGCCCATTCGCGATGCGTGGCGACGAAATCGACGACGGCCTGTCCCAGTGACGCGATGTATTCGCCCAGCACGGGCTATGCCGCTCCGATGGCGGCGTTCATCGCCTTCACACCGGCAGCCGGGCCATCGGGATGGTTCCACACCGCACCAACCACCGCCAGAAAATCCGCGCCCGCACGCACCAGCGGCGCGCAGTTATCCGCCGTAATGCCGCCGATTGCCACGCAGGGCAGTTCCATCATCGCCGACCACCATTCCAGAACCTCGGGCGTGGCGTGATGTTCGACGTCCTTTGTCGTGGTTGGGAAGAACGCGCCGAAGGCCACGTAATCTGCACCGGCTTCACCGGCCTCCATCGCCAGATGGCGACTGTCGTGGCACGTCACGCCGAGCGTCAGTTCACCTAGAATGCGCCGTGCCTCGACCGCGTTGGTGTCATCCTGTCCGACATGCGCGCCATCGCAGCCGTGCTGCACGGCAAGGTCCGGACGGTCGTTCAGCAGGAACGCCACATCACGAGACTGCACCACTGGGCGCAGGGCCTCGATGGCGTGGATGATCTCGGTGTCGGGGGCGTCTTTCAGTCTCAGCTGCACGCAGGCGACGTCGCCCGCATCCAGCGCGCGTGCCAGATCGTCCGCAAACGCAGGCAGCACAAGCCGCGGCGGGGTAACAAGATAAAGACGGCACCCCGCCACGGTTTCACTCATGGCTCAGAACTTGCCCTGATAGATTTCGATGATCTTGCCGAGCATCTCGAGCGCCTTGTCCTTCGGGCGCTGGAAGGTGTTGCGGCCGATGATCGAACCATTTGCCCCACCATCACGCAGCGCGCGGCATTCGGCGTACAGACCGTCGAGGTCCTTCGCTTCGCCGCCCGAGAACACCACCAGCCGCTTGCCGCCAAAGCACGACTGCACCACGTGCTCGACGCGCTTCGACAGGGTGGCGAGGTCGATGTGTTCCTTCTCGTAGACCTTCTTTGCGGCTTCCAGCGACAGGGCGTTGGTCGGCGGCTTTACCTTGATGATGTGCGCGCCCATCAGCGCGGCCATGTGTGCGGCATAGGCGCAGATGTCCATCGCCGTTTCCGCCGTCTTGTCGAGGTTCGGACCGCGCGGATACGACCACACGACCACCGCGAGACCAACGGACTTGGCTTCCTCGGCCATTTCGCGCAGTTCTTCCATCATGTCGAAGCAGTATTCGCTGCCCGGATAGATGGTGAACCCGATCGCCGAGCAGCCCAGACGCAGCGCATCGCTGACCGAGCCGGTGACCGCCTGATCCTTCTCTGCCGCCAGACTGTTCGAGCTGTTGACCTTCAGGATGGTGGGGATCGCACCGGCATAGGTGGACGCACCCGCTTCAATCATCCCCAACGGCGCGGCATAGGCGCTGAGGCCCGCTTCGATCGCCAGCTGGAAATGGTAGTGCGGATCGTACGCAGCGGGGTTGGGTGCGAAAGAACGGGCAGGGCCATGCTCGAAGCCCTGGTCGACCGGCAGAATGACCAGCTTGCCTGTGCCGCCCAGCTTACCTTCCATCAGGATGCGGGCGAGATTGCCTTTTGTGCCTGGGTTGTCGCTTTCGTACCAATCGAGGATCTTCTTGACCCGCTGGGTAATGCGCATGGCATGGTCCTTCTTTGCAGTCGCCGTGTGGCGAAGAAATGTAATGACAAGCAAGGAATTACCCCAGCTTGCGCCGCCTGTCATGAGGGGGGCGGCTCAGTCAGACTGGGATTTGTTACCCAACCATTGCGGCAGTTCTCGGGCAGCGTTGCGCGCATGCATGTCGAGGGCAGGCGGGCGCTGCGGCCAGACCTGCGCCCCCAGTTCAGCGGCAATACCGCAAAGGCTTGCGAAGGCTGGGTTATCGTCCGGAAAAATGATGATCTTCTGCCCAAGGGATAGCGCCTCCAGCGCGCGCCCCTGTTGCGGCGCACAATCCAGTGCGTCCTGACACGGCGTGTCAGGACAGACAGCCCGGGCGGCGCGAATCATCGCCTGCCACCAGCCCACGCCAGCAAAACCGCCAGCGCCAGAAGCCGAGAGCAGCAACACGGGCAACCCCGGCGCGAGTGCGGCGCGGGCGTCGTCCAATCCGTGAACAATTACCGCCGGAAAGAGAATCATGCTTGACCTTCAAGCCGTTACAGGGCTTTGTTTCAAGCACATATTGAGTCCGCAGAGCGACATGTCAGATCAGCAGAGCCTCAACGCAACCCTGGAACGGCTGGAATCGGCGCTTGGCCGCATTTCCAACGCTTCCGCGCGTCTGTGCGAGGACGTTGCCGCGGCACAGGCGATGGCCGAATCGAGCGAGCCTCGCCGTGACATGCCTGCTGAAACAGCAGAGATCGCCGAACGGCTTGATACATTGATCGACCAGCTGCGAACGGCTCTGGCCCCGAAAGGCGCGCACTGATGGCCCAGGTAACGGTTCGGATCAATGGCTACGCCTACACCGTTGGCTGCGAGGACGGGCAGGAACAGCACCTGACGGAAATGGCGGCCGAGGTCGAAAAGCGCGTCGCCAGCATTCGCGCGCTGGGCGGGCAGAGCGGCGAGGCACGGCTGCTGATGTTCGCCGCGCTGATGATGGCCGACGAACTGCACGACATCAAAATCGCCGCCGATCAGTCGCCGGCCGCGCAACCGGCCCCGGTGGTCGAAGCGCCGGTAACTGCGTCTGTCGGTCTGGACGAGGATTTCATAATTCGTCTCGGGCGGGTCGCTGAAGAAGCGGAACGCATTGCGGAACAGATGGAGCACGCCTAGACTGCTGCGTGCGGGGCTGCTGGGTACGTCAGGAACGCTCATCCCCGGGGCCGTAATTGACTCCCTAGGGAGCTGGCTCTGTTGTGGTCGTGGCCACAGTACCCGGTGCCCACCTGCTGTGAAGCAGGCCCAGGGAGGATGACAATGCCAACGGCCACGGTGGCTCCGCGCTCTATTTACTGTGACACGTTGCTACGCGACCTGAAGGCCGAAATGC
Organism: Acetobacteraceae bacterium; assembly: GCA_031546815.1. Lineage (GTDB taxonomy): Bacteria > Pseudomonadota > Alphaproteobacteria > Acetobacterales > Acetobacteraceae > JAVBJV01. The sequence continues at coordinate 130,114 of JAVBJV010000010.1, forward strand.
GCCAGGCCGCCTTCAGGCGGCGTGAGGCATGCGACCCGGTGTTGGCCGGGCAACAACTCTCGGACCATGTATTGCGTGAATGCCTGCCCGAAGCCGGGCAAGTAGCAGCGCTGTTCTGGCCAATGCAGGGCGAGATCGATATCAGGCCGTTGCTGTACGCGTTGGAGCAACGCGGGCAGAAAGTCTGCCTTCCCGTGACGGGCAAGCGCGGTGCTCCGCTGGTCTTCAGGCAATGGCATCCGGATGTTCCGCTGGTGGCGGGCAAATTCGGCACATCGCACCCGGATGGGCCGAAACTGGTGCCGGACTGGCTGCTGGTGCCGCTGCTGGCGTTCGACCGCGACGGGCATCGCCTGGGCTATGGCGCGGGATATTACGACCGCACGCTGGCCGCGTTGCCGAATGCTTTTACGGTGGGTGCTGCGTTTGCCGCGCTGGAAGTGCCCGAAGTGCCGACGGGGCCGGATGATGTCGCCTTGCGCGCAATTGCGACCGAGGTGGGTGTGATAACGTGTTGAGGCATATCTGAGAGCCGGTGCTGCAACATTTATTTGTTTGACATACGAAATCAATCCTCCTCACCTATCTTCCAGGGAGATAACTGGTCTTCCAGGGAGATAACTGGTCCGGGAGAGGATCTTGCAGCACATACTTGTCGCCGCACGACGAGGCTTGCACATAAAGACGCTCTGGTTCGGGCTGGTGGTTGTCATCGGAACGCTGGTGGCGCTGTCCGGTCCTGTCGGGATGACGGCGGGAGATTCATACCAGTATCTGCTCGCCGCCGATGCCTGGCGTGCCTCTGCGCCCGTGGTTGGTACCACGCATTGGGCGATGCGGTTGCCGTATGTCGTTCCTCTCTCGTTCATCCCGATGAACGAGGCGGCGGTTGTCGTCTTGCATGTGGGGTTTCTGTGTGCCGCGCTGGTTGCCGTGTGGACGATCGGGCGGCGTGTGCTGGGCGATCGCGCGACCGTGCTGCTGGGCCTGCTGATTGTCGCAACACCAATCTTCATACGCTCGGCCGTGCAGCCAACGGTCGATGCGCTGGAAGCGACGTTGTGCATCACCGCCTTGCTGGCAACGGCGTATGCGGCACGTTCCGCCCTGATCTGGCCTGTGTGTCTGGCCGGCCTGAGTCTGGGGCTGGCTTTCATCACGCGGCAGACGGCGCTGTCGGCCTGTCTGGTGTGCGGCCTGATGCTGCTGGTGGCTGATCGGGGCCTGTCGCGCAGGCTGATGCTGCTGGTCGGCCTTGCGGCGGTGCCGCTGATTGCCGAGGTGGTCTTCTACACGATCCTGACCGGCGATCCGCTGTACCGGTTTCATGTGGACATGCGACACACCACCATCCCATCCGCCCATCTGGCCGGTGGTGTGTACAACGGCGGGCAGCCGTTTCTGAACACAGACCTTGCCGCGCGCTGGCGGTTGCCGACCCCGTTTCATATTCACTGGACGATCGATCCGCTGATCCGTCTGGTGCTGCATCCCAGCTCGGCACTGATCTATCTGTTGCTGCTGCCAGCCGCCGTCATTCTGGCGCGACAGGGACGGGCAGGGCGTGTGCATCTGGCCTGGGCGTTTCTCACCATGCTGGTCGTCTATGTGGTGAACGTCTTTGTGCTGAGCATCGCCCCCAACCCCCGCTATTTCGAGGTTGCGACATTCGCTGCCGCGACCGTGATTGCCACAGCCGGAGCTGCCCTGTGGGGGCGTGCGCCGCGCGTGGTGATTACGGTTTTTGCGGCCTGTGTTCTGGCCGGTATGGTGCTCAGCCAGGTCACGCCGTCTCTGCGTGCGGGTAAAATGTGGCTGGAAGACCTCGCCCAGCGCGAGGTGGTGCTGAATGTGCACGAGATGCTGTACGAAGCCGGGTTTCTCCGGTTGCTTGCCGGCGGCCAAATTGATCATGTCCATAAAGGCGCGCCAACAGGTGCTGGTCTGTACCTGACCACGCAGGACGAGTTCAGAACCATCGCCAGCCACGACACGTGCCCAGGCAACATGTCGCGCTGGGAGGTGGTTGAACATCATCCCGCCGTTCCGTTGCGTGCCGGTCGGTGGCTCTCGGCTGTGGGGCTGATGCATATGATGCCCCCCGCGATAAGACTGGCGCTGACCCGCAGCCGGGAATCCCTCGTCCTGTCGCGGAGCCGCTGCTGACCCGTGTGCGATGCTCTGATATAGTGATCGCAGCAGAACGGACGGAACGCCATGGACAGAAATGCCGCCCTGATCGTCGTCGATGTTCAGAACGACTTTATCCCCGGCGGAGCGCTCGCCGTGCCCGATGGCGATGCGGTGATCCACCCGGTCAACGCGCTGGCCAGACGCTTCTCGCACGTGGTGCTGACGCAGGACTGGCACCCGCGCGACCATCACTCGTTCGCCAGCCAGCATCCGGGCAAACGGGCGTTTGACACGATCGACATGCCGTACGGCCCACAGGTGCTGTGGCCCGACCACTGCGTGATGAACACATCTGGGGCGGCGCTGCATCCAGCACTCGACATTCCGCACGCACGCCTGATCCTGCGCAAGGGATTACGGCCCGAGGTGGACAGTTACTCTGCCTTCATCGAGGCCGACGGCACCAGCCGCACCGGGCTGGACGGATACCTGACCGGCAACGGCATCACCCGGGTGTTCGTCTGCGGTCTGGCGCTGGATTTCTGCGTTGCCTGGACCGCGATCGACGCCCGCCGCCTGGGGTTCGAGGCCACGGTCGTCACAGAATGCTGTCGGGCGATCGACGCAAACGGCTCGGCCGGGCGCGCCATGGCCGACATGGCGGCTGCGGGCGTGGCGCTGATGGGTTGACTTCCCCGGTTATCCCCTTGATGTGAGCACCCATGCATATTCTGTTTCTGGGTGATCTGGTCGGCCGCACGGGGCGCGACGCGGTGCTGGCGGCGCTGCCGGAGCTGCGGATGCGGCTCGACACCGATCTGGTGGTGGTGAACGCCGAGAATGCCTCGCACGGGTTCGGTCTGGGGCCGGATATGGCCGGGGCGCTGTTTGGCGCGGGGGTCGATGTCATCACGCTGGGCAACCATGCCTGGGACCGGAAAGAGATCATCCCCTACATCGCCGAACATCCGCGACTGATCCGCCCGGCCAATTACCCGCACGGCACGCCGGGGGCGGGCAGTGTGGTGGTGGACGTGCGCGGCGGGCGTAAGGCGCTGGTGATGAACCTGATGGGGCGGATCTTCATGGACCCGCTCGACTGCCCGTTCCAGACCGGCGCGCGGGAACTGGCGAAGCACCGTCTGGGCAGTTCCATCACTGCCGCGGTGATCGATTTCCACGCCGAAGCTTCCAGCGAGAAGATCGGGTTTGCCCATTCCTTCGATGGCGAGGTCAGTCTGGTGGTTGGCACGCACACGCACATCCCCACGGCGGACCAGCAGATCCTGCCTGGCGGCACGGCTTTCATGACCGATGCGGGCATGTGCGGCGACTACGACAGCGTGATCGGTATGCAGAAAGCGGGTGCCATCACCCGGCTGTGGAAGAAGATCCCCAGCGCACATCTGCAACCCGCCGAAGGCCCCGCCACGGTCTGCGGCGTGTTCGTGGTGACGGACGATGCAACCGGCCTCGCCACGCGGGTCGAGCCGCTGCGTATGGGCGGCCGTCTGGCACAGATGGTGCCGTCGCTGGCATGATCTGGCAGACATTCAGCGTGACGCACCCCGCCCGGCTGCTGGGCTGGCTGCGGCTGGCCGGGCAGCCTCCGACGGCGGTGGAATCGTAAGCAGGTTTCCCTTTCGTTCCCGGTGTCGTTATAAGACGAACCGAACAGATCACCCCATGATTCCCAGGAGGCACGGCAATGGCCGGCCATTCGCAATTCAAGAACATCATGCACCGCAAGGGTGCCCAGGACGCCAAGCGCGCCCGCGCGTTTGCCAAGATCATCCGTGAAATCACGGTAGCCGCGAAAACCGGCGCGCCGGATCCGACGACCAATCCGCGCCTGCGCGCCGCGCTCGCCTGGGCGCGCGAAGAAAACATGCCGAAAGACAACGTCGATCGCGCCATCAAGAAGGCCACCGGCAGCGGGCAGGGCGACGACTACGCCGAGGTCCGCTACGAAGGCTATGGCCCGGGCGGCGTCGCACTGATCGTCGAGGCACTGACCGACAACCGCAATCGCACCGCGTCCGACGTCCGCTCGGCGTTCTCGAAGCATGGCGGGGCGCTGGGGGAAAGCAACTCGGTGTCGTTCCAGTTCGCGCGCCAGGGCGTGATCCGTTATTCGGCCAAGGTCGATGCGGATGAAATGCTGGAAGCCGCCATCGACGCCGGGGCTGACAACGTGGAATCCGACGAGAACGGCCACGAAATCACCTGTCCGATGGAAGACTTCTTCACCGTGCGCGATGCGCTGTCGGCCAAGTTCGGTGACCCGGAATCGGGCAAGATCGAATGGCGCCCGCAGGTCACCGTGCCGGTGGACGAAGCGACCGCGCTCTCGGTGATGAAGCTGATCGACGTGCTGGACGACAACGACGACGTGCAGAACGTCTGGGCCAATTTCGACATCCCCGACGCGGTGATGGCGAAGCTGTCGGCATGATCCGCCTGCTTGGCATCGATCCGGGATTGCGCTTTACCGGTTGGGGGGTGATCGACGTGGACGGGTCCCGCCTGCGTCACATCGCCGACGGCGTGATCGCGACCGATGCCGAGCAGAGCGTGCCCGAACGCCTGAAGGCCCTGCACGACGGGCTGGTGCAGGTGTTCGAGGCGTATCACCCGGCCGAGGCCGCCGTGGAAGAAACCTACGTGAACAAGAATGCCAGCTCGACTCTGAAGCTGGGCTATGCACGCGGTGTCGCGCTGCTGGCTCCGGCGCTGACGGGCATTCGGGTCTACGAATACGGGGCCAAAATGGTGAAAAAATCGGTGGTGGGCACAGGTTCCGCGACCAAGGATCAGGTCGAGGTGATGGTGCGTCGCTTGCTGCCCGGCGCGATAATCCGCCGTGCGGACGCGGGCGATGCGCTGGCGGTGGCGATCTGCCACGCGCATAACCGCCAGACCAGAACCACGTGGGCGGCGGGGGCAGCATGATTGCGCGTCTGAAAGGCCGGATCGAGGACATCACCGCCGATCACTGCATCGTCGATGTGAATGGCGTGGGTTATCTGGTGCACGCCTCTACCCGCAGCCTGTCGCAATTCCCGATGGGCGAAGCAGTGACGGTGCTGGTGGAAATGCAGGTGCGCGAGGACGCGATCACCCTGTTCGGTTTCGCCGACACCGCCGAACGCGACTGGTTCCGCCTGCTGATGACGGTGCAGGGCGTGGGCGCGAAGGTGGCGCTGTCGATCCTGTCCACACTGGGACCCAGCGATCTGGTCTCGGCGCTGAGCCACGCCGATGCGGGCATTCTGGAACGGCCGGCGGGTGTGGGAAAGAAGCTCGCTGCACGGCTGATCACCGAACTGCGCGACAAGGTGGGCAAGATGCCATCCGGCAACGGCGTGGTGCTGCCGCCGCTGACATTGCCCGCGGGCAGCGTGAGTGGCGATGCGTTATCGGCACTGATGAACCTCGGCTATCGCCGACCGGAAGCGGAAGCGGCAGTAGATCGGGCGATGAAGCGCATCGGTGACGATGCCTCGATCGATCAGCTGATCCGCGAAGGCCTGAAGGAGCTGGCACGATGATCGACGAAGACCGCCCGATCAGCGCCGCGCGCACCGATGAGGACGCGGGCGAGGCATCGCTACGTCCGCAGCATCTGGGCGAGTTCATCGGCCAGAAGACCAGCCGCGAAAACCTGCGCATCTTCATCGAGGCAGCGAAGACGCGCGGCGAGGCGCTGGATCATGTGCTGCTGCACGGCCCTCCGGGTCTGGGTAAGACCACGCTGTCGCAGATTGTCGCGCGCGAGATGGGCGTGGGGTTCCGCGCCACATCCGGCCCGGTGATCCAGAAGGCAGGCGATCTTGCCGCAATCCTGACAAACCTTCAGCCCAGAGATGTCCTGTTCATCGACGAAATTCACCGTCTGCAACCGGCGATCGAAGAAATTCTGTATCCGGCGATGGAGGACTTTCAGCTCGACCTGATCATCGGCGAGGGGCCAGCCGCACGCACGGTGCGGATCGACCTCAACCCGTTTACCCTGGTGGGGGCGACCACGCGCGCGGGCCTGTTGGCGACGCCGCTGCGCGACCGGTTTGGCATTCCACTGCGTTTGATTTTCTACACGGCGGAAGAACTGGAATTGATCGTCGCACGCGGTGCCGAAAAACTGGGCTTTTCGCTGACGTCGGACGGTGCGACCGAAATCGCCCGCCGTTCACGCGGCACACCGCGCATTGCGGGGCGCTTGCTGCGGCGCGTGCGCGACTTCGCATCGGTGGCCGGAAAATCCCAGGTCGACCGGCCAACAGCGGATGCCGCGCTGGCACGGCTGGAAGTCGATGCGCTGGGGCTGGATGCGATGGACCGGCGTTACCTGCGCCGTCTGGCCGATCATCATGGTGGCGGGCCGGTCGGTGTGGAAACGCTGGCGGCGGCGCTGGCCGAAGCGCGCGACACGCTGGAAGACGTGATTGAGCCGTATCTGATTCAGGAGGGGCTGATCCTGCGCACCAGCCGCGGCCGCATGCTGGGCGATGCGGGCTGGAAACATCTTGGGTTGCGTGCGCCACAGCGCAGCTCTGCACAGGCCGATATGCTGGACGAGGAATCTTGAGCGCACATCACTTTCCCGTGAGGATCTATTTCGAGGACACGGATGCAGGTGGCGTCGTGTATCACGCCAATTACCTGCGTTTCGCCGAACGCGCGCGCACCGAATGCCTGCGTGACATGGGTATACCGCATTCGGACATGATGGACCGGCTGGGGCTGGTACTGCTGGTGCGCAAGATCGAAATTGATTACCTGAAGCCAACAAAACTCGACGACGGGCTTGTAGTGGTCACGCAGGTATCTGCTATGGGCGGAGCGAGTGTGACGCTGCGGCAGGAAGTCCGGTGCGGAGACGTGCTGGCCGTTTCGATGACTGTCATTCTGGTGTGCGTGGAACGGGTGGAACAGAAGCCCGTGCGCATTCCCGAACCTTGGCGCGGCGAACTTTTACGTCTGGTTGCAAGCCTGCCTGCCGATACTGCGCCGTAATGCGTGCGCGAATGAGGAGTGAGTGAATGCCTGAACGTGCAGTAGAAGCAGTGGCCCTTGGGGCGCATGGCGATTTGTCGATCTGGGCGCTGTTCCTGCAGGCCGACATCATCGTCAAGACGGTGATGATCATGCTGTTGCTGGCCAGCGTGTGGGTCTGGGCGATCGTGTTCGAAAAGACCATAACACTGCGGCGCGCCAACAAACAGGCAAACGCGTTCGAGGACAAGTTTTGGTCGGGCGGCTCGCTCGATGAACTGTACGAACGCGAAGGCACATCGCCCACGCATTCGATGGCAGCCGTGTTCGGCGCAGCGATGGGTGAATGGCAGCGCTCGGCCCATAACATCGGCAAGGATGGCGCGCGCAGCGGCGTGAAGGAACGCATCGAACGCGCGATGAACGTGACCATCCAGCGCGAGATGGAACGTCTGGAACGCTGGATGGTGTTTCTGGCATCTGTCGGTTCCGTCGCGCCGTTTGTCGGGCTGTTCGGCACGGTGTGGGGGATCATGAATTCGTTCTCGGCTATTGCCGCGATGCAGAACACCAATCTGGCCGTGGTGGCGCCTGGCATTGCCGAGGCGCTGTTCGCAACCGCCATCGGTCTGGTGGCCGCCATTCCGGCGGTGCTCGCCTATAACAAGATCAGCACCGATCTGGCGCGCTATGCCGCGCGGCTGGAAGGGTTCGCCACAGAATTCGGCGCGATCCTGTCGCGTCAGGGCGAGGAGCGCGCGTAACCATGGCAGCATCTCTGGCAGGCGGGAAAGGCAAGGGGCGGTATAAACCGCTGGCCGAAATCAACGTCACGCCGCTGGTCGACGTGATGCTGGTGCTGCTGATCGTGTTCATGGTGGCGGCGCCGCTGATGACCGTGGGGATCAAGGTCGATCTGCCGCGCACCAGTGCGGCAGCAATGAACCAGGACAACGAACCGCTGACCATCACGGTGAATGCCGAGGGCGTGATCTATCTGCAGGAAACCGAGACCGATGTGGCCGGACTGGTCGCGCGGTTACAGGCGATCAGCCAGAACAATCCCGAACGCCGCATCTTCGTGCGCGGGGACAAGGGCGTTCCCTATGGCCGCATCATGGAAGTGATGGGCACGATTACGCAGGGCGGGTTCACCAAGGTCGCGCTGCTGGCCGAACAGGCAACCACCGCGCCAGCGGCCGCCCCCGCGCGTTCGCAAACGCCCGCACGTCCGGGGGCTGCGCCGCAGCGTCGCCCTGCCGGGCAGCGCTAGGGCAGGGTCAGCTGGGTCGTATGGATCGTAATCTCCGCATCGGGGCCGGGGTTTCCGCCGCATTGCATGTGGTCGTTGCGGTTGTGCTGCTGGGCGTGTTCAGCCTGAGCAAGGACTTCGAGGAACCGGTCGAGCTGGCGATGTCGGTGGAAATCGTCACCGGGCAGGAAAGCGCCGCGCGGTCGGAAAACGCTGGCCAGACCGCGGCCCCCGCCGAAGCGCCGGAACAGACGCCGCCCAATCCGCAAACGCCGCAGCAGACCACGTCGTCTCCGCCGCCACCGCCGCCTCCACCTCCGCCGCCTCCACCTCCGCCACCGCCGTCCGAGGTGCCGCCGCAGCCACCTACACCGACACCGCCTCCGCCTTTGCCGCCGGAGCCGTCGCCGATTCCAACACCGCCTGCGCCGCCGCCACCGCCCGCGCCGCCGGCTCCGCCGCAGCCGACGCCGCCTCAACCTGCGCCGCCATCGCCCATTCCACCGCCGCCGGTGCCGCCACCGCCTGCGCCGCCGTCGTCCACGTCGCAGCCGAACCCGAGCGCGCGACCGCTGGAACGCAGCACCAGTGTGCTCAACACGCTGGAACGTCTGCGCCAGCAACAGCAGCAGAACCAGGCCCCGACCGCACGCCCCGGTGGGCCGCGTGGCGGTGCGCCGAATGCGGGTGGCAGTCCTGACGGCAGCGACACATCAAACCTGAGCGCCGGGCAACGTGGCGCGGTGGGCGACCATGTGCGCGCGTGCTGGACGGCTGATACTGCGGCACTGAATGCCGACCGGCAGGTAGCGCTGCTGACGGTAACGACGGATGCCAACGGCGTGGTGCGCCGCGCTGTGGTAGCGGATGACGACAGAGGAAAATTGTCCGATCCGCGCTTTCGTGCCTTTGCTGAACGTGCGATCCGCGCTGTTATGGACCCACGTTGTGCGAATCTGCCCTTGCCCCCATCCATGCTGGGGCAGACAAGAACCTGGGATTTCCGCTTCAGACCATGAGGCTTTATTGATGATTCATATGCCCGTTTCCCGTCGCCTGATGCTGACCGGCACTGCCGGTCTGGTTGGTGCAGCCGGACTGTCCTCTGGGGCGTTTGCCCAGCAGGGGCGCTCCGCCGTCATCGACGTCAATCGTGCACGGACCGACCCTATTCCCGTCGCCATTCCAGACCTGGCCGGCAGCAATGCCGAAACCCAGCGCATGGGTCGCGACATGGCGAAAGTCATTACCGACAATCTGCAGCGCTCGGGCCTGTTCCGGCCGGTGAATCGCGCGGCTTTCATCCAGTCGGGCGGCGAGACCCCGCGCTGGCAGGACTGGCGGGTGATCGGCGCACAGGCGCTGGTAACCGGCAAGGTGGAAAGCCAGGGCGGCGATCGCGTGCGCGTTGAATTCCGCCTGTGGGACGTGCTGCCCGAAACCCAGATCCAGGGCACGGCCTATACCACCCAGATCAGCAACTGGCGCCGCATCGCGCACATCATGTCGGACGTGATCTACGAACGTTTGGTGGGCGAAAAGGGTTATTTTGACACCCGCATCGTCTATGTCGCCGAAAGCGGCCCGCGTGACCGGCGTGTGAAGCGTCTGGCGATCATGGATCAGGACAGCCAGAACCATCGCTTCCTGACCGATGGATCGTCCCTGGTGCTGACGCCGCGCTTCCACCCGCAGGCCAACCAGATCGCCTTCATGAGCTATCAGGACCGTGCCAATCCACGTGTGCAGCTGTTCGACATCGACAGCGGTCGCCAGCAGCAGCTGGGCAGCTTCCCGGGGATTACGTTTGCGCCGCGCTTCAGCCCGGATGGCAGCAATCTGCTGCTGTCCTCCACGCGCGGCAGCGGGTCCGACATTTTCGTGGTCGACCTGCGCAGCCGTCGCGAACGTCGTCTGACGGACAGTGGTGCGATCGATACCTCGCCCTGTTACAGCCCGGATGGATCGCAGATCGTGTTCAACTCGGACCGTGGCGGCGACCAGCAGCTGTACGTGATGGGGGCCGATGGCTCGGGCGTGAAGCGTATCTCGTTCGGCAGCGGACGGTATGCGACGCCGGTCTGGTCGCCTCGCGGAGATTTGATCGCGTTCACCCGCATCGGCGGCGGCAGCTTCGGCATCGGCGTGATGCGCCCGGATGGCGGGGGCGAGCGGATCCTGTCCGAAGGGTATGTGGTCGAAAGCCCGACTTTCGCCCCGAACGGCCGTGTGCTGATGTTCCATCGCGAAACGGCAGCGCGCGATTCGCGTGGATCTGGGTATTCTACCCGCCTGGTGTCGGTAGATATTACCGGATTTAACGAACGCGCGGTACCAACCCCGGCGGATGGGTCGGATCCCGCCTGGTCGCCGCTGATTTCGTAAATAGCCTTGACCATGCCCTGCAGCGCAAGTTAAGCGCCGCAGGGAGCGTGGCGGGATTTTCCCGCTGCTGGGCAAAGCCGCCCGAAAAACTTGAACAGGGGATATCCCGATGCTGAAGATGAAGCTTCTGAGTGCGTTTGCTGCTGTTGCTCTGCTGGCCGCTTGCGGTGATTCGAGCGATTCCGCCAACACCGGTGGCGCTGGCGGTGCAGGCGCGGGCGTTGCCCGTCCGGGTAGCCAGGAAGATCTGGCCCAGAACGTTGGCGATCGTGTGTTCTTTGACACAGCCCGCAACACGCTGCGCACCGATGCGCGTGCAACGCTGGACCGCCAGGCCGCCTGGCTGCAGCAGTACCCGCAGAACAACGTTCAGCTGCAGGGCAATGCCGACGAACGCGGCACGCGTGAATACAACATCGCGCTGGGTCAGCGCCGTGCGAACGCCGCCCGCGAATACCTGGCGGCCCGTGGCGTTGCCGCTTCGCGCATGAACACCATCTCGTTCGGCAAGGATCGCCCGACGGCGCTGGGTTCGGACGAATCGTCCTGGTCGCAGAACCGCAACGCGACGACCGTCCTGCGTTAATTCGCAGACCGGCTGACGACTTCAGAACGGGTGGCCCTGGGGCCGCCCGTTTTGGTTTCGAGCGGAATCGCCTTATGTATTGCGCCTGAACCGAGTGGGAGATTCGGCATATGAGATCCTGGTTGCTGACACTGGCGGTGCTTGCCGCCTTGCCGATCATGTCGGGCAAAGCGCTGGCTCAGATTGAAAGCCGCGAAGGTATTGCCCTGCAGAACCAGATCCTGGAGCTGCGCCGCGATATCCAGTCGCTGCAATCTTCCGGCCGCAGCAGCGGTGGTGGGTCCAGCCTGGGTGGTGGGGCGCGGTCTGCTCCGCCCGCATCCGGCGGTGGGTCCGATGTGACGACTGCTCTGCTGGAACGCGTGTCGCAGATGGAAGAGGAAGTCCGTCGCCTGCGTGGCCAGTCGGACGAAATGCGCAACCAGATGCAGCGCCAGTCGGAAGACTCGAAAAAGGCACTCGAAGATCTGCAGTTCCGCCTGAACGAACTGGAAGCCGGCCGTGGCCGTCGGTCCGATGCTGGTGGGGCGGCGGCAACGCCGGCCCGCCCGGCCGCAACAGCGGCGACGCCCACTGCGGCCGCGCGCACCCCCGAAGCGGCCCTGCGCGAGGGGAATGCCGCCCTGGCGCGCCGCGACTATGTGGCAGCCGAGGCAGCCGCACGCGAAGTGCTGGCAGCACGTTCCAGCCCGCGGGCCGGGGATGCACAGTTCCTGCTGGCGGAATCGCTGTATGGACGGCGGCAGTTCCAGCAGGCGGCGATTGCGTATGACGATGCTTACAAGCGTGGCCGCACCGGTACCCGCGCGCAGGATTCGCTGCTGGGGCTGGCGAACAGCTTTATCGGGATCAGCGAAAAGCGCTCGGCGTGCGATACGCTGAACCAGCTGCGCTCGGAATTCCCGTCACCGCGGCAGGATCTGCGCGACCGGATTGCCCAGTCGCGGCAACGCGCGGGATGCCGCTGAGGCGACCCGATACCGGATTTTTTGCCGCCCGTATGGCGGCACTCGGCCCATGGGGGCCGTCTCCATTCATTGCGGTTGGCGTCTCCGGCGGCGCTGACAGCCTGGCGCTGGCGTTATTGGCCGCGCACTGGGTCGGCCAGCAGGGCGGGCAGGTGCTGGCGCTGATCGTCGATCACGGTCTGCGCCCCGAAGCCGTGCCCGAGGCACGTGACACCGCCGCCCAGTTGGCCGAGCAGGGGATTGCGGCGCGGATTCTTACATTATCGAACGTGCGCAAACAGGCAGCTTCGGCGCGCGATGCGCGACTGGCGGCGCTGGAAGCGTGCTGCGCCGAATTGGGTATTCTGCACCTGCTGCTGGCACAACACGCGGGGGATCAGGCTGAGACCCGGTTGATCCGCTCTCTGGCCGGCAGCGCACAGGCGGGGCGGGCGGCAATGCCGGCGCTGCGTTTCTCGGGCGCGGTGCGGATCGTGCGGCCCTTGCTGGATGTGGCGCCGGTTGATTTGCAGGCTCTGGTCCAGAAGGCCGGTCTGTTTGCGGTGCGCGACCCCAGCAACAGCGACCCACGCGCCACGCGCGCCCGCCTCCGGGCATTACGGCGAGATGCTGCCGGGACGGGGCCTGCTACGCGCGCCCTGTGTGCGGCAGCGCGGGCCGACGGGATGGCCCGGGCCACGGTCGAGGCGTCTCTGGCGGAAGAACTGGCGGCCATCGTCCGGATCTATCCCGGGGGATATGCGTCGCTGTGCCCCGGTCCGTGGCCCGAGGCGGTATTGGGGGCCTTGTTGCGCACGCTGGGCGGGCATGTCTGGCCGGTTGCGGGGGCGGCGCGGCTGGCGGAAAATCCGGTGCCTGCAACGCGGGCCGGGCTGCGGTTGCTCCGGCGTGGGGGCGGGTTCCTGCTGTGCCGCGAGGAAGCCGCGATGCAGCCCGCCATTCCGGCCCGTGCTGGTATTCTCTGGGATCGGCGGTTTCTGGTTGGGGATAATTTTCTGCAAATAGAATGTTTTATCGGCGGTCTTGGAGACGATGCTGCGTGTTTTCGCCGCCATCACACATTGCCATCCGCCGTGCTGCGGAGTCTGCCCACCATTCGGGATTCCCACGGGAAATTGCTGGCCGTTCCGCACCTGGATGGGACGCTTGAGGATTATCCGGTTACATTTGCACCCCTAGTTCCCCTGATGGGCGCGCCGTTCAGACCGCTTCTGTAAAAAAGTGCATCTGTCTGCGTTCTGGGGATGCAGAAAGACTTGCGGCACCCTATGTTTGTGCCTGCGCGTCATTGCGTGCGCCCGGCCAGACCCGGCCGGGAAGAATATGGATGATGGACAGGTATGAATAATCTAGGTCGGAATTTTGCGCTTTGGGCTGTTGTGGTGCTGCTGGTTGTGGCGCTGTTCAACCTGTTTCAGCCCAGCGGCGGCAAGCCGAATGCCTCGCAACTTGCTTATTCTGAATTCCTGTCCGAGGTGAATGCCGGACACGTGCGTGATGTCGTCGTGCAGGGGGCCCGGATTACCGGCCAGATGGCCGACGGACGCAGTTTCCAGACTTACCGGATTGAAGACCCGACACTGATCGCCACGCTGAGCGGCAAGAATGTGCGCATGGAAGTCAAACCGGAGGAAAACGACGTGATGGGGCACTATCTGATGTCGTGGCTTCCGATGCTGGTGCTGGTCGGCGTGTGGATCTTCTTCATGCGCCAGATGCAGTCCGGCGGCCGTGGTGCGATGGGTTTCGGCAAGTCACGCGCCAAGCTGCTGACCGAAAAACAGGGCCGGGTGACGTTCGAGGACGTGGCCGGCATCGACGAAGCCAAGGCCGAGCTTGAAGAGGTGGTCGAATTCCTGCGCGACCCGCAGAAATTCCAGCGTCTGGGTGGCAAGATCCCCAAGGGCGTGCTGCTGGTCGGCCCCCCGGGCACCGGTAAAACGTTGCTGGCGCGCGCCATCGCGGGCGAGGCAAATGTGCCGTTCTTCACGATCTCGGGGTCCGATTTTGTGGAAATGTTCGTGGGTGTCGGCGCATCGCGTGTGCGCGACATGTTCGAGCAGGGCAAGAAGAACGCGCCCTGCATCATCTTCATCGACGAAATTGACGCCGTGGGCCGCCATCGTGGCGCGGGCCTGGGTGGCGGTAACGACGAACGCGAACAGACGCTCAACCAGTTGCTGGTCGAGATGGACGGGTTCGAGAGCAATGAAGGCGTCATCCTGGTGGCGGCGACCAACCGCCCGGACGTGCTGGACCCGGCGCTGCTGCGTCCCGGCCGGTTCGACCGCCAGGTGACGGTGCCGAACCCGGACGTGAACGGACGCGAGAAGATCCTGCGTGTGCATATGCGCAAGGTGCCGCTGGGTTCCGACGTTGATCCGCGCGTGATTGCGCGTGGCACGCCGGGTTTTTCGGGCGCCGATCTGGCCAACCTGGTGAACGAGGCTGCTCTGCTGGCCGCGCGTTTGGCGCGCCGTGTGGTGGGTATGGCCGAGTTCGAGGAAGCCAAGGACAAGGTGATGATGGGCGCGGAACGCCGCAGCCTGGTCATGTCGAGCGATGAGAAGAAGATGACCGCCTATCACGAGGCGGGGCATGCGATCTGCAGCGTCATGAAACCCGCCTGCGACCCGATCCACAAGGCGACCATCATTCCGCGCGGCCGTGCGCTGGGTATGGTGATGAGCTTGCCGGAAGGTGACCGCCTGTCGGAATCGAAGATCAAGATGCTGTCCTGGCTGACTGTGGCGATGGCCGGGCGTGTTGCCGAAGAACTGATTTTCGGGCCGGACAATGTCTCGAACGGGGCTGGCGGCGATATCCGGATGGCCACCAACCGCGCACGCGTGATGGTGACGCAGTGGGGCATGTCGGAAAAGCTCGGCATGGTGATGTATGGCGATAACAGTCAGGAAGTGTTCCTGGGTCACAGCGTCACGCAGAGCAAGAATGTCAGCGAAGTCACCGCGCGCGAGATCGACAGCGAGATCAAACGCCTGATCGACGAAGCCTATGCCGACGCGAAGAAGATCCTGACCGAGAAGCTGGACAAGCTACATGAACTCGCCAAGGCGCTGCTGGAATACGAAACCCTGTCGGGCGACGAAATCCGCGGCCTGATGAAGGACGAGCCGATCAGCCGCAAGCCGAACGACGATCTGCCGAAGCCCGATTTCGGGCGTCGCAGCAGCGTGCCGACGGCGGGGCGTCCGTCTGTCGACGGACTTGGGCCGCAGCCGCAGCCCAGCGCGTAAGCGTTGCGCCTGCCACGACTGATCGAGCCGTTGGGCCTGCTGTATGGGCAGGCCGCGGTCGAGGCGATAAACGCCGGGTCTGCCCTGCCATTGGCGGGCGGGCCCGTTGCGTTTTCTCTGGCACGGCTGATCGACCGGCGGGCCGGAACGTCGCGGATCGTGCCGGCGAGCGCCGTTACAGATGAACTGTGTCTGACCGCGCCGCATGCCCCTTGGGCGGGGTTTACGCAATCGCGCCCACTGGTAATGGGGATTCTCAACACCACGCCCGACAGTTTCAGCGATGGCGGGGATTTCGCCGCGCACGACACTGCGATTGCCGCCGGTCTGGCCATGGCGCGGGCAGGGGCGGACATCGTGGATGTGGGCGGTGAATCGACACGCCCAGGCGCGGCGGTGATCGCGCCCGAGGACGAACAGGCCCGCATCCTGCCCGTGGTCCGCGCACTGGCGCCGCATGTCGCGGTGTCGGTCGATACGCGTAATGCCGCCACGATGCAGGCAGCACTGGACGCGGGCGCGCGGATCATCAACGACGTTTCCGCCCTGACGCACGATCCCGACGCCCTGCGTGTGGTGGCTGCAGCACGTTGCCCTGTGGTGCTGATGCATATGCGCGGCACTCCCGCCACGATGACCGGGCTGACAGAGTATTCCGACGTCGCCTGCGATGTGGTCGAAGAACTGGAAGCCCGCATCGCAGCCGCCGAAGACGCGGGTATTCTGCGTGCCAATATCGTGATCGACCCCGGTATCGGGTTCGCCAAAACCGCCGCGCAGAATGTCGCGGTGATGGCGCGACTGCCGCTGCTGTTCAATTTGGGTTGCCGAGTGTTGCTGGGGGCGTCGCGCAAATCCGTCATCGGCCACGTGACGGGTGTGCAGAACGCCAAGGACCGCTTGCCCGGAAGCCTTGCTGCGCATGGATTTGCGGCGATGGCGGGCGCGTCGGTCGTGCGTGTGCACGATGTGCCCGAGACGGTGCAGGCCTTGCAGGTGATATCTGCCCTGACGTCTTAAGCCCTTCCCCGACGCGGGGCATAACGAGTAAACGTTGCTGCGACTTGTTCTATTTCAGTGTGGTGTTTGATGCCTGCAAAAACGCGTCGCCTGTTCGGCACAGATGGTATTCGTGGCAAGGCCAATACCGCACCGATGGATGCTGCAACCGCGCTGCGTCTGGGGCAGGCTGCTGGGCTGATGTTCATGCGTGGCGACCATCGCCACCGCGTGGTGATCGGCAAGGACACGCGCCTGTCGGGTTACCTGCTGGAACCCGCGCTGACCGCCGGTTTCATCAGCGCCGGGATGGACGTGAAGCTGGTGGGTCCTCTGCCCACGCCCGCGATTGCCATGCTGGTGCGCAGTCTGCGTGCCGATCTGGGCGTGATGATCAGCGCCAGTCACAACAAGTTTGAAGACAACGGCATCAAGCTGTTCGGCCCCGATGGTGTGAAGCTGTCGGATGATATGGAACTTGCCATCGAAAAGCTGATGGACGAAGACCTGTCCAACCGTCTGGCGGGCCCACGTGAACTGGGCCGTGCCGCGCGCATGGACGATGCGGGCGGGCGATATATCGAAGCCGCGAAGAACACTTTTCCACGCGGACTGCGGCTTGATGGCATGAAGATCGTGCTCGATTGCGCCAATGGAGCGGGGTATCGCGTCGCGCCTGCGGTGCTGTGGGAGCTGGGCGCGCAGGTGATCCAGATCGGCACGCAGCCCGATGGTGTGAACATCAATGCGGGTTGCGGCTCCACATCGCCCGCGCTGCTGGTGGAAACCGTGCGACGCGAGGGCGCGCATCTGGGCATCGCGCTGGATGGCGATGCGGACCGTCTGGCACTGGTCGATGAACATGGCGAGGTGGTGGACGGCGACCAGATCCTCGCGCTGATCGCAAGTTCGTGGCACGCGAGTGGCCGCTTGCAGGGCGGCGGCGTGGTGGCGACCGTGATGTCCAATCTGGGGTTCGAGCGCCTGCTGGAAAGCCGCGGTCTGCAACTGCATCGCACGCAGGTGGGGGATCGTTATGTCGGCGAACGCATGCGTGCGCTGGGGATGAATCTGGGCGGCGAACAGTCGGGCCATGTCATCCTGTCCGACTTTGCCACCACGGGTGACGGATTGGTGGCGGCCTTGCAGGTGCTGGCGGTGATCGCCGAGAGCAAGCGCCCGGCCAGCGAAGTCTGCCGTGTGTTCGAAAAACTGCCGCAGGTGCTGCGCAACGTGCGTGCCGACCGGTCCGTGCTGTTGCTGCCCGGCGTGGCCGAAGCGGTACGCACGATGGAAGCGCAGCTGAACGGACGCGGCCGTGTGTTGATCCGCCCATCAGGGACCGAACCCGTCATCCGCGTAATGGCGGAAGGCGAGGACGCGGCGGAAGTGGAAGCCACCGTAGCCTCGCTGTGCGACGTGATTACGAAAGCAGCCTGACGATGCAGATGCAGGGACGCGTGCTGGTGATTGCCGGGTCTGATTCCGGCGGCGGGGCAGGGATCCAGGCCGACATCAAGGCCATTACCGCGCTGGGCGGTTTTGCCGCCACGGCCATCACCGCGCTGACGGCGCAGAACACACGCGGCGTGTTCGGTGTGCACCCCACGCCGCTGCCGTTCCTGCGCCAGCAGATGGACGTGGTGCTGGACGATATCGGCGCCGACGCCATCAAGATCGGCATGCTGGCCGATGCCGACACCATCGATCTGGTGGCCGACGTGCTGGAAGAAAAAGCGCGCGGCATTCCGCTGGTGCTCGACCCGGTGATGATCGCCAAGGGCGGACATGCGTTGCTGGCGGAATCCGCGCTCGACACGCTGAAACGCCGCATGCTGATCCTGGCAACCCTCGTCACCCCCAACATTCCGGAAGCCGAAGCGCTGTCCGGCATGACCATCCACGACACCGACGAGATGCGTCACGCGGCCGAGATGATGCTCACACTGGGTGCCTCCGCCGTGCTGCTGAAGGGCGGGCATCTCGACACCGATGAAGTAACCGACATCCTCGCCACGCCCGATGGCACGGTGGCGTTCCAGTCCCCGCGCATCAACACCGTGCACACGCACGGCACGGGCTGCACGCTGGCCAGCGCGATTGCAGCGGGGCTGGCGCAGAAGATGATCCTGAGCGACGCCGTGCAGCGCGCGCGTGCCTATGTGCAAGCGGCCATTCGCAGCGCTCCCGGATTCGGGCACGGGCATGGGCCGTTGAACCATGCGGTAACGGTTGATCCGACGCGAATTTCTACCTTCGGATAATAATCCGCTTGATCGGCGGACGGTCACGGCGTATTCCTTGCAGCGGGTCACGCCCCCCCACCGGGGCGCTTAGTCTTCTGCAAGGGAGCGCATCATGGCAATCGCCACGAAGCCGGGCACACGCCCGCAAAATCCACATTTTTCATCTGGTCCCTGTGCCAAACGTCCCGGTTGGACGCTTGAAGCGCTGTCGGGTGCCATTCTGGGCCGCAGCCATCGCGCCGGCCCGCTGAAGGCGCAGCTGGCGGAAGTCATCGACCGTTCGAAGGCCGTTCTCAACATGCCGGCTGACTGGCGTCTGGGCATCGTTCCCGCGTCCGACACGGGCGCCGTGGAAATGGCGCTGTGGTCGCTGCTGGGCGCGCGCCCGGTCGACGTTGTTGCGTTCGAATCCTTCGGCGAAACCTGGGCCACCGATATTACCAAGCAGCTCAAGCTGGATGCGCGCGTGCTGAAAGCACCGTATGGCGAGCTGCCCGATCTGAAGCAGGTCGACTGGCGGCACGATGTCGTCTTCACCTGGAACGGCACCACCAGCGGCGTGCGCGTGCCGAACGGCGACTGGATCGCCGCCGACCGCGAAGGCCTTGCGATCTGCGACGCCACGTCTGCCGCATTCGCCATGGATCTGGCGTGGGACAAGCTGGATGTCGTCACCTGGTCCTGGCAGAAAGTGCTGGGCGGTGAAGGTGCGCACGGCATGATCGCGCTGTCGCCGCGCGCCGTGGAACGTCTGCTGACCTACAAGCCCGCCTGGCCGCTGCCGAAGATCTTTCGCATGACCAGCGGTGGCAAGCTCAGCGAAGGCATCTTCAAGGGCGAAACCATCAACACACCATCGATGCTGTGCGTTGAAGACGCGCTCGACGGGCTGCGCTGGGCCGAGAAGACCGGCGGCCTGAAGGCGCTGATCGCGCGTGCCGAGGGCAACCTGAAGACCGTGGCCGCGTGGGAAGCAAAGACGCCGAATTACGCGTTCCTCGCCAAGGATCCGGCCGTGCGTTCGTGCACGTCGATCTGCCTATCGATCACCGCGCCGTGGTTCACCGCGCTCGACGCAGATGGGCAGGCGAAGGCCGCCAAGCAGATTGCCTCGACGCTGGAAAAGGAAGGCGTGGCGCTGGATGTCGGCGGGTATCGCGATGCGCCTCCGGGTCTGCGCGTCTGGGCTGGTGCAACGGTGGAAGCGGCGGATGTGGCCGCGGTACTGCCGTGGCTCGACTGGGCGGCGGATACGGTGGCTGAATCTTTCAAAACGCAGGCGGCGGAGTAATCGCAATGGCCAAAGTTCTTATCTCGGACAAACTGTCTCCGGCGGCTGTGGCGATCTTCAAGGATCGCGGCCTGGATGTGGATGTGAAGACGGGCCTGACGCCCGCCGAACTGCGCGAGATTATCGGGCAGTACGACGGTCTGGCGATCCGCTCGGCCACCAAGGTGACCAAGGAAGTGCTGGACGTCGCCCCCAACCTGAAAGTGGTGGGGCGCGCAGGGATCGGTGTGGATAACGTCGACGTGAAGCACGCCACCGCCAAGGGCGTGGTGGTGATGAATACGCCGCACGGCAACGCCATCACCACGGCGGAACACGCGATTGCAATGATGTTCGCGCTCGCCCGCCAGATCCCGGAAGCCAGCACTTCGACCAAGGCCGGGAAGTGGGAAAAGAACCGCTTCATGGGCGTGGAACTGACGGGCAAGGTTCTGGGCCTGATCGGTTGCGGCAATATCGGTTCCATCGTGGCGGACCGTGCGGTTGGCCTGAAGATGAAGGTCGTCGCGTACGATCCGTTCCTGTCGGAAAAGCGCGCGCTGGAACTGGGCGTCGAGAAGGCCGAACTGGAAGACCTGCTGCGCCGCGCCGACTTCATCACGCTGCACACGCCGCTGACCGATTCCACGCGTAACGTGATCTCGGCCAAGGCGATTGCCTCGATGAAAAAAGGCGTGCGCATCGTCAACTGCGCGCGCGGTGGTCTGGTGGATGAAGCCGCACTGGCCGAGGCGTTGAAGTCCGGCCATGTGGCGGGCGCGGCGCTCGACGTGTTCGAGACGGAACCGGCGAAAGAATCGCCGCTGTTCGGGATCGAGAACGTGGTCTGCACGCCGCATCTGGGTGCCTCGACGGCGGAAGCGCAGGAGAATGTGGCGCTTCAGGTCGCCGAACAGATGAGCGACTTCCTGATGACCGGCGCGGTGACCAATGCGATCAACATGCCGTCGGTCAGTGCGGAAGATGCTCCGCGTCTGAAGCCATATATGGAACTGTGCCGCCAGCTGGGTTCGTTCGCGGGGCAGCTGACCATGACGCGCGACGGGGCGATCCGCCGCGTGGCGATCGAATACGAAGGCCATGCTGCGCACGTGAACCACAAGCCGCTGACGGCGGCGGTTCTGGCCGGGTTGCTTGGTCCGATGATGGAAGGCGTGAACATGGTCAGCGCGCCGACAGCCGCGCGTGAACATGGGATCGAAGTTGCGGAAGTTGTGCATGACCGCACCAGCGAATATCAGACTCTGGTGCGTATCTCGGTGACGACGGACAAGGACACGCGCTGGGTGGCGGGCACGTTGTTTGCGGGCAGCAAGCCGCGTCTGGTCGACATCAAGGGCATTCCGGTGGAAGCCGATTTCGCGCGCCATATGCTGTATGTGACCAACCAGGACAAGCCCGGCTTCATCGGCAAATTCGGCGTGGCGCTGGCGGATGCGGGGCTGAACATCGCGACGTTCCATCTGGGTCGCGCGGCGCAGGGGGGCGACGCGATCTGCCTGGTCAGCCTGGACGAGCCGGTGCCCGAGGCGGTGCTGGAAACCGTGCGCAAGATGCCGTTGGTAGTGCAGGCAGCGCCGCTGGCATTCTGAGCCTTCGCGATACAAAAAACCCGCCGGAGCGATCCGGCGGGTTTTTTATGTGAGGTCTTGGTGCAGAATCACCGACGTGCTGTAGTCGAAGGCAGCATTATTTTTTTTACTATGGGTTAGTCCAGTGCTTGTAGAAGGCTTGAAATTGGCTGCACGCTTTAGGAGTGGTGTCCTCCGAGGGCCAGAGCGTCGCTTGAATAATAAGATTGAAAGGCTCTTTCTCCTCTTTAAGCATAGCAACGGCCGTTGTTGAGATGATGAAGCCATCGCATTTATTCTCTATGACGGCTTTCGACAGAACCTGCTGATTGCGCACTACGAAAGCACCGTTGCAATTGTGCAGGAACTCCATTCCGGCATCTCGGTTCTGCGAGGCAAACACGCTGTATGCGGGCGACAAATCATCTAGGTTCAACGCAATGATTCTATTTTTGAATGGTTTGAGTTGGTCGCTGGCTTTGTTAATTTGCTTCTCAACGTTTTCAGGAGACCAGATTTTTTTGCAGGCAATATAGTAATTTCCTGTTTCAAATTCGACCACGATATCCGGTTCCGCAGCTCTGGCTGACAGGCCGTCTCTCTTC
Source organism: Acetobacteraceae bacterium (assembly GCA_031546815.1). Lineage (GTDB taxonomy): Bacteria > Pseudomonadota > Alphaproteobacteria > Acetobacterales > Acetobacteraceae > JAVBJV01. The sequence continues at coordinate 152,402 of JAVBJV010000010.1, forward strand.
AGATCGGCGAGCAAGACAACCTCCCAAAGCATATCTTTCCCTTGCGACGGATTTCTGTTGCCAGGCTGCATGACCTTGCGTGCCATGCGTTTCAGCGCCTCCTGAATGTCTGGTTCATCGGACAGGTAAATGATGGCATCAACCAGTCGGTCTACATGAGCTGCTTCAACAAGCACTTGCGCCTCTGACGTGCACTGCGCAGCCCATTCGCGGCTGAGAGTATTGGCCTGTTTCAGCAACAACTCCAACGAGGTCCCACCTGAGATCTTTATGTTACGCTTCGCAAAGATATCCCGTACACACTGAGCCTTGGCTGCGGTTTGCTCATAGGTAGCTAGATATTAATCTGGGCGAAGTTCGGGGCGCTGGCAGTTTTAACTTCAGATGCCTCGTCCATCTTGGTGTCGCTTCATTAGCCTTCGGGATACATCAATAACTGTTGCAGATCAGCGCATGATATCGATCGTTTTCCTGCACACAACCGCACGTGCAGAAACGCTCTGCTGTTTGCGGCGATATCATCGAATGGGGGGAGAGAATGGTGCCCAGAGCCGGGATCGAACCAGCGACACTGCGATTTTCAGTCGCATGCTCTACCAACTGAGCTATCTGGGCACCGGGGTAGAGGCGCGCGTATAAGCCACTCGCGCCGGGTGATCAAGCTCCCTTGTCGGGGGAAAGTGCATTTTCTTCGTCTTCATCGCTCTCGACGGCCGCAACCCGGTATTCGCCACCGAACCAGCGGCCGAGATCGACGTCGGCGCAGCGTTTGGAACAGAACGGCGTAAAGGCCGGGTCAGCGGGTTTCTTGCAGATCGGGCAGGGGCGTGGGGTCATTTCAGAGTCCATTGTCCAGGCGCAAGGCCGGGGTCGCTGTCGATGCAGAATACTTTACCAGTTTCGCGCTGGAATGCCGCCAGCGCGTCCGGGTCAGCGATCAGGGCAGAGGCAATGGCTGCAGACGCGGATATCCCGGTCCGATTCTCGCGCAGTGCCGCCCGCAGCGCGGTCAGACCGGCGGCGTGTGGGCCGGTGAAGAATTCGTGCAGGGGTGGTTCCACGCGCGGGCGCAGGATCTCGGCCAGACCCAGCGCGGTGAAGCCCAGCAGGCGCGGTTGCAGCGGGTCGGCGCTCAGCGCCGCACGCAGTGGATCGGCCAGTTCGGCGCGCTGGCGCATCGGCATACCAGCCAGATCGACCACGATGCCGCCCGACAGATTCCGCGCCCGGATCTGGCGCGCCAGCGTTGGCAGCATGGCGCGGTTGAACGCCAGTTGCGATGTCTGTTTGCCCTGTCGCGCGCCGGTGCCCGCGCCGATATCGGTGTCGATGGCGGTCAGCGCCGGGGTCGGGTGGATGCGCAGTGCGCCGCCCTGCGGCAGTGCTACATCGGGGACGAGCAGGGCGGCGAACTCCCCCTCGAACATTGCGGTGATATCGGGCTTGTGGCGAATGCGTGCGCCCAGCATCGGGGTGAGTTCCGCCATCAGCTCCAGCGACGATGCGGCAATCGGTGCATCGGGGTGCAAAGCCGCCAGTGTCAGCAGTGCATGTGGTGCAGGCGTTACCAGTCCCGCCGGGCCGTCCGGAGCCGCACCCGCCGCCAGACGTGGGCCTTTGCCGCCCTGTGCGGCGCGGGTGATGCGCACGGGCAGGATCTCGCCCTCGGTGCGGCCTTTGGCGCCGGCGCTGTCGGGCAGGAAGCCGGATACACCGTCCAGGTCCACAAACGCCCCCGCCATGGCGGGCACCACCGCGGTGATGCGCGCGCGCCAGATCTCGCCCACGCGATGACGCAGTGCGGGGCGGTGGACGGCAGCATCGAGGGGACCGGTATCGTCGCAGGCCAGAATCCGCACCTCGCCCGGCGACGACACCGCGAGGATCTGCACACTCACGGCAGAGGATACCCAAGCCCGCGCAGGCATTGTGCGGTCTCGAACAGTGGCAGGCCCACCACGTTGGAATGGCTGCCGGACAGGAAGCGGGTAAAGGCGGCCGCGCGGCCCTGAATGGCGTATCCGCCTGCCTTGCCCTGCCATTCGCCGCTGGCGATGAAGGCGTCGGTCTGCTGCGGGTTCAGGCGCGAAAAGGCGACCACACTGCTGACGCAGCGTTCGGCCATGCGTCCACCGGGGGCGATGACGGCAAGGCCCGTGTGCACGCTGTGCCGCTGCCCGGACAGCATGGCCAGCATGCGCCGCGCATCGGCTTCGGATTCAGGTTTACCCAGAATACGCCGGCCAACCCCCACCACCGTATCCGCCGCCAGCACGAAGGCGTCGGGGTGCAGCGCGGCCACCGCCAGCGCCTTGGCATGCGCCAGACGCGCCGCCAGTTGGCGCGGGGTTTCGGTTTTCGTGGGGGTTTCGTCGATCTCTGCGGGCACGACGGCATCTGGCGTGATGTCAATCTGGGCAAGCAGGTCCAGCCGACGCGGTGACGCGGACGCCAGAACCAGTCGTGCCGTCACGGGATTACTTGAAGCGGAACGTGATCCGACCCTTGGTCAGATCGTACGGAGTCATCTCGACATTCACACGGTCGCCCGCGAGCACGCGAATACGGTTCTTGCGCATCTTGCCGCTGGTATGCGCCAGGATCTGATGGTCGTTATCCAGCTTCACGCGGAACATGGCATTGGGGAGCAATTCCACAACTGTTCCCGAAAACTCGATCATGTCTTCTTTAGACATCCCGCCTCTTTCATAACGCGACCAGCCCCGCAGGGCTGGTGGTAAGGGTCGTCGGCGCGGAACATGATGCCCGAACCGGCTGCGGTCAAGGATTCCCGCCGAAATAAGTCACTTATAACCGCTGGGCGATGCTTTCCGCATGCGCCTGTAACCCTTCCGCACGGGCGAGCGTCACCGCAGCCCCCCCCAGAGCCGCCAGCGAGGCCGGGGTGGCGGAAATCCAGGTGGTGCGTTTCAGGAAGTCGAAGATCGACAGTCCCGAGGCAAACCGCGCCGTCCGCCCGGTGGGCAGCACGTGGTTCGGCCCGGCGATGTAATCGCCCAGCGCTTCCGGGCAGAACCGGCCCAGGAACGCCGCGCCCGCGTGGCGGATACGGCCGAACAGCGCCTTGGGGTCGGCCACCATGATCTGCAGATGTTCGGGGGCCAGATGGTCGGTCAGGCGGGCGGCTTCGTCCCAGTCACGGACCAGAATCACCGCGCCGTTGTCGCGCCACGAGGCACCGGCAATGGCGGCGCGGTCCAGCGTGGGGATCAGGCGGGCGACTTCCGTAGTCACCTTGTCGGCGAAGGCGGCGTCGGTGGTGATCAGGATGGATTGTGCGGCTTCGTCGTGCTCGGCCTGTGCCAGCAGGTCCATGGCGACGTGCGCCGGATTGTTGTCGGCATCGGCCAGCACCACCACCTCGGACGGGCCGGCGATGGAGTCGATACCCACCTTGCCAAACACCTGCCGCTTCGCCTCGGCCACATAGGCATTGCCGGGGCCGACGATCTTGTCGACCGGTGCCACTGTCGCGGTGCCATAGGCCAGCGCCGCCACGGCCTGCGCGCCGCCAATGCGGAATACTTCCGTCACGCCCGCGCGTTTGGCGGCGGCGAGGACCAGCGGGTTCAGCACGTTATCGGGCGTTGGCACGCACATGGCGATGCGCGCCACACCCGCCACACGTGCCGGAATGGCGTTCATCAACACCGAGGACGGATAGGCGGCTTTCCCGCCCGGCACATACAGACCCACCGCATCCACCGCGTTCCAGCGCATGCCGAGTTCGGTCTGCGTGGCGTCGGTGATCTGGATGTCCTGCGGCAGCTGCGCCTTGTGGAAGGCCTCGATCCGCGTGGCCGCCAGATCAAGCGCGGCGTGCATATCCGCCGAAACCGAAGCCGAGGCGCGGTCGATCTCGTCCTCGGTGATGCGGATTTTGTCTGGCGTCAGCGTGAAGCGGTCGAAATGGGTGGTGATGCGGCACAGCGCGTCGTCGCCATGTTTGCGGATGTCGGCGATGATGGCGGAGACCGCATCGTCCACCTGCGCCGTGGTATCGCGCGCGCTGTCGAGCAAGGCGGTGAAATCAGCTGCGAATGTGGCGTCCGTCGTGTTCAGTCGTTTCATGCGTTCAGCGCCGCCCGGAAGGTTTCGATCCACGCGCCGACCTGCTCGGGCCGCGTTTTCAGCGCCGTGCGGTTGACGATCAGGCGTGAGGTGACGTTGGCAATGGTCTCGGTCTCCACCAGCCCGTTGGCCTTCAGGGTGGAGCCGGTCTGCACCAGATCGACGATCAGCCGGCACAGCCCCATGCTGGGCGCCAGTTCCATTGCGCCGTTCAGATGCACGATCTCGGCCTGGATGCCGCGCGTGGCGAAGTGGCGGCGGGCGATGTTGGGGTATTTGCTCGCCACCCGCACCTGCGACCAGCGGGCCGGGTCGTCGGTGCCTGCGGTGGAGACGGGTTCGGCGGTGCTGATCCGGCACTTGCCGATGCCCAGATCCAGCGGGGCGTAGATCTCGGGGTAGTCGAATTCCATCAGCACGTCGGCGCCGCAAATACCGATCTGCGCTGCGCCGAACGCCACGAACGTCGCCACATCGAACGAACGCACCCGCACGATGTCCAGCGCCGGGTTGTTGGTGGGGAAGCGCAGATGTCGGCTGCCTTCGTCGGAAAAATCGCTGCCGGGGATGATCCCGGCGCGATTCAGCAGCGGGGTGCATTCCTGCAGAATGCGTCCCTTGGGGAGGG
>JAVBJV010000063.1:0-18863 GCA_031546815.1 Acetobacteraceae bacterium
GGCGCTCGGGGAACCGGGCGCCTTTTTTTATTGCTGGGGCTGCGATGGGATCTGGAAAATCGCCATTTGAGTTTATTATTTAATATGGGTAATGAGCAGCATGCTGAAGTTTAATATCAGCGGCTGGGCCGGGTATGCGTCTGGACTGCACACACAGGAGGCTTGGCGCGCATGGGCGCGGCAGCCCTGTGCCCCCGTGGGGCTCGAGCCACCCGCACTGACCGATGTTCCCGCCATGGCCCGGCGGCGCATCGATCCGCTGGGCCGGATGGCGGTTCAAGTCGCGCTCTGGTGCCAGAAGGCCGAGGACAACAATGTTCCGCTGATTTTTGCCTCGCGTTATGGCGATATCGTGCGCACGCATGACCTGCTGAAGGAACTGGTGAACGAGGGGGTTGTCTCGCCCACATCGTTCGGTCTGGCGGTGCATAACGCCATCGCGGCCCAGTATTCGATGCTGCGTTCAAATCACGGGAATTACACGGCTCTGGGCGCTGGCACGGCAACGGCGGAGGCCGCGCTGCTGGAAGCGGCCGGACTGCTGGCCGAAGGAACGCCGGAAGTGCTGGTCGTTGCCTATGATGCGTTAGTGCCGGAGGTTTTTTCCGAATTCCTGGATGAAGCCCCAGCCTGTTACGCCTGGGCCTGGAATGTGCGCCCGGACCAGGGCGAGGGGATGCGTATTGGTCTTGAGACTGATGCATCAGTCATGTCGGCCCTGGGGAGCGCTCTGCCGCATATGCTCGATGTGCACAGGTTCGTCATTTCGGACGATACCTGTCTGACGCACCGGACGGGCAACACGGGGTGGCGCTGGCATCGCCTGTCGTCCGATGCGTGACCGGGCAATGAGGATTTGGCGGGTCTGTTCGGTGGCGCTGGCTTATTCCAGCTTCGGTGCCGGTGGCCTGATGATATTGCTGGTTGCGTTCCCGTTGTTACGACTGTTCGTGCGCGATCCGCATTACCGGAAGCTGCTGGCGCGGCAACTGATCCAGCGCAGTTTTGCGTTGTTTGTCGTGCTGCTGCGCGTGCTGGGGATCATGACCTGCAACGTGCAGGGGCTGGAACGGCTGAACCGCCGGGGGCTGCTGATCCTGGCCAATCACCCGACCTTGCTGGATGTTGTTATCCTGATCGCGCATCTGCCCGATGCGGATTGCGTGGTCAAAGCGGCGTTGCTGCGCAACCCGTTCACATATGGCCCTGTTTCGGCGGCCGGTTACCTGATGAACGATGACGGTCCCGGCCTGGTCGAAGACTGTATCGTTGCGGTTCAAAACGGGGGGCGGCTGGTCATTTTCCCCGAAGGCACACGCACACGCCGGAACGAGCCGATGCGTCTGCAGCGCGGCGCCGCCAATATTGCGGTGCGCGGCGGGCTGGATATTACCCCGGTGCGGATCACGTGTGAGCCAATGTTTCTGGGCAAGGGCGAGAAATGGTACCACGTGCCCCTGCATGGGGCGCGGTATACGTTGCGCGTTTGTGACGATATCCCTGTTCGCCAGTTTCTTTCCCAAAATGACGAAGAAACGGTTGCCGTTCGGCGGCTGACAGAATACCTGACGAGATATTTTTCCGGAGCGCAGGCCAGTGCAGCAACTTGAGCACGAAGTCAAAGAACTGATTATCTCGGCACTGTCCCTCGAGGACGTTCTGCCGGACGATATCGATTCGACAGCGCCTTTGTTTATCGAGGGGCTGGGGCTCGATTCGATCGACGCGCTCGAACTGGGGCTGGCGCTTCAGAAGCGGTACAAGCTGAGCCTTTCTCCGGATACTGAAAAAACGCGGACGCATTTCTCCAGCGTTCGTGCGTTGGCGGCGTTTATCGCGGCAAACCGGCAGCAGTAATTTTAGAGTCAAAGCAGTTGAAAATGACCAAGCAGGAAATCTACGAGAAAATTGTCTCGGTGCTTCACCAGACGTTCGAAATCGCGCCCGAGCGCGTGACGCTGGAGGCCCGTCTGTATGAAGATCTGGATATCGACAGCATCGATGCTGTCGATCTGATCGTGCAGCTGAAGTCTCTGTCCAGCCAGCCGCTGAAGCCCGAGGCGTTCAAAGCTGTGCGCACCATTCAGGATGTCGTGGACGCGCTGTACAATCTGGTCCACGGCGTCGCGGCGTAACGGTGGAATGCTGCGAGCCCTGTCTGTTGCCATAGCCGCTTTTTATCCGCTGCTGGTCTATGCGGGGCTTGGGCGCGTGGAACCGCGCTGGATTGCTGTCTTTCTGCTGGGAATTGCTGTGCTGCGGGCGCTGCTGGTGCGCGACTGGATCACCTGGTTTCTGGTGGTGGGGGCGGCGATACTGGCGGCGGTTACTTTTGCTTCTAACGCCGCGTTACCACTGAAGGTTTACCCGGTGTTGGTCAGCCTGGGGTTTCTGGCCGTGTTCGCCGGCAGTCTGTATCGGGGGCCTAGTGCGATCGAGCGTATCGCACGGCTGAAAACTCCGGACCTGCCGCCCGAGGGCGTGTTCTACACACGACGGGTAACGCAGATCTGGTGTGCCTTTTTCGTTTTCAATGCAGTCGTGGCGGCTGGGCTGGCCTTGGGCGCGTCCGACCAGATCTGGGCGTTGTATACCGGGTTGATCTCTTACGTGCTGATGGCGCTGCTTTTTGTTGGAGAATGGTTTTTTCGTGCGCGCTTTATTCCGGCAGCCCGCCATGGTTGAGCATGTTCCGCTGACTGCCCTGGCGTCGGGCGCGCCATCAACACGCGTGATGGGATTCGACCGGCTGGGCAGTGCAGTTTCCCATGCCCATTTTCAGCAACGCGTCGCGGCCTGGCACGCTGCATTTGCCGCGCAGCCCGGCCATGACTGGGCGCTGTATCACGACGATGCGCTCGAGTTTGCGGCGGCTTTGTACGGGGCATGGTATGCGGGGAAAGATGTCTATCTGCCGGGCGATATACAGCCCGGCACACAGGCATCGCTGAGCAATCTGGTAGATGGATTTGCGGGCAACATTCCCGGGCGCGCAGATGTTCTGGCACCAGTAGCCAATGCAGCGACGGTCGCGTTCCCGCATCTGGATGCACAGGTTGCCCGACTGTTTGTCTTTACCTCGGGTTCTACGGGGACGCCGAAGAGTATCGTGAAAACGCTGGCGCAGCTCATGCGCGAAGTGGAAACGCTGGAAGCGAGCTGGGGTGAAAGACTGGGGGATGCGCGCGTTTACGCCACCGTATCGCATCAGCATTTCTACGGCCTGATCTTCGGGTTTTTCTGGCCGCTTTCCGCTGGCCGGCCTATGGGCACGCAGCGGCTGCTCTACCCCGAGAACATGATCGTCGCGCTGTCCGGTGGGCCATCGGTGCTGATCTCCAGCCCCGCGCATCTGAAGCGCCTGCCTGAAGAAAGCGACTGGTCGTCGGTGCAGGGGCATGTGCGCGTGGTTTTTTCTGCCGGCGGCAAACTGTCGCCCGATGCTGTAGACACCACCAAGACGTGCCTGCACTGCATGCCGGTCGAGATCTATGGCAGCAGCGAAACCGGGTGTGTGCTCTGGAAGGATCAGGGCAGGGCTCCAGCTTCCTGGTCGGAATGTCCGGGTGTCACCTGGAGGATCGTCGATGGGGTGCTGCATATAAGATCCGCATTTCTGCCGAATGACGACTGGTGGCCGACAGAGGACCGTGCAGACAGCCGGAATGGCGAACTGGAACTGCTCGGCCGCGCAGACCGTATCGTGAAGATTGAGGAGCAGCGCGTCTCGCTGACCGAGCTGGAACAGGTGCTGTGCAGCCATGCGCTGGTGCGCGAGGCACGTGTTGTTGCCCTGCCAGGCAAGCGCACGTCTCTGGCAGCGGTGATCGTGCCGACGGCGGACGGGTTCGCGCATTTGCGTACCGATGGCAGGCGCGCGCTTTCGCAAATGTTGAAGACGTACCTGGCCGGTTTTCAGGCAACAAACATTCGGCCGCGTGCGTGGCGGTTTGTTGAAGCATTGCCCAGCAACGCACAGGGAAAAACGCCCGATGCCTTGTTGCGCGGCCTGTTTGCGCCGGAACGGCCCGAAGCCGAATGGCGTCTGCGGGAAGATTATCAGGCCGAGATTGAACTGCACGTCACGCCCGATCTGGCGGTGTTCAACGGGCACTTTCCGGAAATCCCCATTCTTCCGGGCGTTGCGCAACTGGACTGGGCTGTGCATTTCGCACGCCGGGCCTTTGCGGTGCCGCCGCAATTTTGCGGTGTGCAGGTGTTGAAATTCCAGAAGGTGACTCAGCCGGATACCCGGTTGCTGCTGACACTGACATACAAGCAGGATACCGGGCGTGTGGAGTTCCTGTACACATCGGCGCAGGGAACGCATGCGAGTGGACGCATTCTGTTTGGGCAGGCGAGCGATGACCGCGCCTGAATCTTTTGCGCCGCTGGTTGTCATCCCGGTTTACAATCACGGCGCAGCCATAGCGCAGGTCGTGGCGGGTGTGGCGACGCATGATGTGCCATGCCTGCTGGTCGACGACGGATCGGATGCTGCCTGCAAGGAAGTTCTGCAGACGCTGGTTTCCATGTATGCGGGCAAGGTGTCGCTGATTCATCTGCCACAGAACCAGGGTAAGGGGGCTGCCGTCTGCGCCGGATTCCGCAAGGCAGCGCAGAACGGTTATACGCACGTATTGCAGATCGACGCGGACGGGCAGCACGACACACGTGATATTCCGCGTTTCATGACTTTGGGGCGTGCGCATCCGACGGACATTATCTGTGGCTGTCCGGTGTATGACAGTTCGGTGCCGAAGGCGCGTCTGTATGGGCGCTATGCCACGCATGTCTGGGTGTGGATCAACACACTGTCGTTTGCCATTCGGGATTCCATGTGCGGGTTTCGCCTGTATCCTCTGGCGCCGGTCATGGCGTTGCTCGAACGCGAGAAAACCGGCCTGCGGATGGACTTCGATACCGAGGTCATCGTGCGGTTATACTGGCGCGGTGTTGATGTGGTGAACCTTGATGTGAATGTGACGTACCCGAACAATGGTGTTTCACATTTCAAGGTCTGGCGCGACAATCTGCAGATCTCGTGGATGCATACGCGTTTGTTCTTCGGCATGCTGCGGCGGCTTCCGCAATTGCTGATGCGCAGGTTTGCGTGATGTCCGACAACAAAAACTCCCCACACTGGGCCGAATTGCAAGAAAGCACTGTTGTCGCGGGGATGTGGTTCTTGTACGCGGTCGATCGCTATGTGGGGCGGTGGCTGTTTCAGATATTCGTGTATCCGGCGGTTCTGTATTACTGGCTGACAGGGCGCGTGGCGCGCCAGTCCTCCATGCTGTATTTACAGCGTCTGCATGCCGCCATGCCTGCAATGGGAACCCCGCCGCGCTGGTATCACAGCGTGTGGCATTTCTTTTCCTTTGCGGAAACCGTGATGGACAAGATGCTGGCCATGTCCGGGCGCTTTCCGTCATCGCGGATTGAAGTGCACGACAAGCAGATTATCACAACGCAGATCCGGGCAAGGCAGGGTGGCGTGATTGTCACGGCGCATATCGGTTGCCTGGAACTGTGCCAGGTGATGGCCGCGCAGGAACCGGAACTGCGGATCAACATCATCGTGCATACGGGGCATGCGGTGCAGTTCAACCGGATGCTGGCGCGGCTCGACATGCGCAAGCACCTCAATTTTATCGAGGTCACCGACTTCGACGCCGAGACCGCCATGGCGTTGCTGCAACGGGTTGAAGCCGGAGAGTTTATCGCCATTGTCGGCGACCGTGTTCCGGTTGCCAGCGGCCGGTGCGTCGAGGCGGATTTCCTGCAGCACAAGGCACCGTTTCCCATCGGTCCGTATGTGCTCGCCGCAATGCTCGGCTGTCCGGTGTTTCTGATGGCCAGTGTGAAGATGCGCGGCAAGTATCATGTATTCTTCGAACGCCTTGCCGACCGGATCGTGCTGCCGCGCGGTAATCGCGAACAGGCACTGGCCGGATATGCCCGGCAGTTTGCCGCATGGATCGAACAGCGTTTGATGGACGCCCCCTATAGCTGGTTCAATTTTTTCCCATTCTGGGACCAGGCAGCTGGCACAAAGCAGAGGTAAATATGGAACAGCCTGCGCCACATCTGACGCACGAGACCGAACTCTCGCCCGCGTTTCACGACCTGGACCCGATGGATATCGTCTGGCACGGCAATTACGTGCGCTATATGGAAATTGCCCGCAACCGGCTGCTGCAGAAATTCGACTACGATTATCTGCAGATGCGTGAATCGGGTTATGCGTGGCCGATTGTCGACATGCGCGTGAAATACATCCGTCCCATTCGTTATGGGCAAAATGTCCGGGTCAGCACGATCATTGTCGAATATGAAAACCGCCTGAAGGTGACGTATACATTCACCGATGCGACGGATGGCACTGTGCTGACGCGCGCGCATACCATTCAGGTTGCCGTCGATATGCGCAATGGCGAGATGCAATACGTGTGCCCGCCAGTCCTGTGGGAAAAGCTGGGAGTATCGCCGCAATGAACCGCAGGCTGTTCATGCTGGCGCTGATGGGGGCGTGCGCGTCGCAGGCGCGTGCCGACTCGATCGAGGATATCCGCCAGAAGCTGGTCAATGTGCCGGTTTTGCGCGGGCAGTTCGCGCAGGAAAAGCAGGTCTCCGGTTTCCGGAACCCGCTGCGCTCGCAAGGGCGGTTTGTGCTGGCGCGCGATCGCGGTGTGATCTGGAGCACGGAGCGTCCGTTTGCTTCTGAAATCGTGATCACCTCCACACAGATACGTACCCGCCGTGCCGATGGCGGGCAGCAGACCGAGGTGGATTCCGCCACCCAGCCCGGACTGCGTGTGGTGAATTCGCTGCTGTTTTCGGTGCTGTCGGGCAATCTGGCGACGTTGAGCGAATATTTCTCGATGCAGGCGGTGAGCCTTCCCGCCGGTAACTGGGAACTGACTCTCGACCCGAAAGAAGGCGTGCTCGGGCGTGTGCTGAAACGCGTTTTCATAGCGGGCGACCGGTTCGTCAGACACGTGAAGATCGACGAGCAGAACGGCGACCAGATCGATATTGTGCTCAGCAATCTGGAGCCGGGGGCAAGTGGCCTGACCCGAGACGAGCTGACACGTTTTGACTAGCGAGATTTCACATTCTTCAATGCGGCGGATCTGGAAAATACTGGCCGCAGTGTGGGCGGTCCTCATGTTGCTGCTGGCTTGGCACCAGGTGCATTTCTGGCGCAACCCGCGGTTCGACAACGACATCCTCGCCCTGTTGTCGGGCAGTGGACACGACCGCGCGGCGCTGCAGATCGGGCAGCAGATATCGGATGCGGGATCGCGACAGGTTTTCGTGCTGGTTGGCGCAGGTACACCGGAACAGGCGCTGCGTGCGGCGCAGTCCTATCGGGACGAGATCGCGCGTAATTCCTATCTGCGCGAGACGAATCGTCTGGAGCGCTGGTTCGATGATGCGCAGCGTTTCTACATGCCGTATCGCAACCGGATGCTGACCGATGTGCAGCGCGAGAATCTGCAGCAGGCCGATCCTGCAACGCAGATCGAAAAATCTCTGGCAGGCCTTTACGGATTGATGGGGGGCGCGCGCCTGACCGACTGGCAGCGCGACCCGCTGGGGTTGTGGACCGGCTGGTGGCAGGGCCGCGTGCGCGATCTGCATGCGAGCATAGACGCCAGCGGAACCCTGCAGGCCGATGGTAAATACTGGCAGGCACTGCGTTACGAAACGGTTGGCTCGGCCTTCAGCCTGGATGGTGTTGCCCATCTGCAGGATGCGCTCGACAGCGCGGATGCAGCGGCCCGCGCGCAGGTTCCCGACATTCAGATCCTGCACGCAGGCGTTCCATTGCACGCCGAGGCGGCCGCCGTGCGCGCCAATCAGGAGATGGACGTTATCGGCTTCGGGTCTCTGGCTGCGGTGCTGCTGTTTGCGTGGCTGGTATTTCGATCGATCACGCCGATGCTGGTTGTCGGCCTGTCGTTGGTGATCGGGGTGACGGCGGCGCTGAGTGTGACTGTGCTCATCTTCGGCAAGATCCATGTTCTGACTCTGGTCTTCGGTGCCAGCCTGGTTGGCGTGGCCGAGGATTACGGCATTCACTGGTTCACCAGCCGGCAGGGCAAACCCGCTTCCGCGCGGTGGAGCATTCTCTGGCACCTGCTGCCGTCGTTGCTGCTGGCGTTGGGAACCACGGTGCTGGCTTATCTGGCCATGGGCGTCGCGCCGTTACAGGGGTTGCGCCAGATGGCGTTGTTCTCGGCGGTTGGTCTGACGGCAGCATTCCTGACGATCCTGTGCTGGGCACCGTGGCTCGACCGGGGCGAACTGCGGCAGACGCGGTTTGCCACATGGGTCGGGCGGACAGAAAAATCCTGGCCTGTGGTGCGCAAAAGCCGGGCGTGGATGGCGACGTTCGGGGTTGTGACGCTGCTGACGGTGGGGGGTATCTGGAATCTGAAATCCCACGACGATTTACGCGGCCTGCAAAGCTCGCCTGCTTCACTGGTCGCGCAGCAGCGCAAGATCAGCGATCTGCTCGGTCTGCCAAGCCCGGCGCAGTTCTACCTTGTCCGGGGTGCTTCCGCGGAAGATGTGTTGCGACAGGAAGAACAGCTCACCGCGCAATTACGCATAATGCGCGACAGGAACTACATCACCGGTTATCGCGCCATCACCGACTGGCTGCCGTCGGAGCAAATGCAGACGCGCAATGCCGCATTGGTTGATGCGCTGGAAGCTGCGGTGGTGAAGGGCGTGGCAGATCAGACCGGGGAAGATCTGTCGCCATTCCAGTTTTCCGCAACGCCGATCTCGCTGGATGATTTCCTGCATGATCCGGTCTCGGTGCCGTTCCGGGCGCTGTGGTCAGGGAACGCGCAGGCGGGATTTTCGAGCGTGGTGATGCTGACGGGCATTCCGTCGTTTAGTGTTTTACCCGAACTTGCCGCCGTGGCGGGGCAGGTGCCGGGCGTGCGCTGGGTGGACATGGTGTCGGATATTTCCGGCATGCTCGGGCATTATCGTCAGATCATGACGTGGCTTCTGGTGGCCGGATATATCGCGGTGTTTGCCGTTCTTTACTGGCGGCTGAGAAATCAGGCCTGGCTTGCCATTATGCCCACCGCAATTGGCAGTTTGCTGACCGTGGCAATTCTGGGCTGGATGGGGGTCCCGTTCCAGCTGTTCAATGTTCTGGCCTTGCTGCTGATCCTGGGGATGGGATCCGATTTCGGCATCATCCTGACCGAGCATCAGGGCGATGACTCCGCCTGGGTTGCAATCTGTGTGGGGGGCGCCAGCACGTGGTTGTCGTTCGGCCTGTTGTTCCTGTCGGCGACGCCCGCCTTGTCGGTTTTCGGGCTGACCATGCTATTGGGGATCGGTTTGACATGGGTGATTTCCCCATGCTTTCAAACACGCAACAGCCACGGGGGAGGGGAAGCCGCATGCTGAACAGACGTTCTCTGCTGCTGGCTGCATTGCCGCTGGCGGCTTGTGTGCAGACGCACGAGGCCACACCGCGCATTGCGTTGCCGCCTCTGCGCTTGCAGCCGTCGTTACTGGGGCGCGAGGTGTTCCAGCAACAGAAGCTGCATTTCACGTTCAACCAGCACCAGATGGATCTGGAAAGTCTGCTCGAGATCGACCGGGACGAAGTGCGTCTGCTGGTTCAGGCGCTCGGCCAGTCCGGCGCGCGGTTGCGCTGGGATGGGCTGCGGCTGGACGAACAGCGTGCCCCGTGGCTGCCGCCGCAGGTGCGGTCCGAGCGCGTGCTGGACGATGTGCAATTTACACTCTGGCCCGCCGAGGCAATTCGTGCGGTGCTGCCGCAGGGCTGGACTCTGGAGGAGCAAGGCACCGAGCGTGCGCTGGTGCATGGCGGAACACGCTGGCTGGTGACGTATCGCGATGCGGCGGGTGTGCAGCATCTGGATAATCTGGCCGATGGATACCGGTTGGATGTCGTCTCGCGCGATATCGGGGGGATGTGATCATGTCCGATGTGTCGCTGGACAGTCTCGGGATTGTGTGTGCGTTGGGGGCTGGTGCGGATACTGTTGCGCAGAACCTGTTTGCTGCGACCATGCCCGACAGCATGAAGACAACCGACGTGTGGTCTGGTGGACGGCCGATGGTGCTGGGGGAAGTGCCATTGCCGATGCCCGATGTATCCGACATGCCGCCGCCGCTGCGTGGCCGCAACAGCGCGTTGTTGCGGCTCGCATTGCAACAGATCGACGCGAATGTGCGTGCGGTGATCGCGCAGTATGGCGCGGACCGTGTCGGCGTGGTGGTGGGTACCAGCACGTCCAGCATCGGCGAAGCGGAGCACGCGTTCCGTTACTATGCGCAGCACGATGCCTGGCCGGATGGCTATCATCTGGCGCAGCAGGAAATCGGTTCGGTGGCGGCGTTTATCGCGGCGGAAACCCGAGCGGCAGGGCCCGCCTATACAATTTCGACGGCATGTTCTTCTGGGGCAAAGGCGATTGTCTCGGCGGCCCGCATGTTGCGTCTTGGTGTGGTCGATGCGGTGATTGCGGGTGGGGCGGATTCACTCTGCGAATTCACGATTGCCGGTTTTTCGTCGCTGGCTGCGGTGTCGCCGCAACGGTGCAACCCGTTCTCGCAGAACCGCAGCGGAATCAATATCGGTGAAGGGGCCGCGTTGTTCGTGATGACGCGCTCCTCGGGCCCGGTGCGGGTGCTCGGCTGGGGCGAGACATCGGATGCGTATCATATGTCTGCGCCGGAACCGCAGGGAACCGAAGCCATCGCGGCGATGCGGGCAGCGTTGGATCGTGCCGGACTTTCCGCCCCTGACATCGGTTACGTCAACCTGCACGGCACGGCAACGCAGCAGAACGACGCGATGGAAAGCAAGGCGGTCTCGGCGGTTTTTCCTGCGGACGCTCCTGTCAGCTCGACCAAGGCTCTCACGGGGCACACACTGGGCGCGTCGGGCGCGATCGAGGCTGCGTTGTGCTGGCTGACGCTTGCGCATAACCCGCAGCACAAATTGCCGCCGCACTGGTGGGACGGAGTAAAGGACCCGGCGCTTCCCGCGCTGAATTTCGTCTCGCCCGGACATGCGATGGATCAGCCGTTGCGTTATGCACTCAGTACGTCTTTTGCGTTTGGGGGCAGCAATATTGCCCTGATTTTGGGGCGATGATGCCGATACCCGATAACATGCCACCGATCGCCGATCTGCTGCTGCACGAAGGACGCATGCTGCTGCTCGATCGTCTACTGGCGTGCGATGACGAATTTTCTGCGGCCGAGGTGACGGTGCCTGCCAGCGGCCTGTTCATGCAGTCTGCCGGTATGCCTGCCTGGGTCGGGCTTGAGTATATGGCGCAGACTGTGGGTGCCTGGGCCGGGTATCATGGCCGCAAGCGTGGCATTCCGCCGCAGATGGGCTTTCTGCTCGGCACGCGCGATTACAAGTGCAGCATGCCGTATTTCCCCGTGCACGCAGAATTGCGGATCGAGGCGCAGGGCGAATTCCTCAGCGACAAAGGGTTGAGCATGTTTTCATGCAAGATCTTTCATGCGGGCGCAGAGATCGCCGCTGCGAAAATTTCAGTCTTCGAACCTGATGATCCTCAGGCAATCCTGCAAGGAACCGGCATATGACCGATGCGCGCACTGTTCTGGTAACAGGCTCCAGCCGTGGCATTGGGCACGCGATTGCACAGCGCCTGGCGCGGGACGGTTTCAACATCGTGCTGCACGGCCGCACGCAAAGCGAACCCGCCTTGGCCGCCGCGCGCGCGCTTGGGCAGCAGGCGCGGCTGTTGTGCTTCGATGTGGCGGATCGCACGGCCACGCGCGAAGCGCTTGAAGCCGATATGGAGCAGCACGGTGCCTATTACGGCGTGGTGTGCAACGCGGGTATCGCCCGCGATGGTGCGTTCCCGGCGCTCAGCGGGGACGACTGGGACAGCGTGATGCGCACCAATCTCGATTCATTCTACAACGTGCTGCATCCCGTGGTGATGCCGATGATCCGTCGTCGCAAGCCCGGGCGGATCGTCACGCTGTCGTCGGTGTCCGGTGTGGCGGGCAATCGCGGGCAGACCAATTACAGCGCGGCCAAGGCCGGAATTATCGGCGCGACCAAGGCGCTGGCGCTGGAACTGGCGAAGCGCGAGATCACGGTGAACTGTGTGGCTCCGGGGTTGATCGAAACCGACATGATCTCGGATGAAGTCGTTGAACATGCGCTGAAGCTGATCCCGGCGCAGCGGATCGGCAAGGTCGAGGAAGTCGCTGCTGCTGTGGCATTTCTGTTATCGGACGATGCGGGGTATATCACGCGGCAGGTACTGTCGGTGAACGGGGGAATGGTCTGATGACAAGGCGCGTGGTTGTCACGGGGGTCGGCGCAATAAGCCCGTTGGGACATACGTGGTCCGACGTGGAGGCGCATCTGCGTTCCTGCAAGAATGCTGTTCGCTTCACCCCGGACTGGGTCAAATACACCGGCCTGAACACCAAGCTGAGCGCCCCCGCCGCACCGTTCGAATTGCCCACCCATTACGACCGCAAGCGCACCCGCAGCATGGGGCGCATTGCATTGATGGCCACGCGCGCCAGCGAGCTTGCGCTGGAACAGGCCTGCTTGCTGGGGGATCCGCTGCTGAAGAGCGGGAAGATCGGCGTTGCGTATGGATCTTCCGCCGGAACGCCGGATGCGGCGGCGAATTTTGTGCGAATGATCGATTCATTCAGCACCGACGGGATCAACGCCAATACCTATATCCGGATGATGAGCCATTCGGCGGCGGTGAATATCGGTGTGTTCTTCGGCCTGACCGGACGGGTGATTACAACCTCCAGCGCCTGCACGTCGGGCAGCCAGGGGGTTGGCTACGCGTATGAAACTGTGCGTTCGGGCAAGCAGATCGCCATGGTGGCGGGTGGCGGCGAGGAGCTGCATCCGACCAGCGCTGCGGTGTTCGACACCCTGTTCGCCGCCAGCGTGAAGAACGATGCGCCCGACACATCGCCGCGCCCGTTCGATGCGCAGCGCGACGGTCTGGTGCTGGGCGAGGGGGCGTGCACGTTTCTGGTTGAGGACTACGACCATGCGAAAAGCCGTGGTGCAAACATCCTGGCCGAGATCGTGGGCTTCGGCACCAACAGCGATGGCACGCATGTAACGCAGCCAAATTCCGACACCATGGCCATTGCCATGCAGCTGGCGCTGGAAGATGCCGGCTTGCAGGCCGATGCCATCGGGTATGTCTGCGCCCACGGCACCGCGACGGATACTGGCGATGTCGCGGAAGGGCAGGCGACAACGCGCATTTTCGGCAACCGTACGCCGGTCAGTTCGCTGAAAAGCTACATGGGCCATACGCTGGGCGCCTGTGGGTCGCTGGAGGCCTGGATGGCCATCTGCATGATGAATCAGGACTGGTTCGCCCCCACGCTCAATCTGGAAAACCCGGACCCGCGTTGTGGAGACATCGATTACATCATGGGCAGTGGCCGCCAGATTGCGACCGAGTATGTGATGAGCAATAATTTTGCCTTTGGCGGCGTGAACACGTCGCTGATTTTTCGACGCTGGAAAAACTGAAACCGAGGGAACAGCATATGATGAGAAAAATTCTGACAGTAGCAGCCGCCGCATTTCTGGCTGTCGGGCTGAGCGCCTGCAGCGAAGGTGGCGGTGGGCGGAATGTGGAGCTGACTCCGCCGCAGATGGTTTCCGTTCCCGCGGGCACAAGCCTGGATGCCATGCACGACGCCATTCTGCGCGGCGCGCGGGATCGTAGCTGGAACGTGAGCCGGGACGAACCGGGCCGGGTGACCCTGCGGATTGATTCCCGTTCGCATATGGCGGTTGTGGCCGTGCCGTACAGCCCGTCGGGCTTTACCGTCGAGTATGTCGACAGCCAGAATCTGAATTACGTTCAGAACAACGGGAAGCGTTATATCCATCCGACCTATTATCGCTGGGTGCGCAATCTGGAGCAGTCTATCCAGCGCAACACCCCGATCCATAGCGGAGCGCCGCGGGCGTATCGCTGATTGCCTAGGGTTTTACTACGCCTGATTAAAACGGCGGATGCGGCAGATGATGCTGCATCCGCCGGATTTGTCTGGGCCAATGACGATGAGCGTCGCTATCTGGATGGACCACTCAGCGCCGCGCGACGACAGCAGTTCATCGCCGGGCACTGGTTTGCGCGCCGGGTGCTGGCGGATTTTACCGCAACCGAAGCGGCGCAGTGGTCTCTGCACAAGGATGACCGAGGC
This sequence comes from Acetobacteraceae bacterium, assembly GCA_031546815.1. Taxonomy (GTDB): domain Bacteria; phylum Pseudomonadota; class Alphaproteobacteria; order Acetobacterales; family Acetobacteraceae; genus JAVBJV01. The sequence continues at coordinate 14,263 of JAVBJV010000063.1, forward strand.
GCCTTGCTGGCGCATGGCCCGCATACGGCGTGCGTATCACTGTCGCATAGCGGTGCCTGGATTGCCTGTGCCGTGGCCAACAACCCCGTCGGGATCGATATCGAGGCAACGGGCAAGCCGCGCGATTATCTGGGCCTTGCGCAACAGTGCTGCACGCAGGCCGAGCAGGTCGACCTTGCCCGTCTGGACGCAGATGCTCTCGGCCCAGCCTTCCTGCGCCTGTGGACGCTGAAAGAGGCCTGGTCGAAGCGCGAGGGATGCGGATTGGATCTGGCGCAGTTCAGGGAGTTATCGTTCGTGCCCTGTGCGGCGGAACAGGCGGACGCCTGGAGCTGGTATCGGGACGGCATATCGCTGGCTGTCGTTGGGAAGGCTGCGTCTGACCCGCACATGGCGGGCCAGACGCACAATTGCTTTACGCCACTTCGAACAGACCGGCAGCACCCATGCCGCCACCCACGCACATCGTGATCACGACATAGCGCACGCCACGGCGTTTGCCTTCGATCAGCGCGTGGCCGATCATGCGTGCGCCCGACATGCCATACGGATGGCCAATGGCGATCGCGCCGCCATTCACGTTCAGGCGTTCGTCAGGAATGCCCAGCGTGTCGCGGCTGTACAGCACCTGACAGGCGAAGGCTTCGTTCAGTTCCCACAGGCCGATATCGTCCACCTTCAGCCCGTGCTGCTTCAGCAGCTTCGGTACGGCGTAGACCGGGCCAATGCCCATTTCGTCCGGTTCGCACCCGGCAACCGCGATGCCACGATAGATACCAAGCGGGGCCAGCCCACGACGCGCGGCTTCCGCGGCTTCCATCACCACTGCGGCGGACGCGCCGTCCGACAGCTGCGATGCGTTACCGGCCGTGATGAAGCGGCCTTCCTTGACGGTCGTCCCGTTCTTGAACACCGGCTTGAGGGAGGCGAGGCCTTCCAGCTGCGTGTCGGCGCGGTTGCATTCGTCCTTGGTCAGCGTGACCTTCTTGTCGCTGACGGCGCCGGTTGCCTTGTCGGTCACTTTCATGACGGCATCCATCGCCACGATTTCTGCATCGAACTTGCCGGCAGCCTGTGCGGCTGCGGTCAGCTGCTGCGAACGCAGCGCGAATGCGTCCTGCGCTTCGCGCGAGATCTTATAGCGGTCGGCGACGATTTCCGCCGTTTCCAGCATCGACATGTACATGTGCGGCACCTGGGCCACCAGCGCGGCGTCTTCGCGGCGATAGCGGTTCAGGTGGTCGTTCTGCAGCAGCGAGATCGAATCCAGCCCGCCGCCGACAACCACGCGCATACCATCCTGCACGACCTGCTTCGCCGCGATGGAGATCGCCATCAGGCCCGAGGCGCACTGCCGATCCACCGTCATGCCTGCCACGCTGGTGGGCAGCCCGGCGGCAAGGGCGCACTGGCGGCCCAGGTTATAGGCCTGCGATCCCTGCTGAACGGCGGCGCCGATCACCACGTCGTCGATTTCTGCTGCATCCACCCCGGCGCGCTGCACGGCGTTGCGGATGGCGTGTGCGCCAAGCTGCTGCGGCTGGGTGTCGTTGAACGCGCCCCGGTGGGCTTTGCCGATCGGTGTCCGTGCCGTTGATACGATAACTGCTTCCCGCATGGGGGCGTCCCTTTCTTGAATACGAATCCACTTCCGCAACGCGAAGATGTCATGCGGGTATGGTTTGTAAAGTTTCCAGACGGCGCAGGATAATACAACCCTTGCGTCCCATCGTTGCGCAGGGCGATCGCTGCGATTGCGCATCGGCCGCCACGACACGGCAACAGGCGGAGCGACCTGAAGCGTGTTTGGCGATTATCAAAAGGGAGTTGGCTGGGGGACCTGGATTCGAACCAAGGCTGCCCGGGTCAGAGCCGGGAGTTCTACCGCTAAACTATCCCCCAAGCGGAGGCGGCGAATTAGCACCCTGTTTCGGGAAGAGCAAGTGTCTAAATACAGGGGCTTGTAAAATATACCCTAACACTGGGATCATGTCCGTCTAATGGAGCAGTGCAACATAGTGTCAGAGCGTGATTCTTCCGCAGGAAATTGGCGGAAACGCAAGGCCGCGGCCTATGCGGCGCTTGATCTTGGCACCAACAACTGTCGCCTGCTGATCGGCGTGCCGCATCATGGTGGCTTTCGTGTCGTGGACAGTTACAGCCGAATCGTGCGGCTGGGCGAGGGGCTGTCAGCCTCGGGCGCGCTATCGGACGAGGCGATGCAGCGGACCCTTGTGGCGTTGCAGGCGTGCACCACCCGGATGAAGCGTCACACCGTGCGCGGCGTGCGTGCCGTGGCGACCGAGGCGTGCCGGCAGGCGCTGAACGGTGCGGACTTCGTGGCCCGTATTCGCCAGGAAACCGGCCTGTCGTTCGACATCATCACCCCACGTGAAGAAGCCGAACTGGCGGTGGAGAGCTGTGCCCCTCTGCTGCAGAAGGGCGGCGGAAATCGTGCCCTGCTGTTCGATATCGGCGGTGGATCGACCGAACTGGCCTGGGTGCGGCTTGGCGCCAATGGCGAGGCGGATGTGATCGCGTACGAATCCCTGCCGATCGGCGTCGTCACGCTGGCTGAACGGTTTTTCAACGGCGACGACAAGGTGTTCGATGCGCTCGAGGCCGAGATTTACGACTCCCTGCTGCGGTTCGAGGCGATCCACCAGATCGGGCAGGAGATCACGCGCGGGGACGTGCGGCTGATCGGCGCGTCGGGCACGGTGACCACACTGGCCAGCGTGGCGCTGAAGCTGCCGCGTTATCGGCGGTCGCTGGTGGATGGGCGTACGCTCGGTTTGCGGCAGGTGGATGCGGCCCTTGCATCTATCCGCGCGATGGGGCAAGCCGGGCTGGGGCAGCATCCGTGCATCGGCCCCGAACGTGCGGGATTTGTGCTGCCGGGCTGCGTAATCTTCGCCGCCATCCGGCGTCTGTGGCCGGTCCCGCGGATTATCGTCGCGGATCGCGGCCTGCGGGAGGGAATTCTCCTGCGGCTGATCCGCCAGGACCAGGGGCGCTCGCGCGCCTCCAGATGAGTAGTTGAGCCTATGAAACGCCCCTCGCGCGGTGTCACGTCGCCTATTGGCGGCAGCCGCGATCTGAACGTCCAGGTCAAGAAAGCCACCGGCCGGACCGAAGCCAGCCGCCGCTGGCTGGAACGCCAGCTGAACGACCCCTATGTCGCCGCCGCCAAGCGCGATGGCTGGCGGTCGCGCGCGGCCTATAAGCTGATCGAGCTGGACGACCGCTTCAAGCTGATCAGCCGGGGCACGCGGGTGCTCGATCTGGGCGCGGCGCCGGGTGGGTGGACGCAGGTTGCGGTAAAGCGCGGCGCCTCGATGGTGGTGGGGGTGGATCTGCTGCCCGTCGAACCGCCGATCCAGGGGGCGACGGTGATCGTGGGCGACTTTACCGACCCCGACATGCCCACGCAGCTGGAAGCGCTGATGGGTGGCAAGGTGGATCTGGTGCTGTCGGACATGGCCCCCAATACCACGGGGCACTCGGCGACCGACCATCTGCGCATCATGGGGCTGGCCGATATGGCCGTGGCCTTTGCCGTCACCGTGCTGGCCCCGGGCGGCGCGTTCGTGTGCAAGGTATTCCAGGGTGGGTCCGAGAAGGACATGCTGAACACGCTGAAGCTGAATTTTGCGCAGGTCCGGCACGCCAAACCGCCCGCCAGCCGCAAGGGCAGCAGCGAACTTTATGTCGTCGCGCAAGGATTCCGGGGCGTCTGACCTTGCGCCCGCCCGGATGAACGCCTAAGAGGGGCCGCCAAGGTCGCGGACAACAACAGGGCTCCTCACCATGGCATCAGACACCAATTTTTCTTCCCGTATCCCCGAGGCACTCGCGTTCGACGACGTGTTGCTGGTTCCCGCCTATTCCAACGTGCTGCCGTCCGGCGCCGATACGGGCACCAACCTGACGCGCTCGATCCGGTTGAACATTCCGCTGGTTTCCTCGGCCATGGATACGGTGACGGAATCGGCCATGGCGATCGCCATGGCGCAGTGTGGCGGCATCGGCGTGGTGCACAAGAACCTGTCGCCGGAAGAGCAGGCCGCCGAAATCCGCCAGGTGAAGAAGTTCGAGAGCGGCATGGTGGTGAACCCTGTCACCATCCACCCTGACCAGACTTTGGCCGAGGCACGCGGTCTGATGGCCTCGCACCATATCAGTGGCATTCCGGTGGTTGAACGCGGCACGGGCAAGTTGGTGGGTATTCTGACCAACCGCGACGTGCGCTTCGCGACCGACCCGGCGCTGAAGGTGTACGAGCTGATGACACGGGACAATCTGGTCACCGTCACGCCCGAAGCCACGACCGATGAAGCGCGCCAGAAGCTGCACCGTCACCGGATCGAAAAGCTGCTGGTGGTGGACGACGCGTTCCGCTGCGTCGGGCTGATCACCGTGAAGGATATGGACAAGTCGCAGGCCAATCCGTTCTCCAGCAAGGACGATCTGGGCCGCCTGCGCGTCGCCGCCGCAACCGGTGTGGGCGACGATGGGTTCGAACGTGCACGCCTGCTGATGGCGGCCGAGGTCGACGTGCTGGTGGTGGACACCGAGCACGGGCATTCGGCCGGTGTGCT
>JAVBJV010000044.1:0-32971 GCA_031546815.1 Acetobacteraceae bacterium
GCACGCTCAAGAACGGCACGTTGGCGGTCTCGCCGCTGCGCACCGTGACGGGGGACGGCAGCGTGAACGCCACGCGCCCAATTGAAGATTCCGCCTGTGCCGCCTGAATAGCGGCCTGCCGGACTGGTGACGGCGCGGCCATTTCCACAGGGCGCGCAGCAAAAACGCCACTGTTCTGGCTGCTGTCCATCTGTCGCCGCTCCATCATCGGCTCCGCAGCAACAGCTGCAGGCGGCGGAGGCATCGGCGCGTCTCCGGTGTCGGCCATGACGGTCACAGCTCCAGCGGCCCGCACCGGAATACTGGGACGCTGCACCATGATCGGCTGATACAGCGCCTGCCGATACGCCGCCGGGTTCCCCGACACCAGCGACAGGCGCACGCCACCCCAGTCAGCGCCTGAGCGGTTTTCCACCACGGCCCAGCCGCTCAGTGTCGCTTCGCCACCCGCCGCAGGCACCATCAGGCGGTACGAGGGTTTCCACAGCGGCGCGCTGGTCACGGTGACGATCTGCACATCACGCGCGCGTTCGCCGCCGTTGAGCGCGATTTCCACCTGTCGCGTATCGGCCGCACGCGCAGCGGCCAGCGCCTCGGCCGCGCGGCGCACGCGGGTGGCAAGCGTTGTATCCAGCAGCTTCACCTCGCCCCCTTCGCGCAGCACAACGGCGGCGATGCCGGTCTCGGTCAGGATGGTGATGCGCAGCCCACCTTCGGTGGCGCTGTTATCGGCGCGAAGAGCGCCAACAGTTTCCTCGGCATCGGCCAGACGACCGGTCACACCACCCGCCTCGACCATCTGTCCGCGCAGAGCTTTCAGCAGGGAGACACGGCTCTCGAAATCTTCGGGACGCAACGGCAGGCCGCGGAATGCCTCGCCCGCTGCGTCCTGCGCCGGCAGGCGGATGCCGCCGACCGTAGCTACGGAATCGAACACCTGCAGGCTCTTCAGGATGTCGTCCACATCGGTGGTTGGCACGTTGAACGTCACATTGCCGTTCGCGGCCACTTCCCCGCGGCGCTCGACCTGCGCCAGCCCCGCATTCGACAGCGTGACCGAGACCACCGGCAATTCGGCTGCCGCAAGCAACGATGGCATCGAAACACTCATCAGAAGAACGAGTTTGCGCATGATTTTGTCCTGAATTTTGCGGCGTTGCAGGCCACAAGATGACATGCAGTTAATTTGCATGTCGGGTTATTAGCCGCCCCGGCTTCGCGCCGGAAGCCCCTTTGTCGTTCGTATACGTTGAAACGCCGTTTGCCCACACGGCCTCAATCCCGTCCGAAAGCTGGATCGGGTTCTCGAACGTCGCACGGTCAATCACCTTGTGCGGATCGAACAGCACCAGATCGGCATAGGCCCCCGCACGGATCACGCCGCGATCCTGCATGCCGAAAACGCCAGCGGTGCGCCCCGTCATCTTGTGGATGGCGGTTTCCAGATCCAGCAGGCCAAGCTCGCGCGTGTAATGCCCCAGGATGCGCGGGAACGTGCCCCACAGGCGCGGATGCGGTTTCTCGTCGTGCGGCAATCCGTCGGAGCCGAACATCGACAGCGGATGCGTCATGATGCGACACACGTCCTCCTCGTCCATCTGGAACGTGATGGCACCAGCGGGCAGCAGGCGTTCGGCGGCGGTGCGCATGTCGGTGTTCCAGCCGCGCGCAATCTCGCGCAGATCCTTGCCCGCCATCTCGGGGAACGGGACCGACCACGAGATCAGCACGCGCGTATCGTCGCGCAGCTTGTCGGGCATCAGCACTGTCGATCCGGCGGGATAGGGATACATGTCGAACGCCACCGCCTGGCTCTGCGCATACGCGTCAATCAGCGCGAGTGTCTGCGTGCTGCGGCCGTAATTCTCGGGCATCGAGCATTTATGATGACTGATAATCACCTCGGCCCCGGCCTGCTTGCCAATCTTCAGCGTCTCCTCGATCGAGGCGCAGACCTGATCGGCCTCGTCGCGCATGTGCGAGACATACAGACCGTTCGATGCACGCAGAGCATCAGCAACCGCGATCACTTCCTCGGTCGGGGCCGCGCCGTTCGGCTTGTAATACAGGCCGGTCGAAAAACCCGACGCACCTTCGGACAGCGCCTGTTTCAAACGCGTGTGCATGCGCGCAATTTCGGCGTCCCTGGCGGGGCGATAGACGTCGCCCTGCATCGCCTCGACCCGCAGCGTCATATGGCCGATCAGGGCGTAGGTGTTCACCTCACTGCCCTGGGTTTTCAGCGCGCGGGCGTAGTCGCCAAAACTGTCGAAGGTCCACCAGCTTTCATCGCCCAGCAGGTCCAACGGCGGTAGCGGGCGTTTGTCCATCCGCCCCGGCGACAGGCTGATGCCGCAATTGCCGACCACGACCGTGGTGACGCCCTGGCTGATCTTGCACAGCATGCAGGCCGGGCCGCACAGCACCGCGCGATCATCGTGCGTATGCGCATCGATGAAGCCGGGGGAAAGGGCCTTGCCCGTCGCCACGATTTCGCGGTCAGCAGACATCGCCCCCAGATCGCCGACGGCCACGATCCGGTCGTCGCGGATACCGACATCCTGAACCTTGCGTGGGCCGCCCGTGCCGTCAAATACCGTGGCTTCCCGAATAATCAGATCGCAGCGCAGCGCCATGTTTTTCCCCTGCTGGACAGGCTGGTTTTGATGCCCGCAGTATCCATAACCGGAGGCACAAGAATCTCCGGGCGATTACATAGAACATGGGGGAACTCCGCAATGTCTCTGTCACGACGCGCCATCCTTGGCGGCGCTGCCGGATTGTCACTACCGCTTGGCATCCCTGCCCGCGCGCAGGCATTGCCCACAATTCGCATTGGCGTGCTGGCCGATTTTTCCGGGCCGTATCGCGATACATCCGGCCCGACATCGGTCGCCTGTGTGCATCAGGCGATCGAGGATCTCGGCCTGACGCAGCGCGGCATCAAGGTCGAGGTGTTACAGGGCGATCACCTGAACAAGGCCGATGTGGGCATGGCCATCACCCGCGAATGATTCGACCGCCGCGATGTCGACATGGTGTGCGAGGTGAATAACTCGGCCGTCGCGCTGGCTCTGGCGGGGCTTGCAAAAGAGAAAGACAAGATCCAGCTGGCAAGCGGTGCCGCCACATCGGCCCTGACCGGCGAGGCCTGCAGCAGCAATACCATCCAATGGACCTACGACACCTGGATGTTTGCGCACTCGGTCGCGTCGTCCACGGTGAAGGCCGGGTATGACGACTGGTATTTCGTGACGGCGGACTACAACTTCGGCCAGCAGATGGAGCGCGATACCACGCGGTTCATCAATCAGGCTGGGGGGCGCGTGCTGGGGTCGTCGCGGTTTCCGTTTCCGGGGACGACGGATTTTTCGTCATTCCTGTTACAGGCACAGGCAAGCCGCCCCAAAGTCGTGGGGTTCGCCACGGCGGGGGCTGATACAGTCAACTGCATCAAGCAGGCCGCTGAATTCGGGCTGACGCGCAGTGGCACCAAAATGGCGGGGCTGGTGATGTTCATCTGCGATACCCACGCCATGGGGCTGGAAGTCGCGCAAGGACTGCTGCTGACCGAGGTGTTCTACTGGGACCTGAACGACCGCACGCGTGCATTCATGAACCGTATCCGCCCGAAAGTGCCAACCAACTGGCCGAACCAGGAACATGCGGGCACCTATTCGGCCGCGTATCACTATCTGAAAGTCGCGGCTGAGATGGGTATCGCACAGGCCAAAGCATCGGGCCGCGCCACCATTGCACGCATGAAGGCAACGCCGACTGATGACGATTGCTTTGGTGTCGGCCACATTCGTGAAGATAATCGCAAGATCCACCCCGCCTATCTGTTTGAAGTGAAGAAGCCGAGCGAAAGCACCGGCCCGTGGGATTACTACAAGCTGGTCGGCACCACGCCGGCCGAGGAAGCGTTCCGCCCGATTGCGGAAGGCAAATGCCCGCTGGTGACAGGCTGAAACAGAGCGGGCAGGAATAAACCCCTACCCGTTTTACATTTGCACGCTGCACCATCGCCATCGGAACGATCCGATGACGGCACAACATATAGCATTATTCCCTTACCAATCTGGACGTGCGGGCTTTCTGCCTTCAATATTCAATTACGTAGAATACAAGGAAACTCTGCAATGCCTCTTTCCCGGCGCTCCGTTATCGGTGCAGCGGCTGGACTTTCGCTGCCGCTGACTTTTTCTGCCCGCGCGCAGACTGCCCCCACCATCCGCATCGGCGTACTGGCCGATTTCTCGGGTCCGTATCGCGATACATCCGGCCCGACTTCTGTTGCGTGTGTGCAGCAGGCGATAGAGGATCTCGGTCTGGCGCAGCGTGGCATCAACGTGGAAGTGCTGCAGGGCGACCATCAGAACAAGCCCGATATCGGCATGGCGATCGCGCGCGAATGGTTCGACCGCAAAGACGTCGACATGGTGTGCGAAGTCAATAACACCGCTGTGTCGCTCGCGCTGGCCGGAATTGCAAAAGACAAGGACAAGGTGCAGCTGGCAACCGGCCCGGTCTCGTCCGTGCTGACCGGTGAACAGTGCTCCAGCAACACCATCCACTGGACGTATGATTCGTGGATGTTCGCGCATTCGACTGCTACGTCCACCGTGAAGGCCGGTTACGACAGCTGGTATTTCATCACGGCCGATTACAGCTTCGGCACACAGATGGAACAGGACGCATCGCGCTTCGTGACCCAGGCTGGCGGGCGCGTGCTTGGTTCGACCCGCTTCCCGTTCCCGGGCACAACGGATTTCTCGTCGTTCCTGCTGCAGGCGCAGTCAAGCCGTGCGAAGGTGATCGGCCTCGCCACGGCGGGCACCGATACGGTGAACTGCATCAAGCAGGCCGCCGAGTTCGGCCTGACGCAAAGCGGTGTGAAGATGGCCGGGCTGGTGATGTATATCACCAACATTCACGGCATCGGTCTGGAAGCCGCACAGGGTCTGCTGCTGACCGAAGCGTTTTACTGGGACCTGAACGATCGCACGCGCGCATTCATGAACCGCATTCGCCCGAAGGTAACGACCAACTGGCCGAACCAGGAACAGGCCGGCACGTATTCGGCGGCGTATCACTACCTGAAAGTGGCGGCCGAAATGGGCGTCGCTCAGGCCAAGGTATCGGGCCGCGCCACCATTGCGCGCATGAAGGCGATGCCGACCGATGACGACTGCATGGGCGTCGGCCGTATCCGCGAAGACAACCGCAAGCTTCACCCCGCCTATCTGTTCGAGGTGAAGAAGCCGAGCGAAAGCACCGGCCCGTGGGATTACTACAAGCTGATCGGCACCACACCGACGGAAGAAGCATTCCGCCCGATTGCGGAAGGCAAGTGCCCGCTGGTGGCAGGCTGAGACAGAACGGGCAGGGTTAATCCCCTGCCCGTTTTTTCTTCAGATTGCGCGGACCGAGCCGCCATCCACACGGAAGATGCTGCCCGTGACGTAGGACGCTTTCTCGGACACCAGAAACGCCGCCGCCGCGCCGAATTCTTCCGGGTTGCCCATGCGCCCGGTGGGGATTGTCGCCTCGCGCTGCTTGATGACGTCCTTGACCGGAATTCCCTGCTGCTTGGCCGCACCGCTGGTCAGTTCGATAATGCGGTCGGTGTGGATCATGCCCGGCGCAATGATGTTGCACGTCACGTTATCGGCCGCGATCTCTGCCGACAGCGTTTTCGTCCAGCCGACGATCGAGGCGCGCAGCATGTTCGACAGCACCATGTTCGGCAGCGGCTGCACCATGCCCGACGACCCAACCGTGACGATGCGGCCCCATTTGCGCGCCCGCATGCCGGGCAGCAACTGCTGCGCCAGCTGCACCGGTGCCACCACCATGCGCTGGAACCATTGCGGCAGCACCGCCGGGTCGAGCTTGCTGGCCGGACCTGCCGGCGGGCCGCCGTGATTCAGCACCAGGATATCAACGCCGCCCATCAGGCGTTCGGCCTCGGCGCCCAGATGCGCGATGCTGGCCAGGTCCGACACATCGGCCGCCACGGCAAACGCCTTGGCGCCCGAGGCTTTCTGCAGGCCCTCCACCACCGGTGCCAGCGTCGCCGCATCCCGGCCCGAGATGGTGACGGTGGCGCCTTCTGCCGCAATTGCTTCCGCAATGGCGCGGCCCAGCCCCTTCGATGCGCCCATCACCAGTGCGCGGCGGTTTTTAAGTCCAAGATCCATGGGATGATCCCTCCACTTTCCGGCGCATAGCCTGCCGTCAGTCTTCCTCTTCCGCAACGGGGCTTCTGCGTCCATCATCGCCGGACCGGAAAAGAGGAACCGCCATGGCAAAGCCCCGACTTGTGGTTGCACGACCGATGCCCGCCGCCGTCACCGAACGGATCCTGCAGACATACGATGCCGTGCTGCCCGAAGGCACCGGCCCCTCGCCCGAGGAAATGCTGCAACAGGTCCACACCCATCAGGCCGATGCGGTGCTGATTTCGACTACGCTGAAGCTCGGCAAACCGATCATCGATGCGATGCCCGCGCATGTGAAGGTGGTTGGGTCGTTCGGTGTAGGGTTCGACCATGTCGATGTAGCGGCGGCGAAAGCGCGCGGGCTGATCGTCACCAACACGCCCGACGTGCTGACCGACTGCACCGCCGATCTGGCCTTCCTGCTGCTGCTGGGCGCATGCCGCCGCGCCGGGGAATACGAAGGCGTGATGCGCAAGGGCTGGCGGCAGCCGATGGGCGGTGTGCTGGGGATGAAAGTTTCCGGCAAGACGCTGGGGGTCGTCGGCATGGGGCGCATCGGGCGTGCCGTGGCGCAACGTGCGCGTGGCTTCAACATGAAGATCATCTACACCGACGCTGCGCGCTTGCCGCCCGATCTGGAACAGGGCGCGACATTCTTCCCGACATTGGAGGCAATGCTGCCGCAGTGCGACATCGTGTCGCTGCACGCACCACTGACCGCGCAGACCGAAAAGCTGATGAACGCGCAGACGTTCAGCCTGATGCGCAAGGGCAGCGTGCTGGTGAATGCCGCACGCGGCGGTCTGGTCGATGAAGATGCGCTGGCCGCGGCGTTGACATCTGGCCAGCTTTTCGCGGCGGGGCTGGATGTGTTTCGCAGTGAGCCGGATTACGATCTGCGATTGCGCGATCTTCCCAACACCTTCCTGATGCCGCATGTCGGCAGCGCCACGATCGAGACACGCAACGCCATGGGGTTCCGTGCGCTCGACAATATCGACGCTGTTCTGGCAGGTGGAAAACCTGTCGACCCTCTGTGGACCTGACGCCGATGTCAAAGCCTGTTCTGCTGATCACCCGCCGCCTTCCCCCCGCCGTCGAGGCGCGCGCCAGCCGCGATTACGACGCGCACCTGAATGCCGATGATACGCCGCGTTCCGGCACGGATATCGTGCGGCTGGCAGAGGGGGCGCGTGCCATCCTCTGCTGCCCGGCCGATCGGTTGGACGCCACCACCATCGCCGCCCTGCCCGCCAGTGTGAAAGCGATTGCGACGTTCAGCGTGGGGTTTGATCACATCGACATCAATGCAGCGAAAGCGCGTGGCATTCAGGTGGGCAACACGCCCGACGTGCTGAGCACCGCCACCGCTGAAATCGCTATGATGCTGATGCTGATGGCCGCACGCCGTGCAGGTGAAGGCGAACGCCTGGCCCGCGCCGGGCGCTGGACGGGCTGGACGCCGACACAGCTGATCGGCACGCAGATATCCTGGCGCAATCTGGGTATCTTCGGCATGGGCCGCATCGGGCGAGAACTGGCGAAAATGGCGCGCGGTTTTGGGATGCAGATCCATTATCACAACCGATCGCGGCTTGATCCCGCACTGGAGGAGGGTGCGATCTATCACGCCGACGAGGCATCGTTCCTGGCCGTGTGCGACGTGCTGTCGCTGAACGCACCGGGGGGCGAGGCGACGCGAAAATGGCTGAACCAGTCCCGTCTTGCGCAGCTGCCGTCGGGCGCGATTATCGTGAACACCGGGCGCGGCACCGTGGTAGACGACGATGCGCTGATCGCCGCACTGACCTCCGGGCACATCGCCGCTGCCGGGCTTGATGTGTATGATGGCGAGCCACGCATCAATCCGGGTTACATGGCGCTGGAGAACGTAGTCCTCGCCCCGCACCTGGGCAGCGCCACGCGCGAAACACGCGACGCCATGGGGTTCCGCGCGCTGGATAACATTGATGCTGCGCTTGCCGGGCGCGATATGCCGTTCAAGGTTGTTTGAATCTCCATTCCGATTGGACCTGCCATGCTGTTCGACTTCGACAAGATCTCCCCGCACGATCGTTACAAGCTGCTGGTGTCTACCATCGTGCCGCGCCCGATTGCGTGGGTAGTGACCGAGGATCGGAACGGCGTGCTGAATGCGGCACCATTCTCGTTCTTCAATGCGTTTGCGGGCGATCCGCCGGTGATCGGGATTGGCATCGGCACGCGCCCGGCGAAGAATGGTGACGAGGTGGTGAAGGACACCGGCCTCAATATCCGCGACACGAAGCAGTTCACCGTTTGTCTGGTCAACGCCGACAACGCCGAAGCCATGAACATCACCGCCATCGACTTCACGCCCGAGGTCAACGAACTGACCGAAGCGGGCCTGACCACCGTGCCGAGTGTGAAGATCAAACCTCCCCGCATTGCCGAAAGCCCCGTGGCGATGGAGTGCGAACTGATGCAGATGGTCGAACTGGGGACCGAGCGCGTTCTGGTGCTGGGCCGCGTGCTGGCCATCCATGTCCACGACGACTGCGTGCTGAACCCAGACAAATGCTACATCGACACCCCGAAGCTGGATCTGGTTGGTCGCATGCACGGCGCTGGCTGGTACAGCCGCACGACTGACCGGTTCGAACGTCCGCGTATCACCCCCGATGCGTGGATGGCGCGGAAGCGTTGATGTAACATGCCGTCCGATATCGCCCTCTCCCGACGCCGCGCCCGCACACCCTGGATGGGAATGGCGGCCATTCTGGTGGCCTTGCTGGTGGCCATGCCGGTAGCGGCGGTGCTTGCCTCGGCCTTTGCTCCGGCGGGGGATGCGTGGCGGCATATCGTCAGCACGGTGTTACAGGAATACGCGGTGAACTCGGCGCTGCTTGTGCTGGGGGTAACGGTTATCGCCGCGTCGGCGGGGGCCATTTCGGCCTGGCTGGTGGTGGCGTTCCAGTTTCCAGGGCGCAAACTGGCCGAGGTGGCGTTGCTGTTACCGCTCGCCATGCCGGCCTATGTCTGCGGCTATGTCTATACCGAGATGCTCGACGTTGCAGGGCCGGTGCAGAACTGGATCCGGCTGAGCTTCGGGCTGCGCTATGGCGATTACTGGTTCCCCACGATCCGGTCGCTGCCAGGGGCAGCGTTTGTGCTCGGGCTGGTGCTGTATCCGTATGTATATCTGCTGTGCCGGGCGGCATTTCTGCAGCAATCGGTCTGTCTGCTGGAAGTGGCGCGCACGCTGGGGCATGGGCCGGCACGCACGTTTTTGCATGTGGCGCTGCCCCTCGCCCGTCCGGCGATTGCGGCGGGGATCGGGCTGGCGCTGATGGAGACTCTGGCCGATTTCGGCACCGTGCAACACTTCGGTGTCTCGACGTTCAGCACCGGTATTTACGAAGCGTGGTTCGGTATGGGCGACCGCATGGCAGCCAGTCGGCTGGCAGCGGTGATGCTGTTTGCGATTGTGCTGCTGCTGGCAATCGAACGTCTGGCACGCGGGCCACGGCGCTTTCATTCGACCACCACGCGCATGCCGCCGCTGCGCAGTATTCCGCTGTCGGGTGTGCGGGGCGTGCTGGCGGGCGTGGCGTGTCTGATGCCAGTGCTGCTGGGATTTGGAATTCCGGTGGCGTATCTGCTGATGCTCGCCATCGAGGTGGGCGATCCGTTGCCATTCAGCGCATTCCTGCGCTTTGGGCAGCACAGTTTTATTCTGGCGTCGGTAACTGCGTGTCTGGCTGTGGTACTCGCCTGGATGGTGGCGTGGAGTGCGCGGCATCACCCGAACATCGCCACGCGGGTCGGGCGGCAGATTGCGTCGATGGGCTATGCCATTCCCGGGTCGGTGATTGCGGTCGGCACGCTGGTGCCGTTTGCGCTGCTCGATAACAGCATCGATGCATGGGCGCGTGCCAATCTGAATGTCTCGACCGGTCTGCTGCTATCGGGGACGATTGCAGCGCTGGTGTTTGCGTATCTGGTGCGCTTCTTCAGCCCCGCATTGTCCGCGGTCGATGGCGCGCTGGGGCGGCTGAAACCAAACCTCGCGCAATCGGCGCGCTTGCTCGGCTATAGCCGAAGCGAAGTGGCACGCAAGATCGAACTGCCCCTCTCGCGCGGGGGGCTGCTGGCGGCGGCGGTGCTGGTGTTTGTGGACACGATGAAGGAACTGCCCGCCACACTGATCGTGCGCCCGTTCGACTTCGACACGCTGGCCGTGCGCATCTACAAACTGGCGTCGGACGAAAAGCTGGCAGAAGCATCAACAGCATCGCTTCTGCTGGTGTTGGCCGGACTGTTACCCGTCATCGTCCTGACACGAGCAATGCACCAGAAAAACGGCGCCTGATTGTCGCACGTCTATATTACCCGAGAAGGCGCTGCTGTGAGTCGTATGGTTGTGCTTATCGAGAAGCGGAGCGGACACTTGTCCGTGAGCATCGGAAGCGCAGAGAAGTGCGACCAGACGGCCGCAGCAGTTAGCGTTAGCGGGTGATATAATAAGCCCCCCGACGCGGCATCGTCGGGGGGCGGCCGTCCAGTGGCTGGAGCGCGAGGGGGAAGCGTCAGCGCCAGCCTGCGCGTTGCATGATCTGCAGCGCCTGGGCGGAATGGGTGGCGATTTCCTGTGCATGCAGGGCGTCGGCCTTGAAGGTCCCGAAGGTCGCCAGCGCCGGGTTCGGGCGGGCAGCGGCAACAACCGGGTATTCGAAGTTTCCGTTGGTGAACATTTCCTGTGCCTCGACCGAGGTCAGGAATTCCATGAACTTGATCGCCGCATCACGGTTCGGCGCATGGCGCGTCAGGCCAACGCCCGAGATATTTACATGCGCACCACGATCCGCCTGGTTCGGGAAGATCACGCCGATGCGCGCGCCCAGCTCCCTCTGCTGCGGGTCCGTCGCGTTCACGTAGCGGGCCAGATAATATGTGTTGGCAATCGCAATGCGGCACTGGCCGCTGGGGATCGCCTCGAACTGCGGGCGATCGCCGCCCTGCGGCGGGCGGGCCATGTTGGCGACCATGCCACGTGCCCAGGCATCGGCCCCGGATTCACCGTCGGCGCGCAGAATGCTCGCAGCCAGGCTGATGTTGTAATCGCTGTTCGACGAACGGATGCAGACCTGCCCATTGAAACGCGGATCGGCCAGATCCTCGTACCGGTTCAGCCCTTCTGGGCGGCCGTTCTGGCGGTCGTACATGATGACGCGCGCGCGCATCGTCAGGCCGAACCAGGCGCCATCGGCATCGCGATAATTGGCGGGGACACGTTCAGTCAGCGTGGCGTTCTGCACGTTCTGCAAAATGCCAGCTTCCTTCGCGCGCGACAGGCGCGCCGCATCGACCGTCAGGAACAGGTCGGCCGGGCTGTTGGCGCCTTCGGTGCGGATACGTTCGATCAGTTCGTCGGCCTTGCCTTCGATCACGCGGACCTGAATGCCGGTTGCGCGCGTGAACGCGGCATAGATGGCCGTATCCGTGTCGTAGTGGCGTGCGGTGTACAGATTAAGCTCTGCCGCACCGGCCTGCGCCGCAAACATGAACCCGATACCGGCTGCAAGCCACGTCCGAACTGACATCGATCTTCCTTCCCCGAGGATAATCTTGATGCAGCTGGTCTAGCTCAATTGAGAATGCTTCGCAAGTGCATTTTGTAATCAGCCTTACCTCCTTTATGGGAGTAGCCATGAGCTTCAGCTTTCCTCACCGGCAGCTGCGCATCGTGGGTGATGTGCATGGCGACATTCGCGGCTTTTCGGCTGCCTGCGCCACGGATCGTTTCGTCATCCAGCTGGGCGACCTGACCGATGGCGGCACCGACAACGCCGCCGTTCTCTCCATGGCTCTCGGCCTGCTGGCTGCGAAACGCGGGCTGTTTGTGCTGGGCAACCACGACCACAAGCTGTGCCGGGCCATCCGGGGCGATGCGCGAAATCTGTCCCCCGCCCTGATCGACACCCTCGCCGCGCTGCCCGAGGATCTGCGCATACGGGCGGATACCGCCATCAGCACGGCCCCTGCCTGGCTGCGGACGGGGAAGTTGCTGTTCGTGCATGGCGCCTTTCACAGCGCGATGCTGGATCGCCCCTCGCCGCCCGACGTTCTGGCACGCCGCCCCGACGGGCTGGTATCGCGTGCCCTGTACGGAGAAACCACCGGGCAGTTGCAGCCCGACGGCTACCCCGAACGTTCCTATGGCTGGGTCGATCGCATTCCTGCCGGAATCACGGTCTATTGTGGACACTCGTTGCGCAGTACGGACGGGCGACCGCTCCGCCAGCGTGGCATGGCGGGCGGGTCTGCGGTCTTCATGGATACCGGAGCGGGAAAAGGCGGACACCTGTCATGGATTGACCTGGATTTGACTGAAAAATAGTCTACCCCTCTGAATCGGCGCGCTACCGCCCTATCTGCGACGGGAAATAATGCGACAGCTTCTGCTGCTGCGGCATGCAAAATCATCTTGGGACGATCCTCGGATTGCGGATCACGACCGCCCATTGAACGGCCGGGGCCGCGCGGCTGCGGCGCTGATGGGGCGCACGTTGCGCAAGCTTGGATTGGTGCCGGATATGGTGCTGGTCTCGACCGCGCTGCGCACACAGGAAACCTGGTTGCTGCTTGGCCCGTGGTCAGAGCAGCCGCTGCTGGAAACCCGCAGCGAACTCTATCTCGCCAGCGACCAGCGCCTGCTGGACGAACTACATCGCGTGCCCGAAACCGTGCGCAGCGTGCTGCTGATCGCCCATAACCCGGGCATGCACGAACTGGCATTACGGCTGGTCGGCAGCCGCGCGATGGAGGCCGGAACGGTCGCCACCCAGCGTCTTGCGCAAAGCTATCCCACAGCCGCGCTGGCCGAATTCAACGTTCCTGGCCCCTGGTGGGGACTGGATGACGGCGGTGCTCAACTGGTGCGTTTTCTGCCCCCGCGAGACCTTGCTGAATCCGACGACCTCTAAGCATCATGCGGCGTTTCGTTCGCTGGACAGTGCCATGCGCGCTGTTGGGAATAGTCTTTCTGTTCGTCTTCAACCTGCCACCCGATTCGCTGGACCTGCTCGCATTCCCCGAGAGGATGCAGGCCCGCGACATACGCGTGGTGGATGGCGACACCATTCATCTGCACGGCACGCGCATCCGCCTGTTGGGAATCGATGCACCCGAGTCCGGGCAGATCTGCCACGATAAAACCGCCCGTCCGTTCGATTGCGGCGCAGCGGCCACCGCCGCGCTCGGCGCTTTGGTCGCAGGGGAAGAAATCTCGTGCCGTTTGTATGGGCACGACCGCTGGCACCGGCGGCTTGGCGTCTGTCGCACGTCCGGATCCGAGATTAATCGTTTCATGGTTGCAACAGGAATGGCTTATGCCCGCAGCGAACTGCCAGTGCTGCAGATTGCGGAAACCATTGCCTGGCTTGGCGGACGCGGCTTCTGGGAGGGCAGTTTCACGTCTCCGCAACTGTGGCGGCGTTCGCATTAAGAGACGCTTCATCACCATAAAGTTGAATGCTGCAATTGCTATGGTTGCAGCCGTTCGATCTCCCTCCTATCCTCCCGCCCCATCTGGATGCCGCCAGGCGGCTCCGCTTCAACAACAAAGGGAATGCCGCATGAGCGCTCCAAAGACCCTGACCGTCACACTGGACGGTACCGACAAGAAAGCCACCCTGCCGCTGATCACCGGCACGCTTGGTCCCTCTGTTGCGGATATCCGCAAACTGTATGCGGATCTGGGGGTCTTCACCTTCGACCCGGGTTACGGCGGCACAGCGGCGTGCGACAGCAAGATCACCTACATCGACGGCGACGAAGGCATTCTGCTGCATCGTGGCTACCCGATCGCGCAGCTGGCCGAAGAGTCGAACTTCCTGGAAGTTGCCTGGCTGCTGATGCACGGCGAACTGCCGACCAAGGCCGAATACGAAAAATTCGTGCCGGGTGTGATGAACCACACCATGCTGAATGAACAGCTCCGTCGCTTCTTCGAAGGCTTCCGCCGCGATGCGCATCCGATGGCCGTGATGTGCGCCGTGGTCGGCGCGATGAGCGCGTTCTACCACGACAGCATCGACATTCACGACCCGCGCCAGCGCGAAATCGCCGCCTATCGCCTGATCGCCAAGGTGCCGACGATTGCCGCCTGGGCGCACAAGTATTCCGTGGGCCAGCCCTTC
This sequence comes from Acetobacteraceae bacterium, assembly GCA_031546815.1. GTDB lineage: Bacteria > Pseudomonadota > Alphaproteobacteria > Acetobacterales > Acetobacteraceae > JAVBJV01. The sequence continues at coordinate 14,405 of JAVBJV010000044.1, forward strand.
ATGTATCCGCGTAACGATCTGTCGTATGCGGAAAACTTCCTCTACATGATGCACGCAACCCCGACTGCCGATTACAAGGTGAACCCGATCCTGGCGCGTGCCATGGACCGCATCTTCATCCTGCACGCCGACCATGAACAGAACGCTTCGACCTCGACCGTGCGTCTGGCCGGTTCGACGGGTGCCAATCCATTCGCCTGTATCGCAGCGGGCATCGCCAGCCTGTGGGGCCCCGCGCATGGCGGTGCCAACGAAGCCGTGCTGGAAATGCTGGCCGAGATCGGCGATGTGAAGAACATCCCGTCTTTCATCGAAAAGGTGAAGGACAAGAACTCGAACGTGCGTCTGATGGGCTTCGGTCATCGCGTCTACAAGAACTACGATCCGCGCGCGACGATCATGCAGAAGACCTGCCATGAAGTTCTGAAAGAACTGGGCATCAAAGACGATCCGATGCTGGATATGGCGATCGAACTGGAACGCATCGCGCTGAGCGACGAATATTTCGTGCAGCGCAAGCTGTATCCGAACGTGGACTTCTATTCGGGCATCATCCTGAAGGCGATGGGCTTCCCGACGCAGATGTTCACGGTGCTGTTCGCCGTGGCGCGTACCGTTGGCTGGATCAGCCAGTGGAAAGAAATGATCGAGGACCCGGCCCAGCGCATCGGCCGTCCGCGTCAGGTCTACACGGGCGCCCCGCAGCGCGACTACAAGCCGATGACCGGCCGCTGATACAAAAACGGTGGAGCATCCCTGCTCCACCGTTCCTGCTTCGAAAGCCCGTGCAGTCAAATGCACGGGCTTTTTGTTTACGGCTGCGGCGGCTGGGCGGCAGGCGGCGGCAGGGTTTCGCTGTGGGCCTTGGCGGCCAGCAGTGCCTGCTTCAGATCGGCCTCGTACTTCGACAGTTCGGTCACTGCGGCCACGCGCCGGGCACGGCCCTCATCGGCGATGCGCAGGCTGTCCTCGATGGTCGAGATCAGGCTGGTGTTGGCGGCCTTGATTGCCTCGATATCGAACACGCCGCGTTCAACCTGGGTGCGCACTTCGACGTTGCCCTGACGCAGGGTTTCCGCGTTCGAGGTCAGCAGCGTGTTGGTCAGGTCAGTTGCGTCCTGCAGCGTCTTGCCGGCTTCCTGCATCCGCGCGATCGCCACGGCCTGCGCCAGCTGCGCGCGCCACAGCGGCACCGTGTTGGCCAGCACCGAGGTGATCTTGCCGACCAGCGCCTTGTCGTTCTCCTGCACCAGACGGATCTGCGGCAGGGCCTGCATCGCCACCTGACGGGTAAGCTGCAGGTCATGCACGCGGCGTTCCAGATCGTCGCGGGCAGAGCGCATGTCGCGCAGTTGCTGTGCCAGCAGCATGTCGCCGCTTTCGGCCGCTTTCATGGCTTCGGGAATGCTTTCCGCATCGACCCGCGTCAACACCTGCTTACCAGCCTCGATATGCGCGGCGAGTGCGTGGAACCACTCGAGCGTCGCCCCATACAGGCGATCCATCGAGGCGACGTCTTCCATCAGCTTGGTCTTGTGGTTTTCGAGCTTATCACCCGCGGCTTCAAGCTGCCCGCGCACGCCCTCGTATTTCTGCAGCGCTTTTACTGCGGCACCGGCGCGGCCCATGATCTTGTCCCAGAAGCTGCGCTTTTCGCCCAGCTTCGAAACGTCGAACCCACGCAGTGTTGCCAGCATACCCGACAACGCATCCCCAGCCGGACCGGTGTCCTGGTTGCGCACGCCGTCCAGCATGCGGTCCGCAACCTCGGTCAGGCGCGCCTGCGCGGCCGCACCGAAGGTCGCAATGCTGTTGGCATCAGCCAGATCAACCTGCCGCGTCAGCGCCGTCACCTGCGCCGGATCCAGCTGCCGTGCATCCTGTACGGCCATGCTGGGGTCGTTAACGGTTTCGCTCATGCCAGTCCCTCTTCTTTCAAACGGCGCGACAGAACTTCGACCTGAATCTCGACGGATTCGCGGTCAGCGTCGTGCAACCTTTTTCGTAACTCGGTCGCTGCGGTATGCAATTCGTTCAGCAACGGCAGGAAGTTCGCCGGTGCATTTCCTTCGGCGGCGCGTTCAGCAATGTTGGCAAGGCCCGCCACATGCACCACCAGAAACCGCCGCGCCCGCGCCAGATCGACGGGGTCTTTCTGCGCTTCGACCAGAATGCCGCGCGCCTCGCTGACGATACCATACAGACGCATCGCGGTGTCGACATTCACACGCCGCACACACGCCTCGACTCGTGCCAGGTCGGCCTGTGCAGTGGTCAGGACGGGATCGATCGGGGCGACATAGGGCGGCGGAGGCGGCGCTTTCGGCACCAGGGCTTCATCACCCCAGAACAGCCACCCGCCAGCCAGCGCACACGCCACCAGTATCAGCATCATAACCGGCGTATGGCCCAGCAACCAGAAGGCCGACACCCCAACCCCGAGTCCCAGCAGGGCCGAGGCTGTACGCGGGCGCTTCGTCCCCACCGCATAACCGGCTGCCACGATGGCAGCATAGGATCCGGCAGCGGCCAGGAACTGGTCGACTCGACCCAGCGCCAGTTGTGCAATGGCAAGCAACACCAGTGGCGACGCAAATACCCACAACCAGATACCGCTAGTCCAGCGAAGTATCTGTCGCCACCAGGTCTCCGTTACATTACTCACCAGGAGGATCCGGACGTCGTTGCAAGTTCAATCGCAAACTGCGTCAGTGGCTGCCACGACGCCAGCAACAACGTCACAAGCAGCAGCCAGAATCCCAGAAAGCGCCGTAGAAAGAGGCCCATAACCTTAAAAATCAACCTGTTACCAGTGGTAGCCCGCCACGTTGGAGAGCTTCGTACTGGTATGTCATATAAAAAATCTGGCGATAAAGAAAGGAAATCAGGTCGCATCACTCAGGAAGTATTTACAATTTTCTATGAGACTAATCCTAAATTATATTTCGATTCCGAATTGATAGAAAAGTGCTATAGATTGATATAGCTCAAGGTAGCCAACTCCCAAATTGGTAAACTAAATACGTAATTTGCCTGGAGAGCAGTTATGCTTACACGTCGCACCGCCTTGATTTCGGCCCCCGTTGGCTCAGCTGCCGTGCTGCAAGCACGTGCGGCAACCGCTCGCCCCGCAGTGGGCGCAGCGTCTCCTGAAAATCTGCCGCGCCAGAAGGTTCAGCTCGTGCCGCCCCCGGGCGTGCATGCACACGAACAGGTCGCGCGTGGCGGCCCGAAGGTGATTGAATTCACGATGACCATCCAGGAAAAGGAAGTGGTTATCGATGAAGACGGCACCAAGCTGCATGCCATGACGTTTGATGGCTCGATGCCCGGCCCGATGATGGTCGTGCATGAAGGTGACTACGTCGAACTGACGCTGGTGAACCCGGCCACCAACACGCTGGCCCACAATATCGACTTCCACTCGTCGACCGGCGCCCTGGGCGGCGGTGGCCTGACGCACGTGAACCCCGGCGAACAGGTCGTCCTGCGCTGGAAGGCCACGCGTCCGGGTGCCTACATCTACCATTGCGCCCCGGGCGGCGCGATGATCCCCTGGCACGTTGTGTCGGGCATGAACGGCGTTTGCATGGTGCTGCCGCGTAATGGTCTGAAGGACCGTGAAGGAAAGGCCCTGCGTTACGACCGTCTGTTCTACATCGGCGAACAGGACTTCTATGTCCCGCGCGATGCGAACGGCAACTACAAGACCTACGCGACCCCGACCGATGGCTTCAACGACATGCTGGACGTCATGCGCAAGCTGACGCCGAGCCATATCGTGTTCAACGGCAAGGTCGGTTCTCTGACGGGCGACAACGCCCTGCAGGCGAAAGTCGGCGAAACCGTGATGATTGTGCACGGCCAGGCCAACCGCGATACCCGTCCGCATCTGATCGGTGGGCATGGCGACTACGTCTGGGCGACCGGCAAGTTCAACAATCCGCCGGAAAAGGACCTGGAAACATGGTTCATCCCGGGTGGTTGCGCTGGCGTCGCGCTCTACAAGTTCCTTCAGAGCGGCCTGTACGTTTACCTGAACCACAACCTGATCGAAGCCGTGCTGCTTGGCGCTGCTGCGCACATCAAGGTTGAAGGTGCATGGGACAACGATCTGATGAAGCAGGTTCAGGCCCCCGGCCCGATCCGCGCTGCTCGCTGATTAAATAAACTACTGCTACACACCTGACTGAGGTGGGAGCCGGTTTCCTGGCCGGCTCCCACTGACGGTGGAACTCATGATGAAATTATTGCCCTCTCTGAGTATTCTGGTTCTGTGTTTGGGTGCTGCATTGCCCCTCCATAGTGCCCAAGGGCAGACGACTCCCCCCCCTCGACGCGATGGCGAACCGCTGCTGGTGACAATTGCACCCGGCACGACGATGCATCGCCCGGCCGGGGACTTCACGATCAACAGTATTGCGACTTCGCCTGCGCCCGTTGCCGTGCAGTTCGACAAGCCGCTTCATGTGATGGTGAATCAGGTTACAGTTGGCGAGTATCAGCGCTGCGTGGCAGAACGTGTCTGCGATCCGCTGCTGCTGCGCAACAGCCAATCCCCCAATCAGCCCGCCGTCGGGATCAGCTGGCACGATGCCACGACCTATGCGCGGTGGCTTTCCAAAAAGACCGGCGCGAACTATCGCCTGCCGACCGATAACGAGTGGGCACATCTGGCCGGCAACCGTCTGGTCGACGACGGCACCGCGCAGGAAGATCCCAACAACCCGGCCATTCGCTGGCTGGAACGCTACGAAGCCGAGGCCAGTGGCAATGCGACAGTGACGCAGCCGCCTCACCCGACTGGCAGTTTCGGCCTCAATAATCTGGGCGTCGCCGATATTGGCGGCAATGTCTGGGAATGGACCGACAGCTGCTTCATCCGCGGCGACCTCGACGCACAGCAGAATGTGACGCAGACGGTTACGACCAATTGCGGCGTGCGCGTCGTTCAGGGCCGCCACCGGACCTATGTGACGGACTTCATCAAGGACGCACGTGGCGGTGGTTGCGCGGCTGGCATTCCGCCCACCAATCTGGGCATCCGACTGGTGCGCGACGACGGCTGATCCAGCGTTACTGACGAATAGCCGTCAGCGCAGCTTGTACGACATTCTGTAAATCCTGGCTGGCATCTATCTGGTGCCAGTCCATCTGGCTGGGCTTCATGCCGCTCTGCCAGCGCACGACTGCGTCTGTCGCATCCGATGCATCGTTCTTGCGCTGCCCAACCCGGGCCAGACGCAGATCCGTCGGTGCATCCAACCAGAGTCCCCGGAAGATCGCCCCGGACCTGCGTGCAACACCGGCAATGTCGGTGCGCTCTGCTTCGGTGAGGTAGACGGCGTCAACAATCACGGAATCTCCGGCCTGCAGGATTTCCCCAGCCTTCTCGCGTAGTCGCCGATACACACGGTCCGACGCATCCGGCGTATAGGAGGTGGGGGGCAAACGATCGAGTTCTTCCGCATGGAACAGGTGCTTGCGTTCCAGATCACTGCGCAGATGCACAGCCCCTGCCCCTCGCCCGATCCATGGCGCAAGGTGCGCTGCAACTGACGATTTTCCCGTCCCCGACAGCCCACCTACCGCAACCAGATATGCGGACGTGGGTTTCAGCGCGTTTACAGCAAACGTCACGTATTCCTGCATCTCCGCCTTGCGTGCCTCTAGTGTGGGGCCGTTCAGGTGCACGAATGTGTCGATGGCGATTTTCGCACGAATGGCAGCGCGCAGGCTGATAAAGAACGGCAGCAGCGGGACACCGGATAACTGGCGGTCCTCGCGCATCTCCCACAGATAACGATTGAGCAGTTGATTGGCCTCGGCGCGCAGGCCACGCTGCATCAGGTCCATCAGCAGGAATGCCAGATCGTAAAGTACATCGATCGTGGCGATGGACTCATCGAACTCGATCGCGTCGAACAGCGTCGGTACACCGTCGATCATCGCCAGGTTACGCAGATGCAGATCCCCATGACAGCGCCGCACCGAACCGGTCGCGCAGCGGGACTGCAATAACGCAGCGTGCGCATCCAATCCCGCTAGCATGTCGGCATTGAAGCGTTGCATCAACGCCGAGTTCAGACAGTCCTGCACCTGCTGAAAAGCACGGTCGTTATCCTGCACGTAACGGCGGAAATTTTCCTCGACCGGAGTATCTGCAAAGACCGGTGCAGCCCGATGGGTCTCGGCGATCCGTTTAGCCAGTTCGCGGATCAGATCAGACGAAATCTCGCCACGTTCCGCCAGATGATCCAGCGTCTGGCGTTCGTCGAAGCGGCGCATGCACACCGCCCACTCCACCGCCCGGCCCTCGCCCCCCAGATGCAGGGCGCCGGCATCATCCGCGGTGATCGGCACAACCGCGCGATAGATTTGCGGTGCATATGTCCGATTGACCGACAACTCCGCCAGACAGGAAGCGTGGCGCTGCGCAAGCATCGACAGGTCCATGTAAGGCAGGCATACGGAGCGCTTCACCTTGTAAGCGTTGTCCCCCGCCAGAAACACCACGGCGGCATGTGTGTCGATCCGTGTTACAGACGCACCACCATGCGTTCGCGGGTCCTCCAGAAACGCAAGAACATGGTGCTGCATCTGCGCCATCTATGGCTGGCGAACGGACACCACCCTGAATGTGTGCATGTTTCCGTCGGCCTCGCGCACGGAGATATATTCACCGACGACGAAGTGTTCGTCCCCCAGCCTGAAGCCCGCTTCATCATCTGCATGCGTGGCCTTGTCGTAGTCGAACACCCACTGGTTCGCACCACGATGGCGGATCAGGCCGACCTGTTTCTCGTCCTGTCGGATCCGGCGCACACGGCAGGAATCCTTATGCTGTTTGCTTGTCTCGACGTCGATCTTACCGTCTTCCAGAAGGGGCAGAAAAAGGTCGTATCCGTGGCTGGAATCACCAACCGGATGGCCCGGTTCACGGGCAAGCTCCAAGTGAATCAGGCGAAAATTCTCAGGTACGGTCGACATAACAACGATCCCCTTCTCTTGTCTTCTTGATTGATATGATAGCGCAAATCATCAATTAAAGAGAGGTGGAATTTTTCATTTTTTCCGCGTCAACGCCAACCATACCAGTGCTGCCGTCACGGAATCATACAACGGGTCATGCGCCGGCAATCGCGGCAGGCCAAGCTTGCCGAGAATGGTATTCAGCGACAGATCTACATCCGGTCGATACGCCGAAACCTGCTGATCGTAGTAAAGCCCCGAGACCTCGATCCGTGTATTGGGCAGCCCCGTTCCCAGCCACGGCTTCACGTGCCGATCAATGATCGCCATATCGAATTCGAGGTAATACCCGATGATGGGGCGCGGGCCGATGAAGTCCAGCAACTGCTCCATGGCAGCGCGCGGTTCGATCCCCTCGGCGACGTCCTGCGTGCGCAACTGATGGATCGGAATAGTGCGCGGATCGATCGCACCCTGCGGCCGGACAATCAGCTTCAGACTCTCGGACAGCAACACACGTTGCCCACGAACACGCACAGCCGCAACGCTCAGCAATTCGGCCGACTTGGGATCCAGGCTGGTGGTTTCGCAATCCAGACTGACATACTCGTCCGGCGGAGGCGCATCGAACAGGGTGGAAAACCGCTCGTCCCGCAGCCGGCTTCGCATCCATCGCCGCTGCCAGTCAGAGAACAATGTCATGACACTCCCCCCTGACTACAGCGCACTCAGACGATAGCGATGACGCAACTGCTGCTTGAAGCGTTTCACCACGGCCAGCGTATCCTTCAGCAGATCGCGCTCGAGCGTCGTCATTTGAAGCGGGTCGATCAGGTTGTCCATACCGCGCCCCAGGGCCAGTTTCTTCAAACCGTATTTCAGTTGCAGCCCCTGCAGAAAGGCGAGCGATTCCGCCAGATCCTCGGCCACCGACTGCGTCAGGACATTGTGCCGCGCCAGATGATCGATACGCTGATACGTGTTGCGCGCGGAAATCCCAGCCTCGAGCGCCATGCTGCGCACGCCGTGTACCAGCGGGAAAATGCCCCCCTTCTTCAGGTCAAGCAGATTACCATCCTCGCCCTTATCTGCGACAAGGCGCGAGAACATTCCAAGCGGTGTATCGAACTGTTCCACAGGCAGCGCGAACCGGGACAGGAATGGCGCGTTGTCGCGGAATGCCTTCAGCCAGTGTGCGTGCACATCATCGAACAACGCCTTCTCGCCACAGATCGGTTTTGCGTCGACCCAGATGGCAAGCTGCATGACGTTCTCGCCACTGGCGCTGTCCATCCAGTCGTTGATCAGATTCTTGAATTCACGCGCCTCGCGCCGCCAGAACGGATTACGCACCATGATGTCGCCGGGGCACACGGGATAGCCGAACTCGATCAGCGTGGCGTTGAAACGTTCGCTGACTTCGGCGAGTTGCGGGTGCGTGTAGCCGTTCTCGATGATCAGGGCGTTGTCCTGATCGGTCTTCAGGATCTGCTCGCCCCGCCCTTCTGATCCAAGCGCCAGCAGGCAGACATGTGGCAGCATGTCCGCGGGGGCAATCAGTTCGAACAACCGCGACAGAAGCTTGTCGCGCAGCTCGTGCATCAGCTCGGCGATCAGTGTTACGCGCACACCGTTCTGATGCATAAGCGCGATCAGCGGGTCCGTGTTGCGCCACGCTTCGTGCAGATCTTCCAGTGTACGCGCACGTTCGATCTGCGCAGTGACCAGATGTGAATCCCGGGTCAGGAACGACAGCAGGTCGATCTGTTCCAGCACGCCCACAATCGCACCATCGCGCATCACCACCACACGCTGGATGGTGTGCCGTGCCATGATCAGCATGGCGTGCGGAATTGGCGCTCTGGCATCGACGCTGTGCAGTTCGTAATGCGCAAGCTCGGCCGCCTTCACCTGCGCGGCGTTGCGGCCATCGATGATGAAATTACGCAGATCGCTCTGCGTCAGAATGCCGGTTTCACCACCTGCATTCCTGACCAGAACCGATGTCGTATGTGCATCGCGCATCAACCGCGCGGCATCCAGAATACTGGCCTGTGCATCCAGCCATAAAGGGTCGCGGATGAACGCCTGTTCCACCCGCGCCAGCATCATCGACTGCACGGCCTGCTGATGTGGAAGATGCGCCAGGGCAGCCAGACGTTTGGCAACATCCTGATAGAAATACGCGCCGAACATCGGGTTGCGGCGGATCAGGTCGAGCACCACATCGCGCGGAATCCGGAACACCAATGTGTCTTCAAGCGCGAGCAACGGCGTGTCGCTCTGGCCGCTGATCAGTGAGCGGCTGTCGAAGCAGTCGTGCGCGCCATAGGTCGCCACGGCATCGCCGCCACTTGGTTGCCCCTGTTCGCCGACAATACCTTTGATAACGACATACAACGCCTCCACCGGCGCATCGGCCGAGAGCACGGTGCTGTTGGCGGCATAATATTCAATATCGGCCGATTTGCCGATCAGGTCCCGTTCATGTCCTTCAAGGCTGTTGAACGGCGCATGTGAAAAATCGAGCAGCGCAGATGTCATGATACACGCCCTCTGATGAAAAGCCGGCCTGCGTGTAAAACCACGCAGGCCGCAAGTTTGGTCGTTATATCCTTGGCAACATCAGTGTCCTGATGCGCCCTCTGCCCCAACGCCGGTCATCGAGCGAACGAATTGCGGCATGAAGGCAAGCCGTTCTCTGCCGGCCTGAAGGCTTGTATCCAGCACCGACACCAGCCAGCTCACGAAAAAGGCGGCAGGCATCGAGAAGATGGCCGGGTTGCTGTACGGGAACAGCGCGGTGCCTTTGGCATTGCCGAACACTGCTTCCCACACCGGCGGGCTGATGATGATAAGCCCGACCGCCATAACAAGCCCGACAGTCCCCCCGGCGACGGCCCCGCGCGTGGTCAGCCCACGCCAGAACATCGACAGGAACAGAACCGGGAAGTTGGCCGACGCCGCGATGGCAAATGCCAGCCCGACCATGAAGGCGATGTTCTGGTTCTCGAACAGGATCCCCAGCAGGATCGCCACCACCCCCAGGCAGATGGTCGTGATCTTCGAGACACGAATTTCATCGCGCTCGTTGGCTTTGCCCTTGCAGATGACCGAGGCATACAGATCGTGCGACACGGCAGATGCACCCGAAAGTGTCAGCCCGGCCACCACGGCCAGAATGGTTGCGAACGCCACGGCAGACATGAAGCCGAGGAACAGATCCCCGCCCACCGCGTTGGCCAGATGCACCGCCGCCATGTTCGAACCGCCAACCAGCTTGCCCGCTGCATCGCGGAACTCCGGATTGGTGGTCACCAGCATGATGGCGCCAAAGCCGATGATGAACGTCAGGATGTAGAAGTAACCGATAAAACCAGTGGCATAGAACACCGACTTGCGGGCTTCCTTGGCGTCCTTCACCGTGAAGAAGCGCATCAGGATATGCGGCAGCCCCGCCGTCCCGAACATCAGCGCCAGCCCGAGTGATATGGCATCGATCGGGTTCGAGACCAATCCGCCTGGCTCCATGATCCTCGCATTGGCGCCAATCGAATTCTTGATCTCAATAGCCTGGCTGAACATGGTCTCGAAGCTGAAGCCTGCGTGACGCAGCACCATGAACGCCATGAAGGTCGCACCCGACAGCAGCATGATCGCCTTGATGATCTGCACCCAGGTGGTTGCCAGCATGCCGCCGAAGATGACGTACATCACCATCAGCACGCCAACCAGAATCACCGCATACAGATAGTCGAGGCCGAACAGAAGCTGGATCAGCTTGCCCGCCCCCACCATCTGCGCAATCAGATACAGCGCCACCACGACCAGCGTGCCGGTTGCCGCAAACGTACGCACCGGCATCTGCCCGAGGCGATACGACGCCACGTCGGCGAATGTATACTTACCCAGATTGCGCAGACGTTCGGCGATCAGGAAGGTGATCACCGGCCAGCCGACCAGCCAGCCGATCGAATAGATCAGCCCGTCGAACCCGCGGTCGAACACCATGGCCGAAATACCCAGGAAGCTGGCCGCCGACATATAGTCGCCCGCAATCGCCATACCGTTCTGGAAACCGGTGATACCCCCACCCGCCGCATAGAAATCCTTCGCAGACCGGGTGCGTCGCGCTGCCCAGTATGTCACGGCAAGCGTGAACGCCACGAAGATGAAGAACATGACGATCGCATGCCAGTTGATGCTGCGCTTCTGCACTTCACCTTCAAGCGCACCTGCGGCAAACGCCGGCACACACGATACAAGCAGCAGCGCAATCGCTGCGAGACGACCGTACAGAGGGCTGTTCATTGGCGCGCCTCCCGGACGATTTCCTGGGTCAGCGCGTCAAACACCGTATTGGCACGGCGAACATAAATTCCCGTCAGCACAAAGGCGGAGATAATGACCAGCAATCCCAGAGGAATGCCTATCGTCGTGACAGAGTTTTCGGTCAGTGGAATGCCCAGCGTATGGGGCGTAAACGCGATGATCAGGATGAAGCCAAAATAGATAACCAGCATGATGATCGATAACAGCCACGAGAAGCTGGTTTTCTGGCGCACCATCTCGGCAAATTTCGGATTCCGTGTGATGTGCTCCACGGTTGTTTCGTTCATTGTATATTCCCTCCCAAGGGTGGGCTTTGCTTTTTAATTTCGCCCATGTGTTGAGCGTAAAGTTCAATTTGCGAAACGGTCAAGCTTCTTCGTCTGATTGCGTTCATATTGACATCAGAACAATATATTTTCTGGATACAAAAAAGGGGCCCCCGACTGGGTGCCCCTTTCCGATTTCGGACCTTGTTTTTCGTTTAGCTGGCGAAGAAGTTCTGCGTCCCATGGGCTTCGATCGCCCCGGCCAGTCGGTCCAGCGCATGCACATAAGCCGCCGTGCGCAGCGACATCTTGCCACCGCTTGCACGGTTCCAGATCGCGGCGCCTTCGGCTTCCATGATGGTCTTCAGGCGCGAGTGCACTTCGTCCGCAGTCCAGTAATAGCCCTGCTTGTTCTGCACCCACTCGAAGTAAGACACAGTCACGCCGCCGGCATTGGCCAGAATGTCGGGCAAAACGATCACGCCCTTCTTTTCCAGAATGGCATCGGCTTCCGGCGTGATCGGGCCGTTGGCCAGTTCCAGCACAATGCGTGCCTTCACCGTGCTTGCGTTGCCCTTGTGGATCAGGTCTTCCATCGCTGCCGGCACCAGCAGGTCGCACGCAACACCCACCAGATCGTCGGCCGGAATCACCGACACGCCATCCTGACCGGCCATCGCCGTCACCGGTTCGCCGGCCGTTTTCATGGCGATCAAGCGCGGAATATCCAGCCCCGCCTGGCAATGGATCGCACCGCGCGAATCGGATACCGCGACAACCTTGTAGCCGTCGTTATGCATGAACTGCGCGATATACTGGCCGGCATTGCCGAAGCCCTGCACCGCCACGCTCTTGTCCTTGCCAAGGCCGAGTTCTTTTTCCAGATGACGCAGCAGGTAGTACCCGCCCCGCGCCGTTGCATCCGCACGCCCCAACGAACCACCCAGCGAGATCGGCTTGCCGGTGATCACCGCCGGAGAGCTGACACCCACGATCGACGAATATTCATCGGCCATCCAGCCCATGATCATCGAGTTGGTGTACACGTCCGGCGCGGGAATATCGCGGTCCGGGCCGATGATGCGCGCGAACGCCTGCACATAGGCACGCGACAGGCGTTCGAGTTCCGACTTCGACAGCGCATGCGGATCAACCTGCACCGCGCCCTTGCCGCCGCCGTACGGCAGGTTCATCACCGCGCACTTGAACGTCATCCAGAAGGCGAGTGTTTCGACTTCTTCCGCGCTCACGCTGGGGTGATAGCGAATGCCACCCTTCGTCGGGCCACGCGTGTCGTCGTAACGGCAGCGCCACGCCATGAAGGATTTGCGAGACCCGTCATCCATACGGATCATCAAGCGAACCTTCATCGTCTCGCGCGGGTATTTCAGCTTTTCCAGCACGTCACCGTCGAGGTTCAGATGTCGAGCGGCATCTTCCAGGTGCACAAGCGCCTGATCTAGCATGGAGAGTTCTGTCATAGTCGTTCCCATACGGAAATAAAATTAACGTCAGGAGCCATTTTAATGATATTGCGCTGCAACACTATCCCGTTTTTAGTTCTTACCGCATTTTTCATGCGCCTCGGCTGTCATAACGATAACGATCGAACTCTTCGGTGTACCGGCGTAACGCATGTGCCTCGCTCAGCAGCCCGATGACGGCGCGGGACTGCCTGTCCGAAACAACGGCGAGCACGTCCCCCTCGGCCTTGTCGAACACAGTCATTGCCTGCTGCACGGGCATATGCGGCAGCAGCACGCTGTGCCGGTGCCGCAGCAGATCGTCCAACTCGGCTTCCCGCCGCAGCGCCGCATGTGCTTCGGGCACGTGCACGATGCCGATGTAACGCCCGGCATGGTCGGTCACGATCACGCTCGATACCGCGCCCAGCGGGAAGCTCTGGCAGAACGCGGGCAGCGTTGCGCCTTCGGCCACCATAGTGTGGATGTTTCGCTGCATCAGCCGCTCGACGGTCAGGCTGCGCAGCCAGCCGATGTCCTCGGCACTGCGGATCCCCTCGCCGCGCAGATGAAAGCGCCAGGTGGCGAACGAGAACCCGAACGCCTGTCGCACCACCTGCGTGCTGAGGATCGCCGCCGCCAGCACCGCCACACTGATGGAGAGATTGCCGGTGCCTTCCAGCACCAGAAACGTCATCGTGAACGGCCCGCCGACGATCGCCACGGCCATCGCCGCCATACCCACCCAGGCCGATACATCGGTCGAGACCCAGACCGCGGGCACCAGCATCAGCATCACCGCCGCGAACAGCTTACCCAGCAGCGCGCCCAGAAACAGCGATGCAAAGAACAGCCCACCCCGAAACCCCGCCCCCAGGGAGACCGAGCACGCCAGCGCCTTCATCACGAAAATCAGCGCCAGGGCGTGCGGCAGATACACATGTTCCAGCACGTCCTCCAGCGCCCCATGCCCGGCCGACAACACGTGCGAGTCCATCAACGCCAGCGCGCCCAGCAGCACACCGCCAATCATCGGCTGCAACAGCGCGGGAATATTGGTGCGACGGAACAGCGCCTCGACCAGCGTTGCGCCGCGCATCACGGCAATGCCCGCATAGGCGCACAGCACCCCCAGCAGCAGCAGCGGCATGATGTCGGCCAGATTGAGCGTCAGTCCCGCGCTTCCCTGAAACTCCGGCGAGATCCCGGTCAGCATACGCAACACCATCCGTCCGCCCAACGCCCCCAGCACCACGGGCACCAGTGTGGGAATGGTATAACTTCCAAGCACAATCTCGAACGCATAGAACGCACCGGCCAGTGGTGCATTGAACGCCGCTGTAATGCCGCCCGCCACGCCGCTTGCTACCAGTACGCGCATATCGCCGCGCCGTGCCCGAAACGCCTGTGCGATGCGCGAGCCAAGCGCCCCGCCGATCTGCGTGTAACTCGCCTCCAGCCCGACCGAGGCGCCAAAGCCGCTCGAGAACAGGTTCTGCACCAGCAGCAGCAGACTGCCGCCCAGCGACATGCGTCCGCCGTGCAAGGCATTCGCCTCGATCACATCGACGATCGGCTGGCGATACCAGCGCACCATTGCCCAGATCAGCACGCCCAGACACAACCCGCCGCACGCCGGGATCAGCAGCACCAGAAGCGGATCAAGCCCGCCCGATCCCGACAGGCGCTGACCGGCAGGCAATCGGAACAGCACCTCGTGCAGATGCTGCGACACGGTGGAGATTCCCACCGCTGCCAGTCCGCCCGCCATACCGGTGAGCCACGCCAGCAACCCCAGCCAGACACCGTCCGCGCGCACCAGCGCACGCAGTTTGCGTGATATTGCGTGAAGCCGGACGCGGGACCACCGGACATGCATTCTGGCAGCAAACCATCTTCAGGCCATGTGTGGCAATGAAACTTGGGCTCTAAATGCCGCGCTCCGCGCGCGTTGCCGCCAGGTCGTCGTTGATGAAGGCGCGGATCATCTCATCCATAGGTTCATGCGAGGCGAACCCCAATGCACGCGCCCGTGTCTGTTCGAACCGTGCGGGCCACAGGCCGATAATCGCCTCGATCGCGGGGTCGCGCACGTGTTGCACAAAGCTCGACCCGCCGGTCATCACATCGTCCAGCGCGGCTAGCATCTCGCCCATTGTCGCGGTGATGCCGGGGGGATTGATGGCACGATCCACACCCATGGCGCGCGTATCCATTGCTGCTGCATGCAACAGCCACTCCACCGCGCGCCGTGGCGAGGCAATCCACACGGCAAAATCATCAGCCACCGGCAGTTCGGTTTTCAGCCCCAGCAATGGCTCGCGCAGGATCGAGGACACAAACGACGATGCCGCCTTGTTCGGGCGGCCCGGGCGCACGGTGATTGTCGGCAGGCGCAAATTCACCACATCCAGAAAGCCGCGTCGCGATGCATCCTGCAACAGCAGCTCTGCCGCCGCTTTTTCCGCGCCATAGGAATTGGTCGGCACCTGACGCGTATCGTCGCCCAGTTGCGCGAACTGCCCGCCGCTGAAGGTCGCCACGCTGCTGGTGAACACCACGCGCGGCGGTGCATCGCCCGCCCGCACCAGCGTGCGGCACGCCTGAATGACCGACAATGCGCCCTGCAAATTCACGCGCAGGCCAAGGTCGTAATCCTCCTCGGCCGCAGCGCTGACCACTGCGGCCAGATGAAACACCACCGATGTGCCGCGCGGGATCGCATCATCCGGCAACGCCGTGATATCTCCAGCCAGACAGCGCACCGGGAACGGCGCTGCCAGCATCGGCGGGGCCGTGATGTCGAACAGGGTGAGTTCAGCGATGCGACGCCCATCCAGCGTGCCCTCGGCCGCCAGTGTCGCTGCAATCTTGCGGCCCAGAAACCCGCCGCCGCCCAGAATGGTGATTTTCATGTCGCATCCCCTTTCCCGCATGTTCGTGCGGAAAAGGGGGCACGACAAGCCCGATCAGTTCTTGCGCGCCGGTGTCGCCGGTGTGGCAAGCTGGGTCGCCACCAGCTCGGCGAATTTACCGCCCAGCGCGACCAGTTCGTCGAACGTACCGCGCTCGACAATATGGCCCGCATCGAACACCAGGATTTCATCCGCATCGCGCACGGTCGACAGACGATGCGCGATGATGAACGTGGTGCGTCCCTGCATCAGGTTCTTCAGCGCGATCTGCACCTTGGCCTCGGTCGCGGTATCCAGCGCGCTGGTCGCCTCGTCGAGGATCAGGATCGGCGGGTTCTTCACCAGCGCGCGCGCAATCGCCAGACGCTGGCGCTGCCCGCCCGACAGTGTGGAGCCGCGTTCACCCACCAGCGTATCGTACCCGCGCGGCTGGCGCATAATGAAGTCGTGCGCCTCGGCCAGTCTGCACGCCTGTTCGATATCGTCCGCCGTGGCATCCGCGCGCCCGACGGCCAGATTGTCGCCGATCGAGCGGTTGAACAGCAGACTCTCCTGAAACACTACGCCGATATTACGGCGCAGGCTTTCCAGCGTCACCTCCGTGATGTTCTGCCCGTCGATACTGATCATCCCCGTCACCGGGTCCCACAGGCGCTGCAACAGCGACATCGCGGTCGACTTGCCCGCCCCGGTCTGCCCGACCAGCGCGACCGACATACCCGGTTTCGCCTGGAACGACACATCAGTCAGGATGTTCGCCGCTTTCGGGTACGAGAAGCAGATATTGTCGAACACCACCTCGCCCTGCGCACGGCCCAGATCGCGCGCATCGGCGATTTCCGGCACCGAGCTTTTGGCATCAAGGATCTCGAAATACTGCTCCAGACTGGGCAGCTGGAAGAACAGGCGCGAGGCAAACCCTGTCGCCGCTTCCAGCTTACCGATCAGCAGATTGGCAAACCCCATGAACGAGACGATTTCACCGACGCTCGCCTTGCCCTGAATGTGCAGCCACGTCCCCACGATGAAGATTGCGATCACCCCGATGGTGGACGCCGCGCGTGTCAGCACCGAGACCACCGCCCACCAGTTCAGCACCGGGAACTGGTGGTCAAGCACATGCTTCACGATATCGCCGAACAGGCGCGCTTCCGCGTTCAGGCGCGTGAAGGCCTGCACCACCATGACGTTGGCCAGCGCGTCCTGTGCTGTTCCGGCCAGGTTGGAGTGATATTCCTCGACCGCGTGCTGCGCGGCCTCGGTCTTGCGGATGACGAAGATCGTCGCGACGCTGAACACCACCACCAGCACGATCAGCGTCAGCCCCAGCCGCCAGTTCATCAGCATGGTCATCGGCAGCAGAACCAATGCAGTGACAAACGTCGCCAGATGTTCGCGAAAAAACGACAGCCACAGCCCGAACAGATTGTCGGCCCCGGTCAGCATCACCTTCAGCAGACGGCCCGACTGTACGTCGCCATGGAAGGACAGCGGCATCGACAGTACATGCTGAAAATAGCGGCTCATCGCGGCGAGGCGGTTGCGATGCGCCATCCGGTCCGACTGCAACGCAACGGCGATATTCGCGCCAATCCCGCCCAGCCCCACTGCTGCCCACACGCCAAGCAGGCCGCCCGCTTCCGCCCAGACTTGCGCGGCCTGCATCCGGTTCGATCGTGCCAGCAGATCGACCACGCGCCCGAACAGGATGGGTTCTATGAAATACAGCCCCGCCAGCAGCACGTTGGCGATGGCCAGCATGAAGGCAACGCCTTTTTCGGCGGCCAGCAATCCCAGAACACGCCTGTAAATCCGAAGAAAACGCATCAAAACTCTCTTTGTTGCACTTGCACACCTAAATCCCGTGTGGCGCGATTCTACCCCTGCACATAGCAGCGAAACCCGGTCAGGATAATGGCAACAACAAAAAACGGAGGACACGCCCATGCCGAACACCCATCCGATCAAGCGTCGCACGGTGCTGACAGCACTCGGCAGCATACCACTGGCCGCAGGGGCAAATGCAAACACGCAGAATGGCTGGCCCGCGAACCCGGTCCGGCTGATCGTCCCCTTCCCCCCGGCCGGCACCACCGACCTGATTGCGCGCATCATCGCCGAGCCGCTGGGCCATGTGCTGGGCAAACCCGTGGTGGTGGAAAATCGCGCGGGTGCGGGTGGCAGCATCGGCACCGAACTGGTCGCCAAATCCCCGGCCGATGGATACACGCTGCTGATGACCACCATCGGCACTGGGGCCATCAATTACGCGATCTACCCGAACCTGACCTGGAAACCCGCCGATCTGACCGGTGTGTCGCTGTTCACCAAGGTGCCGAACGTGATCATGGTGCCGGCCAGTTCACCCGTGAGTTCGCTGCCCGAATTGATAGCGCTGGCAAAGCGACGCCCTGGCAGCCTGAATTTCGGCTCCAGCGGCAATGGCAGCTCCACACACGTTACCGGTGAGCTGCTGAAGCTTGCAGCGGGAATAGACATGCAACACGTGCCGTTCCGCGGCTCGGGCCCGATGCTGATCGAACTGCTGGGCGGACGGCTGGATATGGCGGTCGACAATCTGCCATCCGCGCTTGTGCATATTCGCAGCGGCAAGGTGAA
>JAVBJV010000053.1:0-21074 GCA_031546815.1 Acetobacteraceae bacterium
CCACGCCCGTCGCGCGCCGCGGCCGAGGCGCGGGCTTCGGCAATGGCGCGGGCGGTGAATTCCATCACGTCGGCATCGATCACGCGACCAGCCACGCCGGCGATCAGGCGCTTGGACTGCGCCAGCGCCGATGGAGCGCCCGCCAGCAATGCATCCAGCATCGTGCCCACAGCTTCATCCAGACCATGCACCGGCACGACGATCTGCACCAACCCCAGACGCTGTGCCTCGGCCGCGTTGAAGCGTTCGGCGGTCAGCGTGTAACGACGCATGGCGCGCGGGCCGATGGCGCGGATCACGTAGGGGCTGATCGCCCCCGGCACCAGACCAAGCCGCACTTCCGACAGGCAGAACAGAGTCTCATCCGCCGCCACCACAATGTCGGCACACGCCGCCAGCCCCATGCCACCCGCGAAGCAATGGCCATGCACAACGGTGATCGTCGGCTTCGAGAGCTGGTCAAACGCCTGCAGCATTCCGGCCAGTGCGCGGGCGTCTTCCATGTTCTCGGAATCGGTATAATCGGCCATGCGACGCATCCAGTTAAGATCCGCCCCCGCCGAGAAACTTTTTCCCGCCCCTCGCAGCAGCACGGCGCGCACGGCGGGATCGGCGTCGAGCTTGTGAAAAATCCCTGTCAGCAACGCGATCAGCGCATCATCGAATGCATTACGAAGGTCAGGCCGGTTGAGCATGACGGTGGCAATACCGTTCTGGTCAATCGTGCATAGGACAGCGTCCGTCATGGATATCCCCCGGCGTTTTTATTTCCGCCGGATCATGCGCTTGCTGAGTGGTCTGTCAAATTTGAAAGGGGGAACTGGCGGAGAGAGTGGGATTCGAACCCACGGTACGCTTGCGCGCACACACGCTTTCCAAGCGTGCGCCTTAAGCCACTCGGCCATCTCTCCATGCCGGAGGCGGAACCTAAAAGCACCGCGCCCGAAGAGCAAGAGGGACCGTTCAGGTTTCCCCGAACGGCCCCCTTTTATTTGGGCAAAACCCGCCAGATCAGTCGGCGTACTGGCCTGCCGCCTGCAGAATCGGACGCCAGCGCTGAACCTCAGACGCCCAGAACGCACGGTGCGCGTCCGGTGTGGCGCGTTCCTGCGATTCCGGAACCGTGCCCATGTCGGCAAAACGCTGGATCAGCTTCGGGTCGCGCAACGCAAACTGCAGCGCACGGCTCAGACGGTCCACCACAGCGCGCGGAGTCCCCTGCGGCGCATACAGGCCGTGCCAGATCATCACCTGCACGCCGGGCTGGCCGCCCTCGGCCGTGGTCGGCACGTCGGGCAGCACGCTCAGGCGCTGCGGGGTGGTGACGGCGAATACCTTCACCGAGCCATTGCGGATATATTCCAGAGTCTGCGTGGTCTGGTCGCACAGCACATCCACACGGCCCGACAGCAGTTCCTGCATCGCAGGTGCCGTGCCGCGGACCGGCACCGTGGTCACGCGGGTACCGATGCTGTGCTGCAGCAACGTGCCGCACAACTGGCTGGCAGCGCCCAGACCGGCATCGGCCAGATTGGCGCCTTCGCCCTTGGCGCGCAGCCATTCCACCAGTTCGGCAAGCGTGTTGGCAGGCAAGTCGCGGCGGCCCAGAATCGTCATCGGTACCGGGGTGACAAGGCCGATCGGCTCGAACCCGTTCACCGGATCATACGGCAGACGGCGATACAGGGTCGGCGTGGTCGCCATGTTGATGTGGTGCAGCAGAACCGTGTAGCCATCCGGCTTGGCCTGCGCGACGCGGCTGGCGCCCAGAGTGCCCCCTGCCCCGGTGACGTTTTCAACAACGACGCTCTGCCCCAGGTCGCGCCCCATGGCTTCACTCAGCAGACGCGCCACAACGTCGGTCGGGCCACCGGCAGCATACGGAACAATCAGCTGAACCGTGCGGTCCGGAAAGGTTTCTGCCGAAACCGGTAACGCGCTGACGAACACAGCAAAAGCGGCCATTAAAGTACGATGAAACATCTTTGATTTTCCTCCCTGTGGCCGGGCTCTCCGGCCCAATACGCAATATCTGAACGAAACCCACCCCATGAAGCAAGTCCCGCATGGAGTAAACCTCCATACGGGACTTGTTGAAGTCTAACCGGGCCGGAAGAAACGATCAGGCCGCCTGTGAATCCTCGCGGAAATCAATCGGGCAGGCCCCGGATGCGCAGTCCACATGATCGCGCGAGACTTCTTCACGCACGGCACGGCCCGATGCATCAATCGCTGCGGCGATCTGTTCGTAGCGCGACTTGGTGATCGGCTCTTCCGGCTGATATTCGTACGCCGTGGTGTCGCCCTGCGGCATCACGCTGCAACAACGCACGCGCGACTGCTGTTCCAGCACAACCTTGCGGAACGCGTCATAGTCCACCGTCGCCGGGTCGTATTTCAGCGTGTAGGACACCTGATTGCCGGTATCCTGCTCGAGCAGGTTGCCCGCTGTATCGACACCGCGGATCCAGTATTTTTCCAGCAATTCCAGGAAGCGGAACTGTTCGTTGGGCGTGGCTTCACCGGCGGTGACCAGCTTGTCGCCCATCCCCCGGTCTTCAGCCAGGCGCGCAATTTCCGGACGCGTGGGGAAGCCCACCACAGTCGTGTTGGAATACGACGTCAGGCGGCGGATCGGGTAGCCGCGCGCGGTGTAGTCGTTCACCAACGGATCATCATCGCGGAACTGCACCCAGCGCAGATATTCGCGCATCGACGGCAGATGCACGCCTTCGGTCAGGCCGAACAGCTTGCTGGTGGTACCGGCGGGCTTTACGGTCGAGATCGTGTGCGGCGTCACCAGCCCCAGTTCGGCGGAATAGGTCGCGGCCTCGTCCTCGATCGCGCGGCGGAAGCGGGCCAGCATGTTCCAGAACGGCGCAGCCTGATCTTCGTCGAGCAGATCACGGAAGCCAAAACCAAAACGCGCCATCGCGTATTCGTGCAGCCCGGTCATGCCAACGCCAATACGGTTGGTGCGGCGGGTTTCCGGCGAATACAGGCAGTCCATCAGATTGGTGCGCATCAGCGCGCGCGTCGCCACGCGGAAGGCGTCTTCCGCTTCTTCGTCATCCTCGGCGTGATAGGGCACAACGTCGCCCACCACACAGTAACCGCCCAGCATGAACAGGCTGATTTCACCACACGGATTGGTGATCTGGCGGAACGGCGCGGCAGCGGCGCGCTGCGCCAGGTCTTTCAGCAGCGGCACAGTGTCCACATCCGGCTGATATTTGCTCGACCCGCAGAACTTGCCCGATTCCAGATACGCTTCCAACCCGGAATCGTTGGCTACCAGCATGTCCTGGTTGATGAAGCCTGGCTCGCCGGTCTGATCGTAGTATGCGGCGCGCACCGAATCGTCGAACACGAAACGGGCATGCTGCCACAGGGCGCGCTGCGCATCGGTCCAGCCGGCATCGGCGTCCTCGCGCTGGGCAAGCGACCAGAATTCCGCATCAACGGTCAGTGAATTGTTCGACGACCACAGGAATCCGCCGCGCTTCACTGCGACGAACTCCGCCGCCGAGGGATCGCGCCAGGTCTTGGTGCTCATGCGCGCGGCGCGGCGTGCGCCGCCGACCAGCACGCATTCGGCCAGATAATGGTCCACGTACAGCGCGGCGCGCCACGGGGCCATACCGGTATCGCGCACGCTTGCCACGCGCGACATCGCCGCCATGAACGGCCCCGGCCCGCTGGCCGGACGCCCCTGCATCCCCGCGATCGGCGCGCCTTTCGGGCGGACCTGCGTGAAGTCGAGGATGATCACTTCGGCGCGGCGCTTCTCGAACGCCATGCGCTCAACCACTTCAACCGCCTGCGCCCAGCCCTCGCGGCTGTCCGGCACTTCGAACACCGAGGTCTTGCGACCGGCATAGATATGTTCGGCTTCGGCGCGGGTCGGGTAGCCGGTTACGTGGCCGGCGCGTACATCGGCGTGCGACCAGTCGAGCACCGGCACAACGGTGGGCATCTGCCCGGCCCAGTCGACGGCCATCATCGCGTCGTCATACGCACGGCCAACGCCCGAACCGTTCAGCAACAACAGGAACAGCAGGAAGCTGCTGGCCGAAGTGGCGCAGTTGGTGAACACCTCCATATTGCGGGTCGGCTGCGTTTCGTCGCCATGCTGCAGATGACGGCCCGACATCAGAATGGTCGCCTGGCGCAGATGGTTGCGCAGCGTTTCGCGTTCGGCATCGCGGCGATCGGCGCGCGGCTCCAGCAGGGCGCTGCCCAGCGACACGCGTTCGGCCACATCCGCCCAGCGTTCGGTGCGCTTGCGCCCGGTCACCGTCAGCGTGCCATACAGGTCCGAGCCGATTTCATCGTCCACCGTATAGAGACCGTCATGCATCCAGCCTTCGCTGGCGGCCCAGGCGGCGACCTGCGCGTCGAGCGCGTCATGATGATTCACTTTCAACATGAACTGCACAGTCTGCGGCGGATCGAAGCGCTGTTCGGTGGTACGGTTAATGGTACGGTCGGCCACCGCCTGCCCCATACCTGGCGTATAATCACGAGCCGGACGGTCATAGACCGGATCAAGATGCAGCCAAGCTTGGCGGGGCTGATGGTTCACAGCGCAACTCCGAAATCAAATGCAGGACAGACCTAGATATAGTGGCTTGGCTAAAAATCTTCCACAGCATTTATGATCTTGACACTGTAACCGGGTAAAAAAATGTTGGTGATCCTAAACGCTTAACGGAAATTGCTCGGACGAAAGTTCAAACTACGGTATCCCAGCGAGTCGCTACGGGTTGATGTGGACCGGACGGGGATGGCTTTTGGCAGAGCGAATCCACAACCGTTTCAACGGCAGCATTTTAATTCCGATGTTGCAATATTTTTCCGTCTATCGGGATACCACTCCAGGTGTTGCGATTCGGCCCCCTGCGCGCCCATAGCGTATACAGTCACCCCAGACAGTATTTTTCAATTACGTTGAGTTTACCTTCTTTTATGGATTACAAGAGTACTGCAGCAAGCTCAGATGTCTGCTTTTCAGGAACAGGATTCTATCGAGATGAACCGGAAACTTCTTTCTTTCAGCTTTGCGGCTGCGTTGGCTCTGTCGGGTGCCGCTTTCGCACAGACGCGCCCGGCCGCTCCGGCGGCTCCGGCGGCTCCTGCAGCAGCTCCTGCGACTCCGGCCCCGACTTTCCCGGGCGGCGCCTCGTCGGTCACCGAAACCTATGAAGGCTGGATCGTCTCGTGCGGTGTGGTGGGCAATGCGAAGCAGTGCCAGGTCGTGCAGCGTCTGGTCGACCAGCGCAGCGGCCGTTCGGTGGTAACCGCCGAACTGCGCCCGGTTGCCGATGGCAAGGTGCAGGCCACGTTCCAGCTGCCGTTCGGGCTGCTGCTTGAACGCGGCGCCACGACGAAGATCGACGAAACCGCAGGCCCCAACCTGACGATCCGTACCTGTCTGCCGGATGGCTGCCAGGCCCCGATCACGCTGGAAGCGCGTCAGGTCACCGCCCTGCGTAACGGCACTGTGCTGAACCTGAACGTCGTTGCGGCGGACAGCAATCAGGACGTTCCCTTCCAGCTGCAGCTGAAGGGTCTGGGCACCGCGCTGGACCGTGCTGCCGCGCTGGTGCGCTGATCCCCGGATAAGGATCCGGTAGCCAGCCCCGATGGCAGGGTTCGTAAAGATGGGAGCCGTGTTGGTCGACAACCGGTTCCGCATCGATATCGAACGGGCCAAGGGGCTGGCTATTTTTCTGGTGGTGCTGGGGCACGTTGTGGCCCGCACCCCACCCGATGATGGCGGATATCAGCTGGTCGATGCCTATATGGCGTTGAAGCGGGCCATCTACTTCTTCCATATGCCGTTCTTCATGTATCTGTCCGGATACGTCGCGTTCCTGTCCGGCGCGGCGCGCACACCGCTGGCGGCTGTGCCGGATCTGGCGCGCAAACGGTTCGTCCGGCTGCTGCTGCCGTTCTTCGCCATGGGGCTGCTGGTGCTGGTCGCCAAGCTGCTGGCCGCGCAGGTCGTGGCGGTCGACAACGTGCCGGGCAGTTTCCTCGGCGGGCTGCGGGACCTGTTCTGGACCACGGCAAACAGCCCGGCATTGTTCATCTGGTATCTGGCCGTGCTGTTCATGCTCAGCGTGCTGACGCCGCTGGGGCTGTGGCTGGTGCGCGGGCAGGCACTCGTGCTGACGGCCGTGGCGCTGGCGCTGTTCTTCGTGCCGCTGCCCGAGCGCCTGTTTCTGGACCGGCTGGCGGTGTTCTGGGTGTTTTTCCTGCTGGGCGGGTTGGCCGCCGAAACGCGGGGCCGGTGGGAGGCGCTGCTGGACCGTTACTACATCCCGGTCCTGGGCCTGTTCCTGCTGGCGGTTGGTGTGTGCCTCAACATGAATGTGCCCTCGCGCATGGCCCTGCTGATCTGCGGGGCGCTGTCGATCCCGGCGCTGCACGGGCTGGTGCGGCACACGGCGTTACCGATTCTGGCCACGCTTGGGGCGTGGTCGTTTGCGATCTATCTGTTCAACGTCCCGGCCATCGGTCTTGCCAAAGCCTTGCTGTTGAAGGTCACCGACTGGGGCGGGTGGAAATTCGGCGTCGTTGCCCCCACCCTGCTGATGGTAGGATTGCTGGTGCCGGTGGCGATCTGGTTCGTCTGGAACCGGTTTCAGTATTTGCGCCGCAGCCGGGCAACCAACTGACCGGCCAGCAGATACAGCACCATCGCCACCGTCAGAACCGCGCCATAGACCAGCACGCCACCGCCCGCCGCATGAATGGCCAGACTGACCAGGAAGATCATCACCGAACCGACGCAGAACATCTCGAGCGAGTTCTGCCCCAGCACAGCCACCCAGCGCGCCGGTGCATACCCGGCCAGCCGCACTGAAGATGGTGCCAGAGCCAGAATCACATAGACCAGCGCGGCAAAGTTGATCAGCCGCACAATGCCCAGCGCTGGCTTCCATGTGCCGGGAATGGCCGCGGCCATGTTGTGGAGCATATCCGGCAGCACGGCATCCCCCACCCACCCCAGCGACTGCCGCAGCAGGAAACCCGCCAGCAGCGTGATGCACGCCAGGGTAAACATAATCCCCCGCGCCGGCAGGGCGGGGTGTTCCAGCAGACGGCCGCTGCCCATGAACAGCCCCACGCAGAACAGCAACTGCCAGCCCGGTGGGAAGAACGCGTGTATCCCCGCCCAGGTGCCAATCTGCGATGTGTCGACGAATTGCGCCCACAACCAGATCGCGCCGCTGACCCCGACTGCCACAAGCGGCAGGCGCTGCCACAACAGCAGCATCGGCACGGCGAACAGCAGCAGCAAGATATAGAGGTGCAGGATGTTGAGGAAAAACACCGTCAGATACAGCGTCGCCATATCCTGCAGCACGGCGATCCCATCGTGATGCAGAACGTTGATGCCGCTGACCTCGACCCAGCGTGCCGACGGCGTGTACACCTGCGTGATCGTCGCGTATAAAAACCCGATCACCACGATCGTCACCGCATACGCCGCAAAGATCTGCAGTGTGCGCCGCACCGCCGCAACAAGCAGATCCACCGGCGGTTTGCGTCGCCCTTCGGCGCTATGCACCAGACCGAACACATAGCCCGAGAAAAACACGAAAAACTCGGCCGCATCGGTCATCTGCAGATCGATCAGGAAATACAGGCGGATACTGCCGATATCGCCCAGATGCCGGGCGATCAGATTGATGTGATCGACAACGATGAACACCAGCGCAATGCCGCGCAGCAGATCGATCAGCACATTCCGCGCAGTGGGCAGGCGCGTGCCCTGAATCCGGGGTGGCAGGGCAGTGTCATGCATTCCGGCTTTGGGCCTCTTCCACCTCGTAAAACCCTCGGGCCGAGAACGCTGCAACCCACGAGAAGAACGACAATGCCGTAGTGGCGATCATCGTATTGTCGGTGATTGAAAGCAGTGCAAACAGCAGGAACGCAATGCGGAACAGGGTTTTTTCGGTCCGCTGCAACTGTCGCGACAGCATGGTGCACCACAGGATCATGATGCCGACCATCAGCGTCACCCCCAGCAATCCACCTTCGACCGACAGGCGCAGATATTCGTTATGCGCCGCCGTAGTGCCGAGCAGCTTGGCCACGGAATCGGACAGATCCACCACGAACGTCCCTGCCCCGACCCCATACCCGAACCAGGGGGACTGTTCGATGGCACTGACGAACAGCGGCCACATCAGATCGCGCCCGGATGTCTGGTCGATGCTGTTCACATCCAGCGCCCGCAAGGCCCCGGACAGAACGGTGACCCCAGCCACGCTGACCACCCCCATCAGCGTGGCGAGCACCATCTGAAATTTTTCCTTCAGGCCAAAGTGGCGCGTGCGGGTGAACATCAGGGCGCCTGCCCCGAACAGCACGGCATAGGCCGTGGGTGCCCGCGCCCCGGTGGCCAGCATGATGGCGGTCGCCACCGCCGTGGTCCAGGTGTAACGGGCGCGGCCGGTGCGCAGGAATTCCAGCACACTCGCAACGACCGACCACAGGGCAAAATGCGCCAGCTGCGGCGCGCTTTTCAGTCCCTGCAAGCGTCCGCTGGGGTCCAGCACGCTGTGCATGCCGATGACATCCAGCGCCAGCCCGCCCACCATATTGAGGATCGGCATCAGGATGACCATCCAGATGATCGTATCGTAGAGGCGCGGCGGCATGCGCACGAAGGCCAGCAGAAACGGGCTGCATCCCCCGATCAGCGATCGCAGGCTTTCCCCCACCGTCATCCCCAGCCCCAGCCCACGCGCGATGCCGATGGCAAAGATCCCCGTATAGGGAAGCGTCGGGTTGCTCAGATGAAAGCGCACCCCATGCCGCAGGATCAGCAGCACGGCCAGCAGGATAACCAGCATTTTCTGCACGCCGACCAGATCGGTCTGGATGCCGAAGCTGCTGTTTACCCATCCATCAGGGGTAAGCGAGATCACTGCCAAAACTGCAACCGCCGCTAACGCTGGCCAGAACAGCGCCGCGAGCACTGCCGCCTGCAGCAACAACAGGATCGGGAAAAACAAATAATTGCCAGGATACGCCAATGAAACGACAATCCCCATCCCGATCTGAATTCCCAGAACGGCAAGAAGAAGCGGCATGGCCGTCTGCGGGTGGGAAGCTAACCGTAAAACCAAGGACATTTCGGTATAATTGTACAAATCGAAATAGAAATGATAGCCAAAACTTTGATATATTGTATATTCTAATTATGAATATTACAAGTTGATATGAAAAAACATCGACTCAATGTCTAGTTGAATCTTTACTTAATACTATAAAAAAGTTTGCCCCTGCTTGGGGGAATAGCGATTATTTTGAAAAGAGATAGGGCAGACAGCTGAATGACATATGGACATGGGATGCAAATCAACAAGAAACAGGCTCCGGCCGACGTTTCGCAACCATTTGTCCCCGCAGGCCTGGAAGCACGCCTTGTTCCTGTACAACCACGGACAATGGTCGAACAGGCTGCCGAGGCCATCGTCAACGCGGCCGCACGCGGCGTGTTTCTGCCCGGTGACCGCCTGATCGAGGCAGAGATCGCACGCGACCTGAATATCAGTCGCGTGCCTGTGCGCGAAGCGCTGCGGCTGCTGGAAAGCCAGGGGATCGTGATCAACACGCCCTACAAGGGAATGCGACTGCTCGACATGACGAACGAGCGGCTGCAAGCTCTGCTGAAGGTGCGCCGCGCGCTGGATCTGATGGCGGCGGGCGATGCGATCCTGCGGGCGACCGATTCGTCGCACTGGTCGGGGTTGCGCAGCATCATGGCGCAGATGCGTATACAGGGCACGGTACCGCACCACTATCGCCTGTGCCTGCTGGACCTGATGTTCTACGCCGAACTGATGCGTCTGTCGGGTAACCCGGTTCTGGTCGGCCTGTGGCAGTCCCTGTCCCGCCAGGTACAGGTGATGCATGCCGCCACATGGAACGCATGGACCCCGGACAACATGATCTCCCACACCGAGAAAGTTCTGGAGGCCCTGGAAAACAAGGACCTGCAGGCGATGGAACAGGCATATGACAATTATGCCAACCAACTGTCGGGATACGACGTGGAGGCCGCACTGGCGCGGCAGCGTGCAGAAAATAACGCGGGCTGACTTGCCCTGACGTAAAAGGCGGATAACCATCGACGGTAAATAAAACAGGAACCGTCGGACCATGGATTATCTACCTCCGGAACAGACTTCACAGCATTGGATGGTCGCCAAGCCCGCAGCAACGGGGCGTGGCGGCATCGTGGCATCGCAGTCACGTGCTGCAGCCGAAGTCGGTGTGGCCGTCCTGAATGCCGGTGGAAATGCAATCGACGCCGCCGTCGCAGCGGCCTTTGCATTGGCCACAGTTGAACCGTGGAATTCCGGTCTGGGGGGAATCGGATTCGCACTGGTGCATCGCGCCGGGCAACCACGGGCAGATGTCGTGGATTTCGGCCCCATGGCCCCGCGCCATCTGGATGCCTCGTCCTTCAAAATGACAGGACGGATGAAACAGGACCTGTTCGCCTGGCCCGAAGTCGAGGGCGATGCAAACATCCATGGTCCGCTCTCGTTCGCGATTCCCGCAGCTGTCGCCGGTTATGCAAAAATGCATGAAACCTGGGGCAAGCTGCCGGTTGCCGACGTGCTGACCCCGGCCGTCGCGCTGGCCAAACGCGGGTTGCCGCAGGACTGGTTCACGCTGCTGAAGGTCTCGGCATCGGCGGCCATTCTGCGCAACTACCCGGAAAGCGCGCGCATCTATCTGCCCAACAACCTGCCCCCCATCCCGCCCTATCAGGGCAAGCCCGGCTTCTTCCAGCTGGGGCAACTGCCGAAAACCCTCGAACGCCTGCAGCACGCTGGCCTGCGGGACTTCTACGAGGGCGAGATCGCCGCCTCGATCATTGCCGACACCAAGGCCATGGGCGGCGTGCTCTGTGCCGAGGACCTGCGCGACTGCACCGCCCGCATCCAGCCCGCCATGCAGATCGACTGGCGCGGCCGTACGCTGGAGCTGGCCGGCGGCCTGACCGCCGCCCCCACCATGGCCCGCGTGGTGGAGCAGATGCGCGCCATCACCCCTGGCAAGGCCCCCGACGCCGCCTGGTTCAGCGCCCTGGCCCGCGCCATGCGCACCGCCTATGCCGAACGCCTGTCCGGCCTGGGCGACACCGAACCCAAGACCGGCGAGACCTGCACCACCCATCTGACCGTCTGCGACGGCGAGGGCACCATGGTGGCCATCACCACCACGCTGCTGTCCTCGATGGGCAGTCGCGTCGTGCTGCCCGAATCGGGCGTGCTGATGAACAACGGCGTGATGTGGTTCGACCCCCGTCCCGATCAGCCGAACTCGATCGCGCCGGGCAAGCGGCCGCTGACCAATATGTGCCCCGTTATCATGCTGGATAATGGACGCCCCTGGATTGCCGCCGGGTCGTCCGGCGGGCGGCGCATTCTGGCCAGTGTGTATCAGACGCTGGCCTTCGCCGCCGATTTCAACATGAACATCACCGACATCGCGCAGCACCCCCGCATCGACGTCTCGGGCCCCGACAGCGTGACCGCAGACCGCCGCCTCAGCCCCGACATCCTGGCCGCTCTGGCCAAGGACAACCCGCTGGAGCAGGTCGAGCACATGGTGCTGCCAGTGAACTTCGCCTGCCCCAACATCATCATGCAAAACACCGACGGCACACGCAGCGGCATCACCGACGCAATGTCGCCATGGAGCGCGGCACTCGCGCAGTAAGACAGCATGGGGACGCTGTCCCCAACCCCCTGCCGGGGAGCGGCCCGCTCCCCGGAGCCCGTGGTTACCTTTGTAAATTCGTATATGAAACCGGGGGCTTTAGGCCCCCTTTTTCATATCCGAACTCTCTTAAGTATCCGCAGGTCCAGGAGGCCGCAGCCTCCTGGCGGGTGCAGGGCAGCGCCCTGCGTCTCCCTTACGCGACGGCTGCCACGCCCTTGCGGATCAGGGCTTCGGCTTCGCTGCGTGTGCCCCAGCCCTGGACCTTCACCCACTTGCCGGGTTCCAGATCCTTGTAGGTATTGAAGAAGTGTTCGATGGCACCGCGGGTGATCATCGGCAGGGCCGAGCATTCTTCCACGCCGGTGAACTGCGGATGCACCTTGTCATGCGGCACGCAGATGATCTTTTCGTCCACGCCGGCTTCATCTTCCATCAGCAGCACGCCGATCGGGCGGGCGCGCACCACGCAACCGGGCACCACCGATGCGGGCAGCAGCACCAGCGCATCGACCGGATCGCCGTCCGACGACAGCGTGTTCGGGATGAAGCCGTATGCGGCGGGATAGGCCATCGGCGTGAACAGGAACCGGTCCACCACGACTGCACCCGATTCCTTGTCGAGTTCGTATTTCACCTGCGACCCCTGCGGGATCTCGATGACGACGTTGATGTCGTGCGGTGCGTCTTTGCCGGCGGGGATTTTGCTCAGGTCCATGGGGATTGGGTCCAGAAAACTGCGTTAATATGCCCATGCAATACCCTCGGTCCGCGTTGCCTGCAACCGGGAGGCTTGCAGACGGCAACGGTTATCTGTTTTATGCAGCTCCCGCGCGCCTGTAGCTCAGTTGGTTAGAGCGGACCGCTCATAACGGTTTGGTCGCAGGTTCGAGTCCTGCCGGGCGCATGGGGATTTTTCCGACATACACAGCCGCCGTCTGACCGCGCAGTTCTGCGCGGGTGCAGGTCTGATGGGAATATGAATAAGAAAAGACTGGCGGAGGGGATGGGATTCGAACCCACGATACGCCTTGACAGCGTATAACGGTTTAGCAAACCGCCGCCTTCAGCCACTCGGCCACCCCTCCGCCGGGAGGAACCATGTGCGGAAAACCGCACCACGGCGTTTGCAGAGGGCGCTTGTAGGGGCACCAACCGCTTACGTCAACGAAGCTGATGCCCGATTTTGCAGAATTTTGCAGAACTCGCTTAACTTGGGCGGATTTCCATGGTCAGCCCCTTCAGAACGCCAGGCCGTGCCTCGCACCGTTCCAGCCAGATACGAATCGCGGGCCACTTATCCGCATGTTCCGGTTCGGCCAGTTCGCGGCGCACATGGGGCAGCATGGCGATATCGGCGATGCTGAACTCGTCCGACAGATATTTGCGGGTCGCCAGTGTGGCATCCAGCACGCTCAGGCAGCGTTGCGCTTCCGTCTGGAAGTAGTCGATCTCGGTTGCCGATACGTCCTGCCCGCCATGCTTCATGAACCAGTAACTGGTCAGCGCCGGTCCGCAGTTCGATGCCTGCCAGAACAGCCATTCCATCACCCGCAGGTACGCAGATCCGATGCCCAGATACCGGCCCGTCGTCGTCGCCAGATGATACAGGATAGCGTTGCTTTCGGTCAGCACGCCGACATTCGGATCTTCCAGAACCGGCACCTTGCCCAGCGGATTGAGCTTCAGAAAGGACGGGTCGAACTGCGCCCGGCGTTCCAGATCGACCGGCCGCACTTCATACGCGAGACCAAGTTCTTCCAGCAGCATCAGTGGCTTTCTGCCGTCGGTTTCACCCCATGTGTGCAAGATCAGCATCCAGCGCCTACCCCAGTTCAATTATGTGCGACTGCACAACTCTACCGGACCAACCCGGCTGCGTCACCCATTGCCGAACGTCAGCAGGTGATTGCGACACCAACGTTGCACTTTTGCCTGTATTGTTGTTTGACTGCGCCAAGCGTTCTGGACCGGAACACTTCAGGTTTTGGCTCAGTTACCCAGGAATAACGCGCAATCATGACTGCTACACAGGTTCTTCTTAATCTTGCAGGCGAAGTCGCTCTGCTGCTGTGGGGCATTCATATGGTGCAGAGCGGCATCATGCGTGCCTTTGGCACCGGCCTGCGCGGGTGGATGGGCAAGCGCCTGTCCAGCCGGATCACGGCGTTTCTGGCCGGGATAGGCGTCACCGCCGCCATCCAGAGCAGCACCGCCACCGCCATGATGGTCACATCGTTCACCGCATCCGGTGCGGTGATGCTGGCGCCCGCGCTGGCGGTGATGCTGGGGGCCAATGTCGGCACCGCGCTGATCGTGCAGCTGCTGTCGTTCGACATCACCATGGTGTTCCCGGTGCTGATCGTGCTGGGCGTCATGCTGTTCCGTCGCGGCCAGCGCACACGTCTGCGCGATATCGGGCGGGCGTTTATCGGGTTGGGGTTGATGTTGTTGTCGCTGCATCTGCTGACCATCACGATGGAGCCGGTCGAAACCCTGCCCGCGCTGAAGGATCTTCTGCACGCCGTATCGGCCGATCCGTTGATCAACCTGCTGGTTGCGGCTGTGCTGACTTGGGTCTCACACTCATCGGTCGCCGCGATGCTGTTCATCATGTCGCTGGCATCGGCTGGCGCCATTGGGCCGGAAGCGGCGCTGGCCATGGTGCTGGGGGCCAATCTGGGCAGCGCGATCAACCCGATTCTGGAAAGCGGCAGTGCGGGATCCAACACTGCGCGGCTGCGCGTGCCGCTGGTCAATCTGGTCAACCGGCTGATCGGGATTGCCGTGGCATTGCCGCTGCTGGGGTTTGCCGCCCAGACGCTGGGACTGGGCGGGGCGCAACTGGCGGCGGGCTTCCACCTGCTGTTCAATCTGGTGCTGTCGTTCCTATTCCTGCCGCTGCTGCACCCGATCTCGCGTCTGGCTGAACGTCTGCTGCCCGAACGCCGCAACATGGCCGACCCTGGCACCCCGCTGTATCTGGACGAAACCACGCCCGTTGTGCCTCCCATCGCGCTGGCCAATGCCGCGCGCGAAGTGCTGCGGATGACCGATGTGGTCGAGGACATGCTGCGCGGTTCGGAAGCCGCCTTCCGCCACACCGACCGCAACCGGGTGGACGCCATCCGCCAGATGGACGATGTGCTCGACAAACTGCACGCCGCCGTGCACCGCTATCTGGCCGGTATCGGGCACGAGGGCATGCCCAGCAGCGATCTGCACCGCATGTCCGAGATTATGCGCTTCGCCATCAACCTGGAACATATCGGCGATATTCTGGACAAGAACCTGATGGAGCTGGCGCAGAAGCGCATCCGTTTCCAGATCGCCCTGCCCGCACAGGAAATGGACGAGATCACCACCCTGCACGATCGCCTGCTCTCGCATCTGCGGCTGTCGGTTGCGGTGTTCATGTCAGCGGACATCGCCTCGGCCCGGCAACTGGTGGCCGAGAAGGAACAGTTCCGCGACGTCGAGGCCGAGATCACCGAACGCTATATGCAGCGCATCCGCGAGGGCGATACGGCCTGCGTCGAACGCAGCATTCTGGAGCTGGACATCGTGCGCGACCTGAAGCGGATCGACGCGCATATCGCCGCCACAGCGTATCCCCTACTGGAACAGAGCGGCGATCTGCGCACCACGCGCCTGGCGTCCTGAACGCAGCGTCTGGATCATTCGTGAGTGTCTGCATATGCTCACCCATTGCAACCCGAGGGCCTGTTCCCGATGTCACTGTTTCGGATATTTGCCGGACTTGTCCTCTCGACGCTGATCCTGTCGTCGGCGGTGCAGGCGCGAGAATGGACGCCGGAATTACGCAAGCCCGGCGAGCGGAATGCCCCCGGCCATGCAGGGGTTTACTACGAGCACGATTCCGGAAGAGTGCTGGGTGTTCTTATCGGAACGCCCGCCGATGCGGCCGGCATTCAGGTGGGGGACGTTCTGGTCAACATGACCGTGAACGGCACGCGCCGACGGCCACCAACCTCGGGCACACTGCCGGCGGGGCTGGCCGTCACATACACTATCCAGCGCAACGGGCGCATGCTCGCGGTTGCGTTGGTGCTGGCGCCCTACGATCCCCGGAACCTGCCGCCATGTCGCGGCACCTGCAGAAGGTAGCGTTTCACCCTTCGGACGGCGCTGTTCTTGTCCACGCGCGCAGCAGCGAATAACCAATCGAGATCAGCGTTGGGCCGATGAACAGGCCCAGAAACCCGAACGACAGAAACCCACCAAACACGCCCACCATCACCAGCACCAGCGGCATGGAACCGCCCCGACTAATGATCATCGGGCGCAGGACGTGTTCCGACCCCGAGATCGCAATCACCCCCCAGATGATCATGAAAATACCCCAGCTACTGTCCCCCTGGTGGAACAGCCACCAAGCCACCCCGCCCCACACAATCGGCACAAACGGCGCGCCGATCTGGCTGATCGCCAGTAACGCAACCAGCACCCCCAGCAGGCCCGCGGTGGGTATCCCCACGATGTAGAAACCAATCGCCGCAAGCACACCCTGCAACAACGCCGTCCCCACAACGCCATACGCAACGCCACGCACCGCGCGTTCCGCAACTCCCAAAGCCCCGACAGCCGGTTCGCCCCCGATCCGCTGCATGGCGCGCTGTGTTTCCAGCACCAGCGCATCGCCCGTGGTCCAGAACATTGCGGCGACAATCAGCGCCAGCAGAATCTGCAACAGGCTGTCGGCAATGGCGCCGGCAAAATGCACCAGGAACGCCGCAATCGCGCCGGTATACGGCGCGATCAGACGTCGTGCCTCGCCATCGTGCGCGGCAATGCCGACCCAGCTTTTGGCAATACGTTCACCGATCAGCGGGAAATGCGCCACCCAGTCGGGGGCCTGCGGCGGCATGTCGGCCGCCAGACTGTGCAGCACGTCCGAGAGCTCCATCACATGCGTCACCATGCTCGGCACCGCCAGCGTCAGCGGCAACACGACCACCAGCAGCATCACCACCAGCAGGGCAAACCCGGCCAGCCCAGGGCGCATCCCCGCCTCCACCAGGACGCGTCGTAACGGCCAGGTTGCGATCGCAATCGTTGCACCAAACGCAATCGGCGTGCCCAGCGGCCAGAACACCATCACGATGCCAAGCGCCAACAGCCCGACCAGCAACACCGCAAAGCAGCGTTCGATAATCAGCCGCGTGTGCGACGCCTGCGTGCGCGCAACAGGCACGGATGATGCAGCTTGCTGATCTTCCATAAAAAATCCCCCGCCAGGCAGTCTGACGGGGGATTCTACAGCAATTACGATGCCGACGCGCCAGATATTCAGCCCAGCTTTTTCTTCAGTGCATCGTTAACCAGCGCGGGATTTCCCTTGCCGGCCATCGCCTTCATCACCTGCCCCACGAAGAAGCCGAACAGCTTGTCCTTGCCGGACTTGAATTCGGCAACCTTGTCCGGATTGGCGGCCAGCACGGCATCGATCGCAGAATCAATCGCGCCGGTGTCGGTCACCTGACGCAGACCCTTTTCCTCGACGATCACGTCTGGGGCCTTGCCGGTTTCGGCCATCGCCTCGAACACTTCCTTGGCGATGCGGCCGTTGATGGTGCTGTCGGCCATCAGGTCCAGCAGCTTGCCGAGATTGGCGGCGCTCACCGGGCTGGTCTCGATGGTAGTGCCGGTGCGGTTCAGCATGGCGAAGTAATCGCCCATCACCCAGTTCGCCGCCAGCTTGGCATCGCGACCCTTGGCAACTGTCTCGTAAAAATCCGCCGTCACCTGTTCGGCCACCAGCACGCCCGCATCGTAAGACGGCAGGCCGAAGTCCTTGATGAACCGCGCCTGCTTGGCGTCCGGCAGTTCCGGCAGCTTCGACTTCAGATCATCCACCCAGCCCTGTTCCAGCACCAGCGGCAGCAGATCGGGGTCGGGGAAATAGCGATAGTCGTGCGCGTCTTCCTTGCTGCGCATCGACCGTGTTTCACCACGTACATTGTCGAACAGGCGGGTTTCCTGATCGACTGTGCCACCGTCTTCCCAAACTTCGATCTGACGTTTGGCTTCGATCTCGATCGACTGCATCACGAAGCGGATCGAGTTCACGTTCTTGATCTCGCAGCGCGTGCGGAAGCCCTCGCCCGTCTTGCGGACCGAGACGTTCACGTCGGCGCGCATCGAGCCTTCGTCCATGTTGCCGTCGCATGTGCCCAGATAGCGCAGAATGGTGCGCAGCTTGCGCAGATACGCACCCGCTTCTTCGGGCGAGCGCATATCCGGTTCACTGACGATTTCCATCAGCGCCACGCCCGAACGGTTCAGGTCGATATAGGTTTTCGTCGGGTCCTGATCGTGCAGAGACTTGCCCGCATCCTGTTCCATATGCAGGCGCGTCACGCCGATATGGCGCGTCTCGCCGTTGGCGAGTTCGATATCAACCACCCCCATACCGACGATCGGATGCGCAAACTGGCTGATCTGATAACCCTGCGGCAGATCGGCGTAGAAGTAGTTCTTGCGGTCGAACCGCGACCACAGATTGATCTGCGCGTTCAGCCCCAGCCCGGTCCGCACGGCCTGCGCCACGCATTCGCGGTTGATGACCGGCAGCATACCCGGAAACGCAGCATCGACCAGCGATACCTGCGAATTCGGATCCGAGCCGAACACCGTGGCCGAGCCACTGAACAGTTTGGAATTGCTGATAATCTGGGCATGCACTTCCAGCCCGATCACCACTTCCCAGGCGCCGGTGCGCCCCTCGATCACGTAGCTCATGCCATCACCGTCGGCAGCGCGTTGAAGTTGGCGGCGCGTTCGATTGCTCCGGCAACGGCAAACACTGTTTCCTCGTCAAACGATTTTCCGAGTATCTGCAAGCCCAGCGGCATGCCCTGCGCATCCAGCCCCGCCGGCACCGACATACCCGGAATCCCGGCCAGGTTGGCAGGCACGGTGAACACATCATTCAGATACATCGACACCGGATCCTCCACCTTGTCATCGCGCCCGAACGCCGAGGACGGCGTGGACGGTGTGACAATCGCATCCACCTTGCCGAATGCGTCGTTGAAATCCTTCAGGATCAGTGCCCGCACCTTCTGCGCGCGCAGGTAATACGCATCGTAATACCCGGCCGAGAGCACATAGGTGCCGATCATGATGCGCCGCTTCACTTCGTCGCCAAAACCTGCGCCGCGTGTGCGTTCATACAGATCGTCGAGGTCCTTGCCCTCGACCCGCATGCCGTACCGCACGCCATCGTACCGCGCGAGGTTCGACGACGCTTCGGCCGGTGCCACGATGTAGTATGTCGGCAGCGCGTATTTCGTGTGCGGCAGCGAGATATCGACAATCTCCGCCCCCGCATCGCGCAGCCAGGCGAGGCCCTGCTGCCACAACGCCTCGACTTCGGGCGGCATTCCATCGACCCGATATTCCTTCGGCACACCAATGCGCAGGCCTTTCACGCCGCGCGCACAGGCCGCAGCGAAGTCCGGCACTGCCAGATTGGCGGATGTGCTGTCCTTCGGGTCGAACCCGGCCATCGATCCCAGCATGATCGCGCAATCTTCCGCCGTGCGCGCCACCGGTCCCGCCTGATCCAGCGAGGACGCAAACGCCACGATCCCCCAGCGCGAGCAGCGCCCGTAAGTCGGCTTGATCCCCGCAATACCGCAGAACGATGCCGGCTGACGGATCGACCCGCCCGTATCGGTCGCGGTCGCCCCCAGCGCCATGCGCGCGGCCACTGCCGCCGCCGAGCCACCGGAAGACCCGCCCGGCACCAGCACGGTATCCGGCGCATCCTTGCGACGCCACGGGTTCAGCACACCACCGAACGCCGAGGTCATGTTACCCGACCCCATCGCGAATTCGTCGAGGTTCGCCTTGCCCAGCATCACCATGCCGTCGCGCTTCATGTTGGCGCTGACCGTGCTTTCGTACGGCGGTACGAACGGGGCGAGAATCTTCGACGCCGCCGTGGTGCGCACGCCTTCGGTGCAGAACAGGTCCTTCATCGCAATCGGCAGACCGGTCAGCGCGCGGCCTTCCCCCTTGGCCAGCGCGGCATCGGCGGCTTTGGCCTGTTCGCGGGCCAGATCGGGCGTCACGGTGATGTAGGCGTTGATCTGCGGGTTCAGCCGCTCGATTGCGCCCAGAAACGCATCGGTCAGTTCGACCGACGAGATTTCCTTCGCGCGCAGTTTTCTGCGGGCATCGGCCAGGGTCAGGCCGGTCAGGTTTGTCGCGCTCATTCCACCACCTTCGGCA
Source organism: Acetobacteraceae bacterium (assembly GCA_031546815.1). Classification (GTDB taxonomy): domain Bacteria; phylum Pseudomonadota; class Alphaproteobacteria; order Acetobacterales; family Acetobacteraceae; genus JAVBJV01. Next base: position 20,017 of record JAVBJV010000053.1, read on the forward strand.
CGGTATAAAACGCGCCGCTGCGGGCGGGCGCATTGCTGAGAACGGCCTCGGTCACGCCGCCATCGGTTACCACATCCTCGCGTTGGCGCAGCGCCATTTGCGTGGCGCCGGTCATCGGTTCCACGTTATCGACGTTCACCTCGTTCAGCTGTTCAATCCAGCCCAGAATACCGTTGATTTCGGTCTGGAATTTTCCCACTTCGGCATCTTCGATGCGGATGCGGGACAGCCGGGCAATGCGGCGGATGGTCGCGGGGTCGAGCGACATGCGATCAGGTCGTCCTTGTCTGTGCGGGCCAGTGCTTCTGCGCGGATCAATGCAAAAGGCACGTCTTGCGTGAAAAAGAAGCCCGGACCATACCCATCCCCATGCCGCTCATCAACATGCAGGACCTGCGCGACGCCCTTCCCCGTGGAAAATGCCTGATCGGGATCGATCCGGGGCGGCGCACCATCGGGCTGGCGCTGTCCGATGTCGGGCTGACGCTGGCGGGGCCGTATGGCAGCCTGGCCCGCGGAAAACTGCGCCAGAACGCCGCGGAAATCCTGACGATCGCGCACAAGGAAGGCGCCGCCGGACTGGTCATAGGCCTGCCGCTGGAAATGGAAGGCACGTTCGGCCCAGCGGCTCAGGCGGCGCGTGACTGGGCACAGGACCTGTCCGCCATGACCGGCCTGCCCGCCGCCATGTGGGACGAACGCCAGACCACATCCGCCGTGCACGACATGCTGATCCACGAGGCCGACATGGGCCGCAAGCGCCGCAGCCAGATCGTAGACAAAATGGCGGCAGCTCGCATTCTGCAAGCCGCCCTCGACGCCAAATAGGCGACCGACAGGCCAAGCGCCCTTCTGGGCGCCGCCGCCAATGCGGCGAGCCAAGCCGACGGAGGTCGCACCCGGCGCCTGAGGGCAATCAAACACGGTTGGGGAACATAAACACCTAGACGCAACCGTTTAGGGTTTTATGTTCCCCAACCGTGCATTAAAACCATAAACATCAGCTAGGGATTTAAGGCCTGCAACCCCACGAGATGTCGCCTCTGCTCGAGCAGGCT
>JAVBJV010000018.1:0-147802 GCA_031546815.1 Acetobacteraceae bacterium
CGTCAAGTGAAAACGGGGCCTTTCGGCCCCGTTTGTGTGTTCAGTGTCCGTGTGACAGCGATTGTGCTGCTTCGCCCAGGTTGCGCCGCAGCGGGCGCAGTGCTTCCAGCAGCTTGTCCAGCGGCACAGGGGCCACCGCAGCCGAACGCGCCCCGGTGACGGCCAGCGGGAATGGCTGGCGATCCTGGTTCAGTTCCGCCAGCGAAAGTGTGCCAGAATTATCGTAGTCGTACGACCGGACGATCACCTGCGCCAGCGTGCTGCCGAGCAGTGTCGAAGCAGCATACCCAACGGCAAGTTCACTGGTCTTGGCACCTTCCAGCACCTGCAGCATCCACGTCGCACCGCGCACTGCGCGCGCGATTTCGGCCGTGGACAGCGCACGATCCTTCGTCACGTCAGCATAGGTGAACAACGCTGCCAGGCATGTCTGGTCGAGGCCGTTCTGGCAGCTGGGTTCCGATGCTTCCAGACCGTTGAGGAAGGCGATGCCTTCGCCGAACGGCGTCAGTATGGCGGGGGCTTCGGTGCAGCGCGCATAGGTCTGCGTTGGTGTGTCGCCGGGTAGCTGGTTGTCGCGCAGCTTGGCATCGGGCAGACCCTCTACAACACCCTGTTCGGCAGCACGCAGGATGATGCGCGGTGCATCGGTGCCGGTGCCGTTCAGCACGGTCCAGTCAGACTGAGTGCCGATGCTCTGTCCGCGATACAGCCGTGATTCGCCGTCCTGCGCAACCCGCAGCACGCTGCGGGCGGTGACATAAAGAACCCGTTCAGGTGCGGCGCAGCTCGGCGCGGCATAGGTCCCGCGCAGTGCCGGCGCAACATCCTGCGGGGCCGTCTGCGCCTGTGCTGCAAACGGCAGGATGACGGCAAGGCTGCAGAGCCAGGTTTTCAGATTCATTGCAGGGTGACTCCTTCCCCGGTGCAGAGATCGGCGGTGGCAACGGCTTCGCGCCCGTCGCGGAAGATCCCCACGACATGATACTGGCAGCGCCCATCTGTGGGCGGCACGTTGATGATACCGCCAATGGCCAGTGCGCCGTTGCTCAGGCGGTCGTCGCCGCGCGGCGTGTTGGGGGCGTGGACATACAGTTCGACGATCGGCAGCGTGCCGCCGTTGCGGATGGAGCCCTGGTTGCGCATGGGCGCAGTGGTCCAGTTGTCGTCGATCACCAGTTCTTCCGTGCTGCACAGATTGATGCCGCTGCGACGTTCATCGACACGCGATCCCGCATAGACGATGGTAACGGTATAGAGGCACTGTGCCGGGTTGATTGGCCCGACGCGTACTGTGAAGTTGCGGCCATTGGGTAGCGTGTTGCTGCCCAGACGGTCCGGCCCACGACCGGCGCCATCGCGGTTGGCATAGACGATCAGGATTTCCTCGCCCGTGCGGTTGATCATCCGGAAGCTGTTGCGGGTGCTCTGGGCTGCGGCGGGGGGCTGTTCGCCACCGGCGGCACGCGCACCGCGCGGCGTGGCCGCGCTGGCCGTGTCCCAGCCATCCTGGATCACCAGTTCCTCGGTCTCGCATAGGTTGACGCTCTCGCGCGCTTCGTTGGGGCGGCTGCTGGAATAGACGATGGTCACCGTATAGAGGCAGCGATCCGAGCGGATGGCCCCGACGCGCACTGTGAACGTCTCGCCATCGGGCAGGGTCGCGCTGCCCAGACGGTCCGGCCCGTCGCCCTGTATGCCCTCGCGGTTAGCGTGGATGATCAGGATCTCCTCGCCCGAGCGGTTGACCAGGCGGAAGCTGTTGCGGCCAATATCGTTGGCACCGCGTTCCTGGGTGGGGTTAGCCTCGAACTCTTCCTCGGTGGTCCAGCCGGGGCGCACGGTGATCTTCTGCTCGTCGCAGATGTTGATGCCGCTGCGTTCTTCCGCCGCGTAATTGTCGAACACGATGCGCAGACGCACCACGCACGAGCCGGTGTAATTCATCGACAGCGATTCGTGCGGAGCCAGCATCTCGTTCCCGAACAGGTCTTCGCTCCATTCCAGGGCGGTGGTGGTGTCGCCGGGGCTGTCTTCGTTGGCCATATAGGCGGCGTAGATCGTGCGCTCGAACCCGTTGGTCAGCTCGACACTGCGCTGTTCACCGCCCGAGTTGCCACTGCGATTGCCTCTGCGGCCACGCTGGCGTTCGGCGGTCGAGCCATCAAACACCACCGTGCTGTTGCGGCAGATGTCCACGCCGCGATGTTCTTCGACGGCGCTGTCTTCGTAGATGACCTTGAAGTCGAAGGTGCAGTCGGCGGTGCGGCCATAGTTGATGCGGTGCGTGGCGTTGCGCGCCAGTTGCCGCTCGCCCAGCCGGTTTTCGCCCCATTCGTTATCGTTGGTGGACGATGAATAGATCTCGGTGATGATCTGTTCGCTGGCGTTGCGGACTGTGGCCTGACGCTGCTGCTGTGCGGATTGGGGGGCGCGATTGCCACGACCCGACTGGGCTGCGGCTGGCAGCGCGGTCGTCGCCAGCATGAGCGCCACAAGGAGATAACGGATCATTCGAAAATCTGTTCCTGTTCTGTGCAGAGATTGACGCTGCGACGCTGGTCGTCGCTGCGATCGGTGAAGACGACGCGGATGTCGTAGATGCATGATCCACGGGGCAGGCTGATCTGTTGATTTGCCCCATCCCGGATGCGCCCGCGGATCAGGCTGGAGCCCCAGCTGGAGACGGTGTCGGGGGTTGCATGCACGGCCTGGATTGCGCGGCCGGAGTGATTGACGATGCGCAATGCAGGCTGGCCTTGCTGGCTCTGCTGCCCGCGCGCGCGACGTGGCGATGGCTCGGTATTGGAGCCCCGCCGGGAACCGGGTTCGGCCTGGCTGCCGTCGAACGTGACATCGGTGACCGAACAGGTGTTCAGGTTGCGGCGTTCCTCGTGCGTACCGTCGGCATAGATTACGCGGATGTCGTTGCGGCACTGCCCGCTGCGCAGACGGATCGGCAGGTAATGCCCGGCCGGCAGGGTGGCAACCCCCAGCCGGTCTTCGCCCCAGATGCGGTCCGTATTGGGGGAGACGTTGATCACCATGATCTCGCGCTCGCTGCGGTTGAGCAGATTGAACGAGGGATTCTGCTGTGCCTGTGCAGTTCCGCCGCCAAGCGCGGCCAGCCCTGCAACCAGACAGATAAAAGCGCGACGTGACATGCATTCTCTCCTGGGGCTGAGCAGGTATTATGAATATTTGTTCATTATAATGAAAGGGGGAAGCCGGTCTGTCAATCGGCAGACAGGCTATGTCCCGCCAGTTTTCCGTAAGGGGACCGGAAATACAACCGCCCGCTACAGATTACTGTAGCGGGCGGGAAGCTATAGTCTCCGCGTGGTTTGCGGATCAGCGGCGGCCGCGGCGGCTGCCACCGAAGGTCTGTTCGCTTTCGTCGCACAGGTCGACTTCGCGACGTTCCTGGTCCGAACCATCGGCGAAGACGACGCGGACGTCGTATTCACACGAACCTGCCGGCAGCGAGAAGGTGCGCGACTGGCCAGCGGCCAGGGTCGAGCGGCCCAGACGGTCGTTGCCCCACGAATCCATGTCGGTCGTGCTGGCGTAAACTTCGTTGATGGCCTGGCTGCCGCTGTTCTGCAGACGCAGCGACGGGCGGCCGGTTGCCGGCATCTGCACGTCGTCCGGGCTGATTACGACATCGGATGCTTCGCAGACGTTGACGCCACGACGTTCATGACGGCCACCACCCTGGAAGGTGATACGAATGTCGTATTCACATTCGCCGCGCGGCAGACGGACGGCAAAACGCTGGCCATTGGCCAGAGTGCGATCGCCCAGACGATCATCGCCCCACTGGTCATCGCTGGCCGGCGAGGTCCGCAGTGTTTCGATCACACGGCCGCTGTTATTGACGAGATTATAGGACGGATTGTCCTGTGCAAATGCCCCCGTATTCAGCAGGGTGAGGGTGCCGACAAAGAGGGCCGCGAGGCTGCGACGGAACATTCGTTAACTCCATTAGGGTCCAGAACTTAGGATCTAAGTCATAGAGCAAACATTAACAAATATCAACCATATGGGAAAGTGAAATTTCCAGGAATCTTTGTTCCGGAAACATACTGACCCTAAAACGGAAATTACGGTGTGGTTTGTTCCAAAGGGTGGTATCCCTGCAGAATGTGGTGAAGATTCAGGGGATTGCGGGTTATGACGACAGAAACAGCTTCGTTGTGGCACATGGCGGATCAGGCGCGCGCGGCATTCATGGCACAGGTAGTCGCCGCATTACGAGCGCAGCACCCCGAGAGTTCCGAGCGACTCGAATCTTTCGCCACCCAGTGGAGCGCCGGACTTCCCGCGATCGACCTTGTCGCCCGCGCGCCCGAGGATGTGGCGGCGGCGATTGCCTCGCTGTGGGACCATGCACAACAGCGCCAGCCGGGTGAATCGTCGGTGCGGGTCATCGCGGCACGGCAGCAGGCTTATGGCGGCCATAACCCCGGTGCGGTGGTCGAGATTGTGACCGATGACATGCGCTTTCTGGTGGACAGCGCGCTTGGTGTGATGAACCGGCTGGACCTGCGGGTGCTGACGCTGGTGCATCCGGTGGTGAAGCTGCGCCGGTCTGCGGATGGGCGTCTGCAGGCGCTGGACCCGGCCGGGGCGGCGGAATCGATGATCCAGATCGGTTTCGGGCCGGATGTCGCGCCGGAAAAACTGACGGCGGTGCTGGCGGAAATGCAGCGCGCGCTGGCCGATGTGAGGCGCACGATTGCCGACTTCCCGGCCATGAGCACGCGTCTTGAACAGGCCGAGAGCGCGCTGGCGCAGGGCGGCGCAGAATACGAATTCCTGGCCTGGATGCGCGACAATAATTTCGTGCTGACCGGGTATCGTCAGTACACGCTGGAGGGGCGCGGTATCAGCGTCGCGCCCGGGGCGGCACTGGGTGTGCTGCACGACATGTCGATCCCGGTGTTCGATGTGATGCGCAACCCGGCCGAGCTGTCTGATGCAGTGCTGAACAGCCTGCGCGATACTGCGCAGCGTGTGGTAGTCACGAAAGGCAATCTGCGTAGCACCGTGCATCGCTCGCAGCATTGCGATGTGGTGCTGGTAAAGACGCTGGATGCACAGGGGCAGGTGAACGGCGGACATCTGTTCATGGGACTGTTCGCGGCCTCGGCCTATAACCGCAACCCGCGCTCGATCCCGATCCTGAAGGAGAAGATCGCGCGCATTCACGTGCTGGCCAATCTGGATGCGGAATCGCACGATGGCCGCGCGTTGGCGAACATTCTGGAAACCTGGCCGCGCGACGAATTGTTCCAGGCCGATGATGTGCAGATTCTGGAAGCGGCGCGCGGCGTGCTCGCGTTGCAGGTGCGGCCGCGTGTGGCTCTGTTCGTGCGCCCCGATCCGTTCGGGCGCTTCGTCTCGGCGCTGACCTATATTCCGCGCAACCGCTTCGACACGGTGCTTGAACACAAGCTGGGGCAGATGATCGCCACGGCGTACGAAGGGCGGTTGTCCACGTCGTACGTCACGGTGGGCGACATGCCGCTGGCGCGCGTGCATTTCGTGATTGCGACCACACCCGGCAAGCTGGTGGCGGTGGACGTGGCGGCGCTGGAAGAGCGCATGGCACAGGCGACGCGCAGTTTCGACGACCATCTGTCGGACGCGGCGACAGACAGTCTGGGCGACGAAAAATCCGCCCGCCTGATGGCGCGCTGGGCAGGGGCGTTTCCGGCCTCCTACACCGAACGCCGCAGTGCGGCGGACGCGCTGGCGGATACGGCGCTGGCCGAACAGGCGCATACGGAGCAGGCGCTGCGTCTGGCTCTGGCGCGCAAGGACGGCACCGGCGCGCATGAATTTGTCCTGAAGCTGGCCAATCCGGGAATCGCTCTGGCGCTGTCAGACATTCTGCCGTTGATCGAAACGCTGGGCGTGCGGGTGATCGAGGAGACCGCGCATCAGCTGCGCCCCAGTGGTTCCGCGCCAGTGTCGCTGCAGTATCTGGACGTGGAGAGCGCCGATGGTGCGCCGGTTGATCTGGAAGCACACGGCCCGGCCCTGCACGCCGCACTGACCGCGATCTGGCAGCGGCAGGCTGATGCTGATGGTTTCAACCGTCTGGTCCTGCGTGCCGGGATCGACTGGCGGCAGGCGTGGTTGTTGCGGGCGATGTTCAAGTGGTGCCGACAGACCGGTTTTGCGTTCAGTCAACGCGCTGTTGAAGCTGCACTCGCCGCGCAGCCCGCTGCGGTGCGCTGGCTGGTGGACACGTTCCATGCACGCTTCGCCCCCGATGGTGCGCGCACCGAAGATGCGGCCGGCTGGAAAGCGTTGCTCGACGCGGTGGCAAGCCCGGATGAGGATCGCATCCTGCGTCGTCTGAAGGCGATGCTGGACGGTGTGGTGCGGACCAATTTTTTCCAGGCGGGCGGCACGAAGCCGTACATCGCCCTGAAGATCGACTGTGCCAAAGCTGGCGACATGCCGCTGCCGCGCCCGATGGCCGAGATCTGGGTGCATGGTGCGCGTATGGAAGGCTGCCATCTGCGTGGTGGCAAGGTGGCGCGCGGTGGCATTCGCTGGTCCGACCGGCGCGAGGATTTCCGCACTGAAGTGTTGGGTCTGCTGAAAGCGCAGATGCTGAAGAACGTCATCATCGTGCCGGTGGGGGCGAAGGGCGGCTTCGTGCTGAAACAGTCTCCGCTGCCAACCGGCGACGCGACGAAGGACCGTGAAGCACTGCAGGCCGAAGGCATTGCGTGCTATCGGATGCTGATCAGCGGCATGCTGGACGTGACCGACAATCTGGCCGGGCAGGATGTCGTGCACCCGATCGATGTGGTGGCGCGTGATGGGGACGATCCATACATCGTCGCAGCGGCGGACAAGGGCACGGCGACGTTCAGCAACATCGCCAACAGCCTGTCAGAAGACTACAAATTCTGGCTGGGCGATGCGTTCGCGTCGGGCGGATCGAAGGGGTACGACCACAAGGGCATGGGCATCACCGCGCGTGGCGCATGGGTGAACATTGCGCGGCATTTCCGCGAGATGAACCACGATATCCAGATGCAGGAATTCACTTGCGCCGGTGTGGGCGACATGTCGGGCGACGTGTTCGGCAACGGTCTTCTGGTCAGCCGCAAGACGAAGCTGGTGGCGGCGTTTGACCATCGTCACATCTTCTTCGACCCGGCCCCGGATGCGGAAGCTTCGTACAAGGAACGCGCGCGTCTGTTCGAACTGCCGCGCTCGTCCTGGGCGGATTACGATGCGAAGCTGATCAGCGAAGGTGGCGGCGTGTTCCCGCGTTCGGCCAAGACGATCCCGCTGTCGCCGCAGGTGCGTGCATTGCTGGATCTGGATGTTGACTCCGCTGAACCGGAGGAAGTGATGCGCGCCATTCTGAAGGCGCGTGTCGATCTGCTGTATTTCGGCGGCATCGGCACCTACATGAAGGCGAGCACCGAACCACATGCCGCAGCGGGCGATCGCGCCAACGACGCGATCCGCATCGATGGTCGCGATCTGCGTGTGCGTGTGGTGGGTGAGGGCGCGAACCTTGGCGTGACGCAAGCCTCGCGCGTGGAGGCCGCGCAGGCGGGGGTGCGTATCAACACCGATGCGCTGGATAATTCCGCTGGTGTGTCAACGTCCGACCATGAAGTGAACATCAAGATCCTGCTGGCCGATGCGATGACATCTGGCGTGCTGACCGAAGATGCGCGCGTCAAGCTGCTGGAAGAAATGACCGGCGAAGTTGCCGACCTGGTGCTGCGCGACAATTACCAGCAGTCGCAGGCGATCTCGCTCGACGCGCTGGGCGGGGCTGCGAATATTCCCGCCTATGCAGCGCTGATGAAAGTGCTGACCGCGCATGGCTCGTTCGACCGCGCGGTGGCGGGCATGCCCGATGCTGCGGGGCTTGCGACGCGTGTGGCCGCACAACAGGGGCTGACGCGTCCCGAATGCTGCACGATGCTGGCGCAGGCCAAGCTGTGGCTGGCCGATGCGATCGACGATTCGAAACTGCCGGACGACGCGCTACTGGAAGCCGAGCTGGTCTCGTATTTCCCGACACCGCTGCGCACGCAGTTTGCAACGCAGATCATGCGTCACCGACTGCGCCGCGAACTGATCGGCACGGCGGTGACCAACGAACTGATCAACCGCATGGGCGCGGCATCTTTCGGGCGTCTGGTGGGCGAAAGCGGCGCGGCTCCGGCCGATGTCGCCAAGGCCGCCTGGATCGTGCGCGAGGCATTCGGCCTTGGGGCGTTCCATGCGCGGGTCGAGGCACTGGATGGCAAGGTTGCCGCCACGGCGTTGCTCGGCATGCAGGCCAATGCGCGGCAGTTGCAGGAAGAAGCGGTGCGCGGATTGCTGTCGGGGGCCGAGATCAATCTCAGCCTGTCGGAAGCGGTGGCGGCGCTGAAACCCGGTCTGGCCACGCTGATGACGGAAAGCGCCGTGCGCATGGCGGGCGACCCGCAAACCGAGGCATTGGTGACGCTCGGCGTGCCGCAGGATCTGGCGGCGGTGGCGGTGGCGTTGCCGCGTCTGGCATCCGGCCCGGCGATCGTGCGTCTGGCGGCCCAGCGCGGTGTGTCGCTGGAAGCGGCCGAGGCTGCATGGGACAAGGCGGGCGACGTGTTCGGGGTCGAGGCACTGCGCAATGCGGCGACACAGGCGCCCGTGCAGGGGGCCTGGGGCGGACGTGCTGCAGCGGCGCTGGCGGATGATCTGGCTGCGCTGCGTCTGTCGCTGTCGGCGGCGGTGCTGGAAAGCGGCGACGAACACGCATTGCTGGCTCGTCTGGGGCCGGTGGCGGAACGCACGGTGCAGCTGGCGCGCGATGCTGCGGCGAAGCCCGACTTTGCCGCGTGCACTGTTGCGGTGCGTGGATTGCGAGGGTTGGTAAACTGACCGCACGACCGCGCCGCCAGGTTTTCGCCTGGTGTTTATACGACTGGGCGAACAGCGCATTTCCGGCGGTGGTCTCGACCTTTGTGTTCGCCACGTATTTCACTGAAAGCGTGGCACGCGACACGGCAACCGGCACCGCGCAATGGGGCGTGGTGGCGGGGGTGTCGGGCATGCTGATCGCGGTGCTCTCGCCCATACTGGGGGCGGTGGCGGATGCGGGCGGCGGGCGGCGTCTGTTGCTGGCCGCACTCACGTTGCTGACCATTCTGACCACAGCGTTGCTGGCGACTGTGCTGCCCTCGCCCGACTATGCGATGCGCGCGATATTGCTGGTGATCGTGGCGACGGTGGCGTTTGAACTGGCCACGGTATTTTACAACGCGATGCTGCCCGATGTGACGGATGCCAGATCGCTGGGCCGTGTGTCGGGCATTGGCTGGGGCTGCGGGTATTTCGGCGGGCTGATGTGCCTGCTGCTGGCGCTGTGGATGGTGACGGCCGACCCGCCGTGGTTCGGCATGGACCGCAGTGCTGCGGAACCGGTGCGGATGACCATGCTGGTCACGGCGCTATGGATCGCCGCGTTCGCGTGGCCCGCCATGCTGTTCATCCCCGACAGGAAAAGCGGCATGGACTGGCGCATCGCGGTGCGTAACGGGCTGTGGGATCTTGTGCAGCTGATCCGCAAGCTGCCGCAGGAACGCGCGCTGTTCCGCTTCATGATCGCGCGGCTGTTCTATACCGACGGACTGAACACGCTGTTTGCCTTTGGCGCGATCTATGCGGCGGGCAAGTTCGGTATGTCGACGCAGCAGGTGCTGTTGTTTGGTATCCTGCTCAACATTACCGGCGGGCTGGGTGCGTTCGGGTTTGCCGCGGTAGAGGACCGGATCGGCGCGCGGCGCACGGTGCTGATCGCGCTCGGCGCGCTGATCGTGCTGGGCGGTGCGTTGCTGCTCGTGCAGGGGCAGGCCTGGTTCTGGGTCTGCGGTCTGCCGCTGGGGATGTTCATGGGCCCGGCACAGGCGGCCTCGCGCAGTCTGATGGCGCATATGGTGCCGGCGGGGAAAGAGAGCAGCTATTTCGGGTTGTTCGCGCTCTCGGGCCGGGTGACGGCGTTCCTTGGGCCAACGGCGCTGGCGGTGATTGTCAGCGCGACGGGCAGTCAGACGGCGGGTATGGTTGTGGTGTTGGTGTTTCTGGCCCTGGGGGCAGGAATTCTGCTGACGGTAAAGGCTAGGTAGTCACGGTGGCGGCGCGGCGGCGCTGCCAGATGGCGCGCCCCACGAAGAACAGCACCACCAGCCCCAGCAGAATGCCACCGACCAGCAGGAACCCGTGTTCGGCCATCGCGGCCCCCACAAACCAGCCAGCCGCCACAAAAGACGCCGCCCAGATTCCGGCGGCGATGAAATTCAGTAACGCAAACCGCAGCCGCGAGATATTGCTCAGTCCGCAGGCGATCGAGGCGATGTTACGCACGCCGTAAACCAGCCGGAAGCTCAGGATAAACAGCGTGCCGTATTTCTCGATCATGCGCAGCGCGGTGCCGATCCGCTTCTCGCCCGAGGGAACACGCTTCACCATGCGGGTGCCATACCGGCGCCCCAGCGTGAACCACAGCTGGTCGCCCAGAAACGACCCGAACCAGACCGAGAACATCAGGATCCATGGATCGACCAGCCCCTGTGTACGGCCCAGCGCGGCAGCAAACAGTACGAAAGTCTCACCTTCGAAAAAGGCCCAGAACGCAGCAACGAGGTATGAAAGATTACCCCACTCTGCCCAAAGTTCTGCCATTCTGTTCCGGCCCTTTTGCTTCTACGGCAGCACTGTGTAAGCACAAAAAAAACGGCTGCAAGTGATGAATACGGCCGAACTCATTTTAAGCTAAACGATGCGGATTAAGATTGAATATAGAACGCTCCGTATACGGATACACAAGCGTTTATTACGCGCGGGATGCGCAACGGAATACAGCTGTGGGTGCAGTGCAAAAGAAAACGGCTATGCAGCGCGATGTCTGCATAGCCGTCTGGTCTTGGTGGTTATCCGTGCCGCTTATGTAGCGCCATACAGATACAGCGGACCGATTTCGAGGCGGTCGTCCACCTTCTGCACGCCGGGGACGCTTGCCACCAGCACGTTCAGGCCCTTGCGGATGTCTTCGCTGCCGCAGAAGCCGTACAGCTCGGCCACGCCGTCCTTCACCATGACGGTGATATAGAACGTGTTGATCCAGGGCTGCTTGCGCATTTCGGCGATGATGGCACGGCGGATATCGTCGTCCTGACCAGCACCGCCAGCGGCGACGGGGGCGATCACGGCGCGCAGCAGATCGGCGCGCGAGATCACACCGGCGAGGATGCCGTTTTCGAGCACAACCACACGGCGCACATTATGCTTGGACATCAACTGGGCGATGTCGGCAATCGAGGCATCGGGTGCGGCGGCGACCAGATTTTTTGTCATCAGATCGGCGGCGGTGCGGCCATGGGCCTTGGCGTATTCGCTGGCCATCCGGCTGGGGTTCGAAAACAGTTCCGAGAACCACGACATGTTGGTGCCAGGATCACCCGCGAACTGGCGGATCAGGTCGCTTTCGCTGACCAGCCCCAGTACGCGACGGTTGGCATCCGTCACCGGAACGGCAGAGATTCCGCGGTCCGACAGCAAACGGGCAACAGCAGTCGCCGGCATGTCGGGCGAGACGGTGATGACGTCGGGCGTCATAAGGTCGCGTGCGCGCATGATTCCTCCTTCTTTCGCTTTACGTAATATCTTCTGGAAGCCTGTCACCGTCATTGAGACGCATCAACGGTTATGTCAACTCTGACGCGCCTTGACCGATTTGAAAACCCGCTTGTTCCAGAAACCTCGCTGGCGGTAGGGTGAACGATATAATGTCGTAACAAAAAACAAGGCGGGGGGAATCCGGAATGCAAACGACACGTCGTCGGACACTGGCTGTTCTGGGGGCTGCGGTGGCGGCCTCTGCAACCCGTGCCGCATGGGCACAACAGGCCAGCACGCAGCTTGCCATCGCCACGGGCACCACGGGGGGCGTTTATTATCCGCTGGGTGGCGGCATGGCGAATATCTTCAGCCGGGTCATCCCCGGTATGTCGGCCACGGTGGAAGTCACCGGCGGCTCGACCGCCAATCTGCAGCTGCTGGGCGCGGGGCGCGTGGGGATGATCCTGTCGCAGGTGGATGCGGCGGTGGATGCCATCGCGGGTAAACCGCCATTCCGTGGTGTGGTGCCGGTGCGGGCGCTGATGGTGATGTACACCAACCGCATGCAGGTGGTGACGGTGGAATCGTCGGGCATTCACTCGATCGCCGACATGAAGGGCAAGCGGATCTCGACCGGCGCGCCTGGCTCGGCCACCGAACTGATGGCGCTGCGGCTGATCGAGGCGGCGGGGCTGAACAAGGACAGCGACTTCCGCGCGCGCGAACGCCTGTCGCCGGCCGAGAGCACCAACGCGATCAAGGATGGCAAGCTGGATGCGTATTTCTTTGTCTCGGGCGTGCCGACCAGTGCGGTGACGGATCTGGCCGCCAGCCCCGGCGTACGGATAGTGCTGATCGACCATGCCGATCTGGTGCCGCGTGTGGTGGAAAAGAACGGCCCCGTGTATTTCGCCGAGACCATTCCCGCCGGTACCTATCCTGGGCAGGACAAGCCCAATCAACAGATGTCGGTTGCCAATATTCTGGGTGTGCATGCCGACATGCCGGACGCATTGGCGAAGCAGTTGCTGGAAGCGATCTGGAACAACCGCCCCGAACTTGCCCAGGTGCATGCGGAAGCCCGCAACCTGCGGCTTGAATTGCAGAAATCCTCGGCGGCGGGCGTGCCGTGGCACCCGGCGGCGGAAGCGTTCTGGAAGGGACTCGGGGCGCAGCTCTGATGGACCGCATGACAACGGATCTGTCGCCGGACAATGCCGTGCTGGATGCCGAAACCGCCCGCCGCGTCGAAGCCCTGATCGAGGAGGACGAAGGGGCCGCCAATCGCTTGCCGGGCTGGTTGGGCATGCTTGTGTCGGGATTGGCGCTGGCGATGAGTCTGTTTCATCTGTGGGCGGCATGGGACATCGTGCCGACCACGGTTCTGCGCTACACGCATGTTGGTTTTGTGCTGGTGCTGACGGTGCTGGTGTTCCCGCTGGCGCGGCGGTTTCGGCATCGGGTGATGTTATGGGACTGGGTTCTGGCGGCGGCGGCGGTGTATGTTCTTTACTACCTGATCGCGGGCGGCGATGCGCTGACCGACCGGTATGTGTTCCCCGAAAAGATGGATCTGGTCGTCGGCTGGCTGCTGATCGCGCTGGTGCTGGAAGCCACGCGTCGCAGCAGCGGGTGGATCATGCCGGCGATCAGCATCTGCTTCATGCTGTATGCGTTCTTCGGCAATTACCTGCCCGCGCCGTGGACGCATCGGGGTTACGACTCCGAACGGCTGATCCCGCATCTGACCATCACGCTGGAGGGAATATTTGGCACGGCGGTGGATGTGAGTTCGTCGCTGATCATCCTGTTCACGATCTATGGCGCGATCCTGCAGGCGACGGGGGCAGGGAAATTTTTTGTCGATTTTTCGTTCCGTCTGTTCGGTGGCAAGCCATCGGCGGCGGGGCGCACGGTGGTGCTGTCGTCGTTTCTGCTGGGCGGTCCGTCGGGGTCGGGCGTGGCGACCACGGTGACGCTGGGCACCGTCGCCTGGCCGATGATGAAGCGTGTGGGATACCGGGCCGATGACGCGGGCGGGCTGCTGGCGGCGGGCGGGTTGGGGGCAATTATCTCGCCCCCGGTGCTGGGCGCGGCGGCGTTTCTGATCGCCGAATATCTGAAGATCTCGTACCTCGACGTGTTGCGCATGGCGATGGTGCCGACCTGTCTGTATTACGCATCGCTGCTGTTCATGGTCGAACTGGATCAGCGACGCATCGGCGTGATGCCGGAAGTGGCCGAGGCGGGCGACGGGCTGGGCGCGCTGACCCGGCGTTACGGGTTTCACTTCAGCAGCCTGATCGCGATTATCGTGTTCATGGTCTGGGGTTATTCGGGCACGATGTCGGTGCTGTATGCAACCGGCGTTGCGGTGGTGCTGTCGTTCATCCGGCCCGAAACATCGCTCTGGCCGCGACGCCTGGCCGAGGCGCTGGCGCTGGGGTCGGTGCAGGTGCTGAACATCGCGGCCACCTGTGCGTGCGCAGGCATTATCGTGGGCGTGGTGACGCTGACCGGGCTGGGGCTGAAGTTCAGCGAGATCGCCATTCACGCGGCAGGTGGATCGCTGCTGATGACGGCAGTTTATACGGCGCTGGTGGTGTGGATCGTGGGCCTCGCTGTGCCGGTGACCGCGTCCTACATCATCTGCGCGGTGATTGCGGCGCCTGCGCTGATGAAGCTGGGCGTGCCTGATTATGCCGCGCATATGTTCGTGTTCTATTACGCGGTCCTGTCCGAGGTTTCTCCGCCCACCGCGCTGTCGCCATTCGCAGCGGCGGCGATCACCGGTGCTGGGCCGTATCGGACTACGATGCAGGCGTGGAAATACACGCTGCCTGCCTTCGTGCTGCCCTTCGTATTCGTGACCGACCCCGACGGCGTCGGCCTGTTGCTGATGCTGAAACCGGGGATGACCTGGGTAACGGTGGTCTGGCAGATTCTGTTGGCAACGCTGGGTCTGGCCGCACTGGCGGCGGCGGCGCAGGGGCAGGCGCGGTGGAGACTGACAGGGTGGGAACGCGGTATATCCTTCCTCGCCGGGGTTTTTCTGGTATTCCCGGTGTTGGTTGAAGGAATCGCGGAATGGATCACGGGTCGGGATATCCCCTCGCCACACTGGATCGGGGTGGGGCTGTTTCTGTTGCTGCTGCTGCGGCAGGTGCGTCGTCCCGCCGCGGCATAGCGCTGGCGCTGTGCGCGCTGCTGTCGCTGGCCGCGTGTGCCGACGATGATACGATTGATCTGCCGGAATCCGATGCGGCGCTGTCCCCGGCGGAGCTGCCTGCGGCGACGCTGATGGTGCAGATCGATGGTGGGGCGCGGTTGCGGATGACGCTGCGTTCCAGCGCACCTGGCCCCGGCGCCGCGGCGCATACCTGGGGAGCAGGGCGTTATTTTGCGCTGGTGACGGTGAACGGGCGTGTGACCTCGGCTGCGGGGCGCGGGCTGACGTTGACCGGCACGCAATTCACCGACCCGGACCCGCTGCTGACGCCGCTGTCGATCCCGAATGGCGGGGCAAGTTACCGGCGTGCGGTGGACCTGACCGATGGCGACGACCGCCGCTTCGGCGTGCCGCTGGCGTGCCGGATTGTGCCGCAAGGCGCGCAGCAGATCGCCATTCTGCAAACCTCGCATCAGGTGGTGCGGTTCCGCGAAACCTGCCGTGGCGGCGGGATATCAGCCGAGAATTACTTCTGGGCCGATGTGCAGACCGGCTTTATCTGGCGCGCCGAACAATGGGCGGGCGATGGCGTGGTGACGACGGAAGTGGCCAAACCTCCGTCGCAATAAATTACCAGCGCCCGATATCGGCCTTTGCGGCGCGGCGCCATACATACAGGAACCACAGAACCTGCGGGACGACCGGCAGCGCCAGGATCAGATAACGCTGTGCCGATGCGTCGGCCAGGAACAGCAGACAGCACACGCCGCCGAACGCCGCGAACCCCCAATGGACCAGCGCGATGACGCGTGGGTCCACGCCTGCGCGATGGGCGATCTGATACAGATGGCCGCGATGCGCCTGCGTCACCCGGTCGCCCGCCAGCACGCGCCGACACAGCGTGAACAGCACGTCCGACAGTACGCCCGAGAGCAGCAGCGGCACGATCAGGAACGACAGCTCCACCCGTTCGAACCGCGCGGCGACCACACCTAGCATGGCCAGCACGAAGCCGGTGAACTGGCTGCCGACATCGCCCATGAAGATGCGTGCATAGGGGAAGTTGAACGGCAGAAACCCCAGCAACCCCGCCGCCAGCAGCAGCGCTGCGAAATACACGAACGATGCCCCCTGCATCAGCCCGATGGCGGCCAGAAAGATGCACGCAACCAGACCCACACCGGCGGCGAGGCCATTCAGCCCGTCGATGAAGTTCATCGCGTTGGTGACGAACAGAATCCAGAACAGCGTGGCCGGAATGCCAAGCAATCCCGCATCGATCGGGCCGAAGAACGGCAGTGAATAGACCTGCACCCAGATGCCGCTGAGCACCGCGGTCAGCGCTGCACCGACCTGCACGACCAGTTTCACCAGGAACGGGAAGTCGCGCATATCGTCGAGGAACGACACCACCGCAATCGCCACCGACGCCATGATGATGCCGCGGAAATACGGATCGGCAATGCGCGAGAATTCGGCCACTTCGTACAGCACGATGATGCCGGTCAGAAACGCCACCACCACGCCGATGCCGCCGCTTTTTGGGATGGGGCGGTTATGCGCCTTGCGGGCGTCGGGCGTGTCCATGACGCGCACGTACCGCATGATCCAGACCACAAAAGCCGACAGCGCCGTCAGCGCGGCGGCGAATAACAGATGCGTGGTCAGGGCATGCGGGCTGATATTCATGATGCTGCATCCATAGATCCATGCCCCGCGTCGGTCAAAAGACGGGGGTGTTTATTCTGCCAGTGCGGGCATCCCCCAGCTGGTTTCCGCCTGCCGCCCCTGTCGCGTTACCCCCCATAACGGATGTTCCACCCGCAGGCGCTGCCCGCCATCGCGCAGCAGCGGGCGGACCAGCAACTGGCCCTGATTGCGCGTCGCCCGGCCCAGCAGATCGAACGGGAAGCGGACGTAGATGCCCTTGTCGAACGATCCCTCGCCATATTCTGCGAACGGAACGTCGGTCAGCGTGGCGAATGCGCCGACCTCGATCCCGTTGCTGAACCGGCGGGCAACCTCGACCGTCGCGCCCCAGTCGCCAGCCAGATAACGCCCGGCGCGCAGCGTGAGGCCGATGTCGTACCAGGGCAGATCGGCATGGAACGACACGTGTCCGGTCAGCACCTTGTAATCGCGCAGCCCGAAACCCTGGTCGTAGTCGCGCTGCCGCACGGCGTTGATGTCGGCGCCGATCCCCCACCAGGAATCGAACGGCCGCCACAGTATTTCCCCCGACACGCCCGCATACATCGGCTCCAGATACCCGGCGGTGAGGCGCGCGAAGACGTCGGGCGCGACATTCCAGAGCCCCTCGACGGTCAGGGTTTCGAGGGCGGTGCGGCCTTCATCGGCATAACGCGCCACATCGCTGCGCACATGCGGCAGCACGGAATCGGAAGGGGGCGCATCTTTCAGCGTGCTGAACAGACTCTGCGAGGCACTGCCGCCGACCGATATCCCCCACGGAAACTGCACCCGCGCCCCCGCCGCCAGACGCAGATCGACGCGCAGCGGCGCGGATGGGTCCATCAGCATGGTGTCGATGCGCGGTGCGAGTGACCAGCTGAAGGCGGGCCAGTCCGCAATACTCGGCGATGGAAGTTCCCCGGTGGCGGGCGAGAGCAGGAAATAGGCGCGGGCTTCCTCGACGCTGGCAGTGTTGTGCGCGACGTATTCCATGGTGTCGCGCGGCAGCATCGCCCGCCCGATCTCGACCCCGTTCTGCCACCAGCCGAGATCCACGCGTTCGACCGAACCCGGCAGCAACCCCTGCACAGCACGCATGACGCGGCCCATCGCCTGCGGGAAGGTGCGATAGGCCCCACCCTCGACCGCGATCCGCGCGGCGTGCGCCGTCACATCCAGTGCGAGCAGCCGAAACCCGATGCGACGTAGTGCGGCGCGGATCAGTTCTGGATCCACCCCGATGGCGGGCGGAAGATTGGGTTCTGGCAAAGCAGCATCGGCGACGATCGTCACATCGGTATCGGCGGGCACCACGATTCGCCCGCCATTATCCAGCAACGCCGGGCGTGGTAGCATGGGGGGAATGTGCTGCATCAGCGGCGGCGGTGGCGGATGCGCCGCATTCAGCCGCACCGACACACGCGCCAGCACATCACTGCCGTTCACATATGCGACACTGGTTTCCAGCCACGGCAACGGCGACCACACCAGCCCGACATTGACGCGGCTGTCCGCCTTGCCCCGCCCATCGCGCCGTTCATCGCGCAGTGCGTCGCCCGATAGTTCCAGCTTGATCCGCAGATCCCGCACCGGCCCGAGGCGCGGCAGCGTGTATTCCACCCCGCCGAACACCGCCATGTCGCCATGGAAGAAATTACCCGCGTGCAGCGTGCCGCCTTCACCCACATCGCGTTCCCGCGCGCCGAAGAACGGATTGTCGAGGTCCGATGCCGACCCGATTCGCCCCCATCCCAACCCCAGCGTAAAATCGAACGCGCCGAACCGCTTCGAGGCAACGACGTATTCCCCGGCATAAATCCCGGTGCCGATCATGTCCTGCGCACCGATTGCGATGGCGGGCAGGTAGCGGCTTTCGCGCAGCAGCCGGACTTTCACGTCGAAGGCACGGTCCGATGTCTCGCCGCTTCCAGCGGTGGCATTCAGGCGCTGGGTAAAGCGGAACGTGGCTTCGACATAGGGCAGTGCCTGGAACTGCAGAAACCAGAAATGCCGGTCGTCGCGCCACGATGTTCCAAGCTCCAGCGTCGCATCTTCCCGGAAGCGCGCGTTACGCATTTCGAGCAACCCGACGCCACCGAAATTGGACCCGGTGCCCGGAACATCCGCAGCCCAGGCGGGCGTCAGGCAGGATGCCAGAACGGCAAGGACAGGCGCCGCACGCATCGGTCAGTGCGCTTCGCGGGCAATCACCGCCAACGCGGCGGAGCTGATCGAGATCTGGGTCAGAACCTGCGTCAGGTCGCGCACGAAGCCCCAGGTCTCGTACGGGGCCGGATCCTGCGGCACGACGATTAGCGAACCGGGGGGGATGGCGGGGCCTCCTTCGGTCCAGCTTCCCAGTTGCGCGGAAACGGCAGTGCCGTTGGGCATCACGATGAAGGCGCGGTCGGGGTCGGCAAAACGCTGCACGTCTCCGGCGGCTTCCACATACTGCATGGCTTTCCAGCCCGAACGGAATTGCAGCGATCCGGGGTTCAGCACCGATCCCACGACGGTGACGTCGCCGGGGCGTTTAGGGATGGTCAGCGTGTCGCCGGGTTCCAGCAGAACGTCCTGTTCGGGGCGGGCCGCCAGCACGACGGGATTGGCCTCGACCACCATGCGTCCGGCGGCGCGGGTTTCGCGCAGACCTGCGGCCAGTTCGCGCGCGGCGCGCACGGAATCGGCCAGCGATACGCCGTTGCGCATGGCGCTGCCGCCCGCCG
Organism: Acetobacteraceae bacterium; assembly: GCA_031546815.1. Lineage (GTDB taxonomy): Bacteria > Pseudomonadota > Alphaproteobacteria > Acetobacterales > Acetobacteraceae > JAVBJV01. The sequence goes on from JAVBJV010000018.1 coordinate 19,237, forward strand.
AGACCTGTGCGCTGGCAAGTTGCATCATACCGACTTCCATTTCGCGCGCAGTGCGCTGGAACCCTTCCTGCTGGCGCTGACGCACCGCCTCGCGCGTGAAGACCGCGCCATAGGGATAGGCCTGCTGCGTGATGCCACCCGCACGCGCAATCAGTTCCGACAGGCGTTCGCCGCGGCGGATATCATATGTGCCGGGGCGGACGAATTCACCCGACAGCATCACGGTGCCGGTATCGCGGTCGCTGAAGCTGCGGGCCATGCGCACGATGTCGCGCGGCGACAGACGCACGGCGGCGAAGTTGCGGCTGCGGATGTCGATCGTCCCGCGCGATAACGCGGCGGACCGGCCGGGCGGCTGGCGCGACAGTTCTACCGCTGCCAGATCGGCCATGTCGGTCGGGCCGCCCGCAGCTTCCAGCAGGGCGTCCATGCCTGTGTCGGTGACGATGGGGTACAGGCCCGGCTTGCGGACCTCGCCCGTTATCACCAGCGATGCGTCGAGCAGCACGGTCAGCAGATCCGGGTGATCGCGGAACACCACGGGACATTCGGCAACGGCGGCTTCCGAGAAACCGGCGCTGCGGATATGCGCGAAACGCAGCGGTGCGGCGGTGGCGGCATTGGCTACGCGTTGCAGGGCGGGGCAGGTGGCATCGCCCTGCGGCACGCGCCCGCGCATGGCTTGCTGCACGAAAGCGCTCGACAGGAAGTCGATGTCGGTGGCCGAGAACAGCACAACCTCGTCATCGTCGGTCAGGTGGATATCGGGGCCGCCCGCCAGCACGCGCCCGATATCGGCGCCCACCACACTGCGCGCGCGCGATGTGGGGTTGGTGCGCAGAATGGCGGCGTAGCGCGGGTATGAATCCGACAGCATCAGCCGCGGGTCGCGCACCAGTCCGCGCAGACTTCCCGCCCCACCCAGCGCCCGGCTGAGCGGTGCCGCAACATGCCCGGACAGGCGCACCTGATTGGTGGTGACATCCGCATCCGGCTGTACCAGCACGACATCGCCGCGCCGCAGCGGCTGGCGGGGCGATGCCTCGGCAAAGCTGCGGCGGCCGGCGGCGTCGGTGGTCAGCAGTATGAAATGGTTGCCGGATGGACGCATCGACCCGCCCGCCAGGATCAGCGCCTGTTCCAGCGATGCATTGCTGCCGGAGAGTTCGAAAATCCCCGGCCGCGCGACATCGCCCGCGATCGCCACCATGGCTCCCGCAGACGGCACGACGATGCGTTCGCCGGGGTGCAGCGTCAGGTCGGTATCGCCCGCGATCCCCGCGATCAGCGGATACAGGTCCAGTGTGCGGGCAGGCCCGGCACCCTCGATGCGGATGGTGCGCAGCGTGCCGGCCGGACGCACGCCGCCTGAAGCGGCCAGCGCATCCAGAACCGTGGCAAAGCCGGTCAGCGTCTGAAACCCGGGCCGGACGACTTCCCCCCCCACGAACACCGAGATCTGACGCACCTGCCCGATCGAGACATAGACCTCGGACCCTTGCAGGTCGCGTTGGCTGCGCTGCTGCAGGTCGGCGCGCAGATCGGCCAGTGTGCGCCCGGCGGCGGGAATGGGGGGCAGATCGGGCAGCAGCAACTGCCCGTCGCGGTTGATCCGGACCGAGACGGTCTGCCGGGCGCGGCCCCGGAAGGCGACTTGAACCTCGTCGTCCGGGCCCAGCACATAACGGTCGGGCAGCGCTGCAGCGGGAGTGGGCTGCGGGGCGCTGCGGCTGAACATGTCGTACCCGAACTGACGCAGCGTCACCCCCGGCAATAGCGTGCCGAGGCGATGGGTGAAGAACTGCTCCATCGGCGTGAGGGGGGCGTCGGCCTCGGTGCTTGCGGGCGGCGGCACGACAGGCTGGGACGCCAGAGGTGGTGGAGGTGTTTGTATACCGGTTGTTGTGCCCAGCGGCGTGTCCGCCCGTCCGCCCGAGGCGTTCAGAATGCGTTGCAGGACATCCTGCTGATACGCTTGCGGCAGCGTGGGCAAGGGGGCGCCATTGGGCAGGGTTGCAGGCAACGTGCTGGCCCCTGTCTGGGCCAGCGCCGGTAACGCGAGGCAAAACGTAACCGGCAAAACAAACAAGGCCCTCACAAACGGCTCTCCGATCGGCTGTTTCCCCGGCAGGTAAAACCGCAGGTGGAAACAGGAATTGATTCTAGAACGGTATACTATATATCAGTATCATAAATCGCAAATCGCTAAATAAATGAGGCTCAAAACCATGGTTGTGGACATGAATAAAATATTCAACCATACGCAAATATTAAGACCAATTTGTTAAATTTATAAAACTACATCCATGTTTACGCGATTTGCGGAAATCTCCCGAACAGCATCAATGTTGGGGCCATCTGTTCTGATCCGCCGGGGGGCCGATCAGGTATTGAACATGTCCGGGTTGCAATTTTATAGGCTGGTAGATCGCGCTGTACCGGCAGGGCCATTTTTAGCCGAATCGGGGCTAAATCTGGATGCGCGGTCGGTAATTCAAGCGACAGCAGCGCCTGCTCATGCGCTAAAAATCGATATCTTTGCGGGAAAAGATCTGCGCCAGTTGTGGGAAGGGGCGCGTTGGGCCGAGCTGCCCGACCTGCCAGCGGCCGAGGCGGATGCGCGGATTACCGAATTCCTGAGCCAAAACCCGCCCTATCGCGGCGAGCACTGGATCAGCGCGCAGGAAGCTGCGCTGCGGGTGTTGCATCTGGCCCGCGCTGCCGTGCGGCTGAATGTGGCAAAGGCGGCATCGCCGGGGTTGCGGGCGGTGGTGGATCTGCATCTGCACCGGGTGCGCGTGTCGCGGTTGTACGAGGAATCGCAGGACAACAACCACGGGATCAGCTGTGCGGCGGCGTGCGTGGTTGGGTATCTGCTGCTGGGGCAGTCAGCCCGGGCAACGCGCGCGGTGCGGCGGTTGCAGAAACTGCTGCGGCGTCTGGTCGCCCCGTGTGGAGCCTTCAGTCAGCATTCGGTGCGTTATCACCGGATGGTGGTCGATATTCTGGCGATCGTGCAGGAATGCGCGGCGCATTTTCATCTATCGGCCGATCTGGGGGATGTGCAGGCGGCAATGTGCGGCTGGCTCAACCGGTTGACCGATCCGGTCTCGGGTGGTGCATCGCGGATCGGGCACGACGACGGCACGGCGCTGAATGCACCGCCGTTGCCGACAGGCACGCAGCGGCCACGCCGGTGGAGCGGACGCGGCTTCATGGGATTTTCCGGCCGTCAGGGGCTGTGGGCCGTGCTGCGCACACCGGGCAGCCGGCACCGCCCGGCGCATGCGGACCTGCTGCATCTGGACCTGTGGCGCGATGGCGTGAACCTGCTGCGCGACAGCGGTACCGGCGCTTACAATCACACCTGGTGGCCGCAATGGTTCCCTTCGGTGCGCGCGCATAACACGGTGACGTTCGACGATGCGGAACAGATGCCGCGCATCGGCCGTTTCCTGATGGGCCCGTGGCCGCGTGGCGGCGTGCTGCCCAATGGCGGCTGGGTCGAGGACAAGCGCGGCAACCGTCACCAGCGCTGTGTGCGCATGCAGGACGATGTCTGCCACATCGAGGACACTCTGTCCGGCCCGTACCGCCACGCGGTGCTGCGTTGGCATCTGCCGCAAACGCCAGTGATTCTGGAACACACCACACTTTCCGTGAGCGGCGCGCAGATCACCATCGCCGGTGCGACATCGGTCTGGGTCGAGGAAGCGCCGGACAGCCCCGCCTATGGCACCGTGCAGAATACGCCGGTGCTGTGTGCCGCTGTGCCGGCGGGCGACGCGCGTATCGTGACGATACTGTGTGGAGCGGCGTAATGGACATTCCACACAATAGCGTATCGTCGCCGGTCAGGATCGGCGACCTGGCACAGGGGCTGCTTGCATGGCGCGGGCGGTTGCTGTCCGCGATGCTGGTTCTGTATCTGGCCGGTGCGGTGCTGATCGTGCTGTGGCCGCGGCAATATGTGGCGACAATCATCGTGGCACCGGCCGAAACGGCGGCAATCGCCACCAGCCAGATCCTGACATCGGGGTCGCTGCTGGGGGGCGGTCTGCTCGACCCGCGACCCGGTGGGAATTTTGCCGTGTATCTGGCGGTGCTGCGCTCGGCCGATGCGGCGGAGATGCTGATGCAGCACGATCTGGCGCGCGACATGCAGACGCGGCGCGCGCAGAAATTCAGCGCCGTGCTGCGCGATCTGCTGGGTGGAAGTGCGGAGCTGTCGCGCGACGATGTGCAGCGGTTTCTGGAACAGTCCGTGATTGTCACATCGGCGCGGCAGACGATTACCTGGACGATAGATCTGGTGTATCCGGATCGCGCGATTGCCCTGTCGGCATTGCAGCATCTGCACGCATTTGCCGAGGCACAGGTGCGCACAGGTCTGCGTGATACGGTGGCGCGGCGTATGCGGGTTCTGCAAACGCAGCTCGAGACGGAAACCGATCTGTTTCAGCGACAGGCGTTGTACGATCTGCTGGCGCAGCAGCAGCGCTTCTCGATGGTGCTGACAGCGGATGAAACTGTGGCGGCCCGCGTGGCTGCCAGTGCAGCGGTCGAGGATTCGCCATCGCGCCCGAACCGCACTCTGCTGCTGATGCTGCTGGCGCCTGGTGTCGCGATGCTGATCATTGCCAGTGCAGCGCTGCTGATCGTCCGGCGCAGAGTGCGTTCACATGTATAGGGTGCAGTGGCATGTGCCGGCGTTGCTGGCTGGAATGTTTGCGGCATCTCTGCAGTACGCGGGCGCACTGAAGTCGACACCGCTGGGCGATGTGATGCCGGTTGATCTCACATTGCTATCGGCGATGTGCGTGCTGGTGTTGCTGCCGTTTCTGCTGCGCCATGTGGCCGAGTGGCAGTGCAGTCTGCCGGTGTTGGTGTCGTTGGTCTGCTTCGCGGCATTGCTCGGCTGGTCTGTGCTGGCGGGTGCGTGGTCGGTGGCGGATGAAGGGGTTTCGGAAAAACTTCCCGAGATGCTGTTGTTCGGTCCCGTGGCGCTGCTGATCGGCTTCTGCGTCGGTGGACATGTGCAGGCACTGGCGGGGTTCTGCATTGCGACACTGCTGATCGCGCTGGGGGTTGGCACGAGTATCGCGGTGGGTCTCGCCGATGGCAGCGTGGTGCTTGGTGGGGCGGCGGATACCGAACTGCTGCGCGTGCAGTATCAGATCTCGGGCCTCGCGCTGGCCAGTGCGGCGGGGTTGGCGATGGTGCAGGCGTTGCGTGTGCGTGGTGTTGTGTGCGCGTTCTGGTGCGCAGTGGCGCTTGGCTGTGCGCTGGCGGCGCTGCTGCCGGGTGGTCGGGCGGCGCTGCTTGCACTGCTGCTGACGGTGATGATTGCCCCCGGCCTGTTCCTGTGGCGCGCCGGTCGCGCCGGGGCTGCATCTCTGTGGATTCTGGCGGGGGCAGCATGTGCGGCGGGGTTCGCGCTGGTGCTGTTGCTGGACCCGGATCTCAGCGATGGTCTGCGCACGCTGGAGCGTTTGAACGGATCCGATCTGGGCGAGGAATCGCTGCGCCTTCCGCTGTGGCGCACAGCGCTGGATTGGGCGGGCGCGGCCGGGCCGTTCGGTCTTGGTACGGGCGCGTTCCCGATTGCCGCAGGGTATGGCGACTGGCGCGGGCGGCATCCGCATAATCATCTGATCGAAGCGCTGGTCGAACTTGGGTTGCCCGGTTTCCTGCTGCTCGCCTGTGTGTGGGGATGCGCAATGCTGGCAGCGCTGCGTGCCTGGCGCGGGCTGACATCGACACGCATCGGCGTTGTAACTGCTCTGGTTCTGCCGGTGATGCTGTCGATCATGGTGTCGACTGATCTTGGCAATCGCATGGCGTGGCTTGGGTTGGGACTTCTGTTGTCCCTGGGGGCGGAGGCTCGCGCGTGATGTATCGGTCTGGTGGAAAACGCGCCTGCGATCTGGTGCTGGCGGTGGGGGCGATTGTCGTGCTGCTGCCGCTGCTTTTGTTTTTGTATGTGCTGGTGCTGGTGATGCTTGGACGCCCGGTGCTGTTCCGGCAGACGCGTGCGGGCCTGTATGGTCGTCCCTTCACACTGCTGAAATTCCGCACTATGCGCGAAGGCCCCGGCAGCGATTCCGAACGCATTACCGGTGTTGGACAGGTGATGCGCGCTTACGGTCTGGACGAACTGCCGCAGCTGTTCAACGTGCTGCGTGGCGACATGAGCTTCGTCGGCCCGCGCCCATTGCCGGTGCGATATGCCGTACCCGAAATGCGGCTGTCCGTGCGCCCTGGTATTACAGGGCCGGTGCAGACGGGCGGGCGCAATGCGTTGCCGTGGGCGCAGCGGTTCCGGATGGATGTGGCCTATACGCACAAGCTGACTCTGCGGGCCGACATGCTGTATCTGCTGCGTACACCGGGCGCATTGCTGCGTCGCGATGGCGCCTGCACGCCGGGTTACGTAACAGCAGCACCGCCCGAGGATGTGCCCTGATGCAGCGGACACATACCAGTCCTCTCCGCAAGGTCGACGTACCCATTCTTCTGTCGCCCCCTACATTGACGGGGAACGAGATTTCGCAGTTTCAGAAAATGCTGGCATCCGGCTGGATCGCACCGGTTGGCCCCGTGGTCAGCACGTTCGAATCCGCATTGGCGCGTGCGACGACCTTCCCGTATGTGGCGGCGCTTTCATCGGGGACGATGGCGCTGCAAATCGCCTATCGCCTGGCGAATTTGGCACCGGGTGATGAAGTGTGGACCAGCACGCTGACCTATATCGCCACGGTCGCACCCGCCGTACAGATGGGGGCGGTGCCGGTGTTTCTTGATGTCGATCCACAGTCCTGGACTCTGGATGCAGGCCTGCTGGCGGATGCATTGGCGCAAGCGGACAGAAAAGGCCGGCTGCCGCGTCTGGTGGTGTCGGTGGATCTGTACGGCCAATGCGCGAATCTGCCCAAGATTGTGAAAGTCTGCGATCGCTGGGGCGTGCGCGTTATCAGCGATAGCGCCGAGGGGATGGGGGCCATGGCGTATGGCCGACAGGCTGGGCGCGGGGCGTGGCTGGCGGCGTTCTCGTTCAACGGCAACAAGATTATCACCTGTGGCGGTGGCGGTGCTCTGGCGGCGGACGAGCCGCATCTGATCGCGCAGGCGCATTTCCTGGCCCGGCAGGCGCGCGAGTCTGCGCCGCATTATCAGCACGAAATGCTGGGCTATAACGCGTGTATCCCCGCGCCCTGTGCGGCGGTGGGGCTTGCGCAGTTGCCAAGCCTTGCGACACGTGTGGCGCGCCGTCGGCATGTGTTCGCGATGTATGAAGCCGCATTGTCGGATCTGCCGGGTATCAGCTTCATGCCCGAACCGGACTGGTCGCATTCGTCGCGCTGGTTGAGCGTGATGCTGGTTGATGCGGAAAAATCCGGCATCAGTTGCGTGGAGATCTGCCATGCGCTGACCGCCGCCGGAGTGGAATCGCGCCCGGTCTGGAAGCCGATGCACATGCAGCCCGTTTTCAGCAAGGCGCGGGTGATTGGCGGCACAATTGCGGAGAGGCTGTTCCGCGACGGCCTGTGTCTGCCGTCCGGGACCGGGTTGCAGCCCGAGGAGCAGATGCACGTGATTTCCACGATCCGCAAACTGATGGCGCGCTGATGGATATTCTGTACTTGCACCAGCATTTCAGTACGCCCGATGGCGCCGCCCCGATGCGCAGTTATGCGATGGCGCGTGCGCTGATGCAGCGCGGACATCGCGTCACCATGCTGTGCGGCCAGGCCGAGGGGTGCGAGTCCGGTATTTGTGCCGATTTTCAGCGTGGCGTGCGTCAGGGCGATGTGGATGGGCTGCATGTTGTGCAGTTCGACATTCCCTATGCCAACGCGCTGGGTTCTGCCGCGCGCAGCCGTGCATTTCTGCGCTTTGCCATGCGGGCTGCGGTATGGGCGTATCGTGCGAAGCCGGATCTGGTGATTGCCAGTTCCACCCCGCCAACCGTGGCGATCCCGGCTCTGCTGCTGCGTGCAATACGCGGCACACCATTCGTGTTCGAAACACGCGACCCGTGGCCGGAGCTGTTGCTGGCGATGGGTGCTCTGCGCCCAGGATTTGCATCGTGGGGGCTGGCGCGCTTGTCCGGGCTTGCATGTCGCTACGCAACGCATGTGGTGGCGCTGTCCGAGGGTATGGCCAAGATTGCCACACGGCGCGGCGCAAGGTCCGTCAGCGTGATTCCGAATGCATGCGATCTGGATGTATTCGGCCCGCGCATGAACACGGATGCATCGCAGCCTGCTGTGTTTGTGTATGCCGGTGCACATGGCCCCGCCAACGGGCTGGACATGCTGCTGGATGTTGCCGCCGAACTGCAACGCCGCAATGTGACGGACGTGCAGATCGCGTTGGTTGGTCAGGGCGGGGACAAGCCGCGTTTGATGGCGCGTGCAGCGGCAGAAGATCTGCATCTCGTCCGTTTCCTGGACCCCGTACCGAAGCGTGATCTGGCACGGATGTTTGCAGCTGCGCACGGCGGGCTGATGTGTCTGGCACCGGTCGAGGCGTTTGCCGAACTCACATCGCCGAATAAGTTGATGGATATGTTTGCAGCGGGAATTCCGGTGATCTCGAACGTGCCGGGCCGTGCGGCGCGCTGGATTGCCGAGGCAGGATGTGGTGTCACCGCCTGCAATGCGCAGTCGATGGCCGGTGCAATGCTGCATCTGGCGCGCGACCCCGTGCGTGCAGCGGTGATGGGCGCTGCGGGGCGGCGCTTTGCCGAGGCACATTTCGATCGGCGTGCTCTGGCGGCGCAGATGTGCGCGGTGGTGGAAGCGGTGCATCATGCGGCCTGAGATTCATCTGGTGGTGGCCGCGCGCCCCAACCTGCCGAAGATTGCTGCGGTATGGCACGCGCTGGCTGGAACGTCGTTCTGCACGCCGGTTCTGTTGCATACCGGGCAGCATTGGGATGATGCGATGTTCGGCGCGCTGCTGCGCGATCTTGAATTGCCGACGCCGCATATTGCGCTGGGCGTTACCGGTGGCAGCCATGCGGAGCTGACCGCGGCGACGATGCTGTCCTGCGAGAAAACATGGCGCGTCCGGCGTCCGCCCTTTGTGGTGGTGCCCGGCGATGTCGATGGTGCTCTGGCGGCGACGCTGGCGGCGAAGAAGCTGGGCATTCGTGTGGTGCATCTGGAAGCCGGGCTGCGTTGTGGCGACATGACGATGGCGGAGGAGATCAATCGCCGCATGATCGATGCAGTGGCGGATGCGCTGTGGGCGCCGGATGCAACGGCGATGCACAATCTGCACATGGAGGGCCGCAGCGCGGTGGCCAGCCTGACCGGCAACGCGATGATTGCCACGCTGGAACGCACCCGTTTACGCTGGCGCAGGCCGGACCGGGTGGGTGCGTATGGTGTGCTCACGCTGCATCGTGCGGCGAATGTGGATACGGCCGAGGCGTTGGGCACCATGCTGCACGCGGTGCAGTGTGTGGCGCAGCATATGGACTTCATCTGGCCGTTGCACCCGCGCACGCAGGCCCGCATCAGCGCTTTCGGCTGCACGATCCCGTCGCGCGTGCAGGTCTGCGATCCGCTGGGGTATCTCGACTTTATGGGGTTGGTTGCCGGTGCGTCTGCCGTGGTGACGGACTCGGGCGGCGTGCAGGAGGAAACCACCCATCTGGGAATCCCGTGCCTGACGCTGCGCCCATCGACCGAACGCCCGATTACGATCACGCACGGCACCAACGTTCTGGTGCGCCCCGACACGCTGGAGATGGCGTTCCTGCATGCCGTGGAGAATCGCACGTCGACACGCTCGATTCCGGGATGGGATGCCGATGCCGGTATGCGTATGGCGCATGCGTTGCAGAATATGGTGAATGTATGAAGCCCGTTTGTGATGTCTGCTTCCTGTCGGCGGCGCATCCGCCGGAAGATGTGCGCGTGGTGTTGAAGGAGGCGGCGTCTCTGGCGCAGGCCGGATTGTCGGTGCTGCACATCGCACCGTTCACCGAGGAACGGCAGTGGCAGGCGCACGGCATTTCCATTAGCACCTATACGCGCGCGCCGGGTCTGTGGGGACGGTTGCGTGCCATGCGGATGCTGGTGCGGCGCGCGGTGCAGTCGGGCGCGCGGGCGTTTCATGCGAACGAACCCGATGCCTGGGTGGTGGCGCTGTTGGCCGCGCGGTGCACCGGGGCGCGTGTGGTGCTGGATGTGCACGAACATTATCCGTCCACCTTCGCTGCGCTGCATGCACCACGCTGGTTGCGCGGTGTGGCGGCGCGATGTGTGCGCGTGTTGATCCGTGTCTGCACAGCTCTGGCTGATGCGACCGTGGTGGCGAAGGACGGTCTGGATCAGGATTGTTGCGGGCGGGTGATCGCCGCGCGCAATTACGCCCTGCTGCAATCCGCCCCCCAACCGTGCCAGCCGGAAGCGGTTGCGGTGCCCGAGATCATTCATACCGGCGTGATGACCCGCGCACGCGGCTGGCCCGTGCTGTTGCAGGCGATGGCACGCATGCAGCATCCGGCACGGCTGCGGTTGATCGGCCGGTTCACCGATGGATCGAAAGACGCCTTCCTGGTCGAGGCGGAGAAACTGGGCGTTCTGCCCCGCATTCAGCTGGACGAATGGATGCCGTTCGCTGACATGATGCTCGAGGTAACGCGCGCCGATATAGGCGTGGTGCTGTTCCAGCCCGGCCTAGCGAACCATCGCCATGCCCTGCCGCACAAACTGTTCGACGCGATGGCGGCTGGTTTGCCCGTGGTGGTGCCGAGCGATGCCGAGGAAGTCGCTGCAATCGTGACGGATGCTGCCTGTGGCCTTCTGGTCGATGCGGCCGATGCGGGTGCGGTGGCGGTGGCGCTCGATAAACTGGCGGGGGATGTGGCGTTGCGGTCGGCGCTGGGCATGGCGGGGCGGAATGCGGTAAAAGAACGCTATTGCTGGGATGTGGAAGGCGCGCGCCTGGTGGCGCTGTATCGCGATCTTCTGCCCGGCGCGGGGGCGTAAGTGGGCAAGATATGTATTCTGGGTGCGGGCGGACATGCCCGCGTGGTGCTGGATATCCTGCAGAGCACCGGGCACGCGGTAGATGGCGTGTTTGACGATGCGCGCACCGACCCACTGGATGGTGTGCCGGTGCTGGGACCATGCGCGGCGCTGCTGGAACATGCCGGTGCACGGGTGATTGTCGCGCTGGGAAATGCCACCCTGCGCCGCCGCTGGGCCGAGGATCTGGAACGTGCCGGTCTGGAACTGCTGACCGCCATTCATCCACGCGCTTACGTGGCGGCCTCCGCACAAATCGGCGCGGGCAGCGTGGTCTGTGCCGGTGCGGTTGTGGGGGCGGGCGCGCAGATCGGGCGGCACGCCATTATCAACATGCTGGCCGGGGTGGATCACGACTGTATCGTGGCGGATAACGTGCATATCGCGCCGGGTGCACGCCTGTGCGGTGGGGCGCGGGTTGGGGAAGATGCGATGGTCGGCGCGGGGGCCGTTCTGGTGCCGGGCGCCGTCGTGCCGTCCGGTATGCAGGTGCCTGCCGGGCAGGTGGTGCAGGCAGGATGATCCCGCTATAGTCGCGATCATGCCGCATAAACGCACTCAAACTCTTCTGACCGTTCTGACCGATGGCGCATTGGCCGCGCTGGCATTGCCGGTGGCGCGCTGGCTGTCGGAACCCGATGCAGATCCGATGCAGCCGCTGTGGCTGGCAGGGGTGTCGGCACTGGCACTGCTGCTGGCCGGGCTTCCGGTTGGGTTGTCGCGGCAGTACTGGCGCTTTGCCGGGGTGCGCGAATTGATGGGCGTCGGCGCAGCTGCCATTGGTGGGGCGGCGCTGTTTGCGCTGCTCTGTGCGCTCAGCGGGGCCTTTACGCCGGAAAGCGTCACCCTGCCGGTGGTGCATGCGCTGGTGCTGCTGGTGTTTCTGGGTGTGCCGCGGCTGATGTATCGGCTGCGCAGCATGCGTCGCCGCCAGTATGACGAGGTCGAGGATCCCCAGTCCCTGCTGCTGGCCGGCGCGGGCGATGGCGCCGATCTGTTCCTGCGTGCGTTGGCTCAGGGCCGCAACCGTTCGTATCGGGTGTGCGGCATTCTCTCGCAGCGCCAGCATCATGCCGGACGCACGCTGCATGGACACAAGATTCTGGGCACGCTGGACGATACCGAAGCCGTGCTGGACGATTTGCGCAATGCCGGGAACCTGCCCGCACAGATCGCCGTGACCAACCCCGACATTACCGGCCCGGCTCTGGCACAGCTGATGCTGGTTGCCGACAAGTTCGGCGTTGCCGTGCGTCGCGCGGGCGACCCGACTCTGCTGACGCCGACCGGTCAGCCCGGTTCCATCGAACTGCGCCCCGTGGTGATCGAGGATCTGCTCAACCGTCCGCAGGTCGCGCTGGACCGTGAAGGCATGGCGCGGCTGGTGCAGGGCAAGCGCGTGCTGGTGACCGGTGCGGGCGGCACGATCGGTTCGGAACTGGCGCGCCAGGTGGCGGCGCTGGGGCCCGAGACTCTGCTGCTGCTCGACAACGGCGAATTCGCATTGTGGCAGATTGATATGGAGCTGGCCGAGCGTCACCCGCTGGTGGCGCGCCGCGCGCTGATCGCCGATGTGCGCGATGAAGACCGGATGCGCGGGCTGATGCAGGAATACCGCCCCGAGCTGGTGTTCCATGCCGCCGCGCTGAAGCACGTGCCGATGGTGGAATCGAACCCGCTGGAAGGCCTGCTGACCAACGCCTGTGGCACTCGCACCGCCGCCGATGCGGCGCGTGCGGCGGGGGCGGCGCTGATGGTGCTGATCTCGACCGACAAGGCGGTGAACCCGACCAGTGTGATGGGTGCATCAAAGCGTCTGGCCGAGATGTATTGCCAGGGCCTCGATATTCAGGCGCGCGAACAGGGCGCAGGGATGCGCTGCGTGACGGTGCGGTTTGGCAATGTGCTGGGCTCCACCGGGTCTGTGGTGCCGCTGTTCCAGCGCCAGCTTGCACGTGGCGGTCCGCTGACCGTGACGCACCCCGACATGCAGCGTTACTTCATGACCGTGCGCGAGGCCGTCAGTCTGGTGTTGCAGGCGTCCGTTGTTGGCGCAGGCGATGACCGGACATCGGGCGATGGCGGGATCTTTGTGCTCGACATGGGCAAGTCGGTGAAGATCGTCGATCTGGCGCGTCAGATGATCCGCCTGGCCGGGCTGATCCCCGACCGCGATGTTGAAATCCGTTTCACCGGTCTGCGCCCCGGCGAAAAACTGTTCGAGGAACTGTTCCACGGCAAGGAGCCGCCGTTGGCCACCCCGTATCCCGGCCTGCTGATGGCCAAGCCCCGCACGGCGGACCCGGCGATCATCGGGCGCGCGCTGGACGAGATGGCGACCCATTGCCACAACGGTGCGCGCGTGCCCGCGCTGGCGACACTCGGGCGGCTGGTGCCGGAGTTCGAGCACAATGCAGACGGTAGCGTTGCCAACGGATGAGAGCGACGTGTCTGCATGATCTGCTGCACCGCATTGCCGACCGTACGGCGGTTATCGGCATTGTGGGCCTAGGTTATGCGGGGATGCCGCTGGCGTGTCGCTTTGCCCAGACCGGGTTTGCCGTAGTCGGGTTTGACAGCGATCACAGCAAATGCAGGGCGGTGAATGCAGGGGCCTCGCCCTTGCCCGGCGCACCGGCGCCGTTGCTTGCACCCGGCATGACCGCGTCCGAGGACATGGCGCGCGCGGCAGACTGCGACGTGATCTGCCTGTGTCTGCCAACGCCGCTGGGGCCGGATCATGCCCCCGATGTTTCGGCCATTACCGACAGTCTGGCGGCACTCGCCCCGTATCTGCGGCGCGGGCAGGCGATTGCGCTGGAATCCACCACCTATCCGGGTACTACGACGGAAACCGTGGTGCGGACCTTGCGGGCCTGCGGGCTGCAGGTCGGGGTGGATGCTTTCGCGGTTTACAGCCCCGAACGCGAGGATCCCGGCAATCCTACCCATTCGGTGGCGCATGTGCCGAAGCTGGTCTCGGGCACGACCGAGGCCTGTCGGGCAGTGGCCGTGGCGCTGTACGAAACCGTGGCGCCGCGCGTGGTCGAGATGTCGTCCCCCGACGCGGCGGAACTCGCCAAACTGCACGAGAACGTGTTCCGCGCCGTGAATATCGGGCTGGTGAACGAACTGAAACTGCTGTGCTATCGGCTTGGTCTGGATGTGCACGAGATCATGGACGCCTGCGCCACCAAACCCTTCGGCTTCATGCCGTTTCGCCCCGGCCCGGGTCTGGGCGGGCACTGTGTGCCGGTGGACCCGTGGTATCTCGCCCATGCCGCGCGCCGCGTGGGGATGGACCCGCAATTCGTCGAACTTGCCGGCAGCATCAACGATGCCATGCCACAGTGGTGCGTGGACCGTCTGCGTGGTGCGTTACCGCGCGATCTGGCCGGCGCGCGCGTGCTGGTGCTGGGGGTTGCCTATAAGCCCGATGTTGCTGATGCACGCGAAAGTCCGGCGCTCGAGATCATCCAAATCCTCGAAAAAGAGGGGGCCGAAGTCGGATACCACGATCCGCTGCTGCCCGAGATTCCAAATACGCGACGTCTGGGTTCCGGAAAACGCAGGTCTGTCGATCTGACAGCTGCGATAATATCGGACTTCGACGCCGCCATTCTGGTCACGCCGCATACGGCGATCGACCTTGCTCTGGTGCGCGCCAACATCCCGGTGCTGGTGGACACGCGCGGCGTCCTCCGCGCTGATCCCTCTGTCGTGCAGGCATAAAACGCACCATGACTAACCCGGCTATCGCTTTCCTCGACCTGAAAACCCAGCAAAAACGAATAGCCTCCGATCTTCGCACGCGCCTCGACCAGGTGCTGGAGCATTGCCAGTTCATCCTCGGCCCCGAAGTGCGCGAGCTGGAAGAAAAGCTCGCCGCGTTCTGCGGGGCGAAGCATTGCGTGTCGGTCTCGTCCGGGACCGATGCGTTGCAGATCGCGCTGATGGCGGAGAATATCGGGCGCGGCGATGCCGTGTTCCTGCCCGCCTTCACCTACACCGCCACCGCCGAAGTGCCGCTGGTGCTGGGCGCAACGCCGGTGTTCGTCGATGTGGACCCGCAGACCTTCCAGATGGACGTGGCCGATCTGGAACGCCGCATCACCGCCGTGAAGGCCGAGGGCAAGCTGACGCCCCGTATGGTGATCGGCGTGGATCTGTTCGGCCAACCCGCTGACTGGGTCGGCATCAACCGCATGGCCGCAACACACGGTCTGGCGACGCTGGATGACTGCGCGCAGTCCTTCGGGGCGATGCTGGGTAACCGCAGTCTCGGCACCTGGGCGCAGGCGACGGCAACATCGTTTTTCCCATCCAAACCACTGGGTGCTTACGGCGATGGCGGCGCACTGTTCACCGACGATGCCGACCGCGCCGCGCTGTTCCGCAGTCTGCGCACCCACGGCGAAGGCACCACCCGCTACGAAGTGTTGCGCACCGGCATGAACGGGCGACTGGATTCAATACAGGCGGCCGTGCTGCTCTCGAAGCTGACGGTATTCCCGGACGAGATGGCCGCGCGCGACAAGCTTGCCGCGTATTACGACCACCGCCTGAAGGGCGTGGTGCAGACCCCCGTGCGTGTGAAGGACAGCACCAGCGCCTGGGCAATCTACGCCGTGCTGCTGCGCGATGGTGCCACCCGCGACAGAATGCAGCAGTCGCTGCAGACCGCAGGCGTTCCCACCGCGATCTATTATCCGAAGCCGCTGCACTTCCAGCCTGCCTATCGCGACCATCACCGCTTCGCCCCACTACCCGTCTCGGAAGACGTCGCCACCCGCATTCTGGCCCTGCCAATGCACGCCTATCTGTCCGAAGCGGAGGCCGTTGCCTCCTGGCGGGTGCAGGGCAGCGCCCTGCGTCTTTCAGCGGTTCACCAGCTTCGCTGGCATCGTGGCGATCACCAGCACGGCGGACAGGACCAGTGTGCCGACCAGCATATACATGCCGCTGTTGGTGCTGCCGGTCAGGTCTTTCAGCCATCCCACGGCGAACGGGCTGACGAACCCGGCAAGGTTGCCCAGCGAGTTGATCAGTGCGATGCCTGCGGCTGCGGCTGCTCCGCCCAGGAAGCCGGTGGGCAGCGACCAGAACAGCGGCAACGTGGTGATGATCCCGGCGGTGGCCACCGTCAGCGCGGCCATGGCGAGGAACGTGTTGCTGGTGCCGACGGCGACCAGCGCCACCAGACCCAAAGCGCCCAGCAGGGCGGGAATGGCCACATGCCAGCGGCGTTCGCGCATGCGGTCCGAGCTGTGGCTGACCAGCACCATGACGACCACGGTGATCCCATAGGGAATGGCGCTCAGCAGGCCGTTATGCAGAAGGTCGGTCACGCCCATGCTCTTGATGATGGTGGGCAGCCAGAAGCCGACGCCATAGAGGCCCATCACCAGCCCGAAATACACCAGCGCCAGGATCCACACGCGCGCGTTGCCGAACGATTCCGCAATGCCGTGCCCGGAACTGTCGGGG
Source organism: Acetobacteraceae bacterium (assembly GCA_031546815.1). Taxonomy (GTDB): domain Bacteria; phylum Pseudomonadota; class Alphaproteobacteria; order Acetobacterales; family Acetobacteraceae; genus JAVBJV01. The sequence continues at coordinate 35,769 of JAVBJV010000018.1, forward strand.
GTTTTCTGGGCGTTTTCCTGTTCGATGTTGTGGGCGAGCAGGTCTTTTTCCTCGCGCGTCAGCCATTTGGCGCGCTCGATCCGGTCGTCCAGATAGAAGAACACGATCACGCCCACCAGTACCGACGGAATCCCTTCCAGCAGGAACATCCACTGCCAGCCGGCCCAGCCATTGGCGCCCGACAGGCTGGTCATGATCCAGCCCGACAGCGGCCCGCCGATCACACCCGAGACCGCCACCGCCGTCATGAAGATGGTAGTGATACGCCCGCGTCGTTCGGCCGGATACCAGTAGGTCAGATACAGGATGATGCCCGGGAAGAACCCCGCTTCGGCCATACCCAGCAGGAAGCGTACGATATAGAACGACATCGGCGTGGTGACGAACATGGTGGCGGCGGACAGGATCCCCCAGGAGATCATGATGCGCGCAATCCACACGCGCGCGCCCACCTTGTGAAGGATGATGTTGCTCGGCACTTCCAGCAGGAAGTAGCTGATGAAGAAGATCCCGGCGCCCAGCCCATAGACGGTTTCGCTGAACTGCAGGTCCGAGACCATCTGCAGTTTGGCGAAGCCGACGTTCACGCGGTCCAGGTACGCCACGACATAGGCAATGAACAGCAACGGCATCAGCCGCCACGACACCTTGGCGTAGGTCTGTTTTTCAAATGCTGTGCTGGTGACAGCGGGGTCGGAGAGGCCGTGCAATGTCATTCCCTTTCTCGGTCAACCACAACAAGGTTGTGGCGATAGTTCGGTATATTTTGAAAGAATATTACAAAACCCGAGATTGCCGTCGAGAGGGAGAACACAAAAAAGAACCGAGCCAAAATGCCCGGTTCCGAATGTGCTGAAATACCTGCCGGCTATTCAGGACGCGGTGTAGTCGGCGAACTGGGCGGCAATTGTGGCATTGTCACGTTTGGCATTGGGGCGCTCAGCGATTGCAGGAACGCGGTGATGGCTGTCACCTCGTTGTCGTTCAGCTGTACGCCAAGCTGGCTGCTGCCCATGATGGCAACGGCTTCGCGCAGCTCCCACACCTGACCAGAGTGGAAATACGGTGCGGTCAGCGCGATATTGCGCAACGGTCCGGCACGGAAGGCGAAGGCATCGCCCTCGGCCTGGGTCACGGTGAAGCGGCCCTTGTCGGCATCGGGCAACACGCTGGCATTCGGGCGTTCAGCCACGCCGAACGGGAAGTAAGCCTGCCCGCCGATGTTCACGCCATTGTGACAGGTGCTGCAGCCCCGATCGATGAACAGATGCAGACCGGTTTTCTGCTCGGCCGTCAGCGCGGCGTTGTCGCCGTTCAGGTAACGGTCGAATGGCGCGTTGGGGGTGATGAGGGTTGCCTCGAAGCTTTCGATCGCCAGTGCCATGTTGTCGAAGGTGACGGCATTGGCGCCCGATGCCGGGAATGCGGTGCGGAATGCAGCGACATATTCCGGAATGCTGTTCAGCGTCTGCACCACGCGGTCGGGGGTGTTGTTCATCTCGACCCCGGCCTGCACAGGGCCTTTGGCCTGTTCGCGCAGATCGGGGGCGCGGCCGTCCCAGAACTGGGCGATGTTGAAGACGGCGTTATAGACGGTGGGCGCATTGCGCGGCCCGCGCATGAAGCCGTGCCCGATCGAGGTGGGAACGTTATCGGCGCCACCGGTGCTCAGGCTGTGGCACGAATTGCAGGTGATGACCTGGCTGCGCGACAGGCGCGGTTCGAAGAACAGCATCTTGCCCAGATCGGCCATCGCGGCCGAAACCGGCTGCCCGCGTACTGCGGGGGGCGTTGTTGGGATGGCAGAGAAAATAGTCAATGCGTCTTTGCGTAAGGTTGTGTCATTCGGCGTTGCCGTTTGTGCGCTGACGGGCGATGCAAGAAACATCGTCACCAATCCCAAGGCGCCAACAGTTGTCGAATGCAAAGAGTGCAACATATCGACCTCCTGAATTATGGAGGGAGTTTAAACGATTAAAATTTTTGTGAATTGATACGGATCAGAATCGCACAAACTTCTGCGCCGCGGCGGAATCGGTTTTCGCAAATGCAAACCGCCCGCAGTGCTGCGGGCGGTTCATGGGTGGCGCGATCAGATCTTCCAGTTGTCGGTGGCGAATTTCCAGTAAGCCGCGCGTGCGGCAAGGCAGACAGGGCCAATTGGCAACGTGCGCCCCTCATAGCGTGTATAGGCCTGCACCTTGCCGAAGTTCCCGGTCGAGACAATTTCATCCGCCGTATCGAGTTCTTCCACACGGATTGTGCGTTCCAGCACAGTCAGCCCCGATGTGCGCATCAATGCGATGGTGCGCTGGCGGGTGATGCCGTTCAGGAATGTACCGGTGACGGCAGGTGTGTGAACGATGCCGTCCTTGACGATGAAGATGTTCGAGGTGGCGAATTCAGCCACATTCCCGTTCTGGTCCAGCATCACCGCATTGTTGAAGCCCCGATCCACGGCGTCCTGCACAGCGCGTGCGCCGTTGGGATACAGGCAGGGGGCCTTGGCATCGGTCATGGCGCTGTTGGCGGTGGGTTTGCGGAACGGAGACAGCGTGGCACTGCCAGCGTCGATCCCCGGCATCGGGTTTTCGTAAACCGCCACAACAAAGCGCGTGCTGCTGGGGTCGGCCTGCAATGCGCCACCATTCAGCGCGCCCCAGAACATCGGGCGCAGATACAGTTCCGCACCGGGGGCGAATTTCTTCACGCCGGTCAGGATGGTGTCCTGGATCTGCTGGGCGGTGACCTGCGGGGCCAGACCCATGGCGCGCGCACTGCGGATCACGCGTGCGGAATGCAGGTCGAGGTCGGGCGTGCAGCCTTCGAACGCCCGCGCGCCGTCGAACACGATGGAGGACAGCCAGAACGCATGATGCATCGGCCCCATCAGCGGCGGGTTGCCCTGCGTCCACATGCCGTCGTGAAAGACCCAGCTGTTAACCGTGGCCAGATGTCCACCCATGGTGTTCTTCTTCCCTGGATTTAGCGTTTCGAGAAATCGACTACCGCAGCAAAGCCGGTTTCGGTGCCGAACGCCAGATAGGTTCCATCGGGCGACCACGAAATGGCCGAGACGCTGCCCCGCCCCGGCGCCGCCACCGGCAGCACACGGCCCGAGGTAATATCGGCCAGCACCACCAGCCCATCGCTGAAGCCCGCCGCGCAGACTTCATGCTGTGGATGCGTGGCGACGGCGGTGCAGAGCACATCATCGCCGCTGGCCATTTCCATCGGCTGTTTGCCCATCGGGCCGCCACCGGTGAACGGCCACAGGACAATGCCCTCGGCCCCGGAACTGGCCAGCCACTTGCCGCTTTTGGTGAAGGCGATGAAGCGCGATTTGCTGGGATAGCCGCTCATGCGCATGTGCTGGTTGTCGGTCAGCCGCCAGCCATGCAGCGCGTTCTCCTGCATCGACGTGACAACGTGGTCGCCCGCCGGGTTCATGGTGATGCCGGTATGGCTGCCCTTCCATTCCAGCACGCGCGGTGTGTCGCTTTTGGACGCCACGAACCACAGGCTGGCCCCATTATAGTGCGAGGCCGCCACGCGCTTGCCCTTCGCATCGAACGTGATGCCGGTCACGGTGGTGGGGTGCGGCAGCTGCTTCAGCGTCTGGCCGCGTTCGTCGAATACATGCACGTTCTTGCCGACGGCGGCGGCCAGCAGACCACGGTCCTTTTTATCGGCGTGGGTGGTGACGTGATCTACCCATTTGCCGCCGAAATCCGCCAGCACGGCGGTGGTGCCATCGGCCGCGATGCGCAGGAATTTCCCGTCATCGCCGCCGGTGACGAAACCGCCCGGCACACAGTCCGGCGCGAGCGACAGCACGCCGCCGTCATGCGCTTCCACGCGGTTCCAGTCGGTAGTGGCGTCGGCAGTCTTTGTGATGTGCACAGTTCCGTCGCCCAGCGCGAAGGCCAGATGCGCGGTGCTGCGATCGAAGCACGCGCTGACGATGTAACCATCCAGCGCGCGATGCGTGCCGCGGTCTTCCAGCAGGTAGTCGGGGCTTGTCGTGTCGCTCATCGGATCAGGCCGCACAGCTTTCGAACCCGCGCCGCAGCTGTGGCCGGTTCAGGTTGCGCCCGATGAACACGATGCGCGATGTGCGCGGTGCACCTTCCTTCCATGGGCCGATGAAGTCGCCGTCAGCAATCATGTGCACGGCCTGGAACGCGAAGCGGCGATCGTCGCCCACATACGAGAGAATGCCCTTGGTGCGCAGCAGATCGCCGCCCTTTTCGGCCAGCAGAGGCCCGATCCAGGCGTTGAATTTTTCCGGATCGACCGGCTTGTCCAGCTCGAACGACATCGATGCGATGTCCTCGTTGTGTTCGTGCTCGTCCTCGCCGGCACTGAAGCCGGGCTGCAGTTCCTCAGCACGGGCGAGGGAGAATGCGTTCTGTCCCAGCACGGCACTGATATCGACCACCGCCTTCTGCGTGCGGTGCAGCTTGGCATACGGGTTGATGCGACGGATGGTGGCCTCGACTGCGGTGAGTTCATCGGCGCTGACCAGATCGGTCTTGTTGAGGATAATCACGTCGGCGAAGGCGATCTGGTTCTGCGCTTCCTCGCTGTCGGCCAGGCGGGCGGGCAGGTGCTTGGCGTCCACCACGGTGACAATTGCGTCAAGCCGGGTTTTGGCGCGCACGTCCTCGTCCACGAAGAAGGTCTGCGCGACCGGGGCCGGGTTGGCGAGGCCGGTGGTTTCCACGATGATGCCGTCGAACTTGTCGCGGCGCTTCATCAGGCTGTTGACGATGCGGATCAGGTCGCCGCGCACAGTGCAGCAGACGCAGCCGTTGTTCATCTCGAACACTTCTTCATCGGCGTCGACCACCAGGTCGTTATCTACCCCCAGCTCGCCGAATTCGTTGATGACGACCGCGTATTTCTTGCCATGCTGCTCCGACAGAATATGGTTCAGCAGTGTGGTCTTTCCGGCGCCGAGATAGCCGGTCAGGACAGTAACGGGCACAGTTTCGTTCATCTGGGGTGCTCCGAAAGGATACAATGGAGCGTCTTATATAGGGGGAAGAGGCTGCGTGGACCACCCGGCGAGTGTTTTGAGAAAAACTCAAAGGTGGAAATGGAAATATGTAAAAATTAATCAAAAATCCAAATTTGGCCTTGTAATTTCAACACTTCCCTGAGGGTTCACCTTCCGGGTAAAGTGTCCTCCGCTTCATAATGTCTACCTAGCAATTGAGAGAGCATTCCATGTCTGCATCCGCCACGCCTTCCGGGTTGCCGCTTTTTTACAACAAGCTTGAAGTCCTGAACCCGGAGCAGCACGGCACGCTGCGTGTCCGTCCGGTGGGTTTCGGATTCGCACGGGAAGCTAATGTGCTGCCGTTGACGGCTGATGAATTTGGCATGGCTGCCCGCACGCTGCCGATCGTCTTCAACCTCGAAGCACCGTATATGCCGATTGCGCTGCTGGCGTTGCAGCCGGGACAGAGCCAGGTCGTCAACGACAAGGGCGTCTGGGATTCGAACACCTATATCCCCGCTTATGCCCGCCGTTATCCGTTCATCCTGGCGAAGCTGCGCGAGGACAGCGACGAGCTGACCCTGTGCGCCGATCCGGAAGCCAAGGCCCTGTCGACCTCGGAAGGCGAGCCGATTTTCGGCGCCGACAAGAAGCCGACGGCCGCCGCCCAGCAGGCGCTGAACTTCTGCCAGCAGTATGACTTCGCCGTGCAGCGCACCGTGGCGCTGGTAAATACGCTGATGGAAATGGAGCTGCTGGAACCTGGCGTGGTGCAGTTTGTCATGAACGGCCAGGAACGCCGCGTGGACGGTTTCCGCGCGGTCGACCGCCAGAAGCTGCAGAACTTGCCGGCCGACAAGTTGGCCGAACTGCGCGACCGTGGGTATCTGGATGCGATCTTCGCGCATCTTCTGTCGATCGGCGGTGTCCCGGCACTGGCACAGCACCTGCCGTCGCAGGGCTGAGACTGAATATTTTCGATAAAAGGGGCGTCTCCGGTTGGAGGCGCCCCTTTCTTGTATTAAGGACTGTTCTGCAAAGTATCCGGCCCGGTTTTTCGGTATTTTACTGGGTGGTATATTCGGATGCATTGTCGGCTTCGGCCGGGGGCTGGATCTTTTTTTACAAGCGCTGAGTTCGATGAATTTTTTGTGTGGTCTGGCAATTGCTATTCTGGGGTTGGTGACTGTTTCTGCGGCTTCAGCACAGACCGAGGCACCGCAGGCAGCTGTCACGACGTCTTACGATGCCTGGATTGTCCGTTGCCTGCGCCAGCCGGTCGAGCCGGGCAGCGCGCGCAGCCTGTGCGAAATGGCGCAGATTGTGCTGGATCGGAACCGGCAGATGGTGGCGCAGGTTGTTCTGGTGCAGCGCCGAGGCACCGAGGACTGGCAGCTTGTGGCGCAGATCCCGGTGAATGTGTCGGTCACCACTGTGGTGCAGCTGAATGTGGAAGGGATCGACCCGATCCAGCTTCCGCTGCAACGCTGCGTCGGCAACAGCTGTATTGCCGAACTGAATCTGGACGAAAGCACAATGGGGCGGTTGCGTCAGGCATCGGCCACGTCCCCCGCCAGCATTGAATATGTGCTGGGCAATGGTGGCGACATGAAAATGCCGTTCTCGCTACAGGGCTTCACGGTGGCCTTCAACGCCCTGTCGACCCAGTGACGCAGGCGTAAAAAGTGCGGTAGAGTTGACGCCGGAGGTTCTTACACAATGCCGGACAAACTCCCCGCTGTTTACATTCCCGATCCCGATGCCCCGCCGTACGAGGCTGCACCGACATCGCCGTTATGCGTGCGCTGCGATTTCCGGGTGGACTTCACCGATGGCGGCCATATCGATGGCGTAGACTTCCAGCTCGACTGCCGGGACGAGGGCATGTCGTCCGAACGCCTGGCCGAAATGCTGGTCTCGGCACTGAACCTGCAACGTGCTGGTACGGTCAGCATCCGCCGGATGGAGGTCATCCCCCGCGGCTTGCATACGGACTGACGGCGCGCGTGGTATCGCATGCGTTTCTGACTCTGGATGTTTTCACGCGCCAGCGTTTCGGCGGCAACCCGCTGGCGGTGTTCCCCGATGCGCGCGACATCGCCGATGCTGACATGCAGAGGCTGGCGGCCGAATTCAACCTGAGCGAGAGCGCGTTTATCCAGCCGCCCACCGATCCTGCCAACACGGCGCGCGTGCGGATTTTCAGCCGCATGGCTGAGATGCCGTTTGCAGGTCACCCGCTGGTTGGCGTGGGCCACGTGCTGGCCCAGATGGGGCGCGATACGGATGGCGTGCTGCGGCTGGAAGTCCCGGCGGGCCTGACCGAGGTGACCATCACGCGCACGCCCGACGGCACGGTGGACACGGCCACCATCACCGCGCCGCAGCCGCTGACGCTGGGGATCGAACTGCCGCTGACGGACACTGCTGCGTGCCTTGGCCTGACGGCGGAGGACATTGTGGTGATGGCGCATCGCCCGGTGCAATCCTCGCTCGGCAATCCGTTCGTGATCGTTGAGGTGCGTCCCGACGCACTGGCGCGTGCGGTGCCCGACCCAGTGCAATTCAGGGCGGTGCTGGCGCAGTACAGGCTGCTGGGCAGCAGGCTGGCAATGTATGTCTACACGCAGGATGCCGGGACGATCCGTGCCCGCATGTTCGCGCCCCTCAGCGGCACGGTCGAGGATGCGGCAACCGGCAGTGCCTGCGCCACTCTGGCGGCCCTGCTGCTGATGTTGGCGCGCGGAGAGAGCGCCCGGTACGACGTTATCCAGGGCGTCGAGATGGGTCGCCCCAGCCTGCTGCATGCATCGGCGCGGCGTATGCCGGACCGGTGTGTCTACGGCTCGGTGGGCGGCGGTTGCGTGCCGGTGCTGCGGGGCGAGGCGTTGTTATAGGAACTTCAGAACGGCAAACCCGCCGACGATTCCAAGCACGGCCACAGTAGTGACCAGCGTCAGGCGCTTTTCGATGAAGCCCTGGATCGGCGCGCCGAAGCGACGGATCAGGAAGGCCACCAGAAAGAACCGCGCCGCCCGGGTTACAATGCTGGCGGCGATGAACACCGGGAACGAGAACGCAACCGCGCCGCAGGCGATGGTGACGATCTTGTATGGGATTGGCGTCATGCCCTTGATCAGGATGACCCAAAGCCCGTACTCGTCGAACATCGCCTTGAATGCTTCGTATTGCGCCGTGTAGTGGTAGAACCGGATGATCGGCGCGGCGACGGCCTCGTACAGCCCCCAGCCGATCCCATACCCCACAATCCCCCCGATGACCGAGGCAACGGTGCAGATCAGCGCATACCGATAAGCCCGATCGGGCCGTGTCAGGCACATCGGGATCAGCATGGCGTCCGGCGGGATCGGAAAGATGCTGCTTTCGGCAAAGCTTACAATGCCGAGCCACCACGGGGCCTTCGGATGCGCGGCCAACCGCAGCACCCAGTCATACAAACGTCGGAGCATGCATCGGCCATGCCACGCACTGGCCGCCCCGGCAAGAGGCAGGTATAAAAGCGCAGGGAAATAACAACGTCCGAGGCCATTCCATGCGCATTGCGTTAATCCATGCCCTCAGCCATTCACCTGCGCCGATCAATGCGGCCTTTGCCCGCCTGTGGCCCGAGCCGCGGCTGATGAACCTGCTGGACGACAGCCTGTCCGGCGACCTGGCGCGTGACGGCAAGCTGACCCCGGCGATGACCGACCGGTTTCTGGACCTGGCCCGCTATGCCCGCCGCACGGGGGCGGATGCGATCCTGTTCACCTGTTCGGCCTTCGGTCCGTGCATCGACGCCTGTGTTGCGGCGCTGCCCGACATCCCCGTGCTGAAGCCGAACGAAGCGATGATCGAGGAAGCGCAGACCGCCGGAAAGCGCATCGGCCTGCTGGCGACATTCGCACCGACCCTGCAATCGATGCCACCGGAATTCCCCGCCGACATCACGCTGGTGCCCAAACTGGCCGATGGCGCTCTGGCCGCGCTGGATGTGGGCGACGTCGCCCGCCATGACCAGCTGGCGGCCGAAGCGGCGCGGGATCTTGCCGATTGCGATGCGATCGCGCTGGCCCAGTTCAGCCTGGCCCGCGCCGCCGGCGTGGTGGCCCGTGCGACGGGCCGCCCGGTGCTGACCACGCCGGACAGCGCGGTGAGGAAGCTGCAACGCCTGTTGGCCTAAACCGGCAGCGTCACCGTTGCCCGCATCCCGCCTTCCGGGCGGTTGCTCAGCACCACGTCGCCACCATGCGCGCGCAGGATGTTGCGGGTGATTGGCAGGCCCAGACCGGTGCCGCCGGTTTCGCGGTTGCGGCTGCCTTCCATGCGCTGGAACGGCATGAACATCTGCTCGATCCGGTCGGGCGGAATGCCGGGGCCGTTATCGTCGATGTCGATCCGCACGATCCCGCCCTGCGGCGCATGCAGGGTGACATACGCGGCATTGCCGTAATTCAGCGCGTTGCTCACCAGATTGGTCAGCGCGCGTTTCAGTGCCAGCGGGCGCGCCTTGACGGTCATGTGTTCGGGCGCGGTGCAGGTGATGCGTTCGGCCAGTTCCGGGCGCGTGTCGCCGGCGTCGTCGGTGATGGTGCGGATCAGCGCCGCCAGATCCAGCGCATGTGCGGGTTCCGCCGTGGCATCGTCGCGCGCGAAGGCCAGGGTGGAGGAGATCATCGCTTCCATCTCGGCCAGATCGGACAGCATCTTGTCGCGCTGTTCGTCGTCATCCATGAATTCGGCGCGCAGGCGCAGGCGGGTGATCGGCGTGCGCAGATCGTGGCCGATGGCGGCCAGCATGTCGGTGCGGTCCTTCACGAAATTGCGGATGCGCGCGGCCATGGTGTTGAACGCAACGGCGGCAGTTGCCACTTCGCTGGGGCCGGTCTCGGGCAGTGGTGACGCGTTCACATTGCGGCCCAGCGCATCGGCCGCGCGTGCCAGTGTGCGCACCGGGTTCGTCAGTCGTCGCACCGCCCACAGGCTGAGTACCGCTGCGGTGACGCTCATCAGTAAAAACGCCAGCAGCAGTTTGGGCGAATGCCACGGGCGCGGCGGTTGCAATTTGGCGCGAATGTTCAACCAGCCTTCGTCGGGCAGGCGGAGCGAAACCAGATATTCCTCGGGTGCGTCTGTGGCGACGAAATAATCCTCACCCTCGCGATACACGGGTGCATCTGATTGGCGGCGTCGCTCCTCGTGCCGTTCTTCATGCCGGTCGTCGTGGTGCGACCGGCGTTCGATGCTGCGGCGCGCACGCATCGGGCCCCAGTTATCGATGTTGAGCATCGCCCGCATATGCTGCGGCAGCGGCGGTGCGTCACGCGCCGTGGGCGCGGTATCGACGGTGGCCGACATGCCGTCGGGCAGGTTAACATCGGCAATCGCCTCGGCCCGGTCTTCCGGTTCGGCCTGAAACGTGGCGCGGCTCAGCGCGCGCATACGTTCGGCGATCAGACGGCTCTGCGCGAATTTCTGCAGATCGACCCGATCCAGCGCGTGGATCGCCAACCCTGCTGCCTGCACGATGGCAAGGCCCAGCAACAGCAACAGCGCGGTGCGATTGGCAAGACTGCGGGGCCAGAAGCGCATCATGCGTCGTCCAGCACCATGCGGCGCTCGACCTGCGAGGCCAGCACATACCCGCCACCACGCACGGTCTTGATGATCTGCGGGAAGTGCCCGTCATCCTCCATCTTGCGACGCAGACGGCTGACGGCGACATCGATGGCGCGGTCGAACGGCCCGGCCTGTCGCCCGCGCAGCAGGTCGAGCAGCATGTCGCGCGTTAGCACGCGGTTCGGGCGTTCGACCAGGGCGATCAGCAGGTCGTATTCACCACCGGTGATCGGCACTTCCACACCATCGGGGTTGATCAGGCGGCGGCGCGCGGGTTCCAGAATCCAGCCCGAAAAGGCCAGCGCCTTTGCCGGCGCTTCGGCGCGACGTTCTTCGGTATCGCCGGTGCGGCGCAGCACGGCGCGGATGCGCGCAAGAAGCTCGCGTGGGTTGAACGGTTTGGGGATGTAATCATCCGCGCCGAGTTCAAGCCCGATGATGCGATCGGTTTCCTCGCCCATCGCGGTGAGCATGATGATAGGCATATCCGACTGGCTGCGCACGAAGCGCGCGAAGTCGAGGCCCGATTCACCGGGCATCATCAGGTCGAGCACGATCAGCTGGTAATGGCCCAGCGGCAATTGACGACGCGCATCTTTCGCATCGCGCGCCACGGTGACGCGCATGCCGTGCTTTTCCAGAAACCGCGCGAGCAGATCGCGGATTTCGCGATCATCGTCGACGACAAGGATGTGGGGCGTGGTGTCCATGGCGGAAGCTTAGCGCAGACAAACGGGCAGGTGCAGGTGTTGTTGCAGTTTGTTGCAATTTGCCATGGTTTCTGCCGCAGTTCTGTTACATCCGCCCGGCTATGGTCTGGGCATCGGTTCTTCCGGAACTGTTATTCAAAGGAGATATTCCATGCGTCGTTTCATTCTTCCCGCCGTTGCCGCCCTGACCATTGCCGGCGTTGCGCCGCTGTATGCGCAGACGGCGGCTCCGGCCCCGGCACCCGCGCAGCAGGAACGGGCGCGCCCCGCGCCGCAGATGCGTGACCGTGACCACGCCCGCCCGGGCCGTGAGGGCGAGCACCGCATGCATCAGGGCATGCGCCATGGTGGCCCGATGGCCGGTCTGTTCTATCGCGATGTCGATCGCCGTCTGACCAACGACGATGTGCAGAAGATCGCCGAAGCCATGCTGGTCTGGCACGGTCAGCGCGACTGGCGCGTGACGGACGTGACCGAAGGCGCGGACAACACCGCGCGCTTCGCGTATTCCACCAAGGAAGGCGGCGTGATCGCCCGCTTCACCATCGACCGGAAAACAGGTCGCATCCAGCGCGTGGGGTAATGCGTAAATGCGCGCTGGCGGCCGTCTGACGGCACCTTCCTGCTTCTCCGGTCGGCAGGGACCGCCATACGGTTAACCAGCGCGCATTTCCAAACTGGACACGAGGTGATTTACTGGGCGGATGAGCACATCATCCGCCCAGTTTCCGTCTCTGCCACGTGCCGAACGCGTGGCGCTGAAGCGTCTGGTGGAGCTGGACCCCGATCTGGCCCAGATCGAAAGAAAGGGCGGCAAGCTGCCCTGGCGCACGCGCGAGGCGGGATTTTCCGGACTGCTCTCGGCGATTACCGGGCAGCAGATCAGCAATGCAGCTGCCGCCTCGATCTGGCGGCGCGTGGCTGCACTGCCCGGCGCGCTGGAGCCTGCCGGTTTTCTGAACATCGAGGAAGAGGCCCTGCGTGGCGTCGGGTTTTCGCGGCAGAAGATTCTGTATGGACGCCTGCTGGCCGAAGCCTTCGTGGACGGGCGGTTGAGCATCGAGATGCTGAGCATCGCCGAAGACGATGCGGCGATTGCCGCGATCAGTTCGATCAAGGGTCTGGGGCAGTGGACGGCCGAGGTCTATCTGCTGTTCGCCCATGCGCGCCGCGATGTATTTCCCGCTGCCGATCTGGCGCTGGCAGCCGCCGCCGCCGACCTGAAGGGCCTGCCCGAGCGCCCGAAGCCGAAAGCCCTGCGTGAAATTGCCGAGATCTGGCGCCCGTATCGCGGCCTTGCGGCACGGCTGTTGTGGCACCATTGGCGCTATCTGAATGATCGTCCGTCGTTCGACGAACAGGCCACTGTGTAAGGAAGTATCCGATGTTCGATCCGCGTCTGCCCATTACGCGTGATGGCGATATCGCCATCCTCACCATCAATCGCCCCGAACAGCGCAACGCGCTCGACCTTGCGATGTGGGCGGCGCTGCGCAAGACGATGGAGGCGCTGTCGGACGATCTGTCATTGCGCTGCGTGGTGATCCGTGGCGCGGGAACCGAAGCGTTCAGCGCCGGGGCCGATATCGGGGCGTTCGAGAAGGAACGCGGCACGCGCGAGGTCGAGGACGTCTACAGCGTGATTCTGCATAACGGGTTCCAGTCGATCCGCCGCTGCCGGCATCCGGTGGTGGCGATGATCATGGGCCACTGCATGGGCGGCGGCGCGGGCATTGCGACGATGTGCGATTTTCGGGTGGGGGGCGAGGGCAGCCATTTCGGCATTCCCGCGCGCAACCTGGGCATCTGGTATCCCTACGCCGAGATCGACCCAATCCTGACCAATGTCGGCACCGGCGTGGTGAACGAGATCCTGATCGAAGGCCGCGTGTTCACCGGCCGCGAAGCATACGAGAAGGGGCTGCTGACCCGCGTCGTCCCCGATGCGGATGTGGAAGCGGAGGCAATGGCGCTGGCAAAGCGTGTATGTGCGGGCAGTCCGCTATCCGCGCGGTTTCACAAGATGGCGATCCGCAAGCTGCGCGGCGCCCTGCCGATCACCGAGGAAGAGCACGAAGCGGTCAACGACTTCGTGCAGACGCAGGATTTCCAGAATGCGTTCCGCGCATTTATCGCGAAACGCAAACCGGTGTTTACGGGAGAATAATTACGGCGCCATGCCGGTGACGTCTTCACTGCCCTTGCGCCATTTATGCGTTGAGGCACCGAAGGCCACCAGCGTATCGCCCTGGTATATGTCGGTGCGGCAGAAATAGATGCTGCGCCCGCGACTGCTGATGGTGCTGACGGCGGTGATGACACCATCCTTCACCTGTCCGGTAAACCGGCAGTCCAGATCGATGGTGACCGAACGCCGTACATTGCCCGGCACGCTGCACCAGATGCCGCTATACGCCGCGCACTGGTCGATCATGCTGAGGAACACGCCGCCATGCACGATGCCCGAGCGGTTGATGTGATGCGGGGCGATCACGCAGGTCATGCGTGCGAAGCCTTCGCGCCATTCGCTCAGCGTCATGTTCAGGTGTTCGTTATACGGACCCGAGAGGATATCGAGGGAGGGGGGAAGTTCTGTGCTCATGCCCCCGATTCACCCTGCCCGCGCCGTTTCGTCAAGCTATCTGGAGGTTCTGCAGCGTCTGTTCCAGTTCCTCGAAGGAGGGCATGTGTTCGTTCGGCGCCATCTTGCGGCCGGTTTCCACGCTGATCTGCGGCGCATTGCCATGCAGGTGAGAGACCAGTACCGCGCGGATCACCTCGTAATAGCGGGCTTCGTCCTCGACGATGGCCTTCAGGCGCACGGCCAGCGGTCCCACCAGACCATAGGCGAGCAGCACGCCCAGGAACGTTCCCACCAGCGCCCCGCCGATCATCTTGCCGAGCACGGCGGGCGGTTCGTTGATGTGCGACATGGTCTTGATCACGCCCATCACCGCGGCGACGATCCCCAGCGCGGGCAGCCCGTCGGCCATGGTCTGCAGGGCGTGCGAGGGGTGCAGTTCCTCGTTCAGGGTCTTCTTCAGTTCGCGGGCGATCAGATCTTCGATCTGGTGCGGGTCGTCGGCGTTCATGCCGACCATGCGCAGATAGTCGCAGATCATCCGTACGGCGCGATCGTCGCCCAGGATCTTCGGGAATTTCTGGAAGGCCGGGCTTTCGGATGGCTTTACTATGTGCGGGTCCAGCGCCATGTTGCCTTTGCTGGCGGCCAGACGGACCAGATAATACAGCAGACTGAGCAGGTCCGCGTAATCGGATTCGTGGAAGCGCTCGCCCTTCATGATCTTGCCGAAGCCGCCCAGCGTGTGTTTCACCGCGTGCATCGAATTCGACATCACGAAGGTGCCGACGGCGGCGCCCCCGATGATCATCATTTCGAACGGCAGGGCCGCCAGAATCGGGCCCAGACTGCCACCCGCCATCATATAGCCGCCAAACACGCAGATCAGCAGAAAGACAAGTCCGGCAATTGCGGTCATGGCGAGGATGGCTCCGTTGTGGATGGTCCCGCAGCGCGCAGGACGACAATAGCAACGCGGCGGTTTGCCGCGCCCATTGGATTATCCCGCAACAGCGGGTCGCGATCGGCATTGCCGGTTACGTTGCGAATACGTGCTTCCGGTAGACCGGATTCAATCAGGATCCGGCGTGTGGCATTGGCGCGTTCGGTCGACAGTTCCCAGTTGCCGCGTTCGTTGCCGCGGAAGCGGGTAGAATCGGTGTGTCCGGCGATCGACAGATCATTCGGCAGGCGAACAAGGGTCGGCACGATCTTGGCCAGCAACTGACGCGTACGTTCGTTGGGAGCGGCCGAGCTGAGTGCGAACATCGGCTTGTTGTCGGCGTCGAGAATCTGGATGCGCAGACCTTCGGGCGTGCGGTCGATCGAGAGCTGGCTGGAGAATTCGGCCAGTGACGGATCTGCGGCGACGGATTCGCGAATGGTAGCGGCCGCCTGTGTGAACGCTTCGTCTTCGCGGCGCGCCAGTTCGGCACGCAACGCCGCTTCGCTGGCACGCGCGGATTCACGCGCATAATCGCCGCCCGTGGCGTTGGGCTGGTTCGAGGCACCGTTGGCGCGCTGCTGTTGGCTCTGCGGGCCACCGTCGCGATACTGCTGCGGGTCCTCACCGCCATCGCGGTGCTGCTGCAACTGAGCGGGGGTTTCGCTGTCGTCTTCTTCTTCGACCTGCACCGGCTGCGGGCCGGGAACGATATCGATCTGCCCGAGCTGCGAGATCGCCTGCCCGGCATCGTTGGGCGAGCTGCCGCCAAATGGCGCGCCGGACCCAGACAGGGTTTTGCCGAAGATGTTCATGGGGCTGAAATAGTCAGCAAGACCGCGGCGCTGTTCTTCTGTGGTGGCATTCAGCAGCCACATCAGCAGGAAGAACGCCATCATGGCGGTCACGAAGTCGGCGTACGCAACTTTCCAGGCACCACCATGGTGCCCGCCTTCCACAATCTCTTCCTTACGGATGATGATTGTGCTTCCCTTGTTGCGGTTCGAAGATTTTACCATCGCTCTGCCTGTTTCCAGAGGGCAGAATGGACGCGAAAACTTAAGCGCCGTTTAAATGACGGCACGTATCTGGCGCATGGCAGATACGAACGATGGCTGCGTAAGGTAAGAACATCGCTAACGCATTGCTGTAACAGGAGAATCCAATGATAAACCTCACCCGTCGTAAGCTGCTGCCCACACTGGCAGCAGCCCTCCCGACCGCTGCAGCACTGGTATCGACCACCGCACATGCAGCTACACGGAGAGAAATTGACCAGAAAGTTAACCAGGCGTTGAACGGTCTGTATGCATCGCATGCATCCAGGCGGACTTTGGCTGAACGTGCCAAGGGCATTCTGGTATTCCCCAACATCGTCAAGGCTGGCCTTGTGGTCGGTGGAGAATTTGGCGAAGGCGCCCTGCGTCGCAATGGACGGACTGACGGGTACTACAACATTGCCGCGGCATCGTTCGGGTTGCAGGCTGGTGCGCAGAGCTTCTCGATGGCGCTGCTGTTCATGACTGACAGCGCATTGGGATATCTGAACCAGAGCGCCGGCTGGCAGATCGGCACCGGCCCCACCTTCGTGGTGGCCGACGAAGGTTTCGCCCAGCATTACTCGAGCACGACCGTCAGTCAGGATGTGATCGCCTATATCTATGGGCAGCAGGGGCTGATGGGCGGCATCAGCGTTGAAGGCGCCAAGATCACGCGCATTCATCCGAACTGAAAATAACCGACTGGATCTTCTACTGTAGATAAACGCAAACGCCCTGCTGGAAATCGGCAGGGCGTTTTTGCGTGTGTAGTTTAAAATATCGTAGAAATTATAGATCATCCAGGTTGAGTATTATTTGGTGGCCAATCCTGATGGTATTGCTTCTCTAAAATTACCGCCTCTTGAATTTGTTTTTATTGAAATCCGTCCTCAGGTGGTGGCAGCGTTGCCGCCGAGAGGGACGACCAAGTTCCCTCGGATAAGGTCAGGGAGCAACGTCCATATGAATTCAGCCAGCACAGAAGCGGCAGCTGCGCCGCTACCAGGCTATACGCATACAGTGACAAAAAGCGAGGAACGGCGCGTTATCTTTGCGTCGTCGCTTGGCACGGTTTTCGAGTGGTACGACTTTTATCTTTACGCAACACTCGCACCGTTTTTCGCGGCGCTGTTCTTCCCGCCAGGGAACGATACAGCGGCACTGCTGTCGGCATTCGCCACCTATGCCGCGGGCTTTCTGGTGCGTCCGTTCGGCGCGCTGGTGTTCGGCCGTATTGGGGATCTGGTCGGGCGTAAGTACACATTCCTCGTCACCATCATGGTGATGGGTATCTCGACCTTCGCCACCGGCCTGCTGCCGACCTTCGCCAGCATCGGCTGGTTCGCGCCGCTGATCCTGGTGATCCTGCGTCTGCTGCAGGGCCTGGCGCTGGGCGGCGAATACGGTGGTGCGGCGACATACGTTGCCGAACATGCACACCCGAAGAAGCGCGGTCTGGCGACAAGCTGGATCCAGACCACGGCGACACTGGGCTTCTTCCTGTCGCTGGCGGTGATCGGTATCTGCCGCGTGACGATGGATCCGGCGACGTTCGCATCGTGGGGCTGGCGCCTGCCGTTCCTGGTGTCGCTGCTGCTGCTGGTATTCTCGATCTATATCCGCATGAAGCTGAACGAAAGCCCACTGTTCAAGCAGATGAAAGCCGAAGGCCGTGGCTCGAAGTCGCCGCTGACCGACAGCTTTCTGCGCTACCCGAACAACAAGTACGTGCTGCTGGCACTGCTGGGTGCCACGGCGGGGCAGGGTGTGGTCTGGTACACGGGGCAGTTCTATGCGCTGTTCTTCCTGACCATCACGCTGAAGGTCGATTACCTGACCGCCTATACGATGATCGCGGTGGCACTGCTGATGGGCACGCCGTTCTTCATCTTCTTCGGCTGGCTGTCGGACAAGATCGGCCGCCTGAAGATCATCATGGCGGGCTGCATCATCGCGGCGCTGACTTACTTCCCGCTGTTCGGCGCGCTGACCACGGCGGTGAATCCGGATCTGGCGCGCTTCCAGCAGAACGTGCCTGTGCAGGTGGCGGCAGATGCCAACACATGTAACTTCCACATCTTCGTGGGGCCGTGGTCGACGTTCTCGGCCTGCGATCGTGCGCAGGACTTCCTGACCAAATCGGGCCTGTCCTTCACCCGCATTCCGGCGGAACCCGGCAAGCCACTGGTAGTGATGATTGGCGACACGCGTCTGGAGGGCTTCAGTGCGGCGGACTACAACGCGGCGCTGAAGGCGGCCGGATACCCCAGCTCGGCCGACACCAACAAGATCAACTGGCCGGTCGCGATGGCGATCCTGTTCGTGATGCTGATCTACGTGACGATGGTCTATGGCCCGATTGCGGCGTTCCTGGTGGAACTGTTCCCCACCCAGATTCGCTACACATCGATGTCGCTGCCCTATCACATCGGCAATGGCTGGTTCGGCGGCATGCTGCCGCTGCTGGCAACAGCCTTGGTCGCGTGGTCGGGGAACATCTACTACGGGCTGTGGTACCCGATCGTCGTGGCGGTGTTCACCGCAGTGGTCGGCATATTGTTCCTGCGTGAAACGAAGGATGTGGATCTGCATACGCACAGCCACTGAGAGCCTGTCTTGAAATGCTAACTGCCGCGGCCGTCTGGCAGAACTTTCCTGCGTTTCCGGTGCTCACGGACTCAAAAGTCCGCTGCGCGCCGGGTCTCGGAAAGCACCACCATGCGACTCGCGGCAGCACATTTGAAAACAGGCTCAAGATCCATCACTGAACAAGAACAACAGGTGGATCAAAAAACTTCGGCAGGGGATCGCTCCCCTGCCGTTTTCTTTTGTCCGTCTGAGAAACGCTTACTTGTCCACGTAGGCCTTCTCGATCACGAAGTCGCCTTCCTCACCGGAATTGCCTTCGGTGAAGCCCATGCCCTTCATCATCTCGCGGCCTTGCAGCATCAGCTCGGGGCTGCCGCAGAACATCACGCGGTCCTCGCTCTTGCTGAAGCCATGGCCGGGGCGGCCCAGATCAGCGAACAGCTCGCCCGACTGGATCAGGTCGGTGATGCGGCCCTGCTTCTTGAACGGCTCGCGCGTCACGGTGGGGTAATAGACCAGCTGGTTGGTGACCATCTCGCCCAGGAATTCGTCCTGCGGTAGTTCCTTGGTGATGAAGTCGGCATAGGCCAGCTCTTCCACCGTGCGGCAGGTATGCGTCACCACGACGCGTTCGAACCGTTCGTATGTTTCCGGGTCCTGGATCAGCGACAGGAACGGCGCCAGGCCGGTGCCGGTCGAGATCAGCCACAGCGTCTTGCCCGGGCGCAGATTGTCGAGCAGCAGCGTGCCGGTCGGCTTGTGCGCAACCAGCAGTGTGTCGCCCACCTTGATGTGCTGCAGGCGCGATGTCAGCGGCCCGTTCTGCACCTTGATGCTGAACCATTCCAGATAGCCGACATGCGGCGAGCTGGCGATGGAATAGGCGCGCGTGAGGGGGCGCCCATCAACATCGATCCCGATCATCGTGAATTCACCGCTGCGGAAGCGGAAACCGGGGTCGCGTGTGGTCCGGATGGTGAACAGGGAATCCGTCCAGTGGTGGACGTGCGTGACGCGTTCGTGAACCAGATTGACTGCCATGATAAGCGCTTCATGCCCGAGACTGCGTATTGCCTCAACCCCTAGAAATTACTGTGTTCTTTCAGTGGGTTTGGATATCGTAACCGGAACGGAAATGCAGTGTGGTTGCAAATCCACGCTTATCCGGCAGTATTCGGGTGAAGTCTGAAGGATGGATTATGGAATATCCGGTTGGTCCCGAAGTGGACACTGTCCCCCGTCCGTTACCCGCGCGCGTGGCGCATGGTGGTGCGTATTGCACGCTGGAACCGTTGCACACGCGTCATAGCGCAGATCTGTGGCAGGCGGCCCAGGGGGCGGATAGCAGCTGGACCTGGCTCGGCTACGGCCCGTTTGCCGATGCGACGGCCCTGGCCCGCCATGTGGCCGGGTTTGCCGTTCAGCACGACCCGATGGCCTGGGCTGTGCGGCCGACGGCTACGGGCGTTGCCTCGGGCTGGCTGACGCTGATGGAGATCCAGCCTGCCAATGCCGCGATCGAGCTGGGGCATATCTGGTTTTCCCCCCGTATGCAGCGCACGCGCGCCGCGACCGAGGCGATGTTCCTGCTGATGCGCCATGCGATGGACGACCTTGGTTACCGTCGGCTGGTCTGGAAATGCAACGCGCTGAACACCCCCTCGCGCCGCGCGGCGGAACGGCTGGGCTTTACGTACGAGGGCACGCTGCGGGCGCATCTGGTGGTCAAGGGACGTCTGCGTGACACGGCGTTCTTCTCGATTCTGGCGGATGAGTGGCCGGTGCGACGCGATGCGCTGGTGGCGTGGCTATCGCCCGACAATTTCGACGCCGAGGGCAATGCGCGCCGCGGTCTGGCCGAGATCCGCGCGGCGGGCTGAAACAGATGTGGCGTCAGCCGACCGGCTGACGCCACATGGTGTTTTATGCGGCCTATGGCTGGTTCAGAACGAGAACCCGGCCTTGTTACGGCGCAGGTCTGCTTCGACCATCATCTTGCACAGATCTTCGAGGGGGGTTTTGGGTTCCCATCCCAGAATTTCGCGTGCGCGTGTTGAGTCGCCGATCAGCAGATCCACTTCTGCCGGACGGTAGAATTTCGGGTTGATGCGCACCAGGGTTTTGCCGGTCGCCACATCGATCCCGGTTTCGTTTTCGGCGGCCCCTTCGAAGCGCAGAGTCACATTGGCTGCCTTGAATGCCATGGAGACAAAATCGCGTACTGTTACGGTGCGATTGGTCGCCAGTACGAACGTATCCGGCTGATCAACCTGCAGCATACGCCACATGCCCTCGACATATTCCTTGGCAAAGCCCCAGTCGCGCTGGGCATCAAGGTTGCCGAGTTCAAGGGCGTCCAGCTGACCGAGTTGGATCTTGGCAACCCCATCGGTGATTTTCCGGGTTACGAACTCGCGTCCACGCAGGGGGGATTCGTGATTGAACAGGATCCCGCTGCTGCCGAAGATGCCGTAGCTTTCCCAGTAATTGACCGTCATCCAGTGCGCAAACAACTTCGCCACGCCATAGGGACTGCGTGGATAGAAGGGGGTATCTTCTCTCTGTGGGATGGCCTGAACCTTGCCGAACATCTCGGACGTCGAGGCCTGATAGAAACGGGCTTTCGGATTTACAATCCGGATTGCCTCAAGGAGGTTAAGCGCGCCAATACCTGTAATTTCTGCCGTTGTGACCGGCTGATCGAAAGACACGCCGACGAAGCTTTGTGCCGCAAGATTGTAGACTTCGGTTGCGTCGGTGACTTGAAGAAGCCGAATGCTGGAAGCCAGATCGGTCAGATCATATTCAATAAGATGCAGGTGGGGATGCTTGTCGATCCCCAGTTCTTCAATACGCCAGAAATTGACCGAGCTCGTTCGACGGTATGTACCATAAACGGAATATCCCTTTTCCAGCAAAAGCTGGGCGAGGTAAGCTCCATCCTGTCCGGTGACGCCAGTGATGATTGCTGTTTTCATAGTAACTCTGTAGCCCCCGTCAAATTTCTTTCAAGCGTATAGCTTGGGGTCTTTCTCGAGGGAAGAGAGCACTCAAAATTGCTTTTGATGAAGCAATAATTCCTGTCTGCCTTTGGAAATCACCATTAGCTAATGGGGCGTGAAATGCCCCTTCATAACTGTAATTCTACAAGGCCTATAGATAAGATGGATTTCGATATATCCCAATCTTTGCCACAAAAAAACGAGCAAACTTGACGATTTATTTTGTGCCCTGTAATCCCCCGAACACTCTATCCTTTGGGGTCAAAGGGCTTTTTAGAAGGTTACCCGTGCTGAGCTTAAAATATTTATTAAGAGTAATATTTCGAGGTTCAGTGCTGGCTTAATAATAAATAGGAACGTTAAACGTCATGTCTATGACGCGCAGGCCTCTCCGTCGTCTTCTCTGGGCCGTCAATCATAAAGCTTTGATTCCTGCAGAGCTGCCGATCCTTCATGGGTTGGGTTTCAAGATTTTTGTACCTAAAGTCTTTCCCCTGTCAGGATTTCGGAGTGGAGGCACCACCTGGGACTATGACGACGAACTGGAAATTTCCAAACCAGCGCTGAAACTGCTAAATAGCCACCCATTCTATACGCGGAGCTGGTCCCCGACGATGCGGACCATTATAGCCGAGCATTTCGACGTGGCGGTTGTTAATTTTTCAATCTTTACTGCACCGCTTCGCGAAGCAGTAAAGCATTTTCCGGGTCCCGTAATTGCGCGTGCTTTTGGGATTGTGGGAAATATGAGTTACGCAGATATCATCAGAACGCATGATGACGCTGGTTTGCTGACCAAGATTCAAGCGCTTGGGGATCGGTTCATTTTTGCCCAAGGTTATGACAACCTGGCAAAACAGGAACCCCCCGCTTTACGGGATCGCGCACAGACCATTGTGTTGCCTCTGCCATCCGAAATCTTTGCCCATACGGAAACCTGGACTGGTAAATCCGATGCATTGATTTTTTTATGTCCCAGCATCCAGGCGTATGGATATCCGCGGGATATGTACGAGGCATTTCTGCGTGATTTTGGCGATCTGCCTTATCGGATCTTTGGGCAGCAGCTGGAGCCGATCGCCAATCCCAATGTGTTGCCTTATCTATCGGATGATGAGCTTATCACCTTGTTTATCAAGGCCCCGGTTTTTGTCTATCCATATCTAGAGGAACGGCAAGTACACTATTCCCCCATTGAGGCGATGGTGATCGGCACTCCGGTTCTTTATCGGCGCGGCTCGCTGCTTGATTCCCTCGCGGAGAATCAAGCGCATCCCGGTGCTTGTTCAACCCCCGAAGAGATGCGCAAGAAAGCACAGCGACTGCTGAAAGGCGACCGTGCATTTGCAGAAGAGATTCGTGCGGGCCAGCCGAAAATTGTTAGTAAATTTCGTGTCGAGACTGCGCGGCAACAGTGGAGCAAAGCCTTGGGAGTGGAGGTATGAATAGGCGGATCTTCTGGGCACTTAATCATCGAACACTGATGCCCGATGAACTTTCAGTGCTGCGAGAGTTAGGATGCCAAGTCTTTACACCACGAAAACTTCCGTTGGGTGAAGAGGGACGTAGCACCAGACTGGAAGAAGGTGCGGCGGCAGCCGGGAATAATTCCTGGATACCTGCAAAAGCCTTAGCGCTACTTGAGGAGCATCCCTTCTATGAACGTGCTTGGACACCAACGATTTCCGAAATCATCAACCGTTATTTTGATGTGGTTGTAACGGCTTTTTATCCGACCTGCTTCTCTTCGGCTGTGAGGAATTTTGACGGACTTGTTGTGGCACGGGCCTTTGGCCGGGAAGCCCCAAACACCTATTCCGACTTCATCAAGAAATCCGACCTCATTAAGGGCTGGGAAATGCAGGATATGGAACGGTGCCTTAGCCGAATGGGGGAACGATATGTTTTTGGTCAGGCATATCCCTATCTGGCCGAAGTGGAGTTGCCACTATATCAAAAACGGGTGGTAACACTCCCGCTGCCTGCTCCAGGGTGGGTTAATGCACATGCGGGCAGTTGGCATGGTGCTCATCAACGACTGTTGTTCAACTGCCCTATTATAAACAGCTCCCCTTATTACGGGGCGATCTATGCGGACATCAAAACGCATTTCGGGGATCTGCCGCACGCGATTTTCGGACATCAGCTGAAAGCTGTTGACGATCCTGCTGTGATGGCCTCTCCCGCAGATGGGGAGGTGCTTGATCTTTTTTCGGGGGCAACTGCGTTTGTCTATACCTCACCAGAGGCAAGGCATCTGCATTACTCACCAATTGAGGCGGCCATTATTGGTGCTCCTGTGCTCTATATGCGCGGCGCACTGCTCGACCGGCTGGCTGGACAGACTCTTCCTGGCGCTTGCACGGATCTGGATGAGATGCGCCGGAAAGCCCAGATCTTGCTTGGTGGTGATGTTACGTTACGAAACGAGATACGTGCATCACAAGCTGCCTTACTATCGAGCTTCAGTCGAGCTTCTGCCTTGACCGCCTGGAGTGATCTTTTGAATACCGGGGCAAAGGGGGCTGCATAATGCGACAAGCCATTTTGAAGATTTTGCGTCCGTTCAGACGTGTGATGATGTGGCTGACCGGACAATCAGAAATACTGAGGCGAGTTGAGTCTCTTGCCAGTCACACCGAAGCGCTCATGAAACAGCAAGGGGAGACGATTTCGGTCGGCTATCAGCTGGGCGAGAAGCTGGATCGGTTTCCAGGACTTCTGGATCGTGCCGGCTCTGCTGTGATTGCAGATGAGATCGATCGAATGGATGGGTATTTTGTCTATCAACTAGGCGAACTGCGTGCGGAAATCGAACGTCTTCGGTTGATTGTTGAAAAAAGGCCAGATGCCCGGCATGAGTAATTAGAGAGAACATAGCACTGGGTTTGCCGGGCAACTGAATCGTGAAGACGAGAGGAATTATTTTTTCAACCAGGTCTTGAGCCAACGTCTGATAGGTGAAAGCCGGACAAAGAAAGAGTTTACCTCGGCGCTGCCATCATAGCGATATCCAAGCGGCTCGATGGCATCGCGGACAGCTTGCACCCCAAGATGGCCGTGCTCGACGCAGAAGATCTGTGGCAGGATCTCAGCACCACGCATTCCGGCTATAATGTCAAGTTCTGCGCCTTCCACATCCAGGACCAGAAGATCTATTTTCGCCAAGCCTTCCTGAGCAATCAGTGTAGACCAGTTGATGGTGGTGACTTCGTAGTCTTGGGTTTGCCAACCGGCCTCTGTAATATATGCCGCATGTGTTGGGTGGTGAGACAGGCTGCCATTTGTGCATAATTCTCCAAATTCTGGATGCACAATTCCATGGAAGGTTGCAGACCCATTTTTTGAAGCTAAAGCAGCATTTACATTTCGGCTTTGGGGTCGATTGATTACAAGTTTGCTAAATATGGGTGGAGACGGTTCAACGTTAACTCCTGTCCAACCGAGGCTTTCTTCAAAGAATTTACAAGTGCATTCAGTTTCGCCATCGAACGCCCCGCATTCGACAAATACACCCGGCTTTGTCCGATCCTTGAAGTAGCGCTCGTGCAGCACCTGATCGAGGGGGGGATCAAATTGGCCATAATAACGGGGCACGGCTAACATTCCTTA
The DNA here is from genome assembly GCA_031546815.1 of Acetobacteraceae bacterium. Classification (GTDB taxonomy): domain Bacteria; phylum Pseudomonadota; class Alphaproteobacteria; order Acetobacterales; family Acetobacteraceae; genus JAVBJV01. The sequence goes on from JAVBJV010000018.1 coordinate 60,870, forward strand.
TGAATTGGGTATTTGGTGCGGTTTTCTGACGATCTGAATGCAGATTGAAACTGTTTGCTGGTAGTGTCCAGTTACAGCGATGCTCCGGCCATCGTCATATTCTCGATCCGGACCGTCGGGCTATCCACGCCGCGCCGGAATTGCAGGTCGTTCGCCGCTGTCATGTTCAGGAACATGTCGCACAGATTCCCCGCCACCGTGATCTCGCTGACCGCCTCTGCCAGTTGGCCGTTGCGGATCATGAAGCCCGAAGCACCACGGCTGTAATCGCCCGTCATCATGTTGATGCCCGAGCCGATCAGTTCGGTGATGAACAGCCCCTCGCGGATGTCCGCCATCAGTTCCCTCGGCGTCTGCGTCCCGGCCGTAAGCCATAGATTGGTGGCGGCAGGGGACGGCGGGCCGCCCGTGCCGCGGCTGGCGTGGCCGGTGCTGGTCAGGCCCAGCTGGCGGGCGCTGCGGGTGTCCAGCAGCCAGGTGGTCAGCATGCCTGCATCGATCAGCTTGCGCGATGTGCCGGTGATGCCCTCGCCATCGAACGGGCGAGACCGCAGGCCGCGCTTGCGTACCGGGTCATCGAACACCGTGATGCCGTCAGCGAAAATCTTTGTACCCAGTTTTTCCTTCAGGAAGCTGGTGCCGCGCGCCACGGCCGCACCGTTGATCGCGCTCACCAGATGCCCGATCAGGCTGGATGCCGCGCGCGGATGATACACCACCGGCAGCCGCGCCGTCTTCGGGCGCTGCGGGTTCAAACGCGCCACAGCCTGTTCGCCCGCGCGACGACCAATCGCGGCTGCATCTTCCAGATCGCTCAGGAAAACCGCGCTCGAGTAATCGTAGTCACGCTCCATCGTCGTGCCGCTACCCGCCAGGGCGGTGGCCGACACAGAATGGCCCGTGCGTGTGTAGCTGCCCGAGAACCCTGTGCTGGTCACCAGCGCAACGCGACGGCGCGAGAACCCGGCCTCGGCCCCTTCGCTGTTGGTCACGCCCTTGACCGCCATTGCCGCATCTTCAGCGGCTTCGGTGCGGGTCAGCAGACTGTCGGTGTCGGGTTCGGTCGGATCTTCCAGTTCCAGTGCCGCTGCATCGGGGGCAGGCGCCCCCGCATCCAGTCCGCCGAACGGATCTTCCGGCAGCACACGCGCCATCGCCACGGCGCGTTCGGCCAATGCGGTAAAACCGCGCGGATTCAGATCGCCAATCGAGACAATCGCAGCGCGCTTGCCAATAAACACCCGCAGCCCGAGATCCTGCCCCTCGGCGCGTTCAAGATGCTCGATCTTGCCCAGACGCCGCTGCACCGACACCGATGTTGCATCGACCAGCAGTGCATCCGCAGCATCGGCGCCAGCCTTGCGGGCAGTGTCGATCAGGTCGCTCAGCAGGGCAACCGGGTCGTGCAGGGACTGCATCATGCCACCAGTTTTTCGGCAATCGCGGGCAGGGTAGGCACGTGGCCCGCCGGTCCCATCGTCGCCAGAGTCGGCTGGCCCTGGAACACATGGGCGGCTGCACGCTGCACGTCGTCGATGGTGACGGCGTTGATCTTGGCGACGGTTTCCTCGACCGGAATGGCGCGCCCAAAGATCTGTAACTGCCGTGCAAGACCCTCGCACCGCGCGCCGGTACTTTCCAGCGACATCAGCAGGCTGGACTTCAACTGCGCCTTGGCGCGCTTCAGTTCATCGGCATTCACATCGCGCTGCACGCGGCTCAACTCGTCCAGCGTCACCGGCACCAGTTCGGCAGCTTCACGCTCGCCCGTGCCGGCATAGATGCCGAACACACCGCCATCGCGATATGGCGAGAGGAAGCTGTAGATCGAATACACCAACCCGCGCTTCTCGCGGATCTCCTGGAACAGGCGCGATGACATGCCGCCGCCGAGCAATGTCGAGAGCAACTGTGTCGGCCAGTAATCCGGTGCATCATACGCGCTGGACGGAAAGCCCAGCACCAGATGCACCTGGTCCAGATCGCGCGCCTCGCGGAATTCCCCACCGCGATAGGCTGCGGGCACGGTTTCGCTGGCACGTCCCGATGGCAGATCAGCGAAGTGTTCCTGCACCATCTGCACAAGTCGATCATGGTCGAGCGCACCCGCCGCCGACACCACGATGCGGTCCGGTGAATAATTGCGCTGCATGTAGTTTGTCAGCACGTCGCGCGGCATGGACTTGATCAGTGCTTCGGTGCCCAGCACCGGACGGCCCATCGGCTGGCCCGGATATGCGGCTTCCTGGAAATGGTCGAAGATGATGTCGTCGGGTGTGTCGTTCGCCTGCCCGATTTCCTGCAGGATCACGCCGCGTTCGCGTTCCAGTTCTTCCGCCGCGAACGACGAATGCGTCAGGATGTCGCCGATGATGTCCACGCCCAGTGGCAGATCGTCCTTCAGCAGCTTCACGTAATAGGCCGTCTGTTCGCGCGCGGTGTAGGCATTGATGTGCCCGCCGACGTTTTCGATCTCTTCCGCGATGCGTGCGGCGCTGCGGCGTGCGGTGCCCTTGAACGCCATGTGTTCAAGGAAGTGCGACACACCGTTTTCTTCCGGCAGTTCATTGCGCGTGCCTGCCGACACATACGCGCCGAACGACACGGTTTCCACGCGGTCCATGAATTCGCTGGCGACCGTCAGGCCGTTGGCAAGGCGTGTGACGCGGGTGGCGTCGGACATATGGTTTTCCTTCAAGCGCACTCAGACGGCGTTGCGCAGAACAAGCTGGCGGACAAAGTTCTCGATCGCACCCAGATCGTGCGGCAGCACGGTGAATTTCTCCGGACGGTCGAACAGATCGGCAAGCGCGGCAGGCAGGGCGGGGCGCACACCGGTGGCGCGTTCCACGGCATCCGGGAACTTGGCCGGGTGTGCGGTGGCCATCACAATCACGGGCACGTCGCGGTCTTCCGGCATATGGGCACGCGCGGCTTCCAGTCCAATAACGCTGTGCGGATCGGCCAGATAACCGGTGCGGCGATACCATGCCTGAATGGCTTCCAGTGTGCCGGCGTCGTCCAGCATAAAGCCAGAGAATTGTGCGGCGGCCTGCTTCCATGCGGCATCGGGCACCGGCATGCGGCCCTCGGTGCGGAAGCGCTGCATCATCTGCGTGGTCTGCGCGCCGTCGCGGCCCAGCAGTTCGAACAGCAGGCGTTCGAAGTTCGACGACACCAGAATATCCATGCTGGGCGACAGCGACGGTTCAACCGGCTTGGCCGACATGTCGTTCGCGGCGAGGAAGCGGGTCAGAATATCGTTCTGGTTGCTGCCGATAATCAGCTTCGCAATCGGCAGACCCATGCGACCCGCAACCCATGCGGCCAGCACGTTGCCGAAATTGCCGGTGGGCACGCTGAACGCCACCGCACGATCCGGCGCACCAAGCTGCAGGGCCGACCACGCGTAATACGCAACCTGCGTCGCGATGCGCGCCCAGTTGATCGAGTTCACCGCCGACAGCTGCATCTGCGTACGGAACGGCGCGTCGGCGAACATGGCTTTCACCATGTCCTGACAGTCGTCGAAATTGCCCTGCACGGCGATGTTGCCGACATTGGGTTCGGCGACCGTGGTCATCTGCCGGCGCTGCACGGCGCTGGTGCGGCCTTCGGGATGCATGATGACGACATCCACGCGCTTGCGGCCGCGGCACGCTTCAATCGCGGCGGAACCGGTGTCGCCACTGGTCGCACCCACGATGGTCACGCGGGCATCGCGCTTTTCCAGCACGTGGTCGAACAGATGGCCGATCAGCTGCAGCGCCATGTCCTTGAACGCCAGCGTCGGGCCGTGGAACAGCTCGGCCACGAACATGCGCTGGTCCACCTGCACCAGCGGCACGATGGCCGGATGGGTGAACCCGGCATAGGCGGCGTAGCACATCCGGCGCAGATCCTCGGGCGCGATCTGCCCGCCGGTAAATGCGCCGATCACGCGTGCGGCAAGGTCCGGATACGGCAGGCCGCGCATCGCGCGCCATTCGTCGGGCGAAAAACTGGGCCAGCTCTCCGGCACATACAGCCCGCCATCTTCGGCAAGGCCGGCCAGCAGGACATCTTCAAACCCCAGAACAGGGGCATTACCGCGCGTGGAAATATACTTCATGGGGCGAGGAATTTAGGGTGCCTGCCGCGTAGATACAACTCCACGCCCCACGCCGCGCCAATTCCGGCCAGATACGCCGCGATATTCCATAGCGAAAATACCCGTCCGAGCAGCAGATTGCCGAAGAATGTGGCGCGGAAGTCGTCCAGCCAGGGCGTGTGATACAGGCGCAGGAACTCGGCCCCCAGCGCGATCAGCACGGCCAGAGGCAAGGCGCGGCGTGGGTAAATTATCCCGGCGAGGCCGTAGACCATCGCCCCCCAGATCACCGCGCCGCCGTATTTCCACCAGACCCACGGCAGGCCCAGCGGCGCGAGCCGCCAGACCAGCCCGGCACCGATCAGCGCCCCACATGCCAGGGCATAGCGCAGACGCTGGTCGGGCATGATTCACGCGACGCTCAGGCGCACGTCGACGTTGTTGCGGGTGGCGTTGGAATACGGGCAGACCTGATGGGCCTTGTTCACCAGGGCCTGGGCCTGGGCGTGGTCGATGCCGGGCAGCGTGACCTTCAGGTCGATGTCCAGCCCGAACCCGCCTTCGCTGCGCGGACCGAACCCGACAATGGCGTTGACCTGTGACTCGGCCGGAATGGCGACCTTTTCCTGCCCGGCGACGAACTGCACTGCGCCGAGGAAGCACGCCGCATATCCAGCAGCGAACAGCTGTTCGGGGTTGTTGCCCGCGCCAGTGCCGCCCATTTCCTTCGGCTTGGCCAGCTTCACGCTGAAGCTGCCGTCATCGGTCTTCGCCTGTCCGTCGCGCCCGCCGTTGGCGGTGGCCGAGGCCTTGTAGATCACGTTGACTGACATGTGCGTCTCCTGTTGTTGGTTTTTATAAGTGGGAGGGGGCACAGGCATATGTAAGCCCCCCGATGGCGCTTACACTGGCCCGGATTCAGGGCGGCAGCAATCCGCCGCCCGACCCGTGGCCGCGATTATGCGCAACGTCGCCCGCATCCGGGATGTTATGGTTGAAACCGATTATTCCGTGTGGAGTCTAAAAGGATCTGGCTACGCCGGAGCCGTCTTCGATGTGACCCGAATCGGCAGATTGAACAGCGCCGCCGTCACCCCGGCCGCCGCCGTTGCCATCCAGATCAGGTCGTAGCTGCCGGTCCATTTGAACACCAGCCCGCCCATCAGCGCGCCCAGGAACGAGCCAAGCTGATGCGACAGGAACGCCACGCCATACAGCGCACCAAGATTGCCCATGCCGAACATGCGCGCGATCACCGTGCTGGTCAGCGGCACTGTGCTCAGCCACAGCGTGCCCATCACGGCGGCGAAGACCAGCGTGCCCAGTTCGGACTTCGGTGACAGGAAGAACACCAGAATTGCCAGCCCGCGGGTCAGATACACCGCCGCCAGACAGTATTGCGGCGGCAGACGCGCCCCCGCCTGTCCCGCCAGCCACGACCCGATGATGTTGAACCCGCCCACCGTCATCAGCGCCAATGGCGCAAGCCCGCTCGGCATGTCGCACAGATGCAGATAGGTCGGCAGATGCGTGGCGATGAACACCAGCTGGAAACCGCAGGTAAAGAACCCCAGCGTCAGCAGCACGAAATCCCGATCCGCCAGAGCAATCCGCGCCGCCTGTATGCCGGACAGACGTTGGATGCCCATCATGTGTTCGGGCACCGCCGCATCGATCGGCTTGCCCGCCGGCAGCCCGGTCAGCACCGCAAGGCCCACGATCAGGAACGTCCAGCTCGGCCCCCAGTTGGCCAGCATCGCGCCGATCAGCGGCAGGAACAGCATCTGCCCGACCGACCCACCGGCGGATGCCAGGCCGATCACCTGACTGCGCTGCTCCATGGGAAAGGCGCGCGCCACGCTGGCCAGCGAGACGCTGAAACCAAGACTACCCATGCCGATACCGGTCAGCACGCCGAGGCCCAGCAGCACGGCCCAGGCGGTCGGGAACAATCCCACCAGCAGCAGCCCGGCCGAAAAACAGAAAGCCCCGAATGCAATGACCGGTGTTGCCCCGCGCCGGTCGGCGATGGCCCCAAGGATGGGCTGCGACGCCCCCCACATCAGGTTGTGCACCGCCACCGCCATCGACATGACGGCGATGTCGATCCCGAAATGTGATCCCATCGGTTCGAGGAAAAGCCCGTAACTCTGACGGATCCCGAGCCCGAGGCTCATGGCAAAACCGCCGGCCAGCACGGCAGAAAGCTGTTTCCGGGTCATAAGGGCCGCCTTTCTGGACATTCTTAGGCCAATTGGCCCTTACGCGATTTATGCGCCAGGTGCTTCGTTCACGCAAACCACTTTCCAGCGGGTCGGGTGACGTTCAAGCTGGGTCAGCGAAATATTCTGCACCGACAGCGCCAGCGCCTGATCCGGCCGCAGGTCGAGCGCATGCCCAACCGCACCCCGGATCGCCCCGCCATGCGAGACGATCACGATGTCCTCGCCGGGGTAGACGCGGGCCAGGGTTTCCAGCGCCTCGCCGATGCGGGTGATGACTTCGCCGATGCTCTCGCCGCCGGGGGGCTTTTCGTCGCCCGAATGCGGCCAGAAGGCATGTGGGGGCTGGGCGATCTTCGCGGCGACTTCCGCGTGCGGCAGGCCCTGCCAGATGCCGAAATCCTGTTCGGTCAATTCCAGATTTACCGTCAGTGGCTGGGTGGGGTAGCCGTTGGCGAAAATCGCCTCGGCCGTGCGGCGCGTGCGCGACAGCGGCGAGACGAACCACCGCGCCGGGCGCGGCAGGCGGCGGGCCAGCGCGGCATAGGCGTTCTTCTGTTGCTCCATGGTCAGCGCGCAGACATGCACGTCCATCGTGCCGTAAATATACTGGCGCGCCTGTTCTTCAACCAGAGCATGACGGATCAGCCAGAAACGGGTCTCGGCCATGTGTTCAGGTACCTATCCTCAATAAGCGCTGCCTGTGCAGCATCAGACCGATCCAGACGAACGCCAGCGCGGCCAGAACATGCTTGATCGTGTGGCCACTGATCACGCCATCCAGCACTGTGAAGATCGCCTTGTCGAAACGCTCGCACAGGAACGCCATTCCATAGCTGACTGCGGCCACATACAGCAACCACCGGCCGGTGAACGCGGTGGGCAGCAGCAGCGTCATCAGCAGGATCATCCCGATAGTCCCGGCCTGCGCCAGCAGATACGGAACCAGGTTGTCCGTGACGGCCCAATACAGCACCGTGCCAACGCCAATTGTGCACAACACCGGCAGTGGCCAGTGCGCGCGCAACGTGGTGCGTTCGGCCAGTGTTGCCGCCAGCAGCGACATGAACACCAGTGCCATCGGCAGTCGGTCCCAGACCAGAGTCGCGTTGTTCGGGTGCAGATGAAACCAGGCCGAGCCAAATGCCGTCAGCGCCAGCGCGGCAAATGTCGCGGTATACGCAACGCGCGTGTTGGCCTTCATATCGGCCGGCAGACGCAGCGCAATGCGCAGGCCACACAGCCCCACCAGCAGGAAGGCAATGTTCGACGCAACATCGGCAAAATTGGCGATGCCACACGCACGCTGGTCGGCAAAGTCGTGGAACGTCAGCGGTTGCGGTAAGGCAGGCAGCACAAACGCCAGCACAACCAGCACCACGGCCACCAGCCACAGGATCAGCGTTGATTTACTCACCCATCGTCACCAGTGCGCCGCGTATCCGCGCCGCGCGGAACTGGCGTGCGAACAACAGACCCGCCGCCAGCAGCCAGACGATGTTCAGCGCCACGGCCCAGCCCAGATGGCTCCAGATAATATTGCCCTGCAAGGCGGCGCGCATCCCTTCGAACACATGCGCTGATGGCAGCGCCAGCGAGATCGGCTGCAACCACACCGGCAGCGCGCTGACCGGATAGAACACGGCCGAGAACGGCATGATCCCGAACAACACCGACCACGCCAGAGCCTCGGCCCCCGCGCCGTGGCGCAGGATCAGCGAGACGACGCCCAGCGCGACCGCCCAGCCCATGATCATCAGGTTGAGGAAGAACAGCACCAGCACCGGCCCCATGCTGAACAGGTTGAACGCATAGAACATCCACGCCAACAGCACGGCGGGCAGTACACCGGCCAGCATGCGCAGCACGCTCATCGAGATCAGCCCCGCCACCAATTCCCACGGGCGCAAGGGCGAGACGAACACATGCCCCAGATTGCGCGACCACACTTCTTCCAGGAACGACAGCGCGAAGCCCATCTGGGAACGCAGCATCACTTCCCACAGCAACACGCCGCCCAGCAGCGCGCCCGCCGCCGTCCACATCAGGCCGGATTGCTGCGCAAGAAACATGGTGGTGAAGCCCCAGATGCACATGTTGAGCACTGGCCAATACGCAATTTCCAGCAGACGCGGCCACGAACGCCGGTACAGCGCCAGGTGGCGATACATCAAGCCCCAGATCCGTCGGATACTTGCAATCATGTTCAGTCCGCCGCCTGTCGCCGGTTGCGCGCGATGTCGAGGAACACGTCCTCCATGTTCTCGCGTCCATAGCGCGCCAGCAATGCATCGGGCGCGCCGCGATCGACGATGCGGCCCTGCTTCAGCATCAGCACATCGGTGCAGAGCCGTTCGACCTCGCCCATGTTGTGACTGGCGAGCAGGATCGCGCAGCCGCTTTTGGCGCGATACGCCTCCAGCCAGCTGCGCACCAGATCGCCCGTGTCGGGGTCGAGACTTGCGGTGGGTTCATCGAGCAGCAGTACATCGGGCCGGTTGATCAGCGACTTTGCCAGCGCCACGCGGGTTTTCTGCCCGGCGGACAACTCCCCCGCCGGACGGTCGAGCAGCGCAGCCAGATCGAGTTCATCGGCCAGTTCGGCTATGCGCGCTTCCAGATGGTGCACGTTGTACAGATGCCCATAGACGCGCAGATTCTCGCGTACGGACAACCGGTGCGGCAGCGCGATATAGGGCGAGGAGAAATTCATCCGCGCCAGTGCTGCAAACCGGTCTTTCAGCATGTCGTGCCCCAGCACGTGCAGTGTTCCGGCGGTTGGCAGCAGCAGACCCAGCAGCATGGCGATGGTGGTGGTCTTCCCCGCGCCGTTGCCGCCCAGCAACCCGGTCACGCCGCCCATCGGCACCGTGAACGAGATATCATCAACCGCCAGTGTCTGACCGTATCGCTTGCTCAGCCCCGAGACGATGATCGCTGCGTCGTTCATGCAACCGGCATACGTCGATGCGCGACGCACGCCAAGGGCTATGTTTCCATGCGCGGCATCATGATAGGGTGCGCACATGCACAATGCCGCTCTGCCCACAGGTGAACGGATCTACGCCATCGGCGATGTGCACGGCCATCTGGATGCCTTGCGCGCGCTGCATGAAAAAATCCGCGCCCATGCGCAGGACGCACCCAAAGCCGACATCACCCTGCTTTACGTTGGCGACCTGATCGACCGCGGTCCGGACAGTGCGGGGGTGGTCGATCTGGCGATGACCCCGATGCCTGACATGCGCAGCGTGGTGCTGATGGGCAATCACGAACGCATGATGCTTGATGCGCTGACCGGCGATACGGAGGCCGCACATCGCTGGGTCGCCAATGGCGGCGAGGAAGCGCTGCAAAGCTGGAACGTCCCCCCCAGTGCGCCGCCCACGCAGTGGCACACATATATCTCGCAGCCCGTGCTGGAATTCCTGCGCATAATGCCGCTGTTTCATCGGGCGGGGGATTATTTCTTCGCCCACGCGGGCATCCGTCCCGGCATTCCGCCCGAGCGGCAGTCCGGGCACGATCTGCTGTGGATCCGCGAGCCGTTCCTGTCCTGGCCGCAACCGCTACCGGTGCGGGTGGTGCACGGCCATACGCCCACCCCACGACCCGAGATTTTACCCCATAGAATCAACGTCGATACCGGCGCCGCCTGGGGCGGGCCGCTCAGTTGCGCCGTGCTGGAGGAAGGTCAGGTTTCCTTTCTGGAAGTCCCGACCTGATCGGGCTACGCTTGTCCTGCTCTTTCCACTGCGCTAGGCGAATGGATCATGGACCCTAAAGACACGCTCTCTCTGGCCGATGCCGTCCGTCGTCTGAAGAAAACCACCGTTACCGTGGTGGGCGATGCGATGCTCGACCGCTATTGTTATGGCACGGTCGGGCGGATCAGCCCGGAAGCGCCGGTGCCGATCGTCTCGGTCGAGCGCGAGGTCGCCATGCCGGGTGGGGCGGGTAATGTGGTGCGCAACCTGACGGCGCTGGGCGTGCCGGTGGCGTTCGTGTCGGTGGTGGGCGATGACGAGGCGGGGTCGAACCTGACCAGTCTGGTCGGCGGACAGCCGAATGTGGAGCCGTGGCTGCTGGTGCAGGGTGGCCGCACCACCACGATGAAGACACGGTATATCGCCTCGGGCCAGCAGATTTTGCGTGCCGACCACGAACAGACCGACGCGATCCAGCCCAAGCTGGCCGACCGTCTGGTGAAGATCGCGGGCGACGCAATTGCCGCGACCGACGTGACGGTGATTTCCGATTACATGAAGGGCACGCTGCCGGGCGATGTGCCCGCGCGGCTGATCGCCGCCGCCAAGGCTGCCGGTCGGCGCGTGATGGTGGATCCGAAAGGCCCCGATTACAGCCGCTATGCCGGTGCCGACATCGTCACCCCGAACCGCAAGGAACTGGCCGAAGCTACCGGCATGCGGATTGACAGCGAGGAAGCGATCGTCGAGGCCGCCACCTGGCTGCGCACGGAATACGGTTTTGGCGCGGTGCTGGTCACCCGCAGCGAAGACGGGCTGACATTGGTGGACGGCGCCGGGCCGCGCCACTACCCGGCCGAGGCTCCGGAAGTGTTCGACGTCTCGGGCGCGGGCGACACAGTGGTGGCGGTGGTTGCTGCTGGCATGGGCGCGGGCCTGCCGCTGGGCGTTGCGGTGCGGATCGCCAATATCGCGGCGGGGATCGTGGTCGGCAAAACCGGCACCGCGATCGCGCGCGAGAGCGAAATTCTGACCGCCCTGACCCCCGAAGGCGGCACGCTGCGCAAGGTGATGAACCGCGACGCCACCGCCGAACAGGTGGAACGCTGGCGCCAGCGCGGCTGGAAAGTGGGTTTTACGAATGGCTGTTTCGACCTGCTGCATCCGGGGCATGTGCATCTGCTGGAACAGTGCCGTGCCCAGTGCGACCGGCTGGTGGTTGGGCTGAACGCGGATTCCTCGGTGCGCCGCTTAAAAGGCCCCACACGCCCGGTGCAGCCCGAAGCGGCCCGCGCGGCGGTGCTGGCGGGAATTGCCAGCGTGGATGCGGTGACAGTGTTCGAGGAAGATACCCCCGAAACGCTGATCGCCATGCTGCGTCCGGACCTGCTGATCAAGGGATCTGACTATACGGTTGAACAGGTGGTCGGTGCGGAACTGGTGCAGGGCTGGGGCGGCAAAGTGCTGCTGGTCGACCTGCTGCCCGGCCATTCCACGACAGCCACGGTGAACCGCCTGCGGGGATAAGCGGCAGGCGTCCGGTTTACTGCCAGTCCAGCGACAGATAGCGCCGCATGGAGTTCGTGCGTTCAGGCGGCTGGCTTGGACGTGCGGGAAGACGGGCTCGCGTTATCTGGGCCAAGGTCAGACCGGTCTGGATATCGACCGCCATCTGGGCGGCACCTTCCACCGTTAGGTTGCCAGAATGGATATCCCGTTCAACGCAGTCGGCCACAATCACGGCCCGATCCCGGATCATCGAACGTCCACTGATACGGCATTGGCGCGGATCGCCCGCCAGCGTCAGAAAGTCACCTCCTTGCCGCACCGTTTGGCGTCGAAGATTTCCGGTTTGCAAAGCCGCTGTCTCTTCGGCGAGAAGATCTGTCCTTTCCTGCGAGGACATGGCTTCGATGGCCGGTCCAACAAGCGCCAGATCTGAAATGTCCCCCGTTGCACTACGGGTGAACTGGCGTGTCCAATTCGCCTCTGTCACTGTTGTGCGAGCTGCCCCATTGGGTAGCGGCTGCATAGTCAGCACGCGACAACGCCGGGGTGTGCGTGGTGGACGTAGATTGTCCCCATGCAGGAGAATGTTCCCGATCGCTCCGTAGCCTTGCGTTATCTGCTGGCATTGCCGGGTGAGCGGCATATACGCCGTTTGCACGATCTCGACCGGTCCCGTTAGCGGCACGATCGGCCCACTTAACGGCAAGCTTTCCCGCACCGGCCCCGTCAACCCAGTGCCATCGCTGCCACATGCCGAAAGCAACACCAGACCCAGCATCGCACCGATGCCATGAATACGCGCCATCACTCAGATCCCCCATTTATCAATTAAAGAGGTAATGAATGATGTTTTTTATTCGGTAAACTCGTAAATCCGGATCGCCATGCCACGTCCACCTTCGGGGGTGGTGCTGGCACCGCGTTCATGGGCGGCCAATGTCGTGCCGGTCTGGATATCGACCACATACCGCCCGTGCACTTCCTGCGATCCGCCGCCCACGCTGGAAGCACTCACGCAATCCGTCACCAGCGCGTCGCGTCCGCGCAGAACCGAACGTCCTGTCACCGTGCAGCGTTGGTCCGCGCCATATTCCAGCACGTCGCCCTGCGCCACCATGCGCCGGTGCAGGCTGCTGGCGCGCAGGCCAATCACCATGCGCTGGCGGATCTGTGTGCGTTCTTCCGGGCGCAGCAAGGTGAAGGCGCGGCCGGTGACTTCCACATCGCTGACTTCACCCGTCGGGCTGCGCGTGAATGCGGTGCGTATGTCGGAGGCCTGCGGATTTTCCGGCACTACGGTGATGCGCGCATTTCCGTCGGGCAGGCGCTCAACATTCAGGCGGCGGCAGTTCACCAGCGTGTCGGCGCGTGCCGTGCTGCCATCGCGCTGCATCATCCGGCAGGTGCGCGTGAACGGCCCCCAGGCGGATTGCACCACCTGCACCGGCGCTGCCAAGGGAACGACAGGCGCATCAAGCGTCAGCTCGTTCGGGAACCGGGGCCCGGCGACAGGTTCGGGCGCGGCGCACTGCGCCAGACCCAGACAGGCCAGAACGGCGAGCCGCGCCTTCAAATCAGCGCCGACGCTGACACTGGATCAGCAGGGTTGACGGATGCGCGATCTCGCCCACTTCGGCGGTGGGTCTGTTCGTGCCGTTGGTGGCCTGCTGCGGCGTGATGCGGTGTTCGCGCAGGAACGTCGCGGCTTCGGACCCTTTGATGGCGAAATTCACGTTCTGCGGAATGTCGCCCGTACGTTCGGCAATGCGCATCGCCGCCAGCTTCGAGACGATCACCCCGACCACGCGCCCCTGCAGATCCAGCAGCGGGCCGCCGGAATTGCCCGGCTGCACGGGGGCGCTGATCTGGTAGTGCAGCTGATTGTCGCGCATCCCCGCCATGGCGCTGATGTTGCCGGTGGTCAGCGTGGGGCCGGACGACAGAATGTCGGTCAGCGGGAATCCATAGGTCACCACGTCCTCGCCACGACGGATTTCGGGCTGGCCGCGGAACGGCAGGATTGGGCCCGCATTGCCCTGCACATTCAGGATCGCCAGATCGCGGCCGGAATCCGCTGCCAGAACCGTTGCTTCAAGCACCAGGTCCGTGCTGGTGCGCACCGAGATGCGCTGGCAGCTGTTGACGACGTGCTGGTTGGTCAGCACGCGCTGACTGGCCACCACAAAGCCGGTGCCGGTCGAAACCGTGCGATACTGGCCGTTGCGGCCACTGCGGGCCTGTTCGCGGCGGGCTTCTTCCTCGCTCAGCGCTTCCGGTTTTCCAGCCGTGCTGGGTGCCGGCGTTGCGCCCGCCCCGCGACGGGGTGTGGTGCCAGCGCGCGGAGCAGGCGGGGGAGCCGCGCTGCTGCCATCCAGTGCTGCGGGTTTACCGCCGGTGCCGCCTTCGGGAATGGGTTGGGGTATGCCTGGCCGAGCGGCAGGCGGTGTTGTGCCCGGCCGCCCTGGCCGGGTTGCGGCTGGCGGGCGCGTCGGTGCGGGGGCATTGTCGTCCAAAGCGGAAGGCTTGCCGCTGGCATCCGGCTGCGCGGGCGTCGCCGGGCGTGCGGCGGGGGGCGGTGTGCCCGGTCGTCCCGGTCGGGTTGCTGCGGGCGGGCGTGTCGGCGCAGTGTCGTCCAAGGCGGCAGGTTTGCCGCTGGCATCCGGCTGCGACGGCGTGGCTGGGCGCGCGGCTGGCGGCGTTACTGCCGGTCGCCCCGGCCTGGTTGCGGCGGGTGGGCGTGCCGGAGTTTCGTCCAGGGCAGGGGGTTTTTGCGCCAGAGCGATGCTCGTCAGAGCAACAAAGGGAACGACAAAACGGAGGATGTGCGGCATGTTCGGACCATGCTCTATCTGCGGATTATTCGTCAATCTGTATATATTGCGAAAATGTATAATTTCATCAATATAAGCAACCACCGGGTTATACGAGGGAAACATGCAGGGTTTGTTCATCGACGGCGGCACTGAACTGGGTAACGTATTTACCCGTATCAAAACCGCCACCGACCCGGACATTCGCGTCAACCCTGCCGCCCATGTGGAACCGCACGAACTGGCCGCATTGTTGCGCGGCCAGACGATCGTGTTGAACGACCACACCTTCATGCCGACCGATGCCATGCGCGCCTGCCCGGATGTGCGACACGTGATTTTCCTCGGCACCGGCGCGCGCAGTTACATGAATATCGAGGAACTGGCCGAACTCGGCATCACCGTGCACATCATCCGCGGCTACGCCGACACGGCGGTGGCCGAACACACAATCGCGCTGATGTGGGCGGGTGCCCGCAACATCGCGCGGATGGACCGCGACGTGCGCACCGGGCAGTGGACCCGCAGCGAGGGTCTGCAACTGACCGGCAAGACGCTGGGGCTGGTTGGGTTTGGCGGCATTGCGGCCGAAGTGGCGCGCATTGCGGTGGGGTCCGGGATGAAGGTTCTGGCCTGGAACCGCTCCCCCAAAACCGCCCCCGGGGTAACCTTTACCGACCTCGACACCGTGCTGGCGGAAAGCCATGTCGTGTCGATGCACCTGCTGCTGACCGACGAGACTCGCGGCATCATCTCGGCTGAAAAAATTGCCCGGATGCGTCCCGGCGTGCTGCTGGTGAACACCGCGCGCGGTGCGCTGGTGGACGAGGGCGCGTTGCTTGCCGCGTTGGGCTCCGGACAGGTCGGGCACGCGGCGCTGGACGTCTTCGGGGTGGAGCCGCTGCCGGCCGGGCATCCGTTTACACGTTTGCCAAATGTAACGTTGACGGCGCACAGCGCGTTCCGCACCCCGGAAGCCAATGAAGCGCTGATAACCCATGCGTTGGAAATCGCCCGCACAATTATCGTGAAATAATAACTACAATACTCAGGTAATATAAAACTGGATCTGCCCAATATATTACTCGGTGAGGTATTGTGAAAATAAACGGCATTTTCTTTGAATAATATGTATTATTCTTAACTTATATTGACTCTCCCGCCCTGGCTGTGCAGGGTCTGGGAGACAGGTTCGTTGTATGTATCTGTCGAGCTGGAGACATGACCATGAAAGCACTACTTCTCGCGGCCATAACGGTTCTGATGTTCAGTTTTGGTGCCGTATCGGCCAACGCCGCTCCGGGCAGCTTCCCGGGTGACAACCGCTCAACCGTGCAGGAAGACGGTGCAACATCTTGCACGCCACGTCCGATGAACACCGAACAGGCCCCCTCGTAAGAGGGGCTTCAAGTCTGGAAGCGGGGCGCTGCATCTTTGGATGTAGTGCCCTTTTTCATTGGGGCAGGGAATGTCCCCGGCGGGATTCGAACCCACGGCCCCAGGATTAGGAATCCTGTGCTCTATCCTGCTGAGCTACGGGGACATACATCCCGCCCTATAAAGGTTTTTGCACGCGGGTGAAACTACCCCTGCCGGCGGGCGGTGACCTCGATCTCGATGCGGATTTTCGGGTCGGCAAAGCCTGCTACCTGCAGCATGGTGGCGGCGGGGCGAGCCTTGGCAAAGGCTTCGCGCAGCAGTGGGAAGCATGGTGGAAAATCTGCCGCATTGCACAGGAAATACGACACCCGCACTACATCATCCAGCGACGACCCGGCCTCGGCCAATGCTGCGCCGATGTTCTTCAGCGTCTGCGCGCATTGCGCCATCACGTCATCGGTGATGGTCATCGTCGTGTAATCGAAGCCGGTGGTGCCCGAAACGAAGATCCAGTCCCCATCCACCACCGCGCGGCTGTAACCGATCTCGCGCTCGAAGGAGGATCCCTGGCTGATGTGCCGCCGTGCCGCCATCACGCTTGCACCGTGCCGGGCTTGAACCAGTCCGGACGGCGTTTTTCCACAAAAGCCGACAGACCTTCGCGTCCCTCGGCCGAGGCACGCTGCATCCACGATTCATGCGCCAGCTGTTCCATGGCACGCTGATCCAGCGTCAGGCCATTGGCCGCCAGGAAGGACTGCTTCGTCACCGCCATTGCCTGCGGGGCGGACAGGAAGATCTCGTCCAGGATATCGGCCAGACGCTGTTCCATGAAATTCGCGGCGACCACTTCGTGCACCAGCCCGATGCGGCAGGCTTCTTCTGCCCCGAAGCGTTCGCCGGTCAGCGCATAGCGGCGCGTGTGCCGCAGCCCCATCGCGTTGACCATATGGGTCGAGATCGGGGTCGGGGCGACGCCCACCCGCACTTCGGTGATGCCGAACTGCGCCTGCGGCGTGGCGAGCACCAGGTCGGCCGCGCAGACAATCCCGCAGCCGCCGCCGAAGCACGCGCCTTGCACCACGGCGATGGTGGGGCGCGGGAATTCGTTCAGCAACTGCATGGCGCGCGTGGTCGCCATCGATGCGGCGAAGGCCTGTTCCGGCCCGTATCCGGCGGCTTCTTTCAGCCAGTTGATGTCCGCCCCGGCCTGAAAATGCCGCCCCGCGCCGCGGATCACCAGCGCGCGCACATGCGGGTCGCGCTTCAGATCCTCCAGCCCCGAGATCACCGCGTTCAGCAGGTCTTCGTTATAGGCATTGCCGACTTCGGGGCGGTTCAGCGTCACGGTCGCCACGCCGCGCGCATCGACCGACAGGAGAACGATTGGATTTGTTGTCATTGGACACCTCTGCCCGATACGGTTGCATTACAACCGGCAGACGACAAGACCCTTCCATTTCCCGGCCCGTGGGGTCACATTCCCGGAATGCTTATCCATGCAAGCTGTGTGGCCCGCGTGGGGGCCGGCATTCTGTTGATCGGGCCGCCCGGGGCGGGCAAGTCCGATCTGGCGTTGCGTCTGCTCGACCACGGGTGTGACCTGCTGGCTGACGACCAGGTGCAGATCGACGGCCTCACCCTGACGCCCCCCACGACGCTAGCCGGACTGATCGAGGTGCGCGGACTTGGCATGTTGCGCCTTCCGCATATACACACAGCCCAGCTTGCGCTTGTGGTGGCCGCCGGACACCCCGAGCGCCTGCCCGAACCCGCGACGATGCATGGTGCGCCGATGATCGTTCTGAACATGCTGGAAGCTTCGGCCCCGGCGAAAATTCTCCGCGCACTCGACTGCGCCCAGGGTGCCCCCATGCTTGTCGGGGCATTCGCCGTATGACCGGGACCGTCAACACCATCGTGCTGGTCACCGGCCTGTCCGGCGCGGGCAAGACCACCATTCTGCACATGCTGGAAGACCTTGGCCACGAAGCGGTGGACAATCTGCCGCTGGAACTGATCGAGGAAATGGCTGCCCGCGCATCGACGCCGCTGGCCATCGGGGTGGATGCCCGCACGCGTGGCTTCAGCGCCGCGACGGTGATCCACACGCTGGAACGCCTGCGCCTGACGCCGGGGCGGCGCGTGGATCTGGTTTTTGCCGACGCGGCCGAGGATTCGCTGCTGCGTCGCTACAGCGAAACCCGCCGCCGCCACCCGCTGGCCCCCGAACGCCGCGTGGCCGACGGGATTGCCGCCGAACAGGCGCTGCTGGCCGACCTGCGCATCGCCGCCGATTTGCTGATCGACACCACGGATTTACCGATCCCCACCCTGCGCCAGCAGATCGAACAGCATTTCTCGCGCGATCGTGATCCGGGGCTGACGGTCTCGCTGGTATCTTTTTCGTACCGGAACGGACTGCCTAAAAACGCAGACCTGGTTTTCGATGCACGGTTTCTTAAGAACCCGCACTACGACCCGGTGCTGAAGCACCTGACCGGAAAAGACAAAAACGTCTCCGCTTACGTCGAATCGGACCCCGACTTCGTTAATTTCTATCAGAAGTTGCAGGATATGCTGCTGTTTTTACTTCCGCGCTTCGTGCAGGAGGGCAAGAAATACCTGGCAGTCGCCGTGGGGTGTACCGGAGGGAAGCACAGATCTGTGTGTATAGTTGAAAAGCTGTCATGCGATCTTGCAGTTTCTGGCTGGCATACAGATGTGCTACATAGAGAGCTGGGCCGCACCTCGGGTGCCGCCGAGGTTTCAGACGCGGCGCATAACAGCCCGCCCGTTCAGGCACAGGAGGCCTGAGTTCATTCCATGATGACTGCATCCTGTTACGGCGCCTCAGGACTCGCCCCATGATCGGCCTGATATTGGTTACGCACGGCAGATTGGCGGAGGAATTTCGACTGGCGATGGAACACGTCGTCGGGCCGCAGAGCAATGTTGCTGCCATCTGTATCGGCCCCGACGACGACGTCGAATCCCGCCGCCACGAGATCGAGGCCAGCATCATCGCTGCTGACAGCGGCGATGGTGTCATCGTGGTGACCGACATGTTCGGCGGCACCCCATCCAACCTGGCCATTTCGCAGCTGGACCGCCCCGGTGTGGAAGTGATCGCCGGGATGAACCTGCCGATGCTGGTGAAGCTTGCCAAAATGCGCGGCACATACCCGATTGCGGAAGTCGTCGCGTGTGCGCAAGATGCTGGACGTAAATACATTGCCGCAGCTTCGCATGTGCTGAACGGCAAGCCGGGTAATCAGTGTGGCTGCCCGGACGACGTGAAGGACGGAACCAACGGATGAGTGACACATCGGCCCTGATCCGCAGCGTGCTTGTCCCCAATCGTCGCGGCCTGCATGCGCGGGCGGCGGCCAAGTTTGTCACTCTGGCTGAACAGTTTTCCGCCGCCGTCACGGTTGCGAAGGATGGTATGGACGTGCCCGCCCAGTCGATCATGGGGCTGATGATGCTGGGAGCCGGGCAGGGCAGCACGATCGAGCTGCGCGCCGAAGGGTGGGATGCGAAAGAGGCGATGGACGCGCTGATTGCGTTGGTCTCGCGCGGCTTCGATGAGCAGGACTGACACACCGGCCGCCAAGCCAGCACGCGCCCGCAAGGGCGAGAAGGTCTTGCACGGCATTGCGGTTTCGCCCGGCATTGCAATTGGACCGCTGTTCGACAGCAGCGAACCGCAGCCGCAGGAAATCCCCGAAGCGCGCCGCATTCAGGCCAGCGATATCGAGGCCGAGGTTGCGCATCTCGACGATGCGGTTGCGCGGTCGCGCAAGCAGCTTACCAAACTGAAACTGCGTCTGGGCGCATTGCCCGAGGAAGCGCAGGAAGAATTATCGCCGCTGCTGGATGCCTATGCGCAGATGCTCGGCAATTCACGGCTGCTGCGTGCGGCGCGCAAACGTATCGCCGAACAGCTGGTCGCGGCTGAAACCGCAATTGCTGAGGAAGCCGATGCGATTGCTGCCGCATTTATGGAGATGCGCGGCGACGACAAGGCCGGGCTGAGGCGCCGCGCCGATGAAGTGCACGAGATTGCGCGTCGGCTGATCCGCAACCTGCTGCACACGCCGTTCCGCAACTTTGCGCATCTGCCCAGCGGCACGGTGCTGCTGGCCGAAGCGCTGACCCCCGCCGATGCCGCACTGATCGACCCGACAAGGCTGGCCGGCGTTGCGACGGATGAGGGCGGGGCCGATGGCCACACCGCTATCATGCTGCGTGCGCTGGGGATCCCGGCGGTGCTGGGTGCCACAGGGCTGACCGATGCAGCCCGCGCGGGCGATACCGTCGTGATCGATGGCACTGCAGGCACGGTGACGCTGAACCCCACAGCGACCACGCTGACAGCCGCGCGTCGTGCATTGACTGCGTTTGCGCGCGAGAAACAGAAGCTTGCCAAGGTCAGCCGCCTGAAGGCCGAGACCACCGACCACGAACCGGTCGAGCTGCAAGGCAATCTGGAGATTCCGGCCGAACTGCCGCTGATCATTCAGGCAGGTGCGGTGGGCATCGGCCTGTTGCGCAGCGACTTCCTGTTCATGAACCGCGAGGACATTCCGGACGAGGACAGTCAGGCCGAAGCCTATGCCACGGTGATCGACGCGATGCAGGGCGATCCCGTCACCATCCGCGTGCTGGACTGGGGCGGCGAGAAGGAAATCGAATCGCTGAGCAATGCGGGCGTGGTGCCCGTGGTCAGCGACACCAACCCGGCGCTGGGTCTGCGCGGCATTCGCATGCTGCTGAAATCGCCTGAATTGCTGGAAGTGCAGATGGCGGCAATTCTGCGTGCCTCGACCCATGGACCGGTGCGTGTGCTGCTGCCGATGGTAACAGTGCCCGATGAAGTGCGCGAGGCGCGCGAGATCTACGATCGCGTGGCGCGGCGTCTGCGTCGGCGCAACGTGCCGCTGCCCGAGACGTTACCGCCGCTTGGCATCATGATCGAAACACCGGGGGCCGCACTGGCCGCGGATACGCTGGCGCTGGAAGCGGATTTCTTCGCCATCGGCACCAACGATCTGGCGATGTACACGCTGGCGGTGGACCGGGGTGAAACCGGCGTTGCACATCTGTACGATCCGCTGCACCCCGCTGTGCTGCGTCTGGTGCAGTTCGCGACCGAGGCAGCTTTGCGTATGCGCATGCCGGTCTCGGTCTGTGGCGAGATGGCGGGCAATCCGCAGCTCACCCCGTTACTGCTGGGATTGGGCCTGCGTTCGTTCTCGATGAACGCATCGTCGCTGCTGCGTGTGAAGCAGGCAGTCCGTGCGGTGGCGATTACCGACTGCGCCCGCTTTGCTCGCAGCGTGATGGAACAGTCCGACCCGCAGCGCATCCGCGAATTGGTCAAGGAATTCAGCGCAAAATTCGGGATCGCCTGAGAGCGCGGGCTGCGTAATACATAAAGATATCCTTATGTGTATGGCCGGAACTTTCCGATCGTGCTAGGGCGGGCGCCACACGATCAGGAGCAGCCCATGGCACACAACGATTACATTGTCCGCGACATCAGCCTCGCCGGATGGGGACGCAAGGAACTGTCGATGGCCGAGGACGAAATGCCCGGCCTGATGGCAATCCGTGAAGAATTCGGCCCGTCGCAGCCGCTGAAGGGCGCGCGCATTGCCGGTTCTCTGCACATGACAATCCAGACCGGCGTGCTGATCGAAACGCTGGTGCATCTGGGTGCCGAAGTCCGCTGGGCCTCGTGCAATATTTTCTCGACCCAGGATCACGCGGCGGCGGCGATTGCCGCAAGCGGCGTTCCCGTGTTCGCCACCAAGGGCGAAACGCTGGAAGAATACTGGGACTACGCGCGCCGTATTTTCGAATGGCACGATGGCGGCACACCGAACATGATCCTCGACGATGGCGGCGATGCCACCATGTTCGTGCATCTGGGCCTGCGCGCCGAAAAGGGCGACACGGCGTTCCTCGACACCGCGTCGAACGATGAAGAAAAAGTCTTCTACGCGCTGATCCGTGACACGCTGGCCAAGAAGCCGGGCTGGTTTGCCGAACTCGCCAAGAACATCCGCGGCGTGACGGAAGAAACCACCACGGGCGTGCATCGTCTGTATCTGATGCAGAAGGAAGGCAAGCTGCTGTTTCCGGCGATTAACGTGAACGACAGCGTGACCAAGTCGAAGTTCGACAACCTGTATGGCTGCCGCGAAAGCCTGGTCGACGGCATCCGCCGCGGCACCGACGTGATGATGGCCGGCAAGGTTGCCGTCGTGGCGGGCTTCGGCGACGTGGGCAAGGGCTCGGCCGCATCGCTGCGCAACGCCGGCTGCCGCGTGCTGGTGACCGAGATCGATCCGATCTGCGCGTTGCAGGCGGCGATGGAAGGCTATGAAGTCGTGACGATGGAACAGGCTGCTCCGCGCGGCGACATCTTCGTTACGGCGACGGGTAACGTGGACGTGCTGACGGTCGACCACATGCGCGCCATGAAGCATCGAGCGATCGTGTGCAACATCGGCCACTTCGATTCGGAAATCCAGATCGACGGTCTGCGCAACCTGGAATGGGACAACGTGAAGCCGCAGGTGGACGAAGTTGTGTTCCCCGATGGCAAGCGCCTGATCATCCTGTCGCAGGGCCGTCTGGTGAACCTGGGCAACGCGACGGGCCATCCGTCCTACGTGATGAGCGCGAGCTTCTCGAACCAGACTCTGGCGCAGATCGAACTGTGGACCAACCTGCAGGCGTACAAGAAGGAAGTGTACACGCTGCCGAAGAAGCTGGACGAAAAGGTCGCGGCGCTGCATCTGGCGAAAGTCGGTGCGCAGCTGACCAAGCTGACGGCGAAGCAGTCGGCTTACATCAGCGTGCCGGAAGCTGGCCCGTTCAAGAACGATCACTACCGTTACTGAGCAATACGTATGAAAAAAGCGGCCTTCGGGCCGCTTTTTTTATGTCTGCCAGAGTGCAGCCTATTTAGTCGTTCTGGATCTTTACCAGCGTGAACAACCCGAACGGCGGCACGGGTTCCATTGTCGCCTTGGCCTGTTCTTCAGCAGTCAGCAGCGATGCCATCGCGAAGTCCGGATGCCAGCCAAGCCGGCGCGATAGCGGGGCCATCGCTGATTCCACCCACCAGCGCGGGCCGCGTTCGGCGCGGAAATGGTTCACGCAGAAAATCGTCCCGCCGGGGCGCACCACGCGGCGCATCTCGGTCATCAGCTTGCGCGGGTTCGGCACAACAGATGCCACAAACATCGCCACCGCCACATCAAAGGATGCGTCTTCGAAGATGGTCGCCTCGGCGTCCATCTCCAGCAGGGCGTCCACGTGCATCAGCTTTTCCTCGGCCACACGCTTGCGGGCGACTTCCAGCATCTCGGTCGACAGGTCGATCCCGGTGATGCGTTTGTCGCGCGTGTAGTGCGGCAGGGCGAGGCCGGTGCCGACCCCCACTTCCAGCACTTTTGTCGCTGGAAGCGCGTTGATGGCCGCTACCGCACGCCGTCGGCCAAATGCCGATACGCCACCGAATGTAACATCATAAATCTGCGCCCACCGCCGATAGGCTGTGCGTACGTCGTCAGAGTCGAGCGCTGCACGCGGTGTGGGGGCGGTCTGTTCGGATAAAGTTCGATTAGACATTGCTACTGCCAAAAATCCCTCGATGGGGTACCCGAGACGGGGGCACAAAGCAATAACCAAACGTTTACCCGGACTGCTTCGCAGCAGATCGGTAGGTCATTCCTCCTTGACGAGGTTAACCGCTGCCGACCGCCCCGAATTGTCGGCATCCGAAATCTCGAACCCCAGCTTCTGCCCTTCGATCAGGGTCCGCAGGCCTGCTTTCTGCACGGCGCTGATATGGACGAAGATATCCTTCCCACCGGTATCCGGTGCAATAAAGCCGTAGCCTTTGGTGGGATTAAACCACTTCACCGTGCCTTGAGTCATCCGGTCGTTCCTTCGTTATGGACGTTTCCACAACGCAAGAATTCTTCCGCTCTCGTTACGAGTCAAGAAAAAGCGCCTGTCGCTGGACGGTTAACGTATTGGTGGAAAAGGGAATAGCAACAAAAAACGCCTGCCGGAATGCCCGGACAGGCGTTTGCTGGTTGAGTGCGGTGTGTCCGCCGCGGTATCAGGCGGCGTCGTCGCGCTTGTCTTTGATCTTCACGTAGGCGAGCTGCGCGTGTTCTTCGCAATACGGCTTGCCGGGCATGCTTTCCGCGCTGCAGAAGCGGAAATCCTTGGCGCCGGGTTCGCCCAGCGGCCAGCAGCAGGCAACCGGACGGCCCAGATAGCGCGACGTCGTGTTGGACGTTGCAGCCGGACGCGTAACGACCGAAAAGCTCGGCTTGGTGGCAGCCTTGGCCACCGGCGTGCGCACCGGAGTGGAAGGCGTAACGGTAACCGGAGGCGCAACCGATGCCAGCGGCGGCAGTGTCGGGCCGGTCACGCGGCGCACGGTCGGCTGGCGCGGACGGCTGGAATCTGCATCGCGGCGGATCGGCGAGGGGCGCGCCGGCAGGTGCAGGCGATGTGCCTTGCCCACCACGGCGTTCTTGGAAACACCCATTCGCCGACCGATTTCGGCTGTTGAATGGCCTTCAGCCCAGAGCGCTTTCAACCGCGCAATAGCTTCATCTGTCCATTCCACAGGGGGTCTCCTTCATGTGCCTCGAATACAAAGTCTTGTAGCAGCAAGCGTTTGGGAACCTCAATAACTAGTGCCAATTCGTTGTTAAGATTTCTGTGGACAACTTGTAAGGTGAAAAGGAAATGCGATTTTTCAACCAAATTTGATCGGAATATTTCTTCTTAGAAGAGGATGTCTTTTTTCAGCATCCCATGTACGCCCTTTTCCCCATTCACTGTTTGCGTGACCCGAAAATCAACCGCCAGTGAACAGAATTGGTACGCCTGTCCGGCATTCAGGTCCGAACGGCGGGTGATCAGGGAAATCATCTCGCGCAATGCGATTTTCATCGCCACATCCAGGTCCTCGTGCATGCCCATGGTGATCCAGTGGGTCGGCGTCTCGGCCCAGGGATAGGTCGTGCCGGTCTTTTTATGCAGGATCAGCGTGAAGGTGCCGGTCAGCCCGATTTCCAGCGCATTGACGCAGACTTCGCCGTCGCCCTGTAACCCGTGACCGTCTCCGGCCGAAAACAGCGCGCCCGGTGCCCAGACCGGCAGATATAGCGTGCTGCCCGCCGTCAGTTCCTTGTTGTCGATATTGCCGCCATGGGCGCGCGGTTCCTTGGTGCTGATCGCGCCCCAGCTGGCGGGCGGGGCTACGCCCATCACGCCGAAGAACGGTGCCAGCTTCAGTTCCGGCCCCCAGGCGGGCTTGCAGGTGCCGCGCACACGATCGACCGGAATGTGGGAGAGCAGGCGTTCGGGAAAATCCTCGGGCAGCGTGCCGGACAGTGGGCGAAAGCCGCAATATCCCCAGTCGGCGGCCAGTTCCACGGCCTCGATCCGCACTTCCAGCATGTCGCCCGGCTCGGCCCCGGAAACCGCCACCGGCCCGGTGAGCATGTGTCCCGGTCCACGACGTGGATTACTGGCCAGATATGCCGCCAGCGCAGGCGGCACGGCCAGCCCGGACGATGCGGGGGGCAGCACTTCGGGTGGGCCGGAGATGGTCTCCATCACCACGGTGTCGCCGGAATTCACCGTGCAGACGGCGGGTGCGGCGGCATCGAACAATCCCCAGCGCACGGTTTCGGGGGTGGCGGGGATCAGGTGATGGCTGGTCATGGGGTTATCCTCAGAAGTCCGTGCAGCGGCCTTTTTGCTCCCAGTCGCCAAAGCGGGTGGGTTCGGGGCCTTTGGGGCCGCCAATCTCGACGGGTTTTTTCTCGGTTTCGGCCGCCGGGGTTGCCGGGGCGGGGTCTTTTTCGGTCTCGCTCATGCGGTTTATGTGGAACCGAATGGCCCTGCCTGTCCAGATTGGTCATGGAAGTTGATGAAAAAAGCCACGAGCTCCCCATATAACAGCGTATCGGATGGGAGTTGGCGATGAACTATATGAAAACCACCCTGCTGCTGGCGGGGCTGACGGCACTGTTCGGGGCCATCGGCTATATGGTTGGCGGACAGGGCGGGATGATGATCGCGCTGCTGATGGCCGCTGCCATGAACGTTTTCTCGTGGTGGAATTCGGGCGCGATGGTGCTGCGTATGCACAACGCGCAGCCGGTCAGCCCGGCCGAGGCCCCCAACCTGTATCGGCTGACGGAAGAACTGGCGCATCGCGCCGGGCTGCCGATGCCGAAGCTGTATATAATTCACGAAAACCAGCCGAACGCGTTCGCCACCGGCCGCAACCCGCAAAACGCGGCGGTGGCGGTGAATACGGGGCTGATGGATCTGCTGAGTGACGAGGAAATTGCCGGGGTGATCGCACATGAACTCGCCCATGTGCACAACCGCGACACGCTGACGATGACCATCACGGCCACTCTGGCCGGGGCCATTTCGATGATCGCGCAGATGGGCCAGTTCGGCATGATGTTCGGTGGCAATCGCGATGGCGAGAATCGTCCGAACCCCATCGTCGGGATCCTGATGATGGTGCTGGCCCCGATGGCGGCGATGCTGGTGCAGATGGCGATCAGCCGTACGCGCGAATACTCGGCCGACAAGCTGGGGGCCGAACTGTGCGGCAATCCGCTGGCGCTGGCGAGCGCGCTGCAGAAGCTGGACAATTACGCCCGCCGCATCCCCAACGAAGCGGCCGAGGCAGCGCCCGCAACCGCGCATATGTTCATCATCAACCCGCTGACCGGGCGCAATATGGACAACCTGTTCACCACCCACCCGGCTACTGAAAACCGCATCCATGCGTTACGCGAACAGGCGGCGCAGATGGGGGTGATCGGCCCGACCCCGTGGTCCTCCACCCCGCCGCAGCGGCCCCAGGCACCGCCACCGGCCAATCCCTGGGCCTAATTCCGTATGGGGGCTAGCCTGCCAGACGCAGACGCGTCATGAACGCCCCCATGTCGCAGGATCTGTCAAACCCCACCCGCCTTGCCGCGTTCGATCTGCTGTCCGCCGTGCTGGACAAGCGTCGGGCGCTGGAAGATGCACTCGATTCCCAGCCGAAAACCCTGGATGCGCGCGACAAGGCCGCCGCGCACCGCCTCGCCGCAGCCGTGCTGCGTCGGTTGGGCACGCTGGACGAGGTGCTGGATACCCACCTGAACAAATCTCCGCCACAGGCCGTGCGCCATATCCTGCGCCTTGGCGCAGCGGAGTTGTTGCTGCTGGGCACGCCCGCGCATGCCGTGGTGGCGACGCTGGTCGACATCGCCCGTGCCCGCAAACTGACGCCGTTTACCGGGCTGGTGAACGCTGTGCTGCGTAAACTGGCGGCTGGCGGCCCGGCATTGCTCGAAGGACTGGACGGCCCCCGGCTCGACACGCCCGTCTGGCTCTGGGGCAGTTGGGGACCGGCGGCCCGCGCGATTGCCGAGGCGCATCAGCACGAAGCCCCCATCGACCTCAGCCTGCTGCCCGGCGCGGCCATTCCGCCCGGCGGTACGCTGCTGCCCAGCGGATCGGTGCGGTTTCCGCCCGGCACGCGGGTGACGGAACTGCCCGGTTTCGCCGAGGGCACCTTCTGGGTGCAGGACGCCGCCGCCGCCCTGCCGGTGCGTCTGCTGGCCCCGCAAGCGGGCGAGGTGATTGCCGATCTCTGCGCCGCCCCCGGTGGCAAGACCGCGCAATTGGTTGCGGCGGGTGCCACGGTCACCGCGGTCGAGAAAGAAAAGCGCCGCATTCCGCGCCTGCAGGAAAATCTGGCGCGTCTGCACCTGAAGGCCAAAATCGTGACCGCCGATGCCGCCACCTGGGGCAAGGCCGAGACATTCGACGCCATCCTGCTGGATGCCCCGTGCAGCGCCACCGGCACCATCCGCCGCCATCCCGATGTGCCGCGCATGAAGCGCATCAGCGACATCGCGGCGCTGAACGCTACCCAGAGCACTCTGCTGGCGGCCGCGGCGCGGCTGCTGAAGCCCGGTGGGCGGCTGGTTTATGCCGTCTGTTCGATGCAGCCCGAAGAAGGCGAGGCACGGATCGCCGCCGCCCTGCAGGACCTGCCCTTCAAGCTGGCGCCATTTACGGCGGAAGAACTGGCTTTCCTGCCCGAAGCCCGCACGGAGGACGGTTACCTGCGCACGCATCCCGGCATGTGGACGGAACAGGGCGGTCTGGACGGTTTCTTCGCTGCCCGGTTGATAAAAATGTAACGCCTCCGGTTTTTTCCCGGAGTGACTTGCCCGGCTTCACCCCAACTCGGTAGTTAAGAGGTATGTCCAGCATTCGCAGCACCCGTCCCGTTCGTATCGCCCCCAGTCTTCTTGCCGCCGACTTCGCCCGTCTGGGCGAGGAAGTCCGCGCGATCGAGACCGCCGGGGCGGATTGGCTGCACCTCGACATCATGGATGGGCATTTCGTGCCCAATATCTCGTTTGGACCGAGCATCGTGAAGGCGCTGCGGCTGCACTCGAAAATGGTGTTCGATGTGCATCTGATGATCGCCCCGGCCGACCCGTATCTGGCGGCGTTCGCGGAAGCAGGGGCGGACATGATCTCGCTGCATCCGGAAGCCGGGCCGCATCTGCATCGGTCGCTGCAGGTGATCCGCGGGCTGGGGAAAAAGGCGGGTGTGGTGCTCAATCCCGGCACACCTGTTTCGGCCATTGAACATGTGATGGACCAGCTGGATCTGATTCTGGTGATGACGGTCAATCCGGGGTTCGGCGGGCAGAAATTCCTCGCCTCGCAATTGGGCAAGATCGCCGCGCTGCGCAGGATGATCGACGCGAGCGGGTTCGATATCGACCTGCAGGTCGATGGTGGCGTGACCGCTGTTACCGCGAAGGACGCGCTGGCGGCCGGGGCCGATGTGCTGGTGGCCGGCACGGCGGTGTTCGGCACGTCTGATTACGCGGCGGCGATTGCAGGTCTGCGCGGATGAGCGGCTCGGGTCGCTGGATCAGGCTGGCGTCCAAGGCGTTCGCCCGCATCAGCGATCTGCGTTCGGCGCACGTGCCCGACGCCCCGACGCGTGTGGTGCGCGACCCCTGGCCCGGCGAGGCCGGACGCGGTGCGCGGCTGCTGAAGGGTGAACTGGAACTGGCGGGTGCGTGGCGTCCGCTGCATCCGAACAGCTGGCTGGAAATTGGCGGGCCGGATGCATTCCGTGCCGCCGCGCATGGCTTTTCGTGGATCCGCGATCTGCGCGCGCTGGGGACCGATACGGCCCGGCTGCGGGCGCGTCAGCTGGTCGCAGGCTGGATTGATGGCGGCTATCGCGACCCGATTGCGGATCGCGTGGACGTGATCGGCACGCGCCTGTCGTCGTGGCTGGGGCATTACGATTTCTTTGCCGCCACTGCGGATGATGAATTCCGCCAGAAGCTGATGACGCGTATCGTGCACGATACACGCACGCTGTCGCTCTCGCTGCCGGCCGAGACCATGGATGGGCGGGCGTTGCGGGCGTTGAAGGGGCTGTTTGTCTCGGCCGTGGCGCTGCCCGATCACGAGGCATTTCTGGCCCGTGCGATGCGCTTCCTGCCGCAGGAAATCGAACGGCAGTTGCTGTCGGATGGCTGCCAGGTGGAACGTTCCCCCAGCGCGCATCTGACCGCGCTGGCCGATCTGGTGGAAATCCGCGCGCTGCTGCAGACCGGCGGCGTGAAGGAACCGGCATCGCTGCCGCATGCGGTGGAACGCATGGTGCCGGTGCTGCGTGCATTCCGCCATCCGGATGGCGGGCTGGCACTGTTCAATGGTTCGAAGGAAAGCAGCCCGGTGCTGATCGATCTGGTGCTGGCGCAGACCGGCTGCCGTGCCCGCGCACTGACATCGATGGCCGAGGGTGGGTTCCAGCGTTTGCAGGCCGGGCGTTCGATGATGCTGGTCGATTGCGGCGCACCGCCCGAAGCCGGGCTGGATCGTTTTTCGCACGCGGGCACTCTGTCGTTCGAACTCTCGATCGGGCGCGACCGGATGATCGTGAATTGCGGCGCGGCGCCCACCGCCGCCGAATGGAGTTCCGCCCTGCGCGCGACGGCGGCGCATTCCACCCTGGTGGTGGCGAATGTGAATTCGTCCGAACTGCGCGACGAAGGGCTGGGCCGTCGCCCGACGCTGGTCGAGGTGGAACGCCAGCAGGCCAACGGCGCGCACTGGCTGGAAGCAAGCCATAACGGCTGGAAGCGCCTGTTCGGTGCCATTCATCGGCGGCGGTTATATATGTCGGAAAGCGGCGAGGACATTCGCGGCGAAGACAGCGTCGAGGCGGAAACGCCGCAGCCGTTCTCGATCCGCTTCCACCTGCACCCGAATGTGAAGGCCAGCGTGCAGAACGATGGCGAGACGGTGCTGCTGCGTCTGTCGTCCGGCGGTGGCTGGCGGCTGCGCTCCGAAGGCGCGCATCTGGCGCTGGAGGAAAGCATCTATCTGGGCGGCAGCGATGCACGTCGCACGGAACAGGTGGTGCTGACCGCGTATCCGGACAGCCCGCAGCTGATCAAATGGGCGATCTCGAAAGTCGGGTGACGTGAAGATCCTCGAGGTTGTTCACATCGATTTTGGTATCCGGCAGTTCGTCTGGCCGCTGATGCAGGCCATGCGGGCACGCGGGCATCAGGTGATCGGTGTCTGTGCGGATGGGCCGTTGCTGGAACCGGTGCGTCAGGACGGGTTCGATGTGCGCGCCCTGCCGATGGCGCGCAGCCTGAACCCGGTGGCGCAATGGCGCGCGTTCAAGGCATTGCGCGCGCTGATCCGCGCCGAAAAGCCCGACATGGTGCACGGACATTTCCCGATCAGCGGCTTTCTGGCGCGCGCTGCCGCGTGGGCCGAGGGCGTGCCGCACATCGCCTATACCTGCCACGGCTTTCTGTTTCATCAGCCGGGGCCGTTGTGGAAGCGGGCGCTGTCCTTCGTGGTGGAATGGGTGGGCGGCAAGCTGACTCACACTTTTCTGACCGTCAGCGAGGAAGCCGCCACCGACGCCCGCAAACTGTATATCCATTCGCAGGCCACAGCCGTGGGCAACGGGCGCGACCCGGCGCGGTATCGTCCGGCGCCCGAGACACGTGCGCGCATCCGCGCCGAACTGGGCACGCCGGAGGATGCGGTGGTGGTGGTAATCGTCTCGCGTCTGGTCTGGGGCAAGGGGCATCCGGAACTGCTGGCCGCCATGCGCGACGTGCCCGGTGCAGTGCTGTGGGTGGTGGGCAACCGTCTGA
This sequence comes from Acetobacteraceae bacterium, assembly GCA_031546815.1. Lineage (GTDB taxonomy): Bacteria > Pseudomonadota > Alphaproteobacteria > Acetobacterales > Acetobacteraceae > JAVBJV01. The sequence goes on from JAVBJV010000018.1 coordinate 91,869, forward strand.
CCACCGACCATGGCCGCGATCTGGAGCCGTTTTTCCAGCAGGCCGGGCTTGGCGACCGTCTGGTCCGCCTGGGCCACCGCGACGACGTGCCGGACGTGCTGGCCGCCTCCGACATCTTCGCGCTGCCCAGCCATTCCGAAGGCCTGCCGATGAGCGTGATCGAGGCGATGCTGACTGGTCTGCCCGTGGTAGCCACCAATGTGCGCGGCTCGCGCGAGCAGGTGGTCGAGGGTGAGACCGGGTTTCTGGTTCCCGCCTATGAAAGCGCCCCGCTGGCGGCTGCGCTGAACCGTCTGACAGGCGATTCGGCTCTCAGGGCGCGGATGGGGCAGGCGGGGCTGGCCCGGGCACGGGAAAAATACGTGGAAGATGTGGTGATTAGCCGTACTCTGGATTTGTTGAAGCTCTAGGGTTAAGTCGGGGCATGACCGACATCATTTCCATCCGCCGCGCGCTGATTTCCGTCTCCGACAAGACCGGCCTGGTCGAGTTCGGAAAATTCCTCGCCTCGAAGGGCGTCGAAATCCTGTCCACCGGAGGCTCCGCGCGCACGCTGCGCGATGCCGGCGTGCCGGTAAAGGACGTGTCCGACCATACGGGCTTCCCCGAGATCCTCGACGGCCGCGTGAAGACGCTGGTGCCGCAGGTGCATGGCGGCATTCTGGGGCGGCGGGATCTGCCCGCGCATGTCGCGCAGATGGAAGAACACAATATCGCGCCGATCGATCTGGTCGCGGTGAACCTTTATCCGTTCGAAGCCACCGTCGCCGCGGGCGCGGGGTTCGACGACTGCATCGAAAACATCGATATCGGCGGCCCGGCGATGATCCGTGCGGCGGCCAAGAACCATGACTCGGTCGCGGTGCTGACCGACCCCGCCCATTACGCCGATGTGAAAGCCGCGATCGAGAACGCAGGCGGCACGGACAAGGCACTGCGTCGCCGTCTGGCGGCCGAAGCCTATGCGCGCACGGCGTCGTACGACAGCGCGATCTCGAACTGGTTTGCCGCGCAGAACGGCGTGGCATTCCCGCCGCGCATGACGTTCGCAGGTGAACTGCGCCAGACCTTGCGTTACGGCGAAAACCCGCACCAGCAGGCGGCGTTCTATACCAACGACACGCGCTTTGGCGTGGCGACGGCGCAGCAGGTGCAGGGCAAGGAGCTGTCCTACAACAACCTGAACGACACCGACGCCGCATTCGAATGCGTGGCCGAGTTCGACGCCCCCGCCGTGGTGATCGTGAAGCACGCCAACCCATGCGGCGTGGCGACGGGGACCGACATGGCGGCAGCGTGGGATCTCGCGCTGCGCTGCGATCCGGTCTCGGCGTTCGGCGGCATCGTGGCGCTGAACCGCACGCTGGACGAAGCAGCGGCGGAAAAGATTGCGGCGATCTTTACCGAAGTGATCATCGCGCCCGACGCGACCGAAGGCGCGAAGGCGATCCTCGCCCGCAAGAAGAACCTGCGTCTGCTGCTGACCGGCGGCTTACCCGACCCGGTGGCACAGGGTGCGACGTTCAAGGCGCTGGCGGGCGGTTTCCTGGTGCAGTCGCGCGATGCGGGCCGCATTGAAGCCGCGGGCCTGAAGGTGGTGACGAAGCGCGCCCCCACACAGGCTGAACTGAATGACATGATTTTTGCCTTCCGCGTCGGCAAGCACGTGAAGTCGAACGCGATCATCTACGCGAAGGACGGCGCGACGGTCGGTGTTGGTGCTGGCCAGATGAGCCGCGTGGACAGCGCGCGCATCGCCGCATGGAAAGCCGGAGAGGCCGCGAAGGTCGCCGGTCTTGCGGACAGCCTGACCAAGGGTTCGGTCGCGGCATCGGATGCGTTCTTCCCGTTTGCCGATGGTCTGGAAACCGTGGTCGGCGCTGGCGCCACAGCGGTGATCCAGCCGGGTGGATCGATGCGTGACAACGAAGTGATCGAAGCGGCCGACAAGGCGGGCATCGCCATGGTGTTCACCGGCATGCGGCACTTCCGGCACTGATGCGACAACTGGAAACAGTGCTCCCGGTCTGGCTGCCGCCCGAGATGGCGGTGGCCGCAGCAGTGGGGGCACTGTTTCTGGTGTTGCTGCTGATTCTGATCCTGCGTCGGCCATCGGTGCCGCCCGAACTGTTCCGCGAGATGGCGGTGCAGGGCGAACGCAACCAGCAACTGGCGTTTCAGATTGAACGCCTGTTCGATCAGACCAATCAACGCTTCCTCGATGTCAGCACCGGTGTGGCCGATGCGCTGCGCAAGCAGGCCGAGGGGCAGACATCGCTGCTGCATCAACAGCAGCGTACGGTTACCGAAAATCTGGCGGCTCAGAACGAACGCCTGAATGCGGCGCTCGATACGCTGAACCTGCGGCTGAACGCCAATGTGGTGGAACAGGCACAGCGCACGATGGCCTCGGTTGAGGAGCTTAAGCAGCGTCTGGCGGTGATCGATGCGGCGCAGCAGAGCATTGCGGCGCTGGGGCAGCAGGTCACGTCGCTGTCGATGGTGCTGGACAACAAGCAGACGCGCGGCGCGTTCGGTGAAGTGCAGCTGGCCAATCTGGTGCAGGACATCATGCCGGCCGAGGGCTACGCATTCCAGCATAAGCTGTCGAACAACACGCGCTGCGACTGTCTGGTCAAACTGCCGCAGCCGCCCGGCCCGATTGCTATTGACAGCAAGTTCCCGCTGGAAGGTTTTCAGGCCCTGCGCAGCGCGGAAGACGATGCCGCCCGCAAGATCGCCACGCAACGCTTCGTGACCGATATCCGCCGTCACATCGACGACATCTCCAGCAAATACATCATCGAGGGTGAAACCGCCGATGGTGCGGTGATGTTCGTGCCGAGCGAGGCCGTCTACGCCGAACTGCACGTGAACCACAGCGCGCTGGTCAGCGAGTCACACCGCAAGAAGGTGTTCATCGCCAGCCCCAACACGCTGGCGGCCTTGCTGCACACCATGCGCGCCGTGATGCGCGATGTGCGCATGCGCGAGGAAGCCGCCAGCATCCAGAAGATTGTCGGTATGTTGCTGGACGACGTGGCGCGCCTGGGCGACCGGGTTGGCAAACTGCGTCAGCATTTCGGACAGGCCGAGAAAGATATCGAGGATATCGAGAAGTCCACGCGCTCCATCGCGGGTCGTGGGGACCGGATCCTGAAGATCGAAGTGGACGAGGTTGGGATCACGCCACCGTTACCACGGGGCGAATAACCTTCCGCTTGCTACATCGGAACATCCGCGTAATCATTCCTTTCAACCGGCGGCAAAAGCCGGAGCGAGGGGGAGATAGTCCATGCAGAGACGACACGTCTTGCTGGGGGGCGCGGCTTTGGCTGCCGTCATGGGTTCTCGGAACACATACGCCCAGTCCGATTGGCCGTCGCGGCCGGTGCGGTTTATCGCTGGCGGAAATGCCGGCGGCGCATCGGACATTGTGCTGCGGGTGATCGAAGCGAAGCTGCGTGAAAAACTGGGTCAGCCGGTTATCATTGAACCGAAGCCTGGTGCAGGTGGCATGGTCGGGGCCGAGTATGTCGGGCGCGCACCGGCGGATGGTTATACGTTCTACATCAACCACATTGCCTCGCACGGCATCGGACCGACGCTGTATGGACGCATGCTGTCGTTCGATCCGCTGAAGGACGTGCCCGGCGTGGTGCGTCTGGCAACGATGCCGAACGTGCTGATCGTGCACCCCGATCTTCCCGTGCGTAATCCGAAAGAGCTGGCCGCTTATATCCGCGCCAATCCAACCAAGGGGATGTTCTCGTCCTCGGGCGCGGGCACCACGTCGCATCTGGCCGGGTTGCTGTTCGGGATGCGCATGGGGGTGACCGTCACGCATGTCCCCTATCGCGGCACTGCGCCGGCGATGAGCGCGGTGATGGCGGGCGAGGTGCTGTTCGCCATCGACAATGCCCCCGCATCGCGCCAGCAGGTGCTGGGCGGCATGTTGCGCGCGCTGGGCGTCAGTTCGGCGCAGCGTTCGGCGACGATGCCGGAACTGCTGACATTGCAGGAACAGGGCGTGCCCGATTTCGACGTGTCGTCGTGGTACGGCATTGCGACCGCGGCGAACGTGCCGCCCGCGATTGTTGCGCGGCTGTGCAACGTGGCGATCGAAGCTTTGCGCGATGCGGATGTCGTCAGACGCTATCGTGAATTTGGTGCCGACATCGCGCCGATGGATACCGCAACCTATAATACCTTCATGGCGGCCGAGAAGGCGCGCTGGGCGCCGATCGTCCGGGCGTCGGGCGCTGTGACGGGGTAATTGCACGGTCTGGCGTTGTCTGCGTTGCCGTGACAAGCTCGACACATAACGTCCGCAAGAGGGGAAAGATCAATGAGCCGTGTTCTGCATCGCACACTCCGCAGCCTGCCCGAACGTGCGGTAGGGGGTGAGGGGATCTATCTGATTGCTGCTGACGGGCGACGCATCATCGATGGGTCGGGTGGGGCAGCCGTGGCATGTCTTGGTCACGGGCATCCGCGCGTTGTCGCGGCGATCAAGGAACAGGCGGACAAACTCAGCTATGCGCATACGGGATTCTTCACCACCGACAGCGCCGAACAGCTCGCCGATATATTGCTGACCGGGGAGCCGGGCGGCCTTACGCACGCGTATTTCTGCTCGTCGGGGTCCGAGGGTGTGGAAGCGGCGCTGAAACTGGCGCGGCAGTATTTTGTCGAGGCAGGGCAGCCGCAGCGCACGCGGTATATTGCGCGCTTGCAGTCCTATCATGGCAACACGCTGGGCGCGCTGGGGCTGGGCGGCAACATGATGCGGCGGAAGATGTATGCGCCGGTGCTGGCCGATGCGTTCAGCCATGTGACGCCCGCGTTCGCTTACCGGTTCCAGCAGGATGGCGAAACCGAAGTGGCCTTCGTGCAGCGTCTGGCCGATGAACTGGAAGCGGAATTCCAGCGCCTCGGCCCGCAGAACGTGATTGCGTTCTGTGCCGAACCGGTGGTCGGCGCGACGGCGGGCTGTGTGGCGGCGCCGGCCGGGTATTTCAAGGCGATGCGCGAAGTGTGCGACCGGCACGGCGCGTTGCTGATTCTCGACGAAGTGATGTGCGGCATGGGGCGCACCGGCACGATGCATGCCTGGGAACAGGAAGGTGTAGTGCCGGACATCCAGATCATCGCCAAAGGTCTGGGCGGTGGCTATCAGCCGATCGGCGCGGTGCTGGTCTCGGGGCGCGTGATCGATGCGCTGCGCAAGGGATCGGGTGCGTTCATGCACGGGCATACGTATCAGGCGCATCCCATGGCGTGTGCGGCGGCGCTGGCGGTGCAGAAAACCATCCGCGAAGAAAACCTGTTGGATAATGTTCGCGTAATGGGCGCATTGCTAGAAGCGAAAATGAACGACAGGTTTGGTAATCACGCGCATGTTGGCGATGTGCGCGGTCGTGGCTTGTTCTGGGCGATCGAGCTGGTGCAGGATCGTGCCAGCAAGGCTGTGTTCGATCCTGCGATCAAGTTGAACGACAAGATCAAACAGGAAGCATTCGACCGCGGTCTGGCATGTTACCCGATGGGTGGCACGATCGATGGTGTGCGTGGCGATCATGTGATTCTGGCACCACCCTATATTTCGACCGCCGACGAGGTCGAACGTATGGTGGCAATTCTGGGAGACGCGGTCGAAGCGGCATTGCCCAAATAAAAACAGGCGACCAAGGGAGAACGACAAGAATGAAACGCTTACTGATAGCTCTGGCTGTTGCCTTGCCCATGGCGGCACAGGCGGCGACGCTGGATACGGTGCGGCAGCGTGGGCAGCTGATCTGCGGTGTGTCGGGTAACTTTGCGGGCTTCGCAGTGCCGGATGCGCAGGGCGTGATGCGCGGGATCGATGCCGATTATTGTCGTGCCATTGCCGCAGCAACGCTGGGCGATGCAACGAAGGTGCGTTTCGTGACGCTCACGGCGCAGAACCGTTTCACCGCGTTGCAGTCGGGCGAGATCGATGTGCTGCTGCGTAACTCCACGCAGACCTTCCAGCGCGATAACAGCATCGGGCTGGAAAGCGGGCCGGTCAGTTATTACGACGGTCAGGGCTTTGCCGTGCGTCGTGAATCGGGCGCCAAGAAAGTGGCCGACCTGAACGGCGCCACGATCTGCGTGATCCAGGGCACGACGCACGAACTGAATCTGGCCGACACATTCCGCGCGCGCGGTATGACGTTCCAGCCGGTGGTGTTCGAACGGCTCGACACGATGTACGAAGCGTTCTTCAGCGGTCGTTGCGACGTGGTGTCGCAGGATGCCAGCGCGCTGGCAGGCTCGCTCGCCACGCTGGCACAGGATGCGTCGAAATACGAAATCATGGCCGAGACCATCAGCAAGGAACCGCTGGGTCCGTTCACGCGCCGTGGTGACGAACAGTGGACGCATATTGTCCGCTGGGTGCACCAGGGGCTGGTGGAAGCCGAGGAACTCGGCGTGACACAGGGCAACGTTGCCGAACAGCTAGGCTCCTCGCAGAACCCCACCGTGCAGCGCATGCTGGGCCGCACGGGTGAATTCGGCAAGGCGCTGGGGCTGGATGGCGCGTGGATGGTGAATGTCCTGAAAGCGGTCGGCAATTACGGTGAAGTGTTCAACCGCAATCTCGGCGCGGCCAGCCCGCTGCGTCTGCCGCGTGGGCAGAATGCGCTGTGGACCAATGGCGGGCTGATGTACGCAACGCCGTTCCGGTAATGACGGTTTCGTGATGCAGCAAGCGGCGGCTCTGAGAAGGGCCGCCGCTTTTTTGCTTCGCATATGGAAAGAACCGTGCTGGACTTTAAAAAAAACGGGAGGACTTCAATGAAGCGTTTCATGTTGATCATGGCTCTGGCGTTGCTGCCCCTCACTGCAAAGGCTGGAATTCTCGATACAGTGCGCGAGCGTGGACAGGTGGTCTGCGGTGTTTCGGGCACGGTTGCCGGTTTTGCATTCCCGGACTCGCAAGGCGTGATGCGCGGGCTGGATGCGGATTACTGCCGTGCCATTGCCGCCGCCATATTTGGTGATCCGAACAAGGTGCGCTTCATGCCGCTGACCGCCGCCGCGCGGTTTACGGCGTTGCAGTCGTCGGAAGTGGATGTGCTGGTCCGCAACACCACGCTCAGCTTCCTGCGTGACAACATGGTCGGGCTGGAAATCGGCGCGGTGAATTTCTACGACGGGCAAGGCTTTCTGGTGCGGAGTGACAGTGGTGCGAAAACAGTCGCCGACCTGAACGGCTCCACCATCTGCATGTCGCAGGGGTCGACGCACGAACTGAACATCAGCGACCTTTTCCGCACGCGCAACATGACCTTCAAGCCGGTGATCATGGAGCAGTACAACGCATTGGTGGAAACATTCCTCGCCGGTCGGTGCGATGTGATGACGCAGGATGTCAGCGCGTTGGCGGGGATCATCAGCCGTGCGCCGGATCCGTCGCGATACATGATCCTGCCGGGCGCGATCAGCAAGGAACCGCTGGGCATCATGACGCGCCGTGGTGACGAGCAGTGGACGCACATGCTGCGCTGGGTCCACAACGCGCTGGTCGAAGCGGAAGAACTGGGCGTGACGCGGGCGAACGTGAGCGAACAGCTTGCGTCGTCGACGAATCCCACGGTGCAGCGTCTGCTGGGGCGCACGGGTGAATTCGGCAAGGCGCTGGGGCTTTCGAACGACTGGGCGGTGAATGTGATCAAGGCGGTCGGCAATTACGGCGAGATCTTCAACCGCAATGTCGGCCCCGACAGTCCGCTGCGTCTGCCGCGTGGTCAGAACGCGTTGTGGACCAATGGCGGGCTGATGTACGCGATTCCGTTCCGCTGAAACTTTCTCTTTCGGGCGACGCCAAGAGCCGGTCTGTGCTGTGTGGATCGGCTCTTGTGCGATGAAAATCTTTTTGCATCGGAATTTTTGACGGCACTTTGAAAACCGGTTTCTCTGTTGCCAGTTTTAAAAAAACCGGAGCCAAGAATGAAGCGCCTGTTCCTTGCTGTTATCGGCCTGCTGGCCATATCCGATCTTGTGCATGCCAGCACATTGGAGACCGTGCGTCAGCGTGGCGAACTGGTCTGCGGTGTGTCGGGCACGATTGCCGGATTTGCGACACCGGATGCGCAGGGCGTGATGCGCGGGCTGGACGCCGATTACTGCCGCGCGATTGCAGCTGCGGTGCTGGGCAATCCGGACAAGGTACGCTTCGTCAGCCTGACCGCGCCGGTGCGTTTCACTGCCGCGCAGTCGGGCGAAGTGGATGTGCTGGTGCGCAACACCACCACCACATTCCAGCGCGATAACGGCATCGGGCTTGAAGGCGGTCCGGTGTATTTCTACGACGGGCAGGGCTTTCTGGTGCGGCGCGACAGCGGTGCGAAGAAGATCGCCGATCTGGCCGGTGCCAGCATCTGCGTGACGCAAGGTTCGACGCACGAGTTGAACATCACCGACTGGTTCCGTCGCAACAACCTGACCTTCCAGCCGGTGGTGCTCGATCGCTACGAGGCGGTGGCTGAGGCGTTCTATGCCGGGCGTTGCGACGCGGTGACGCTCGACATCAGCGCAGCGGCGGGGCTGGCGGCGAATGCGCCGGATCCGTCGCGGTACGAAATTCTGCCCGAGGCGATCAGCAAGGAACCGCTCTCCCCGTTCACGCGTCGTGGTGACGAACAGTGGACGCACATTGTGCGCTGGGTTCACAACGCGCTGGTCGAAGCAGAGGAACTGGGTGTGACGCAGGCCAATCTGAACGAACAGGCATCGTCGCAGAACCCGACTGTGCAGCGTCTGCTGGGCCGCACTGGTGAATTCGGCAAGACGCTGGGACTGTCGAACGATTGGGCGGTGAATGCGATCAAGGCGGTTGGCAATTACGGCGAGGTCTTCAACCGCAATGTTGGCCCCAACAGCCCGCTGCGCCTGCCACGTGGCCAGAACGCGCTGTGGAGCAATGGTGGTCTGCTTTACGCAACGCCGTTCCGGTAAATCATGGGCTGTGTCGAGCTTCAGTTCCGACTGAGCTGAAGCTCGACTGGTCCTAATGCCTGGCCCGCATGGCGGCGGCCAAAGTGCCGTCGTCGAGGATATCCAGCGCGCCGCCAATGGGAACGCCCTGTGCAACACGGGTGACGGCCACATTGGAAGCGTGCAACTGGTCGGCCAGAAAATGCGCCGTGGTCTGCCCGTCCACAGTCGCCGACAGTGCCAGGATAACTTCCGACACACCGCCCGCCGCGACGCGCTGTAACAGCGTGCTGATGTTCAGATCTTCCGGACGCACACCGGCCAGTGCCGACAGCGTCCCCCCCAGCACGTGATACACGCCGCGATGCACATGCGCGCGTTCCAGCGCCCACAGATCGCCCACACCTTCCACCACGCAGATCAGCGTACGATCCCGCCGGTTATCAAGGCAGATCGTGCACGGGTCCTGGCTGTCCAGATTGCCGCATTGCGTGCAGCGACGCACGGCGCGTGCCGCGTCCTGCAACGCATTGGCCAGCGGCAGCATCAGTGCCTCCGGCTTTTGCAACATGCGCAGCGCAGCACGACGCGCACTGCGCGGGCCAAAGCCGGGCAGGCGCATCAGCAGCCCGATCAGATGCTCGATTTCAGGCCCGGTCATTGTGTGTGGGTCAGAACGGCAGTTTCAGCCCGGCCGGCAGCGACATGCCGCCCGTCACTTTCTGCATCTCGTCCGCCATCATCGCTTCGATCTTGCGCTTGGCATCGGCGTGGGCTGCGACCAGCAGGTCTTCCAGCATTTCCATCTCGGCCGGGTCGGCAAGCTTCGGGTCGATCTTCACGCGCTTCAGTTCGCCCTTGCCGGTCAGCGTGACGGCGACAAGACCAGCGCCCGAGCTGCCTTCAACTTCGGTCGCTTCCATCTTCGCCTGCATTTCCTGCATGCGGGCCTGCATCTGGCTGGCCTGCTTCATCAAGTTGCCAATGTTCTTCATAGGTCAGTCCTCTGGAAAATCTGAAAAATCCGCATCGAGTGGTGCGAATTCAAGGATGTTGCCGTCTTCATCGGCCATCGGCGGTTCGGGTTCGGCCAGCAGGCCGTAACGGTCCACGCGTTCGTCGTGCACCGCTTCAATCATCGCGCCGGGGACTGTCGACATGATGGCGCGCACCAGCGGGTGGTCGGCCGCCAGATGCCGGCGCGCGGTCTCGGCCGCCTGTCCCTGTTCTGCCAGCGTTGCCTCGCCCGCGGCGTTGGACAGCGCAACTGTCCAGCGGGCGTTGGTGGCCTTCTGCAGGAACGCCGCAAGCTGCGCCGCCAGATCGCGCGGGGCGTCGGGCAGCGGGTTCAGTTCGATCACCGGCGGTGCAAAGCGCACCACGCGCACCGAGTGAAGCAGATGCGCATGCAGCATCGGCTCGCGCGCCGAGGCGACCAGCGCGACCACATCGCGATACGAGGCGATGCGCGGCGCGGTATCCGCCACCATGATCGGCCCGCCATTGACGACGGCGCGTGCGCCACCACCGCCCCCATTGGGCGAGATAGCGCCGCCCGTTCCGCCCGGAGCGGCACCTTCGGTCATGATGCGCTTGATCAGCTCGCCCGGCGGCGGTAGGTCGGCGGCGTGGCAGACGCGGATCAGCACCATGTCGGCAGCGGCGCGACGGTCGGGCGCAGTTTCCACCTCGGCACTGCCCTTCAGCAGCATCTGCCAGGCGCGGGCCAGCACGGGCACGGAAAGTTTTTCGGCCAGTTCCACCCCGCGTGTGCGTTCCAGCTCGGGCAGTGTGCGGTCGTCGCGCAGGGTCGGGATGGCGCGCAGGCGGTTGAGCGTGTGCGTCAGGCCCAATAGATCGCGGAGCACCACACCGGGGTCGGCGCCGCGTTCGTACGTCGTGTCCAGAATGCCCAGCGCATCGGCAGTGCGACCCGCCATCATCGCCTCAAACAGGTCGAACAGCAGCGACCGGTCGGCAAGGCCCAGCATGTCGGTGACCAGCGCATCGGTGATGCCGGTCTCGCCGCCCAGCGCGATGGCCTGATCCAGCAGCGACAGCCCGTCGCGCACGGACCCATCGGCCGCGCGCGCAATGGCGGTCAGCGCGGGCTGGTCGATGGTGATGTTTTCCTGCTGCGCGATCTTGCCATAGTGCTCGGCCAGCAGGTCGAGCGGAATGCGCCGCAGGTCGAAGCGCTGGCACCGCGACAGCACGGTGACCGGCACCTTGCGCAGTTCGGTGGTGGCGAACACGAATTTCAGATAGGGCGGCGGTTCTTCCAGCGTCTTCAGCAGCGCGTTCCACGCTGCCGTGGACAGCATGTGACATTCGTCGAGGTAGAAGATCTTGTAGCGCCCCTGGATCGGCCGGAACCGGGCGAGGTCGCGCAATTCGCGCGCATCGTCGACGCCGTTATTGGACGCGGCGTCCATTTCCAGCACATCTGGATGACGGTCTTCCATGATGGTGCGGCAGTTGGGGCAGACGCCGCACGGATCGGGCGTTGGGCCGCCATTGCCGTCCGCGCCGGTGCAGTTCAGCGCGCGGGCGATGATGCGCGCCGTGGTGGTCTTGCCGATGCCGCGCACCCCGGTCAGCAGGAAGGCCTGGGCGATGCGGTTCTGCGCGAATCCGTTGCGCAGGGTGCGCACCATGGCGTCCTGACCGATTAGGTCGTCGAACGTCGCCGGGCGATATTTGCGCGCCAGCACCCGGTAAGCCGCCGCCTGTTCCGTTGCCGGCGGCGGCGCTTCGGGCAGCCCGTCATCCCCGCCGAACAGACTGGGGCCAGAGGGCGGAGGAGGGGGATCGTCTTCAAACAGACCGGACATGACGTGTTGGTGCCGTGCTGTGGCCGACAATGCAAGAGGGAATAAGGGGATTGAAGGTGGGAGCCCGAATTGTGACCCGCGCGCGATTCGTTACGGCTGCTTCCTTCCGGACCTGACCGGGTTGGCGAGGCGCACGTCCACGACCGGACTCCCGCGCGACATATCGCGCTTTGCCGGTGGAAGGGCAAGGGGAAAGCAGGTTGCCGCCGCACAAATCGCATGCGAGTCTTCCTGCTCCATTTTGTGAACCGGTTACCGCATGCTGATTCTTGCCCGCCGCCCCAATACCTATACCGGCAGCCCGCTCGACCGGGCGGCTGAACGGCGCATCGATGCCGACTGGATCAACGCGCGGCTGGCCGACCCCGCCAGCCTGTTCGTGCCGGTCTGGCGGTCGCAGTCGCTGCTGAGGACCGTTGATGCCGGTCTCAGCAACGACCCGAACACTGCGGCTTTCTGGCAATCACAGCCGAAAACCGGCGGTGCCCCCGAAGCGGTGTTTCTGGATGGCGCCGCTGCGGCCAGCCTTCGGATGCAGGGCGGGCCGTGGGCGTTTCTGGGGCTGATGCAGGGGCGGGCGGTGTTCGCGGTGGATCTGTCGGCAGCGGAGGATCCTCTGCCGTTGCTGCCCTCGGGGCTTGGGGCGTTTGCCGATCTGCGCTCGGTGGCGGGGATGCTGCCCGAGGGTGATGCCAGCGTGCTGGCGCATGCACGCGGGCTGCTGCACTGGCGATCGCGCGCGCGTTTCTGCGGTGTGTGCGGCGGGCAGTGCAGCCCGACCCAGGCCGGGCACGCGATGACGTGCGATGTGTGCCACGGCACGCAGTTCCCGCGCACCGATCCGGCCGTCATCATGCTGGTGACGCATGGCGACACGGTTCTGCTGGGCCATTCCGTGCGCTTCCCGAACGCGGCGATGTATTCGACTCTGGCGGGGTTTCTGGAACCCGGCGAAAGCCTGGAAGAAGCCGTGGCGCGCGAGGTGAAGGAGGAATCGGGGGTCGAGGTGTCCAACGTGCAGTATCATTCGTCGCAGCCCTGGCCGTTCCCGGCGTCGATCATGCTGGGGTTCTATGCCAGGGCGGAAACAACGGCGATCCGTATTGACCCGACAGAACTGAAAGATGCACGGTGGTTCTCGCGCGAAGAACTCCGCAACCCCGAGGCGCACGGGTTCCGACTGCCGCGTCCCGATTCCATTGCGCGGCGACTCATTGAAGACTGGATGGCAACAGAATAATGCAGAAATTTGTTTTAGCCTTGGCGATGCTTTCACCGTTGGCACTGACCGCTTGCGGCGGTGGCACGCCTGTATCTGCGGAAGATGCCGCGACGGCGGCCTGCCGCGCGCAGGTGAACGACGATCCCGCCGTTCAGGAAGCGCGGATCAAGCTGGATACCGGCATGGGACAGCTGGCGACCGAGCGGCGTAATCTGTCGATCGCAGAAGACAACGCCATGCAGAAATGCCTGACCGAACACGGCGTACGTTTCCGTGGCGGGGTGGAGCGCGAACGGCGGTGAACGCGCCTGCCTTCTGGCTGGAACCGGGGATGTTCGTGCGTCATCCGGACCGGCCGGAATGGGGGATCGGTCAGATCCAGTCGGTTATCGGCCCGCGTGTAACGGTGAATTTCGAACACGCGGGCAAGATCCTGATCAACGTTGCCGTGCAGCCACTTGTTGCAGCCGACGATTAAGTCTGCGGCTGGTTGAGGTTCTCTTCCTGAACCGGCGCGGGCGATGCGGGCGCATTGGCGTCGGCATCGGCCTGCAGCCAGTCGCGCAGGCTGCGGCGCACCTGGTATTCCAGCTCAACATTCATATCGTTCATCATCTGCCGCACGATCGCGTCGATAGCGTTGCGTTCGTTCGTGCCGGTGGGTGCGGGCGTGGTGCTCTGTGCGCGCGTGACCTGCGCCGTGGCAAACCCGGTGCGCAACCCATCGCCCGAGCGCACATCGATGCGGACCGACAGCGTGCCGTTGTATTTCACACCTGCCGATTCAAACAGCCCGTCGCTGCCCGTGCGCTGCGCAATGATCGAGGCATTCTTGATGGTGACGGTGGCGGTGCCATCGTTGGTGCCGGGCAGCAGGCGATCCTGCGTCATGCGATGCAGGGCGGCCAGCGGCGTCGTGGTGGCCAGATGATCGACATTCGGCGCGGCGTTCGGGGCGTTCCATTCATCGACGACATTGACGCTGCCGACGGCAAGGCGCAGCGGCGTCAGATACTCGAACGTCATCGGGCGTGTGTCGACGAACGGGGTCTCGCTACCACCGCAGGCGGCCAGAGGCAGCAGAGTCGTTGTGAACAGGAATGAGCGTCGTGTGGCTGATGTCATGACGGGCAACTTCAATCGTGATGCTGATGGGATTTTTGACTGTGAACGTTGGCGCGTGGAAATGGGAAATCGATGTTGCAGAATTCGCACCGCATCTGAATGGTGCCATCGATCGCCATGTGGTCAAGGTCGTCTTCGGAAAAACCTTCCAATACGGTGGCAAGCCGCGCGCGCGAACAGCGGCAGCCATAGGACAGCGGGCGTGATGCGTCCGCCTTGACGCCTTCCTCGTGGAACAGCCGATACAGCAACTGTTCCGGGGGCAGTGCGTCGTCCAGCAATTCGGCGTCGGTCAGTGTGCCTGCCAGTGCCAGCGCGGTGCGCCAGGCATCGTCGCGGGCGTCGCGGTCCAGTTCTTCACCGATGCCACCTTCGCCTGCCACCTGCTGCAGCACCAGCGCACCGGCGCGCCAGCCAGCCGGCGTTTCCGCGCAGACCAGTTTCACCGCGCAGCGCAGCTGTTCGCTGGATTCGAAATAATGCAGCGCCATGTCGGCAAGGTTTGAACCCTCGATCCCGACAACGCCCTGATAGCGTTCCATGTCGGCGCCCTGATCGACGGTGAACGCCATATATCCGGCGCCCAGCAGACGCTGGGTGCTGGCATTCGGGTGTTTGGCCAGCAGGGCGGCTAGCTTTTCCGTATCGGCCTGCGCATAACCGCGCAGCGATCCATCGTCGGTGCAGTCGGCCAGCAGCATGTTGATGGGGCCATCGCCCTTGGCCTGCAGGCTGAACGTGCCATGGAATTTCATGGTGGACGCCAGCGCCGCCGTCAGGGCCAGCGCCTCTCCGGCCAGACGGGTGACGACGGGGTGGGCATGATGTCGTGCCAGCAGATCATGGGCCAGTTGCCCCAGCCGCACCAGCCGCCCGCGTACGGGGCTGCGTTGCAGGTAGAAGGGGGTAACGCCATGCGAGACGACAGTCTGCGGCACGTTCGGGCGATCGGTATCGGTGGGTGCAGAGGATTCGGCCATGCACCCAACATAATGTGGGAAAGGTCGTACCGCCAGCGGCTGGCTGGGCCCGATTGAATTCAACTCATACCGGCCTGCAAACGGCACTGCTCAGCGCTTCCGGTGCTCACGGACCCAAAAGTCCGCAGCGCGCCGGGTCTCGATCAGCACCGTTTTCGGCTCGGTCTGAACTGAATTCAACCGGGCTCAATACTCTTCAGTCGCTGGCGGAGGCCCCTATTTCGCGTTGAGCAGCGCCCAGAGCAACACGCCTTTCTGGGCATGCAGGCGGTTCTCGGCTTCGTCGAACACCACGGATTGCGGTCCGTCGATCACTTCGGCGGTGACTTCCTCGCCGCGGTGCGCGGGCAGGCAGTGCATGAAGATCGCGTCCGGTGCGGCCTTGGCCATCAGGCGGGCGTTTACCTGAAACGGCGCCAGCATGTTGTGGCGGCTCTCAGCCGGGTCGTCCGACATGCTGACCCAGGCATCGGTCACCACACAGCGCGCATCGGCGATGGCCGCCATCGGGTCGTGCGAGGTCTCGATCTTCGCACCCTGTGCGCGTGCCCAGGCAACCACCTGTTCCGAGGGTTCCAGCTCCGGCGGCGTGGCCAGACGCAGGGTGAAGTTGAACCGCGCCGCTGCCTCGATCCACGATGCGGCGACGTTGTTGCCGTCGCCCAGCCAGGCCACGGTCTGCCCGGCGATGTTGCCGCGATGTTCCTCGAACGTCAGCAGATCCGCCATCACCTGACACGGGTGAGACGCCTCGGTCAGCCCGTTGATAACGGGGACGGTCGCCGCCGCCGCCAGATCGTGCAGTTTGTGCACCCGGTCGGTGCGGATCATGATCGCGTCGACGTAGCGCGACAGGACTTTCGCCGTGTCCTCGATCGTCTCGCCGCGGCCGATCTGCATGTCGCGGGTGGAGAGCACAATGGCGTCGCCGCCCAGGCTCTTGATCGCCACTTCAAACGAGACGCGGGTGCGGGTGGATGGTTTCTCGAAGATCAGCGCCAAGGTCTTTCCCGCCAGCGGCCGGTCGGCGAAACCGCCGTTCTTGGCCTTGGCGGAGAAGTCCAGAATTGTGCGCAGCGTGGCTGCGTCGTGGTTCTGAAGGTCCAGAAAATGCCGCGGTGCGGGGGTTGTCCCCCGCACTGGATTCAGTGTCGTTGTCATGATTACTTCGCGGCGTCCTTGGACTTGCTGGGTGTGCAGCGCAGGGCGGCACGATCCAGCAGTGTCAGGGCCTCGTCCACATCGGCTTCGGTGATGATCAGCGGCGGTGCGACACGCAGAACGTTCTGCCCGGCAGCCACCGTCAGCAGGCCTTCCGCCAGCGCGGCGGCCTGCATGTCTCCATTGGTAATCTCGGGGCGCAGCTTCAGACCGATCAGCAGCCCGGCCCCGCGCACGTCTTCGACCACGCTCTGGTGGCGCTGTGCCAGGGCCTGCATGCCTGTCCACAGATGCCGCGCCACGCGGTCCACCCCGTCGAGGAAGCCCGGCGCAAGGACGATGTCCAGCACCGCATTCCCCGCCGCGCAGGCCAGCGGACTGCCACCATATGTTGTGCCGTGCGTGCCCGGGACCAGATACTTCGCCACATGTTCCTTGGCGAGCACGGCCCCCAGCGGGAAGCCGCCACCGATCCCCTTGGCGGCCGACATCACGTCGGGTTCGATTCCCGCCCACTGATGCGCCCACAGCTTACCCGATCGGCCCATGCCGGTCTGCACTTCGTCGAGCGCCAGCAGGATGCCGAATTCGTCGCACACGGCGCGCAGTTCCTTAAGGAAGCGCAGATCCGCCGGACGCACGCCGCCTTCACCCTGAATCGGTTCAATGAAGATCCCGGCGGTCTGCGGGCCGATGGCGTTGCGCACCGCGTTCATGTTGCCGAACGGCACATGGTCGAACCCGTCCACCGGCGGGCCGAAGCCTTCCAGATATTTCTGATTCCCGGTGGCCGAGATCATCGCCAGCGTGCGGCCGTGAAACGCGCCTTCGAATGTGATGGTGCGATAGCGTTCGGGATGGCCGTTCTCGGCGTGGTATTTGCGCACGGCCTTGATCATGCCTTCGTTCGCTTCCGCGCCCGAATTGCAGAAAAACACCGAATCCGCGAACGACGCCGCCACATGCCGCGCCGCCAGCTGTTCCGCCTGCGGGACGCGGTAAAGGTTCGAGGTATGCATGACCTTCGCCACCTGATCGGCGATGGTCTTCACCAGATGCGGATGCGCATGCCCGACCGAGCTTGTGGCAATGCCCGACCCGAAATCGAGGAATCGTCGCCCGTCCGTGCTCCACAGCCGGGCGCCTTCGCCCCGCTCGAAAGCGAGGTCGGCACGGTTGTAGGTGGGCATCAAGGCGGGAATCACGATTTGTCCTGCTCCATCAGTAAATGGCCGGAATGGCCGGAAACCCCCAGCTTGCGGGGAAATTTGCGGCGCGTCAACGCAGATTGGCGGTTTTTGGGTCTCTGGGTTGGCAAAGCCGCGCGGCGCGTGGCAGATGGAGCCTATGCGCGCCCGTCGTCCCGCCGGATCTGCCCCGACTGAAGCCAGGCTGCACGAAGCGGCGCTGGCGCATCTCGCGCGGTTTTCCGCCACCGAGGCCGGGTTGGTGCGCGTGCTGGACCGGCGCATCGCCCGCTGGGCACGCGCCGCGCTGGACGAAGGGGCCGAGGCCGAAACAGTGGAAGCGGCAACGCGTGTCGCGCAGGCGGTATCGCGTGTGGTTGCGGCCCGGCTGGTCTCGGCCGGGGCGATCAACGATACCGCCTTTGCCGAGGCACGGGCACGGCGTCTGGTGCGCGGTGGGCGTTCACGCCGCGCGATTGCCGCGCATCTGGCGCAAAAGGGTGTGGATGCCGCCACCGTGCAGGCGGCGCTGCCCGAGGACGAACTGCTCGCCGCGCTGGCCTTTGTGCGCCGGCGGCGGATGGGCGCGTTCCGGGCCGAGGCCGAGATCGACCCCGACCGGCGGCTGCGCGAATTTGCCGCGCTGGCCCGTGGCGGGTTCTCGCGCGAGATTGCCGGGCGGGCGCTGGGCATGCCGCGCGAGGAAGCCGAGGACCGATTATTTGCCGCCCGGTCCGGTTGATATTGCATCCATGATATTTCGTATGTGGATTTTCTGTGCGATGGATCGTCCATCATGAAAGACGTCATCTTCACATGGACGGGATTCTGGCGCGGCGTGCGGACAGCGGTTCCGTTGTCGCTGGGGATGGTGCCGTTTGGTCTGGTGGTCGGCGTGATGGCGCAGGCCAAGGGCCTTTCGCTGTTCGAGGCCCTGTTGATGAGCGGCACGGTGTTCGCCGGTGCCAGCCAGATTTTTGCGCTGGAAGTGTGGACACATCCGGTGCCGATCTTCGGTGCGGCGCTGGCGGTGTTCATCGTGAACCTGCGTATGGCGCTGATGGGACCGGCGCTGGGGCCGTGGCTGGATAATATGCGCGGGCTGCGCGTGTGGGGGACGCTGGCGCTGGTCACCGACCATGCGTTCGCCCTGTCGGTGACCGAGATCCGCAAGGGCTATCGCGATGCTGCGTATCTGACCGGCATCAGCGTGGTGCTGTGGTTCATCTGGGTGGCGCTGACGGGGGTTGGGCACGTGATGGGCGGCGTGGCGCAATTCCCGCCCGGACATCCGCTGTTCTTCGGTGCGCCTGCCGCGTTCATCACGCTGCTGGTGCCGATGTGGCGCGGCCGGACCGATGCCATGCCGTGGCTGGTGGCGGCGCTGGTGGCGATTGGCACCAGCCAGGTGATTTCGGGCAACTGGTATGTGGTGACAGGCGCGATCTCTGGCGCGTTGGTGGGGGCGCTGCGTGTCCGGAACTGAACCAACCTTCTGGAGCTGGTTTGCGACCGACTGGCGCACTCTGGCCGCGTTCGCCGCGATGACGGCGGCGACCTATGCGTGTCGTGGTGGTGGATACTGGCTGTTCCGCCAGATCACCCCCACGCCGTTCGTGCGCAACATGCTGGCGTTTATTCCCGGCACGCTGTTCGTGAGCTTCGTGGTGCCATCGGTGATCAAGGGCGGGCCGATGTACGCGTTCGGCGCGGCGGTAACAATCGGCGCGATGGTGCTGACGCGGAGTATCCTGGCATCGCTGATCGCGGGGATCGGGGCGGTGTGGGGCGTGTCGTTGTTGTAGGCGGCTTTTGGAGATGAACCACCGTCGCGCGCTGTGATAGGGTCCTTGTGAAAGGACACGTCATGGCAAAGAACACCGTCTGCCTCTGGTACGACAAGGACGCCGAGGAGGCTGCCCGCTTCTACGCCGAGACCTTTCCCGACAGCGCGGTGCATGCCGTCCACCGTGCCCCCAGCGACTACCCGTCCGGCAAGGCGGGGGATGTTCTGACGGTCGAATTTACGGTTGCCGGTCTTGCTTGTATCGGCCTCAACGGTGGTCCTATTTTTCCGCACAACGAAGCCTTCTCGTTCCAGATCTCCACCGAGGATCAGGCCGAGACCGATCGCTACTGGAACGCCATCGTCGGCAATGGCGGGCAGGAGAGTGCGTGCGGCTGGTGCAAGGATCGCTGGGGCGTCTCGTGGCAGATCACCCCGCGCGTGCTGACCGAGGCACTGGCTGCCGGTGGTGCCGAAGCAAAGCGCACGTTCGATGCGATGATGGAGATGCGTAAGATCGACGTCGCCGTGATTATTGCAGCGCGACGCGGGTGATACGCCAGCCGTAGCGGGCGCTTATCGCCGTCGCCGTGGTGTGGGGAGTGTATATTCCACAAGCGTGCGAATATCCGCACGTCGCCTTGTGCCAAGCCCCTGAAGGAACGGACGCGCATTCTGTTCGCCATAGCTGCGGCGGCTGATGGCGAACATCATTATTCCATTGCCGTGCTTGATATAACGATAGGCATTCCATTCGATGATAATGCCGCTATTGCCTGTGCTGCTGCTCATCACGAAATCCAGAATGGTCGATCCGTCTGTCGGATGTTGCAGCATGGCGTAATTGACAACCGGGTCCGTCTGTTTGCGCCGGTTGAGCGTAGCGACCTGCGCTGAAACGGCGGCATCGACCGTGATGTCCGCTGTCAGTACTTCGATCATCACCATCTGTGTAAAGCTGTCAGAGGACTGCCCGGCTGGCAGATACTCGTGCTTGTAGTATCCAGCCGATGGATTACTGCTCCACGCCAGGGCGTAGGTCATATCTCCAAAGCGGATGGGGCCGGGGATTCCCAGAAAATCAGTGGCGGCAAATGCGCTGTTTGTCAGACCAAAGGTGGCGCTGGCTACAAACAGGGCGGCTGTGCGACGTGTCCACTCAATCTGCGTCATGGCTACTTCTTCCCGTTCTGATGCACCCGCCGCATCGGATGTGCTTTGTAAACGCCCAGAATGCGGGTCTCGCGCGAGAAGAACTGCAGCTCTTCCAGCGCCAGACGCAGGCCCGGCTGTTCGGGGTGGCCGTCCACGTCGCACAGGAACTGTGTGGCGGTGAATTCCCCGCCAACCATGTAGCTTTCCAGCTTGGTCATATTCACGCCATTGGTCGCAAACCCGCCCAGCGCCTTGTACAGCGCTGCCGGCACGTTTCGCACACGGAAGACAAAGGTCGTCACGCAATCCGGCGCCTCGTGCGAGGGGATCTGTGGTGTTTTCGACATCACGTAAAAGCGCGTGGTGTTGTGGTCCGCGTCTTCCACATTGTGCCGCAGGATATCGAGGCCATAGATCTCGGCCGCCAGCGACGACGCAATCGCCGCTTCTTCCTTGTTGCCGCGTTCTGCGATGATCTGCGCGGCCCCGGCCGTGTCGGCTTCCACCACGGCGGTCAGGTTCAGGTCTTTCAGAATCCGCAGCACCTGTCCCAGCGCCACCGGGTGCGAATGCGCCCGTTTCAGCCCGGCGATCGTCGCGCCCTTCGGGGCCAGCAGGCAGTGTTCGACACGTTGGTATTGCTCGCCGATCACGCTCAGCCCCGAATCGGGCAGCATGCGGTGAATGTCGGGCACGCGCCCGGCCAGCGAGTTCTCGCACGGCAGCATGGCAAGCTCGGCACGGCCCTCGTGCACAGCGGCGATGGCGGCCTCGAAGCTGGGGCAGGGCAGCGTGGTCATGCCCGGATAGGCATTGCGGCAGGCAAGGTCCGAATACGCGCCGTGGACGCCCTGAAACGCGATGATGTTCTTCATATCACTTCCCGGGTGCGAGTTCGCGGCGTGCGCGTTCAAGATCTTCCGGCGTGTCGACGCCGAAGGGCGCGTGGTCCACACGGGCGGCGTCGATCCGCATCCCGGCTTCCAGCGCGCGCAGCTGTTCCAGTTTCTCGCGCTGTTCCAGCGGGCCGGGCGGCATGCGGACAAAGCGTTCCAGCGCCGCGCGCCGATAGACGTAGATGCCGATATGGTGCCACAGCGGCCCCTCGCCGCTGGGAATGGTCGAACGGCTGAAATACAGCGCGCGCGCCGTGCGCCGCCCTTCGCGGAAGGCGCAGGCACATTTCACCACGGATGGGGCGGCGGCTTCCTCGGCACTGGTGATGGGGGCGACCAGCGTGCCGATATCGACATTCGGGTCGGTCATGGTTTCCAGCGCCAGCTGCACATATTCGGGCGGCAGGGTCGGCAGGTCGCCCTGCAGGTTGATCACCACGTCATAGGTGCGGTCCGGGTCGTGTCGGGCCAGCGCCTGTTCGATCCGGTCGGAACCCGATGGCAGACCGGGGTCGGTCAGCATGGCGATTCCTCCGGCCTGTTGCACGGCGTCCACAATTTCGGCGTCGCCGCAGGCAACCATTACCGGTGCGATCCCGGCTTCGCGCGCGCGGTCGAGCACGTGGGCGATCAGCGGGCGGCCGTGGATATCGGCCAGCGGCTTGCCGGGCAGACGTGTGGCGGCCATGCGGGCCGGAATGACGATTATCGGCTTCACGAAACTATTCGTCCTCGTAATGGTGCAGCATTCATCCGCAGGCGGGTTGATGGAATGAAAGCGCTTCCTTATGCTGTGTGCAACTTACGTGCGCTGCATCCGGTCGGCAATGGTATCGGGGCGCGCGATTTATGCATTGGGGTGCAGGCGGATGATGGAGCTGGTCAAGGCTGTTGCCGCGGTTCTGGTAGCAGGGATCGTTTTTATGGGTTCGGGGATGTTCAGCGGGCTGATCGTGCGCCCGGGCACCGCGCCTGAAGCAAACAAGGTTCTGCAGGTTGACGCGACGACGTTCACGCCGGTTGCTGGCGCTGCCGCACCGGCCGCGGCGCCGACGGCTGCTACGGCGGCGGCTCCGGCGGCTGCAGCCCCGGCTGCTGGCGCTGCTGCACCGGCCGCTGCGTCCGGTGTGCCGCCGGTTGGTCCGATGCTGGCCTCGGCCGATGCGGATGCCGGCAAATCGCTGGCGCGCCGTCTGTGCGCGACCTGCCATACGTTCGAACAGGGCCAGCGCTCGGGCGCGGGTCCGAACCTGTGGAACGTGGTTGGTGCCCCGCATGGTCATGCGGCGGACTTCAATTACTCGGCAGTGCTGAAGGCCGTTGAAGGCCCGTGGGACTACGAAGGTCTGAACCGCTGGCTGGCCAACCCGCGTGAATACGCGGCGGGCAACCGCATGGCGTATCCGGGTCTGCGCGACCCGCAGCAGCGCGCCAACGTGATCGCCTATCTGCGCAGCCTGTCGGACAGCCCGAAGCCGCTGCCCTGATATGGTCCCGGCTGAATATGTAAGCCTGGCAACGGCGCTGGCGGATACCGCTGGCGCCGTTATTCGTCCGCTGTTCCGTGTGGTGCCCGCCGCCGAGGACAAGGCCGACGACTCGCCCGTCACCGTGGCTGATCGTGGGGCGGAACGCGCCATGCGCGCGCTGTTGCAGGAACGTATGCCCGGCCATGGCATCATCGGCGAGGAATATGGCAGCACGAATGCGGATGCCGAATGGGTCTGGGTGCTGGACCCGGTGGATGGCACGCGTGCGTTCATCACCGGACGGCCGATCTTCGGCACGCTGATTGGTCTGTTGCATCATGGACGTCCGGTGCTGGGGGTGATCGACCAGCCGATCACGGGCGAACGCTGGATCGGTGTGGCGGGTGAACCCACGCGCTTCATCAGCAGCTTTGGCGGGCAGGCGCTGGTGCGGGCGTGTCCGCGGCTGGATCTGGCCGAACTGTCCTGCACCAGCCCCGAAATCTTCACGACCGACGCCGAACGCCAGACTCTGTCCCGCGTGCAGAAAGCCGTGCGCCGCACCACCTGGGGCGGGGATTGTTATGGCTATGGCCTGCTGGCGCTGGGGCAGGTGGACATCATCGTCGAGCCGGGTCTGAAGATCTGGGACTGGGCGGCGTTGGTGCCGGTGATCACCGGTGCGGGCGGGCATATGGTGGACTGGCAGGGAGGCGCCCTTACCCCGCAGAGCGACGGCCGCGTGCTGGCCGTGGGCGATGCGGCGCTGCTGGAACCCGCGCTGGCGTTGCTGGCCGACAGGTAATCTTCAGACTGGCGGGACCACGGTTTCGGCATGTATGGTCGGCGGATGAATTCCAGAACATATACTCGCCGAACCAGTCTTGCTGTTTTCTCGGGCGCATTGGCGCTGGGCGCACTGCCCCTGCGTGTGCGGGCGCAAGGCGCGGCCCCGGCAGGCGCGACCCGCACACACGCGCTGTCGCTGATCGGTACGCCGGCGCTACCGGCCGACTACACGCATTTTCCGTATGTGAACCCGAATGCGCCGAAGGGCGGCGAGATTACCTATGCCGCGATGGGCACGTTCGACAGTTTCAACCCGTTCGTCATCCGTGGTTCTGCGGCAGACGGTATCGGGCTGATCTGGGAATCGCTGCTGATCTCGAACGGCGATGAGGCCTCGACCGAATACGCCAACATCGCCGAAGCGATCGAGGTTGCAGCCGACAAGACCTGGGTGGCGTTCATCCTGCGCGCCGGGGCGAAGTTCCACGATGGCCACCCGATCACCTCGGAAGATGTGATCTGGACGTTCAACACGCTGCGCGAAAAAGGCCGTCCGTATTATCGCCTGTATTACGCCGATGTCGAACGGGTCGAGGCGGATGGCGCACAGCGCGTGGTGTTTCATCTGAAAGACCCGACCAACCGCGAACTGCCGCAGATTCTGGGGCAGCTGCCAATCCTGCCCAAACATTGGTGGGAAGGGCGCGACTTCGAAAAACCGCTGACTGAAGTGCCGCTGGGGTCCGGCCCCTACAAGCTGGACCGCTTTGAATTCGGCCGCACGGTGACGTATCGGCGCGTGCCCGGCTGGTGGGGCGAGAACCTGCCGCAGCATCGTGGCCGCAATAACTTCGACACGCATCGCTACGAATATTTCCGCGACGCCAGCGTGGCGTTCGAGGCATTCAAGAGCGGCCAGGTCGATATTCGCATCGAAAACATCGCCCGCAACTGGGCGACCGCATACGACTTCCCGGCCGTGCGCGACGGACGTGTGCTGAAGAAGGAATTCCCGCACCGCCTGCCCACCGGCATGCAGGGGTTCGGCTTCAACACGCGGCGCGACGTGTTCAAGGACGTGCGCGTGCGCGAAGCTCTGATGCGTGTGTTTGACTTCGAATGGATGAACAAGAATCTGTTTTACGGGCAGTACACCCGCACGACATCGTATTTCAGCAATAGCGACTTTGCCTCGACCGGCGTGCCGACGGGGGCCGAACTTGTCTTGCTGGAAGCGTATCGCGACAAGCTGCCCGCGGGCCTGTTCACCGACGCGTTCGAACTGCCGGTGACCGATGGGTCGGGCAATAACCGCGACCAGCTGCGCATCGCGCTCGACCTGCTGAAGCAGGCGGGCTGGACGGTGACTGATCGTAAGCTGGTGAATGCCCGCGGTCAGCAGATGTCGTTCGAGATTGTGCTGAGCGATCCATCGTTCGAACGCGTATCGCTGCCGTATGTGCAGTCGCTGCAGCGACTGGGCATCAATGCGCGCGTGCGCACGGTGGATGCCGCGCAGTATCAGCGCATCAGCGACACGTTCGACTTCGATATGACAATCATTCTGGACGGCCAGTCCGAAAGCCCCGGCAACGAGCAGCGCGACTATTTCAGCAGCACGCGCCGGGACGAGGAAGGCAGCCTGAACCTGATGGGCATCAACGATCCGGTCGTCGATGCATTGGTCGATAAAGTCATTCAGGCGCAGGACCGCGACACGCTGGTCGCCGCCACGCGCGCGCTGGATCGGGTGCTGCTGTGGGGCCATTACGTGGTGCCGCAATGGCATATCCAGAAGCGTCTGGTGGCGGTCTGGAACCGCTTTGGCTGGCCCGACATTCCCGTGCGCACCGGCATCGCGCTGGATTCGTGGTGGGTGGATGCGGCGAAGGCGGCGGTGATCGATGCCGGTCGCCGGGCACCTTGAGTAAACCCAGCGGCGGAGCGCGCGTATGACAGCCTATATCCTGCGGCGTCTGCTGCTGATCATCCCGACATTGTTCGGGATTCTGTTGATCAACTTCGCCATCGTGCAGTTCGCGCCGGGCGGTCCGGTCGAGCAGACCCTGGCGGAACTGCGCGGGCGTTCGGTGGGCAGCACGGAACGCTTCAGCGGCGGCGGCGGTGGCGAGGTGCAGACCGGACCAAACCGCACCAGCGCCAGCCAGTCCAGCGGAGAAAGCCGTTATCGCGGGGCGCGCGGTCTGGACCCCGAACTGGTGCAGCGGATCGAGAAAATGTACGGCTTCGACCGCCCCGCGCATGAACGTTTCTGGAAGATGCTGGTCTCGTACGCGACGTTCGACTTCGGGCAGTCGTTCTTTCGCGACCGCTCGGTCGTGCAGCTGATCGTTGAGAAGATGCCGGTGTCGATCACGCTGGGGCTGTGGTCGACGTTGCTGGTGTATCTGGTCTCGATCCCGCTGGGGATCATGAAGGCGGTGCGCAGCGGATCGCGCTTCGATGTTGTGAGCAGCGCGCTGGTGCTGGGCGGATATGCCATTCCGGGCTTCCTGCTGGCGATCATGCTGGTGGTGGTGTTTTCGGGCGGGTCGTTCGTGCAGTGGTTCCCGTTGCGCGGCCTGACATCGGCGAATTTTTCCGACCTGTCGTGGTGGGGCAAGGCGCTCGATTATCTGTGGCACGCAACCCTGCCGACCATCGCGCTGGTGGTAGGCGGTTTCGCCGGGCTGACCATGCTGACCAAAAACTGCTTTCTGGAAGAAATCCGCAAGCAATACGTGGTGACCGCCCGCGCCAAGGGCGCCGACGAAAACCAGGTGCTGTACGGACATGTGTTTCGCAACGCGATGCTGCTGATCGTGGCGGGATTTCCTGCGGCGTTTGCGTCGATCCTGTTTACCGGGGCGTTGCTGGTCGAGGTGATTTTCTCGCTCGACGGGCTTGGCCTGCTGGGGTTCGAGAGCGCGATCCGGCGTGATTATCCGGTGATGTTCGGCACGCTGTATATCTTCGGGCTGCTGGGTCTGGTGATGAATATCGTGGGCGATGTGATGTACACCGTCGTCGACCCGCGCATCGATTTCGAGGGACGGTCATGACGCTGTCTCCTGTCACGCGGCGGCGGTTGCAGAATTTCCGGGCGCACCGGCTGGGCTTCTGGTCGTTCGTGATCTTTCTGGTGATTTTCTTCATCACACTGTTCGCCGAGTTTATCGCCAACGACCGCCCGCTGGTGGTGAAGTATGATGGGCAGTGGTATTTCCCGGCGATGGTCGGTTACGCCGAAAGCGACTTCCTGCCCGACGGACTTCCGCTGGAAGCCGACTACAAGGACAGCGGTTTCGTGCAGGAAATTTCCGCCAAGGGCTGGATGCTGTGGCCGGTCATTCCCTACAGCTACGACACGGTGATCCGCGGCGACGCGATGACGGCGTTGCAGCCGCCGTCGCTCTCGCACTGGCTGGGCACCGATGATCAGGCGCGCGATGTGATGGCACGCGTGATCTATGGGTTCCGCATCTCGGTGCTGTTCGGGTTCATGCTGACGATTCTGGCGTCGATCATCGGGGTGATCGCGGGCGCGGTGCAGGGGTTCTATGGCGGCTGGATCGACCTGCTGTTCCAGCGCGTGATCGAGATCTGGAGCGGGTTGCCATCGCTGTTGATGCTGGTGATCCTTGCCTCGGTCATCACGCCGAGTTTCTGGATTCTGCTGTGGTTCATGCTGCTGTTCTCGTGGCATGGCCTGACCGGTGTGGTGCGTGCGGAGTTCCTGCGTGGTCGCAGTCTGGATTACGTGCGCGCGGCCAAGGCGCTGGGGGTGTCCGATGCGCGGGTGATGCTGCGCCACATCCTGCCGAACGCGATGGTGGCGCTGCTGACCTTTTTGCCGTTCAGCCTGTCGGGCAGTGTGACGGTGCTGTCCTCGCTCGACTTTCTGGGCTTCGGGTTGCCGCCGGGATCTCCCTCGCTGGGTGAACTGGTGCAGCAGGCGAAGAACAACATGAATGCGCCGTGGCTGATGGCGAGCAGTTTCTTTGTGCTGGGCGGTGTGCTGCTGCTGCTGGTGTTCACGGGCGAGGCGGTGCGCGATGCGTTCGACCCGCGCAAGCAGTCGGGCGGTGCGCGATGACGTTGCTTCGGGTCAAAAATCTGGATGTCGCGTTCGGCGCGCGTCGCGTGGTGCAGGGCGTGTCGTTTACGCTGGATCGCGGCGAGACCCTGGCGCTGGTGGGCGAAAGCGGGTCGGGCAAGTCGCTGAGTGCGCTGTCGCTGCTGCAGCTGCTGCCATCGGGGGGCGAAAATCCGCAAGGGTCTGTGCTGCTCGACAATGTGGAGATGGTGGGCGCGTCGGACGATACGCTGCGCCAGATGCGCGGTGGCGTGGCGGGCATGGTGTTCCAGGAACCGATGACCAGCCTGAACCCGTTGCATCGCATCGGCCAGCAGGTCGAGGAAGCGGTGCAGCTGCATCAATCCGTCACACGCACGGCTGCGCGTGCGCGCGCGATCGAAAGCTTGCAACTGGCGGGTTTTGCCGATGCGGCGGACCGGCTGGATGCGTATCCGCATCAGCTCTCGGGCGGGCAGCGCCAGCGTGTGATGATCGCGATGGCGCTGGCGAATAACCCCAAGCTGCTGATCGCGGACGAACCGACCACTGCGCTCGACGTGACGATCCAGGTGCAGATTCTTGAACTGCTGGCCGACCTGCGCACGCGGCTGGGCATGGCGATGCTGCTGATCACGCACGACCTGTCGATCGTGCGGCGCTATGCCGACAAGGTCTGTGTGATGAAGAACGGCGAAGTGGTCGAGGCCGGATCGGTGGCCGAGGTCTTCGCCGACCCGCAGCACGCCTATACCAAGATGCTGCTGGCGACCGAACCGCGCGGCGCGCCGGACCCGGTGCCGGATGATGCGACGCCGCTGTTGCAGGCGGACGACGTGCGCGTGTGGTTCCCGATCAAGCGCGGCATTCTGCGCCGCACGGTCGCACATGTGAAAGCGGTGGATGGCGTCAGCGTTGCGCTGCGTGAAGGCGAGACTCTGGGGCTGGTGGGCGAGTCCGGTTCGGGCAAGTCTACACTGGCCTATGCGCTGCTGCGGCTGGAGCAGAGCACGGGTAACATCCGTTTCGAGGACACCAAGATCTCGGCCATTGCAGGCGGTGCGTTGCGCGACATGCGGGCGCGGATGCAGATCGTGTTTCAGGACCCGTTCGGCAGTCTGTCGCCGCGCATGAGTGTGGGCGACATCATGGGCGAGGGGCTGGAAGTGCACCAACCCGGCCTGACCCGTGCGCAGCGCATGCAACAGGTCGCGCAGACCATGGAGGAAGTGGGCCTCGACCCGGCGACGATGGACCGTTATCCGCATGAATTTTCGGGTGGGCAGCGCCAGCGTATCGCGATTGCACGCGCCATGGTGCTGAAGCCGCGTTTCGTGGTGCTGGATGAACCGACCAGCGCGTTGGATGTCTCGGTGCAGGCGCAGATCATCGACCTGTTGCGTGGGCTGCAGAAGAAGCACCGGCTGGCGTATCTGTTCATCTCGCACGATCTGAAAGTGGTGCGCGCGATGTCGCACCGGATCATGGTGCTGCGGCGTGGCAAGCTGATCGAGGAAGGCGAGGCCGCGCAGATCCTGCATGCCCCGCGCGAGGATTACACCAGGGGGCTGATGTCTGCCGCCTTCGCTCTGCACGAGAGCGCATCATGACGGCGTATGAAACCCTGCACGCGGCAGTTCTGGCAGACCGTGTTCAGATTGGCGTCGATATAAGGCGGATGAACAGCCAGGGCAGCCCGGTGTTCAACCTGGCCGAGAATACAGTGCCGGTCTTGCTGGCGCTGGTGCTGACGTTCGCGCTGCATGCGGCGTTCAGCATGTGGGCGGGGGCAGCGGTGCTGGTGGTGTTTCTGGCCGTGTGGATCGGCGTGATCCTGCCGCGTATTCGCAGTCGTGTGTATGACCGCACGCTCGCCATGGCGATGCGCGATGAACGGCACTTCACGGTGCTATGGGCGTGGGGGGCGGTGTTTCTGCATCGGGACGGCGCGTTCTGTCACAGCCCCAAGGGGGACTGGGCGCAATTCGTCCAGACTGTGTGAAAAGGCGGCCACGCGAACGCGGCCGCCAAGACGGAGATCAGCCGAAAGCAACCTGTGTGGCGGCCGGGTCGTTGGCGGGGGCCGGCGGTGCATTCTTCGCCGCGATGATCGCCTCGCCCATGATCGTGCGCAGATCCTTCAGGAAGGTCACGCCACGGGCCGTGCTGCGAACCAGCACGCTGCGGCGGTCCAGCGGGTCGACTTCGCGACGGGCCAGATCCAGTTCGCCCAGACGGTCGAGCGCGCGGGTGATGGCGGGCTTCGAGACCTTCAGCTCGGCGGCCAGACCGCGCACCGTGTGCGGGCCTTCGCGCAGATAGCACGTGAGCAGCACGCCCAACTGCCGGGCAGACAGGTCCGCACCATCGCGTCGGACAAGGGCGATCGTGGTGTCGCGCAGCACGTCGACCATCTGATCTGCGGTAAGCATATTGGGCATAATTTCTGTTTCCTTTCTCGACCTGAACGAAGGGGCTTTGAACAAGGCCTATCCGGCAGGAATGGAGCTTTCCTTACCCGATCGAGAGAAATTTATAATTGATTGGTATCAAACCGTATTAATTAAGTGGTGTTTTTTATGCTGGTTTTTAAACTATTTGGCGAATTTGGTGTTCAACAAGGTAAAGGCTGCACGTAACGCCTGCGCATCGGCGCCTTCCGGGCGGCCGGGGCGGGTAGAATCGTTCCAGCAATAAACATCGATATGCGCCCATTTGGTGTCGGGGGCGAGGAAACGCTGCAGATACAGCGCCGCGGTAATTGAACCTGCCATCGGCTTGCTGCTGGTGTTGTTCAGGTCAGCCGCCGGGGAATCGAGCCAGGAATCGTATCCGGCCCACAGCGGCAGCCGCCAGAGCGGGTCGTGCGCAGCCTGTCCGGCGCTCAGGAAGCGGGCGGCGAGGTCGTCGTCATTGCTGAACAGCACCGGCAGATCGGGGCCGAGCGCCACGCGTGCCGCACCGGTCAGGGTGGCGAAGTCGATCAGCAGGGCGGGTTTTTCGTCGGATGCTTCGGCCAGCAGGTCGCACAGCACCAGCCGCCCTTCGGCGTCGGTATTGCCGATTTCCACAGTCAGGCCGCGGCGGGTGCGCACGACATCCAGCGGGCGCATGGCGTTGGACGAGACCATGTTCTCGACGCAGCCGATGCGGGCCACCAGCCGCACGGGCAGATCGGCCTGCATGACCAGACGCGCCAGCGCCAGAGTGATGGCGGCGCCGCCCATGTCTTTCTTCATACGCAGCATGCTGGCGGGGGGCTTCAGATCATAGCCACCGGAATCGAAGCAGACCCCCTTACCGCAGAGCGATACCAGCGGCGCATCCGGCCCGGCCTTGCTGCCCTGCCAGCGGAGAATGGCAACGCGCGGCTTGCGTGCCGAGCCTTGGCCGACCAGTGCGACGGTGGGGTAGCTGGTTTCCAGTGCCTCACCTTCGATCACGTCGATCGAGGCTTTGAAGGCACCGGCGAGTTCCTGTGCCGCGCTGGTCAGTTCAGCGGGCCCCATTGCATTGGCGGGGGTGTTGATCAGGTCGCGTGCCATCCACATGGCTTCGGCAATCCGGCGGGCGGAATCGGTGCCGGCGGGCTGCACCAGTTGTGCGGACGCGCGGGAAGCAGCGCGGAAGTCCTGAAAGCGATAGGCGCCGAGGCAGAAACCCAGCACGGCGTTATCGGCGTTTTCTGTCTGTGCCAGGTGCCAGACGGTGTCTTCGGGCAGGGCGAATGCCAGGCTGCCATAGGCGTAGGGATCGGTGCTTTCCCCCAACCCGGCAACAGCGCCGGCCAGTCCGGTGTCGCCCGGCATCAGGACCACTTCCTGCACCTTGGCCTTGAAACCCACCGCCTGCAGATATGCCGCCTGAGGAGCAGGCAACTGCGCCAGAAACTGCGGCAAATCCGCCGGCCGCACCGTGTGCAGCGGCAGCGATGTGGGGGCGGACGGCAGCAGGGGCAGCGTGGCTGGCATGGGGAGAGCCTTCAGTTTTGGTGATGCAAGAACTTTATACCGGAGCATCCCCGACAGGAGGGCCTGTCAGGTTAGGCCGGGGAGTGTCTGCCCGTGTAGGCAGAGATGACATCAGCCGATGGCCCGTCCATGACCACGCGTCCGCCCTCCATCCACAGCGAGCGTGTGGTCCAGGTATTGACGATCGGCAACATATGACTGGATAGCACCAGAATATCCGCATGCCGGACCAGCCCTTCCAGGCGCGCTTCAGCGCGTTCCAGAAAGCTTGCGTCACCAGCCAGAATCCATTCGTCCATCAGCAGAATTTCCGGCGGAATGCTTGTTGCCAGCGCAAAGCCCAGCCGGATCAGCATGCCGCTGCTATAGGTGCGAACGGGAATATCGAGGAAATCCCCCAGTTCGCTGAATGTAGCAACGTCGTCCCGCAAGTTGCGCAATGCCGAGGCGGATAGACCATGATACAAGCCGCGCAGACGGATGTTTTCGTTTCCCGTCAGGTCCGGATTCATCCCCATATTGGGGTCGATCAGCGTATGAACTTGTCCGACCACCGAAATGCGCCCGTGAGTGGGCTCATAGATTTGCGCAAGAACGCGCAACAGGGTGGTCTTTCCGGCACCGTTATGGCCGATCAGCCCGAGCCGATCGCCGCTGCGCAGGCTGAAATTGATATCGCGCAGAGCCTGCACGACCACACGGCTCTGCTTGTCTTCGCCGAACCTGCCGGTAGCCGCCGCGAGAACGGTCTTCTTCAGACTGCGTCCGCCACCGTGGTACAGTGGGAAGTCGACGGAGAGATCATGGATATCGATGCTGGGTAACACGGGCTCAGATCCAGTAAGCAATACGATTGCGGGCACGTGTAAAAAGCCATCCGGAAACAGCACAGAGCAGCAGGCTGTAGACAATGGCACCGATCCAGATCCCCATGCTCGGTGGCTGGCCCATCAACGGCCCGCGTACAATTTCCATGAGCACGAAAAACGGATTGAGCGGCAGCAGATCGATAACCGGAATGCCAGCCAGATCTTTCCCTAACAGTAAGCTGGGGCGCCAGATGATCGGGCTGACGAAGAAGGCAATCTGCATCAGGCTGCTGATAATCGGCGGCATATCGCGAAAGCGCGTGCCGATCATTCCCAGCAACAGCATAATTGCCAGCGAGTCGATCATCCAGAGGGCGATCGCAGGAATGACTAGGCAGATATTCAGAAAGGACGGCCAGATATTGAAGATTGCGAATATGACAAGAATGACAGGGATGTTATGCGCCAAAACTAGGAAG
The DNA here is from genome assembly GCA_031546815.1 of Acetobacteraceae bacterium. Taxonomy (GTDB): domain Bacteria; phylum Pseudomonadota; class Alphaproteobacteria; order Acetobacterales; family Acetobacteraceae; genus JAVBJV01. The sequence goes on from JAVBJV010000018.1 coordinate 124,771, forward strand.
CTTCGGACGATTGTGCGGCCTGCGTGCAATGTGTAGGGCAGCCGGACAGAACGGATGACCACTTCTGCCTGTACAAAGCAGGTGGAAGCATCGTTAACCGTGCCGATGATGAAACTCCACAGCACCAGGGAGATCGACAGGAACGGTAGATAGTCGTGCAGCTCAATGCGGAACAGGGCTGAATACAGAAACCCCATTGCTCCCACCATGATGCCGGTCGACAGGGTCAGCCAGAACGGCCCCAGCGCAGATCCCCGGTACCGCAGCTTGATGTCGAGCCAGCCCCGCGTCAGGCACAGCCGCCACAGTCCTGCCGTTTCACGCAGATCGGCACATGCCTTGCGAAAGCGTTCGGGCCAGCTGTTGGATGCGGCAGAGGCAATATCGCCCGACGTAAGTGCGGTCGTGTGCGTGGTCATTAAATTCCGAAATCCTCAATACGTCCCCGCGTTATCTGTAGCAGCTGCGGGGCAGGTCCGGAGACTGTGTAAAGTATCGCCCGGGATTTGGAAACGGTGTCGGCGGGAGGCTGGGTTCCAGCCCGCCTCCCGCTGGAAAATGTTGTATACAGATGTTCTATTCGGGATACCCATATCCCGGCTGATATACCGCGCGCGGTGCGTTGCCCGGGTAGGTGTTGGGCGGATACGCATTGTCCGGATAGCCATTCGCGGCCGGAGCATACCCCGCCCCGCCCCGATACCGGGCGCCGGGCGCAGTGGCCGGCACTGTCTGACGCTGAGGATACGCAACTGTCGCACGTGCCAGCCGGGTGCGATCGCCGCGGATAATCGTGATGTATTCGCCGATGCCGAAGCGTTCTTCGTTAGTCTGCACAACGGCAATCGTCGCGCCGGTGTCTTCACGGATGATAAATTCGGTCGCAACGCCACGGTTCACCTGATTGTCGACCGCCGCGCCAACAAGACCGCCGATCACCGCCCCACCGATTGCGCCCAGAATATTCGCCCGGGTTCCGCCGCCAATGGCGCTGCCCGCAACGCCGCCCGCGCCAATGCCGACCGCAGTGCCGATGCCGGAAGACTGCGTCGATACAGTGACCTCGCGCATCGAGAGGATCACCCCCTGCGACACATAGGCTGCGCGACCGATAGCCGCGCCCGAATAGGCAGTGTTGGTGTTGGTCGGTGCACAGCCAACCAGCCCGGCGCTCAGGGCAGCAGCCAGGGTGGTTATTCGAAACACATGGAAACCGGCACGCACCATCATTGGAAACTCCTGAAAGATAAGGCTGTTCGCCCCGGCGGATACCCGGAATGGCGTGCCTCGTGCGTGACTTATAGCCCGTCAGGCGGCATCGCGGAGAGAATTTCAGCCAGAGCGAGAAATAATTAAAATATCGGTAACTTACAAGCGGAAAACGAAGAGTAAGCCTGTATTAAGGCCTGCAAGGCCAACATACCGCACGTAGTTTTAATGCAGGACTAAACATTCTGCCTTGAAAAAGACTTCCTGTCCCTTTAAGGGCTTATGATCCGTTTCTGATGGTTCATCTGATCGATGGACAGTTTTTGTCACAGCGTATCGGATTTTGAGAAAATTGAGCGGGTGATTAATTTTGCCTGGCAGCAACCAAAAGGGTTTTGGCGTGATGCGGTTCCAACCGGCTCCTTTTCTGGCTTTTACCGCCCTTCTGCTGCTGACGGCCTGTGGTGGCCAGAACAGTGCCAGCCTGCGATCGGGCGGTGCGAACCGCTCCGCTTACGGCTATGCTCCGCCGGGGCCGCCCAGCGATCCGTGGGGCCCGTATATCCGCGAAGCATCCCAGAAATACGACGTGCCGGAACGCTGGATCCGTGAAGTCATTCGCGTGGAATCCGGTGGCCGCATGACGATGAACGGTACGCCCATCACGTCTGGCGCTGGCGCCATGGGGCTGATGCAGGTGATGCCCGGCACATACGCCGAGCTGCGTGACCGCTACGACCTCGGCCCCGATGCATATAACCCGCATGACAACATCATGGCGGGCACGGCTTATATCCGCGAGCTTTACAACCAGTATGGCTCACCGGGCTTCCTGGCCGCGTATAATGGCGGGCCGCGTCGCCTCGAAAACTATCTGTACGGCAATCGTGGTCTGCCCACCGAAACCCGTAACTATGTCGCGAAGATCGCGCCGTACATCGCCGACGCGCATCCTGTGAATCGTGCCGCACCCGAAGTTTATGCCGCAGCGGCGCTGCCTGTGAACATTGCGCCCGGCCCGCGCCGGAACAGCGAATTCATGGTAGCGCGCAATGCTGGCCGTCCGGCATCGCTGGCGCTGGCATCGAACAGCGCGCCTGCGCCGATCTCGTATCGTATGTCGGCGCCGTCAGTTCAGGTGGCGGCTCTGTCGCAGCCCGCGGCCCCCGCGCAGGACAGCGCGCCCGCACCGATTTCGTATCGCATGTCGGCACCGCCGGTTCAGGTGGCGCAAGCCACGCCCGAACCCGCAGCGCCTGCGCCGGTTTCGTATCGCATGTCGTCTCCGCCGCCGGTCGAAGTGGCAGAGGCCGCACCCGCGCATGACAACACGCCTGCCCCGATTTCGTATCGCATGTCGTCTCCGCCGCCGGTTCAGGTGGCGGAAGCTGAACCTGCCGCAACGCCGGCTCGCGTTCCGTTCGGTCGTGGCGCCGTGCCGGTGGGCAGCAGCCCGTTCCGGCTGATCTCCTCGGCGCAGGCCAGCACCACGGCAGCACCGGCGCGTACGACGACCTCGGCGTCGGGTGCATGGGCGGTGCAGGTGGGGGCGTTCGCGTCCGAATCCCAGGCACGTGGCGCAACTGGCCGCGCCCAGAGCAGCGCGCAGGAATTGTCGCGTGCCCGCACACTGGTTACTGCGGTGCAGCAGGGTCGCAGCACCCTGTATCGCGCGCGTCTCGCCGGTCTGTCGCGTGAAGCTGCAACGGCGGCGTGCGAACGCCTCAGCCGGGCGCGTTCGACCTGCGTGGTGCTTTCGCCCGACGCGCAGGGCTGAACGCAGCCAATCGGCCACTGAATATTGTGAAAAGCCCCTTCGGGGGCTTTTTGCATTTTTATGCGCGCGCCGTCCCCGGGGCTATCTTGATCCCGCTGAGGAGCAAGCGCATGGTTTCTCCCAAGGCGATGGTGTGTGCCATCACCAATGATCATACCGGCACCATATGCGCGCCGGAAAATGGGGGAATAATCGGACATGCCGGCTGATGGCGGAACTGTAACGGGCAATCGTTTTTCTTCTCTGACACCGATGCTGGCACCGCGTTCGGTGGCGGTGATCGGCGCGTCGGACGACAAGCTTCGCATTGGCGGGCGTCCCATCTCCTACATGCTGCAGCGCGGCTATCAGGGGCGGCTGATGCCGGTGAACCCTAACCGTTCGACGGTGCAGGGACTGCCGGCCTATGCCTCGGTGATGGATCTGCCCGAAGTGCCCGATGTGGGCATTGTGGCGGTGCCGGCCTCGGCGGCGGTCGATGCGGTGGAAGCACTGGGCAAGCGCGGCAGTCGCGCGGCCATTGTGTTCACCGCCGGGTTTGCCGAAGTGGGCGACGAAGGGGCGGCGGCGCAGGCGAAGATGCTGGCGATTGCGCGCCAGTACAACATGCGTCTTCTGGGGCCGAACTGCCTGGGCGCGATGAACGCCAACATCAACTTCTTCCCGATCTTCACCTCGGCGTTCGAGAACGGCTGGCCGAAGCCGGGCAACGTCGCCATCGCCAGCCAGTCCGGCGCGTATGGCACGCATCTGTTCTCGGTTGCGCGCGATCACGGGCTGGGTGTGCCGCTGGTGGTGACCACCGGTAACGAAGGCGACGTGACGATCGGCGACGCCATCGGCTGGCTGGTCGAAAATCCCGAGACCGAAGTGATCGCCGCTTACTGCGAAGGCATCCGCGAATCCGACAGCCTGATCGCCGCTCTGGCCGCCGCCCGTGCGGCGCGCAAGCCGGTGGTGATGATGAAGGTCGGCAAGTCGCAGCTTGGTGCCTCGGCCGCACAGTCGCACACGGCGTCGATCGCGGGAGACGACGCGGTGACCGAAGCTGTGTTCGCCGAATTCGGCGTGCAGCGCGCGCGTACCACGGAAGAAATGCTCGACATCGCCTATGCGGCCACGCGGCGCATCTATCCGGCGAACAATACGCTGGGCGTGCTGACTGTTTCGGGCGGCGCGGGCGTGCTGATCAGCGATGCGGCGGAAGCGCTCGGCCTGCCGATGCCCGAAATGCCGGAAGCGGCGCAGAAGAAGCTGAAGGAACTGGTCTCGTTCTCCAGCCCGCGCAACCCGGTGGATTGCACCGCGCAGGCGACCAACGACATGACTCTGGTCAGCAGGTTCGGCAATGCGATGGTGGAAGACGGTGGCTACACATCGGTGCTGTCGTTCTTTGCGCATGTTGGGGCCTCGCCCAGCGTGGCGCCGAAGTTGCGTGAACAGCTTAAGATCGTGCGCGATGCACACCCCGACCGGCTGTATGCGCTGTCGGTCACCGCACCCAAGGAACGCGTGGCCGAATACGAGGCCGATGGATTCCTGGTCTACGAAGATCCCTCGCGCGCGACGATCGCCCTCGCCGCAATGGGCAAGTATGGCGAGGCATTTGCCGCGCCCACACCCTCGACCCCGCCGGTGATGAAGCGCATCGCACTGCCCGCCACATCGCCCAGCGAAGCGGAAGCCAAGCGCATCCTGACCGAAGCGGGGATTCCCGCTGCGCCGGAACGTGCCTGTGCCTCGGCCGATGAAGCGGTGGTTGCGGCCTCGCTGATGGGGGGCAAGGTGGTGATGAAGATCCTGTCGCCCGATATCCTGCACAAATCGGAAATCGGCGGCGTGCTGCTCGACATCGTGGGCGAGGCGGCGATCCGCACCGGCTTTGCCACGTTGATGGAACGCGCCGCGAAGCGCGCCCCCAATGCGCGCATCGAAGGTGTGCTGGTGGCCAAGCAGCTCAGCGGCGGCACGGAATGCATCCTCGGCATTCATCGTGACCCGGTGTTCGGCCCGGTGGCGATGGTGGGTCTGGGCGGCGTGTTCGTCGAGATCCTGAAGGACGTGTCGTTCCGTCGCTGCCCGTTCGGCGTGACCGAAGCCGAGACGATGATCCGCTCGCTGCGCGGCTTCCCGCTGCTGGATGGCGCGCGCGGCCGCCCGAAGGCCGATATCAAGGCGCTGGCCAATGCGCTGGCGCAGCTCTCGGCGTTTGCCAGCGCGCATCCGGAAGTTGCCTCGATCGATATCAACCCCGTATTCGTGATGAAAGAAGGCGACGGCGTGTTTGCTGCCGACGCCGTGATCGAAATTGGAGCCTCTCACTGATGACTGCCACGTATGAAAAACTGATGGCCTATCCGATTCCGGAAATCCGTCAGACGCTGACCCGCCGGGACACGATGCTGTATGCCGCCTCGATCGGCCTGGCGCAGGACCCGATGGACGAGGCGCAGCTGCGCTTCGTGTATGAAAAGAACCTGCTGTCGATGCCGTCGATGGCGGTGGTGCTGGCTGCGCCCGGCATCTGGCTGGCCAAGCCCGACACCGGGGTCGATTACGTGAAGGTGGTGCACGGCGAACAGGGCTTTGTGCTGCACAAGCCGATCCCGGTGGAAGGCGAACTGATCGGCAAGTCGCGCGTGACCGGCATCATCGACAAGGGTGAAGGCAAGGGCGCGTTGCTGTATTCGGAACGCGACATCATCGACGCGAAGACCGGCGATCTGCTGGCCACCACTACCAGCACCACGTTCATGCGCGGCAATGGCGGTATTGGTGGGCCGGGTGCGGTGGCGAAGACCGTGCACCCGATCCCCGAGCGCGCGCCGGACGAAGTGGTAACGCTGGCGACGCGCCAGGAACAGGCGGTCTATTACCGGCTGAACGGCGACAACAACCCGCTGCACATCGAACCCGCCGTGGCGGCCAAGGCCGGTTTCCCGCGCCCGATCCTGCACGGCCTGTGCACCTATGGCGTGGTGTGCCACGCGCTGGTGAAGGTGCTGGGCGGGTACGATCCCACGCGGATGAAGGCGATGGACGGCCGGTTCTCCTCGCCGGTATTCCCGGGTGAAACCATCGTGACCGAGATCTGGAAGGCCGAAGGCGCGTTCCGTGCCAAGGTCGCGGAACGTGATATTGTGGTGCTGAACAACGGTAAGGCCGTGTTTGGCTGAACTGAATACTGTTCGCTGTGCGCAATTTTGTGCGCACAGCGAACGCAACGCTGGTGTGCGCTGAGCGCCGGCTCTACGCCTAGCGCCCGAGATAACAGAAAGCCTGGGTTTCATGATCGACAAAACTGTCCGCACCATTGCCGAGGCAATGGAAGGGGTTCGTGATGGCTCCATCGTGCTGGTTGGCGGCTTTGGCCATGTCGGCACGCCGAATACTCTGATCGAGGGGCTGATCGAACAGGGCGCGAAAGACCTGACCATCGTCAGCAACAATGCGGGCGTCGGTCTGCATGGGTTGGCGAAGCTGATGGATCTGGGCCGCGTGCGTCGCGTGATCTGCTCGTATCCGCGCAGTGCCGGATCGGTGGTGTTCGAACGTCTGTACAGCGCCGGCAAGCTGGAACTTGAAATCGTTCCGCAGGGCACGATGGCCGAACGTATGCGTGCGGCTGGTGCGGGCATCCCCGCCTTCTTCACTCCCACGGGTGCCGGCACGCAGCTGGCCGAGGGCAAGGAACAGCGCGAGATCGACGGTCGCCTGTGCGTGCTGGAAAAGGCGCTGCACGGCGATATCGCGCTGGTGGAAGCCTGGGAAGCTGATCGCTGGGGTAACCTGACCTACAAGCAGTCCGGCCGGAACTTCAATCCGGTGATGGCGATGGCGGCCAAGCTGACCATCGTGCAGGCACAGCACATCGTGAAACTGGGCGATCTGTCGCCCGAGAACATCGTGACGCCGGGCGTGTTTGTGAACCGCGTGCTGCATGTGCCGTACGGCGAGCCGATGCTCGAAGCCGATGCGAAGAAGGTGGCCTGAGGAATGGATGCCATGACCGAAGTAAAGCCTTTCAGCCGCAGCCAGATCGCCGCCCGCATTGCCGCCGATATTCCGGAAGGCTGGTGCGTCAATCTGGGGATCGGCATTCCCACCATGGTGGCCGACCACGTGAATGATCGCGAAGTGATCTTCCAGTCCGAAAACGGTGTGATCGGTGTTGGTCCCGCACCGGAACGCGATGCGATCCAGCCCTGGCTGATCAACGCTTCGAAAGCCTATATCACGATGATCCCCGGCGGTTGCTTCGTGCACCACGCCGACAGCTTCGCGATGATCCGCGGTGGGCACATCGACCTGTGCGTGCTGGGCGCGTTCGAGGTTGCGCAGAACGGCGACATCGCCAACTGGGCCACCAGCGGCAACGACAAGGCCCCCGCTGTCGGCGGTGCGATGGATCTGGCCGCGGGTGCGAAACGCCTGTGGGTCGCGATGGAGCACACCACGAAGGAAGGCGCGCCCAAGCTGGTCGAAAATTGTTTGTATCCGCTGACGGCGCTGGGCGTGGTGTCGCGCGTTTATACCAATCTTGCGGTGCTTGATGTCGAGAGGCGCGGCTTTGTGGTGCGGGACATGATCCCGGGCCTGAGCTTCGAGGCGCTTCAGGCGAAGACCGCCGCAAAACTGCATCTGCCCGGGTAAGGACAAGAAGATGAGTGCTGCCGAAGAACGTTTGGAAAGCCTGCGGATGATCCGCGAATCCGCCGCGGCCATTGCGCCGCAGGGCGGGGACCTGAAGCGTATCCGCGCACAGCGTTTCACCGACCCCGGCTTCGACCGGGCGGTGTGGCGCGAGATGTGTGAACTGGGCTGGACCGGCCTGCGCGTATCGGAAGATCGCGGCGGTTCTGCTCTGGGTGTGTCGGAATTCTGCGCGCTGCTGGAAGAACTGGGCGCGGGTCTGGTGCCCGAACCGTTGATCGCCACGTCGATGGCGGCGCAGCTGCTGCTCGACCCGGTATCGGTGATCGATGGGTCGCGCATCGTGCTGCCTGCGTGGCAGGAACGCGCCAACACGCTGGATGCCACCGAATGCAGCGCCACCATCACCGGTGGCAAGCTGACCGGCGGCAAGATGTTCGTGCCGTTCGCGGGCGGGGCCGATGCATTTCTGGTCTCGGCCAGGCTGGACGGCAAGATCGCGCTGGCGCTGGTCGATGCGAAGAACGCCGTGATCCAGATTGAACGCACGCAGGATGGTGGCACGTTCGGCACGCTGACGTTCGAGAACGCCCCCTGCGAAGTTGTGGTGCAGGACGCCGCGTCCGCGCTGGATGCCGCGTTGGACGAAGCAGCGCTGGCCACGGCGGCGTATATGCTGGGTGTGATGGACCGTTCGTTCCAGATCACGCTGGAATACCTGAAGACCCGCCAGCAGTTCGGCAAGGCGATCGGGTCGTTCCAGGCCCTGCAGCATCGGGCCACCGATTTGAGCATCCAGATCGCGCTGACGCGTGCGTCGCTGGAAAGCGCTGCGGCGTCCCTTGATGCCGGTGCGAAGGCCGACGCCCGCAAGGCGGCCGTGTCGCGTGCCAAGGCGCGTGCGACAGATGCCGGCATGCTGGTCACCCGTCAGGCGATCCAGCTGCACGGTGGCATCGGGTATACCGACGAAGCCGATGTCGGGCTTTACACCCGCAAGGCGATGGTGCTGTCGAACCAGTATGGTGCGGCCACGCTGCATCGCCGTCGGTTCATGGCGACCGCGGTGGAGGAAGACTGATGCTGCATGAAGAACGCGATGGCGCAACCGCCATCCTGACTCTGGACTATCCGGAACGCCGCAATGCGCTGGCGATGCCGATGCGCGTCAAGATCATCGAAGCGATGGACCAGATCGAGAGCGACACATCGGTGCGCGCGGTGGTGATCGTGGGCGGGAATGGTGTGTTCAGTGCCGGGGGCGATATCTCGGGCATGAACGCGACCGATCTGGCCTTCGGGCGCGACCGGTTTCGCAAGACGCACGATCTGGTGAAGGCGCTGGTGCATTCGTCGAAGCCGGTGATCGCGGCGGTCGAAGGCTGGTGCGTGGGGGCGGGTATGTCGCTGGCGCTGTGCTGCGACACGATCATCTCCTCGTCCGGCGCGAAGTTCATGACCGGGTTTGGCAAGATCGGCCTGATGGCGGATCTGGGCCTGCCGCATCTGCTGCCGCTGCGCGTGGGTTACGGGCGTGCGAAGCAGATCCTGCTGTATGGGGAACAGTTCGACGCGGCCGAGGCGCTGCGCATCGGGCTGGTCGACCACGTGGTGCCGGAAGGCACGGCGCTGGCCGAAGCGAAGAAGCGCGCGGCACTGTTTGCCGACATGGCGCCGCTGCCGATCGCCCTGACGAAAGAATACATGGCGCGTGGTCTGGACGACGCGCTGGCGCTGGAACGCGATTACCAGGCCACTTTGTTTACCACCGCCGATCATCAGGAAGGCAAGGCTGCTTTCCTGGGTAAGCGTAAGCCGAACTTTACGGGGGTATAATCCATGGACATGCAAAACATTCCGCCGGTGGCTGAACTCGATGTGCTGAGCGATGATGCATTCCGCGCGGTTGCTCGCCGGTTTGTCGAACTCAACTATCCGCCCGAACTGCGCAATCCGCCCAAGCGTCTGCATTGGTCGGAAAACAGTGTCTGGTATCTGACGCTGGCCAAGGCCGGCTGGCTGTGTGCCGGATGGCCGCGCGAATATGGCGGCATGGGCCTGTCGCCCAGCAAGCAGATCATCGTGATGGAAGAATTCGAACGCCACGGCTGTGCGCGCACGAACGACCATGGCGTGGTGATGGTGGGCCCGCTGCTGATCAACCATGGTTCGCAGTTCCAGAAGAATTTCTTCCTGCCGGGCATTCTGTCGGGCGATCATGTCTGGTGCCAGGGTTATTCGGAACCGAACTCGGGGTCCGACCTTGCCAGCCTGCGCACCGAAGCGGTTCTGGATGGCGACCATTACGTGGTGAACGGCCAGAAGACCTGGACGACGCTGGGTAACGATGCGAACTGGATGTACATGCTGGTTCGCACCGACAAGACCGCAAAGAAGCAGCAGGGCATTTCGTTCCTGCTGGTGCCGATGGACACGCCGGGTATCACCGTGCGCCCGATCATCAATCTGGATATGCACGACGAGTTCTGCGAGGTCTTCTTCGACAACGTGCGCGTGCCGAAGGAATATCTGGTCGGCGGCGTGAACAATGGCTGGACGATTGCTAAGGCTCAGCTTGGGTTCGAACGCATCTATATCGGCTCGCCCAAGATGTCGTCGTTTGCGCTGTTGCGTCTGAAGCAGCTGGCCGAACGCATGGGCGTCTGGGACGAAGTGGATTTCCAGGACCGTTACGCGCATCTGCGCCTCGACCTGGCGGACCTCACTGCGCTGTACGAACGCTTTGTTGCACAGCTGCGCCGTGGCGAAACGCTGGGCCCCGATGTGTCGATGCTGAAGGTGTTTCAGACCGAACTGTTCCAGCGCATCACCGACGAGATGCTGGCGATCTCGGGCGAGAACGCCGGTCTGCTGGACCCGATGGAAGGCAACCGCGAACTGCATCCGGCCGGTCTGTTCATTAACGCGCGCCCGACCACCATCTATGGTGGGTCGAGCGAAATCCAGCGCGGCATTCTGGCGAAGAACGTGCTTGGTCTGCCCTGATGCCGGGGTGACTATCCAGGCGTAATCCGAAGCGTTTCGGGGCGATGAATCCGATGATCGATATGATCGTCGGGTGCATCGCCCCGATGTATTTTATCTCCAGCGTTTGCATGCTGATTTCGCAAGAGGATCGTGTTTCCGAACAACTTGCTTTGATCGTGCGTGCACGGCATGTTCCACGCAAGGAAAAGTCCTGGAGAGAAGAGTAGAATGAATCATCTGACGAAGCGTACCCTGCTTGGGGCAGGGCTTGGCGTAACCGCGCTGATGACGACGCGTGCTTTTGCACAGACCGCATGGCGGCCTGATCGCCCCGTTCGTATTATTGTTCCTGCAGCGCCTGGTGGCACCACCGATATCGTGGCGCGTTTGCTGTCGGCGCATCTGACGAAGGCGTGGGGACATTCCTGTGTGGCGGATAACCGTTCGGGCGGTGGTGGTCTGATCGGCACGCTGGAAGCGGTGCGTGCAGGTGGAGATGGATACACGATCCTGTCCGGCAATATCGGCCCGCAGTCGATTGCGTATTCGCTGTTCCGCAACATGCAGTACAAGCAGGACGATCTGATCCCGGTCTCGAACGTGGTGCGCGGACCGAATGTGCTCGTGGTGAACAACAATGTTCCGGCACAGAATTTCCAGCAGTTCATCGCCTATCTGCGCGCCACTTCGGGCAAGCTGTCCTATGCGTCGCAGGGAGTCGGCCAGTCGGGCCATCTGTCGGCCGTGTGGTTCCAGCAGCTGATGAAGACCGATGCGACGCATGTGCCGTATCGCGGTGCCGGCCCATCGATGATTGGCCTGCTGAGCGGTGATGTGCAGTTCAGCTTTGATAACCTGAGCACAGCGATGCCGCAGATCCGTGCGGGCAAGGTGCGCGCACTGGCGGTGACCACGGCGGAACGCAATGCGCAGCTGCCGGACATTCCGGCATTGCGCGAAGTAGCCCCCGAACTGGCCGAGGCGAATTTCGACGTCTCGACCTGGTTCGGGATCTTCATGCCCAAAGGTACGCCGGATGCGATCGTTCGTTCGCTGAACGCCGAGATAAAGGTGATGATGGACCGGCCAGACGTCCAGCAGCAGATCACCGAACAGATGGGCGGTATTCCGTCGTACGGAACGCCCGAGCAGTACAAGGCGTTCGTGGAATCCGAAATCGCCAAATGGCGCGGTGTGATTCAGCGCGAGGGCCTGCAGCTCGATATCGGCTGAACAAACGGGCGGCCATGCCGATTGGTGTGGCCGCCCGTTGTATTTTCTGACTTGTGAGGATCGTTCGGCAGTTGCATCTTCTTCCCCGAAGAATAAACGGAGGAAGCGATGAATAAACTGACACGGCGCACCGTGCTTGGTGCCGGACTTGGCGCAGGATTGCTGGCAGCGAATGCTGCGCGCGCCGATGCATGGCGCCCGACGCGCCCGGTGCGCATTGTGGTGCCAGCCGCGCCTGGTGGAACAACCGACATTGTGGCGCGCTTGCTGTCGAACCATCTGACGCATGCGTGGGGGCAGGCTTGTGTGGTGGATAACCGCTCGGGCGCGGGCGGGCTGATCGGCACGGTGGAAGCGGTGCGTGCGGCGCCGGATGGATACACGATCCTGTCGGGGAATATCGGCCCGCAGTCGATTGCGTATTCGCTGTTCCGCAACATGCAGTACACGCCGGACGACCTGATCCCGGTTTCCAACGTGGTGCGCGGCCCCAATGCGTTGATGGTGACCAACGATTTCCCGGCGCAGGATTTCCAGCAGTTCCTGACCTATCTGCGCCAGAATCCAGGCAAGGTGAGCTGCGGTTTCTCGGGCATGGGGCAGTCGGGGCATCTCGCGGGGATCTGGTTCAACCAGTTGCTGGGGACCGACTTCATCCAGGTGCCGTATCGTGGTGCTGGTCCCGCGATGATCGAACTGATGGCGGGCAACGTGCAGTGTCTGTTCGACAATCTGACCACAGCGGTGCAGCAGATCCGCGCAGGCAAGGTGCGTCTGCTGGCGGTGACGTCCGCAACCCGAAGCCCGCTGTTCCCCGACATCCCCACGATGAGCGAACTGGTCCCCGAACTAGCACAGGCGAAGTTCGACGTCTCGACCTGGTTCGGGATCTTCATGCCCAAGGGCACGCCGGACCCGATCATCCAGTCGCTGAATGCCGAGATCAAGATCATGATGGATCAGCCATCGGTGAAGCAGCAGATCAGCGAACAGATGGCGGGGATTCCGTCTTACAGCACCCCGGCCGAGTTCCGCGCATTTGTGAATTCCGAAATCGCCAAGTGGCGCGGTGTGGTCGAACGCGGCGGTCTGCAGCTTGATGCGGGCTGATTGAAAACCAATCGCCACACGATGCGTTTTTTCCCGCCCAGGTGATTTGACCCGGGCGGGAAAAGCGATAGGGTCCGCGCGCGTCTGTGTGGAAAAGCAATGCTGCCTCTCTGGATTCCGGTTACCTTTACCGCCGCCCTGTTTCAGACATGGCGTACGGCCTTGCAGCAGCGTCTGCGCGGAGTGCTCTCGGTCAATGCTGCGGGGTTTGTGCGTTATATCTACGCTATTCCGGTCGGGCTGACGTTTCTGTCCCTGTGGCTGCTGGTCACGCAGGGCACGCTGCCCGCGGTAAACTGGCGCTTCCTGCTGGCGTGCGCCGCAGGTGGGCTGTTGCAGATTTTCGGCACGACACTGCTGATCATGGCATTCGGGTTTCGCAATTTTGCGGTAGGTACTGCCTACGCAAAGACCGAGGCCGTGCAAGGGGCGATCATCGCCCTGATCATTCTGGGCGAGGTTCTGTCACCCACGTCGTGGTCCGGCATCGGGCTGAGTGTGGTTGGGGTGCTGGTGCTGTCTCTGGGCGGGCACAATCTGCGTCTGTCTGAGTTGCTGCGGGCGACGGTTCAGCCGGCGGCACTGTGCGGGTTGAGTTCGGGGTTTGTGTTCGCGTTCACGTCCATCTGCATCAAGCTGGCGAACCAGGCCCTGCCGCAGGACGACCTGATCCGTAATGCGCTGTTCGGGCTGGTGGTGACCAACATCATGCAGACGGTGATGCAGGGCGGCTGGCTGATGTGGCGCGAACCACAGCAGTTGCGGCTGGCATTCACCACGTGGCGTAGCTCGGCCTGGGTGGGGGCGCTGTCGGCGTGCGGGTCGGCGTGCTGGTTCACGGCCTTCGCGCTGGCACCCGTCGCCATGGTGCGCGCGCTGGGGCAGGTCGAGATGGTGTTCACGCTGATGTTCAGCCGCTTCTATCTGAAAGAAACGCTGCGCCGGGTGGATATCGTCGGGCTGGTGCTGATTATCTGCGGTGTGATTCTGGTGCTGCTGGGGCGGTAGGGCGCACCTATTCGACCGTGCTGAACTGCCCATCCTTGTCCATCAGAACCAGTGCACCAGCATGGATGTCGAAGTAACCGGCATGCAGCCTTAACGTGCCCGCTTCTTCTGCCGCGCGTACCCACGGGAAGCTACGCAGGTTTTCCAGCGATACGCGCAGCACTTCCTGTTCGCAGGCCAGCATCTGGTCGGGTGCGTCGCAGACCAGCGCGCGTTCGCGGGCGCGTTTGGCGATGCTCATCCAGTTGCCCACGAAGTCGGCCGCATTGTCGGGGGTGCCGTGCAGCAGTGCATGCACGCCGCCGCATTGCGTGTGGCCCAGCACGATCAGGTGCTGCACGCCCAGCACGCGCACGCCGAATTCAAGTGCCGCGCTGGTGCCGTGATACTGTGAGTCAGGGGCATAGGGCGGCACCAGATTGGCGACGTTGCGCACCACAAACAGATCCCCCGGCGAGGCCGAGAAAATTGCCTGCGGGTCCACCCGGCTGTCCGAACATGAAATCACCATCCCCCATGGGCGTTGCCCATCGGTTGCCAGTTGTTGCAGCAGGGCTTTTTCCTGCGGCCAGGTTTCCTGGCGGAATTGGCGATAGCGTGCGATCAGCTCTTCCAAAGATGTCGTCCCTGTTGTGACGGCCTGTTTTGGACCTGCTGGGCCGTCGCTGTCAAAACCCGAATCAGGGGGCCAGCATTGCGGCGATGGTGTCGGGGGCCACGTCCTCGATCCGTGCGGGAGACCATTTGGGTGTCCGGTCCTTGTCCACCAGCATGGCGCGCACCCCTTCGATGAAGTCCGGATGCCGGGTCACGCGCCGGGTCAGGCGCAGTTCGGCGTCCAGGCACTGGGCCAGCGTGCGCCCGGCCCCCGCCCGCACCAGCGCGAACGACCACAGCACCGAGGACGGTGAAACCGACCGCAGGGTCTTCAACTGTTCCTGCGCCCAGTCGCAGTCCTCGGCCTGCAGGCGGGTGATGATATCGGCCACTGACTCCGCGCCAAAGCACCGGTCGATCAGCGCGCGGCGCGCCGGGAAATCGCCCACAGGCACGGTCTCGGCAAAGCGTCCCAGCGCACCCGGTCCGTCGGTGGCCAGTGCGTCGGACAATGCGGCAAGCTGCGCGCGCGGCACGTAATGCGTGGCGAGACCCGCCTGCACGGCATCGGCCCCCAGTAGACGCGCGCCGGTCAACGCCATCCACATGCCGATCGCCCCGGGCAGGCGCGGCAGGACATAGGTCGCGCCGACATCGGGGAACAGCGCGATGGCGGTCTCGGGCATTGCGAACATCGCGTGTTCGGTGGCGACGCGATACGCGCCATGCACCGACACCCCAACCCCGCCGCCCAGACAGAACCCGTCGACCAGCGCGATGCAAGGTTTGCGATACTCGGCGATCAGGCGGTTCAGCGCGTATTCTTCCGCAAAGAACGCCTCGATCATGTCGTGCTGCCCGTTGAGGCTCTGCTGGCGGACTTCGCGAATGTCGCCACCGGCGCAGAATGCCTTGCCGCCCGCACCGTCCACCACCACGGCATGAATGGCGGGATCGTCCTGCCAGGCGTGCAGCGCGGCGGTCATCGCGCGGATCATCGGCAGGTCCAGCGCATTCAGCGCCTGCGGGCGATTCAGCGTGATGCGGCCGATGCGGCCATCACGGCGGACAAGGATATTTACGGTCTCGGACATGTTCATGGCGCGCCATTCTGCAGTGCGGCACCGATGGTAGCGCGCCCTGAAAATTACGCAAATGAACCATGTTCTCTTGACATGGCAGAATAGGAGCGGAAATTAACAGTTACGGTTGGCAAAAAATGACCGGCAGGGAGTAAGAATTAGTGGCAGATCCTTTGGTTCGCTTCATCGATGTCCGCAAAAGCTACGACGGGCGTACGCTTGTTGTCCGCAACTTGAACCTGGACGTGATGGAAGGCGAATTCCTGACGCTGCTTGGCCCGTCGGGATCTGGCAAGACCACATCGCTGATGATGCTGGCCGGTTTCGAGACCCCCAGCAGCGGGCAGATCCTGCTGCAGGGCCGCGACATTGCGCATCTGGCCCCGCACAAGCGCGGCATCGGCGTGGTGTTTCAGAACTACGCATTGTTCCCACATATGACGGTAGCCGAAAACGTTGCCTTCCCGCTTTCCGTGCGCGGCGTGCCAAAGGCCGAACGTGCCCAGCGGGTGAAGCGCGCGCTCGAGATGGTGCGTCTGCCCAATCTGGGCGATCGGCGTCCGTCGCAGCTTTCGGGCGGGCAGCAGCAGCGCGTGGCGCTGGCCCGCGCGATGGTGTTCGAGCCGCCGCTGGTGCTGATGGATGAACCGCTCGGCGCGCTGGACAAGCAGCTGCGCGAGGAAATGCAGATGGAGATCCGTCACCTGCACGAACAGCTGGGCATCACCATGGTCTACGTCACGCACGACCAGTCGGAAGCGCTGACGATGAGCGACCGTATCGCCGTGTTCGCCGACGGCGTGATCCGTCAGCTCGACGCGCCCGAGATGCTGTACGAACGCCCGGCCGATGCATTTGTCGCCAGCTTCATCGGCGAGAACAACCGTCTGCCCGGCAAGGTTGGACAAACCGATGAAGACGGCATTGCCGATGTCGAGCTCGATTGCGGGATCACGGTGCAGGCGCAGGCGGTGAATACCGAAGGGCCGGGGTCGCGCTGTCTGGTCTCGATTCGACCTGAACGGATTGCGCTGGCGGGTGTGCAGGCACGCGATCTGGGCGATCAGGCGGTGTCGGCCAAGCTGCTGGAAGCGATTTATCTGGGCGACCATATCCGCCTGCGTCTGGGGCTTGGAGAGGGCGCGGATGGGGAACTGATGGTCAAGCGCCCGGCAGTGGCCGGGATGGCCGGGTTGTCGGTGGGCGGCACGGCCGCTGTGGCCTGGCAGCCCGAGCACGCCTACGCCTTCAGGCCCGAGGTGAGCTGACGATTTTCTGAACGGGGCCAGAGACTGGTCCGCCTGTAACAACGAGGGGACGGAATTCATGAGAAAATACGGTTTCGTGGCAGCACTGGCCATTGGTGTGGCGGCTGTTTTCGCCCCGCAGGCAGAGGCGCGCGATCTGACGGTCGTGTCGTGGGGTGGTGCATATCAGGATGCCCAGCGCGACGTCTATTTCCGTCCCTTCATGCAGCAGAGCAACGCGCGCATGCTGGAAGAAAGCTGGGATGGCGGCATCGGTGTGCTGCGCGCCAAGATCCAGTCCGGCAACAACAACTGGGACGTCGTGCAGGTCGAGGGTGATGAACTGCTGATCGGCTGCGATGAAGGGCTGTTCGAACAGCTCGACTACGCGCGCATTGGCGGGCGCGACCGGTATCTGCCGCAGGCAACGCATGAATGTGGCGTGGGCAGCATTCTGTATAACTTCGTGCTGGCGTGGGATCGCAGCCGTTATTCCGGCACGCCGACCTGGCAGGATTTCTTCGCGCCCGACCGTGTGCCCGGCGCACGCGGGTTGCGTCGCAACGTGAAGGGCGCGCTGGAATACGCGCTGCTGGGCGACGGGGTTCCGCCGGCCGATGTATATCGCGTGCTCGCCACGCCGGAAGGGGTGGACCGGGCATTCCGCGCGCTGGATCGCATCAAGCCGAATGTGGTCTGGTGGTCGGCCATGGCGCAGGCACCGCAGATCCTGGGCAGTGGCGAAGTGATGTTCACGCAGGCGGCGAATGGGCGCATCACCTCGGCCAATCGCAACGAGGGGCGCAACTTCGGCATCCAGTGGGCGGGCAGTCTGGCCGTGGTCGATTCATGGGTCATCATGCGCAACAGCCCGAACCGCGATCAGGCGTACCAGTTCCTGAATTTCGTCAGCGCGCCGCAGCTGCAGGCGCAGCTGACGCAGCGGATTCCGTATGGCGGTCCCTCGCGTGGTGCCAACGACGACCTGTCCCCCGAAGTGCGGGCTGTCAGCCCGACCAATCCGGAAAATCTGGATGTGTCGCTGCGTCTGAATGACCAGTTCTGGCTGGACAATCTCGACCGGCTGAACCAGCGCTTCAACGCGTGGCTGGCACGATGAGGGGCAGAAGCGTTTGAACGACATGACCGTCACGGCGGCAACGGCCGACCGGATGTCCGCACCGGAACCCCAGCTGCGCATCAAACGGCGCGGGACCTTTGCGGGCGCCGTTCTGGTCTTGCCGTTGCTGCTGTTCCTGCTGGTGTCGTTCCTGGGACCGATTGGCGCGATGCTGCTGCGCGGGGTGGAAGATCCGGAAGTCTCGCAGATCATGCCGCATACGATTGCATCCCTGCGCAACTGGGACGGCAAGGAAATTCCCGGAGAAGCCGCGTTTGCCGCGCTGGTGCAGGATCTGCGCGTGGCGCGCGCCGAACGCACGCTGGGTACGGCGGCCAGCCGCCTGAACAACGACGTTGCCGGGTTCCAGAGCATGCTCTCGGTCACCGCGCGGCGTGTGGCGAATCCCTTCGAAGGATCGCCGCGCGACTTTGTGCTGGCGGTGGATCCAGGGTGGGGCAATCTGGAATCCTGGGTGGCGATCAAGCGGGCATCGGGGCCGTTCACAACGTTCTATCTACTCTCGGCGCTGGATATGCGGCGCGACGTGAATAACGACATCGTGCGCCAACCCGAAAACCAGCGTGTGTTCCTGACGACTCTGGGGCGCACGTTCTGGGTGGCGGGGCTTGGCACGCTGATCTGTCTGGTGCTGGCGTATCCATTGTCGGCGTTGCTGGCATCGCTGCCGAAGCGCAAGGCTGGGTTGTTGCTGCTGTTCGTGCTGCTGCCGTTCTGGACCAGCCTGATGGTGCGCACCGCGGCGTGGATGGTGCTGCTGGCACAACAGGGTGTGGTGAACGAAGCGCTGGTGACGCTGGGAATCTTCGGCGTGCCGCAGCAATTGCTGTTCAGCCGGTTCGCGGTGCTGATCTCGATGGTGCATATCCTGCTGCCGTTCATGATCCTGCCGCTCTATGCGGTGATGCAGCAGATCCCGCCCTATTACGTGCGCGCGGCGCATAGTCTGGGGGCTGGGCCAATTCGCGCGCTGCTGCGTGTGTGGGTGCCGCAGACCCTGCCGGGGATTGGGGCCGGGTGTCTGATGGTGTTCATTCAGGCGCTGGGCTTTTACATTACGCCGACCCTGCTGGGTGGTGGCGAGGATCAGATGCTGTCTCAGCTGATCGGTTTCTATGCAAACCAGACGGTGAACTGGGGTCTGGCGGCGGCGCTGTCGCTACTGCTGCTGGGGCTGACGGCGGTGCTGGTGGCGATCTACGGACGAATGGTCGGCTTTTCGGCGGTGCGCACATCATGAAGATATACCGTGGCGTTCAGTGGCTGTGGTCGATCCTGGTGCTGATGTTTCTGGTGTTGCCGATCCTGGCCGTGATCCCGCTGTCGTTCAGCAGCGGATCGTTCCTCAGCTATCCGCTGCCGGGGATAGGGCTGCGCTGGTACCGGGCGTTCCTCGAGAGCGATTTCTGGCTGATGTCGCTGTACAACTCGGCGCTGATTGGCGTGGCGGCCACGGTGGGGGCGACGGTGCTGGGGACCATCGCCGCGATCGGGCTGTGGCGCGGGCGTTTTCCGGGCAAATCGCTGGTGATGGCGCTGCTGATGACGCCGATGGTGGTGCCGGGCATCATTACCGCCGTCGCGCTGACTTTTGCCTTCGCGCCGATCGGGTTGAGCAACACCTATACCGGGTTGATCATCGCGCATATCGCGCTGGCGTCGCCGTTCGTGGTGGTGACGGTGCTGGCTGCGCTGACGCAGTTCGACGCCGGTCTGCTGCGCGCGGCATATGCGTGCGGTGCCACGCCGATGCGCGGGTTCTTCTCGGTCATGCTGCCGGGAATTCTGCCCGGTGTGGTGGCCGGGGCGATCTTCGCGATGGCGGTCAGTCTGGATGAAAGCGTGGTCGTGCTGTTCCTGGCCAGCCCTGAACAACGCACCCTGCCGCGCCAGATGTTCGCCGGTCTGAAGGACACCATCGAACTGACCATCCTGGCCGCGGCCACGATGATGGTGCTGCTGTCGGTGCTGATGATGGCGGCGAGCCAGCTGATACGCAAGAAGACGTAACCTGCACGGTATTGCGGTGCAGCACATTTCAACAGGACCGGGCAATTCCACCCGGTCCTGAATTGTTTTATGAACGCACATCAAACCCGAACGAGGAGTCTTCGTATGAAGCGACTTCCGATCGCATGTGCCGCGGTATTTGCTGCAATGCTGGCACAGGCTGTTCCCACCTCGGCGCAGACGTTGCGCGTCGGCCTGTCGGCCGAACCTTCGGCGCTCGACCCGCATCACTATTCAGTCACGCCCAACAGCTCGCTGCGCGATAGTGTGTATGGCGCGCTGACGGCGACTGATGTGCATATGAACCCAGAACCGGGGCTGGCTGTGTCGTGGACACGCAGCGACGACCTGACCTGGCATTTCCGTCTGCGCGAGGGTGTGAAGTTCAGCAACGGCGATGCGTTCGGGCCGGAAGATGTGGTTTTCTCGTTCTGTCGCATTCTGAACAATACGGACGAACTGGTCAGCTCGTTCTCGTCCGAAGTGCGTCGTCTGGTGCAGGTGGAAAAGGAAGGCGAGAACGGTGTGCGCATCGTAACCCGTGCGCCGGAACCCACACTGGCAAGCACGCTGTCGCGCCTGACCATCATTCCGCGTCGCCTTGGCCCGCAACAGCCGATCACGTTTAACGTAGACAATAAGTGCGGTGAATTGACCGGCTGGCCGACATTGGCGCAGTTCAACGATCGCTCGGCCGCAATTGGCACCGGCCCGTACCGGATCACCGAATACGAACGTGGCAGCCATATCCAGCTACAACGGAACGAGAATTACTGGGGTACCAAGCCGCATTGGGCCGAAGTGCAGCTGCGCATGGTGACGGCCGCAGGGCCGCGCATGGCCGGGCTGCTGGCGGGTGACTTCGACATGATCGAGGCTCCGGCCACGGGCGATCTGCCGCGCCTGCGCAGCAACCCGAACTTCCAGATCAGCATGGCGGCGACCACGCGTCTGGTGTTTCTGCAGCTGGACCAGCGCGAACAGAGCCCGTTCATCACCGGTGTTGAAGGCAACCCGCTGCGCGATGCGCGTGTGCGTCAGGCGCTGTCGATGTCGATCGATCGTCGCGCACTGAACACGCGGGTGATGGATGAAGTATCTACCCCGGCACGTCAGTTCATGGTCGAAGACGGGATCGGCACGCTGCGCAACCAGGCGGAGCTTCCGTATGATCCGGCGCGTGCAAAGGCGCTGCTGGCAGAAGCGGGATACCCGAACGGGTTCGGCATCACGATCCACGCGACCAACAACCGCTACATCAACGACGCGCGTCTGGTGCAGAGCATCGCGCAGTATTTCCAGCGCATCGGTGTGCGTGCGGAAGTCGAGACGATGCCCGCGGCGGCGTATTTCCCGCGGCGCGGCAAGCGCGAATTCACCATGGCGCTGGGCGGCTGGTCGTCGGATGCACCCGAGGCGGCGCAGTTCTATCGCACCTGGCTGATGACGACCAATACCGAACTGGGTTTCGGGACCAGCAACTACGGTGGCTGGAGCAACAATGCGTTCAACGCGCTGGCCACGCAGGCGCTGGCCACGATGGACGATGCCGCGCGCGACCGGATCGGGCAGGATGCGATGCGCATTGCGTTGCAGGAAATGCCGGTGCTGCCGCTGCATTACGAAAACGCGGTCTGGGCGTTCCGCAAGGGGCTGACCTATGAAGGGCAGATGGCGCAGACCACTCTGCCGGCGCTGGTGCGGGTGGCACAATGAGCGATCTGAAAAAGGCACTGGCAACACCGGGGCGCAGTTCGGTTGCGTATACCGATCCGGTCCTCGGGGCGGATCGTCCGCTGACGCTCGAGATCTATCGCGCGCCGGGCTATGTGCCCGGCAACGCGGTGGTGATGGTGCAGCATGGTATGGGCCGCAACGGTGGCGAGTATCGTGATTTCTGGATCGAGCCCGCGGACCGTCACAATCTGCTGATCGTGGCGACCACGTTCTCGGACGCGGCATTTCCGGGCCCCGAGAACTATAACAACGGCATGGTGCGCGATGCGGACGGCAAGGTGCGCGGGCGCGACGCGTGGGGCTACGCGGTGATTGCACGCGTGTTCCATGCCGTGCGCGATGCGGGCGCCACGACGCGCACGAAAGCGCATCTGTTCGGCCATTCGGCGGGCGGGCAGTTCGTGCATCGTCTGCTGGGGATCGAGGACTCTGCTTCGTTCGAAACGGCGATTGCGGGCAACCCCGGCTGGTATTCCCTGCCGACGCTTGATCGTCCGTTCCCGGAAGGTCTGGGCGGCATTGGCGTGACGGATGCGGACATCGACCGGCTGCTGTCCTTCCCGCTGACCATTCTGGCCGGCGACCAGGACATCGAAACCAGCGGCCCGAGCCTGCCCGCCCAGCCCGAAGCAGTGGCACAGGGACCGCACCGCTTTGCCCGCGCGCACAACTACCTGGCGTTCGGCCAGCGCGAGGCGGTGAAGCGCGGCGTGATCTGCAACTGGCGTCTGCTGGTGGTGCCCGGCATCGGCCACGATGGTGATGCGATGTCGAAAGTGGCAGGCAGCGTGTGGTTCGAGGCGCGTCTGCCTGAACCAGCGCGATTACAGGCGCTGGCGGAAAAGCAGGATAGCGCGCTGTGAAATAAAAAGGCCGGAGTGACTGCTCCGGCCTTTTTGTTAGAGCGACATCAGCAACACGATCACCGTGCCCCATGTGGTCAGGATGATGTTGCCGAGTGCATAGGGGACGGTGAAGCCCAGCACTGGCGCCTTGCTCTTGGCGCGTTCTTGCACGGCGACCATGGCGGCGGTCATCGTCTGCGCGCCCGACACGGCACCCAGCAGCAGAACAGGGTTCATCTTCAGCACGTATTTGCCGAAGAACGCCCCAACGGTGGGCGGCACGCAGGTGCAGACGATCCCTGCCAGGAACAACGGCAAGCCAGCTTCCTGCAAGGCACTGAAGAACACCGGCCCCGCATGCAGCCCCGTGATGGCGACGAAACCTGCCAGACCAA
>JAVBJV010000043.1:0-56633 GCA_031546815.1 Acetobacteraceae bacterium
CACGCCGAACACGGTCGGTGATGGAGGCGTAATCCGCCAGCCCCTGCCCCGTTCCCTGCACCGACAGATGCCCGTTCAGGCCCAGAATACGCTCGATAATATCGTGGCGAAAACCGTTCATCACGCTCATCGAAGCGATCAACGCAAACACGCCCAGCGCAATCCCGATCAGCGAGAAGATCGCGATGATCGACACAAAGCGTTCCGAGCGGCGCGCCCGCAGGTATCGCCCGGCAACCGCGCGCTCGAAAACGCCGAACATGTCAGAGACCGATCATCTTGAACGCATCTTCGACCGACAGTTCGTGCCGTTCGCCGGTTGCGCGATGCTTCAGTTCCACCTTGCCGTTGGCAGCGCCGCGCGGACCAACGATCACGTGCCACGGATGGCCCATCAGGTCGGCATCGGCGAACTTCACGCCAGCGCGTTCGGCACGGTCGTCGTACATCACGTCGCCAGCGCCGCGTGCGTAGATCTCCTCGCACATACGGTCGCACACTTCGTCGCCCTGCTTCAGGTTGAGCAGCGCGGCCTTGAACGGCGCCACGCCTTCGGGCCAGATGATCCCGGCGGCGTCGTGGCTGGCTTCAATGATGGCGCCAACCATGCGCGACACGCCGATGCCGTAAGATCCCATCTCGACCGGGGTCTGTTTGCCGTCGGGGCCAGCCACCGTCATGCCCATTGGTTCGGAATACTTGGTGCCGAAATAGAAGATGTGCCCCACTTCAATCCCGCGGCCTTCGCGCTTGCGTTCTTCGGGGATCTTCGCCCAGGCGGCCTCGTCGTGCTTTTCTTCCGTCGCGGCGTAGCTATTGGTCATCAGCGACCACAGGCGGCCCAGATCGTCGTCCGAATACGAGAAATCGTTCGAGGTCCAGTCGATCTCTTCGAACTTCGCATCATAGAACACCTGGCTCTCGCCGGTCGGTGCCAGCACGATGAATTCATGCGACAGATCGCCGCCGATCGGGCCGGTGTCCGCCACCATCGGGATTGCCTTCACGCCCAGACGCTGGAACGTGCGCAGATAGGCCAGCATCATCGTGCGATACGAACGCACCGCGCCTTCGTAGTCGCGGTCGAACGAATAGGCGTCCTTCATCAGGAATTCGCGCCCGCGCATCACGCCGAAACGTGGGCGCACTTCGTCGCGGAATTTCCACTGGATGTGATAGAGGATCTGCGGCAGGTCACGATAAGACCGTGCGGCTTCGCGGAACAGATCGGTGATCATTTCTTCGTTTGTCGGGCCGAACAGCATCTCGCGGTCGTGACGATCCTTGATGCGCAGCATCTCGGGGCCATACGCGTCGTAGCGCCCCGACTTGCGCCACAGATCGGCCGACTGGATGACGGGCATCAGCATGTCCTGCGCGCCGGCACGGTTCTGTTCCTCGCGCACGATGCGGCTGATGTTCTGCAACACGCGCCAGCCCGTCGGCAGCCAGGCATAGATACCCGACGATGTCTGCCGCACCAGCCCCGCACGCAGCATCAGCCGGTGCGACGCAATCTGCGCTTCGGCAGGAATTTCTTTCAGAGTAGGCACAAAGCTGCGTGAGAGGCGCATGAAAACTCGCAATAACTGGAGACGGTAAAACGTGCTGGAAACTAGAACAATTCCAGCCTCGGGGAAACCCGGGATGGGTCAGTCGGGTAAAGCCAGTATCCCACTGCGGAAACTCAGCAGGTCCGAGTGGATAACATACCACGCCCCGGCCCACAGCACCGTCGCCAGCAGCGTGGTGGCCAGGACCTTCCGCCACATCATCGGCTTCTGCGGTGCGCCGCGCCAACCGGAGGCTGCATCGGCTTCGGCTGCGGGGCGCGTCCCGATCGGGAGCACGACGAATAACGTCAGGCTCCAGATCAGGATGTAGAGGACGGTGCCTGTCAGCCAGCTCATCGGTTACACGCGCAACAGATGCACATCAACCAGCGGGCGCTTCTGCAACCGCTTGCCCAGCGCACGACGGAGCGAGATACGCGCCATCTCGGCCAGCGCATCGTCGTCGCGGCGCACGGGGCCGGGAAGATCGGCAATCGCGGCGGTCAGTTCACGCACCACCAGCGCGATCTCGGGCGCACCGGGTTCGTACAGGCCCGGCGCGGAGATACGCGGCGTGCCGACAACCTGCCCGCCCTCGTCCACCGCCAGACTGGCGACGACAAGGCCGTTGAACAGCATCCGCTTGCGGGCAGACAGCAACGCACCACCCAGCGGCACCAGACGATTGCCATCCAGCACCAGACGGCCCGTGGGCGCGCTGTCGGTGATCTCGGCATGGTTGGGCGTAAGCGTGACGAGGTCCCCATCTTCCACCAGCAACGGCGTGACCTGCATCGCGCGCGCCAGCTCGGCGTGTTCGGACAGGTGGCGCCATTCGCCGTGCACGGGGATCGCGATCTTCGGGCGCACCAGCCGATACAGATGGCGCAATTCGTCGCGCGCCGGATGGCCCGAGACATGCACCATGTGATCGGCATCGGTCATCACGCGCACGCCGCAGCGTGTCAGGTTGTCCTGCACCTTGCCGATGGCGCGTTCATTGCCGGGGATCATGCGCGACGAGAAGATCACCGTATCGCCCTCGCCCAGCGCAATGTGCGGATGATTGTCGGACGCGATGCGTGCCAGTGCGGAACGCGGTTCACCCTGGCTGCCAGTGCAGATCAGCAGCAGGTTTTCATCGTGCACCGAATTGGCGTCGTCCTCGTCGAGGAATTCCGGCACATCCTTCAGATACCCGCAATCGCGCGCGGCGGTCGTCATGTTGCGCAGGCTGCGGCCGACGATGGCCACGTGGCGTCCAGCGGCCTGAGCGGCCTTGGCGATGGTTTCCACACGCGCCAGATTGGTCGCGAAACACGTCACCGCGATGCGGCCCTTCATGTCGCGGATCAGCGGGAGCATGCTGCGGCGGACATCGGCCTCGGACCCCGAAGTGCCCTCCACCAGCGCGTTGGTGGAATCGCACACCATCGCCAGCACGCCTTCATCGCCCAGCGCCTTCAGCGCGTCTTCGTCGGTCGGCGGGCCGAGCATCGGCTGCGGGTCGAGCTTCCAGTCGCCGGTGTGCAGCACCGTGCCGTGCGGCGTGCGGATGGCCAGCATCTGCGCTTCCGGGATCGAATGCGCGGCGCGGATGAACTGCAGATCGAATGGCGGGATCGAGAACCGGCCACCCGGCTCAATCACGTGCAGCGGCACTTCATCGAGCAGCATCGCTTCCGACAGCTTGCGCCGCAGTACCGCCATGGTGAACGGCGTTGCATACACAGGGCAGCGTAGTTGCCGCCACAGATGCGCAACCGCACCCACGTGGTCTTCGTGCGCGTGCGTGATCACCAGCCCCTTCAGCTTGTCGCGGCGGTCGGCGATGAAAGCCGGATCGGGCATCATCACTTCCACTTCGGGCAGTTCGGGGCCACCAAAGCCAATGCCGCAATCAACCGCCAGCCAGGCGCCGTCGCAGCGATACAGATTCAAATTCATGCCGATCTCGCCGGTCCCGCCCAAAGGCAGGAATGCGAAATCGCCGGTCGCGTCGTTCATCAATCCCTATCAATCAGTCGCGCACGGTCGCGCGACAAAACGGGCACGGGGTTG
Organism: Acetobacteraceae bacterium; assembly: GCA_031546815.1. Taxonomy (GTDB): domain Bacteria; phylum Pseudomonadota; class Alphaproteobacteria; order Acetobacterales; family Acetobacteraceae; genus JAVBJV01. Next base: position 3,615 of record JAVBJV010000043.1, read on the forward strand.
CGCCCGGCCAACATACGTAGTCCTTCGAGTGTAATATCCGGATCGACATGGTCGATGATCGCGGTGCCTTCATTGAACAGCGGTGCCAGGCCACCCGTGCCAACCACCTTCAGCGGCTTGCCATATTCACCACGAATGCGGTTCACCAACCCTTCGATCAGCCCGACATAGCCCCAGAAAATCCCCGACTGCATGGCCGGGATCGTCGAACGCCCAATCACCGATTGCGGCCGACCAATCCCGATGCGCGGTAGACGCGCGGCGGCCTTGTGCAGCGCCTCGATCGACAGGTTTACACCCGGCGCGATGACGCCCCCCATATAAGCCCCGTCGCGGTCCACAACATCGAATGTGGTGGCGGTGCCGAAGTCGATCACGATCAGCGGTCCGCCGTAGATCTCGTGCGCTGCCAGGGCATTCAGCAGACGGTCGGCACCGACTTCCGACGGGTTGTCGACACGGATATCAAACCCCCAATGCAAGGCGGAACGCGTGATCAGCGGCTCGACATCGAACCAGTCGCGGCAGAGGCGGCGCAAATGATACAGCGCCGCCGGCACCACGGTGCCGAGCACGGCGCGTTCAATGTCCGACACTTTCAGACCGCTGTGCTGTAACAGCATCAGCAGCCAGACGGCGTATTCGTCCGACGTGCGCTGGTCGTCCGTCGCGATGCGCCAGATCCCGCGCCAAGTTTTTCCATCGTGAACAGCAAACACGATATTGGTGTTGCCTGCATCAACTACCAACAGCATCAGAGGATCTCCCCGGAAGCAAATTCCTTGATCGTTCCATCCATATCGAGCAGCAGCGTACCACGTGCCGACAGACCATGGAACCGCCCAGATACCTGCGCGCCGCCCGATGTTATACGCAATTCCGTGCCCTGTGGGTGAGCCTGTTTCAGCCAGGCATCCCGAATGGGCGCAAACCCATCCTGTTCGAGCACGCGTTGCCGGGCGCTGAAGCAGTCCAGATAACCCCGCGCGAATGCCTCGGGCACGGGCGCATCCGGCCCCACGCACGCCGTCCGCCGCCCCGGCACTTCCGGCGCGTGGCGCAGATTCACCCCAACCCCGATCACCAGCCAGTCGAGCGTATGATCCGGGCGTGTGGACGCTTCGCACAGAATGCCAGACAGTTTCGCGCCATCGCGCAGCACATCGTTCGGCCATTTCAGCGATAGGCCCTGCGGCACATGCGGCAACAGCGCATCCACCAGCGACACCGCCGCCATCAGCCCCCATTCGCCCAGTCGCGCAACCGGCATGTCCGGGCGCACCAGAAACGACAGATACAGATTACCTTGAGGCGCCACCCACCCACGCCCATGCGTGCCGCGGCCGGCGGTCTGTGTACGGGCAAGAACGGCGAGCCCATCAGGCTCGCCGTTCTTTGCCGCCGCAACACAGATATCCGATGTCGAGGTCAGGCTCTCGTGAACCTGAAGCCGCCAGATCACCGGATCACGCCGCAAACAGAGCTTTCGCCGCTGCCCCTGCCGCATCGACCAGCGGTGCCGGCAACAGGAAGAAGAAGCAGGTTACCAACCCGGTCACGGCTGCCAGCAAGGTCAGGCTGGGCGCACGTGCGTCGAACCCTTCGCCGGCCGGCGCTTCGAAATACATCACCTTGATAATGCGCAGGTAGTAGTAGGCACCCACCACCGATGCGAGCACGCCGACAACGGCCAGCGTCCACATACCCGCCTGCACGGCGGCCAGGAACACATACAGCTTGCCGAAGAAGCCCGACAGCGGCGGAATACCAGCCATCGACAGCATGAAGATGGTCAGCCCCAGCGCCAGACCGGGTTCGCTGCGCGCAATACCCGACAGGTCCGAGATCTGCTCAACCGCCTTGCCACGCCGGCGCATCGCCGCGATGCAGGCAAACGCACCCGCGTTCATCACGACATACAGCGCCACATACACCAGCACACCGCGCACGCCAGCTTCGGTATTGGTCGCCAGGCCGATCAGCGCATAACCCATGTGACCGATCGACGAATACGCCATCAGCCGCTTGATGTTGGTCTGGCCCATCGCCGCCAGCGCCCCCAGCAGCATCGACGCGATCGAGACGATCACGATCAGCTGCTGCCACTGCCCGACCATGTGGCCGAACGGTTCCACCAGCACGCGCAGGAATAGGCCCACTGCCGCCACTTTCGGCGCCGAGGCAAAGAACGCTGTCACCGGTGTCGGCGCGCCTTCGTAAACGTCGGGTGTCCACATATGGAACGGCACGGCGCTGATTTTGAAGCACAGCCCCGCCACCACGAACACGATGCCCACCACCAGGCCGACCGGCGGCTGATGGTTCATCGCCTGCGCGATGCGCGTGAAGCTGGTGGTGCCCGCAAAGCCATAGATCAGCGAGATCCCATACAGCAGCAAACCGGACGCCAGCGCCCCCAACACGAAATACTTCAGCCCGGCTTCGCTGGACCGCGCAGAGTCACGGTTGAACGCCGCGATCACATACAACGCCAGCGACTGCAGCTCGAGCCCCAGATACAGCGTCATCATGTCGTTCGCCGACACCATGATCAGCATGCCGACAACGCTGAACAGCACCAGCACGGGATATTCGAACCGGGCGATGCCTTCCTTGGCGTTGAAGTCGAGCGAGATCACCAGCGCCATCGCAGCGGCCACCAGCACCAGGATCTTCACGAACCGGCCGAAGCCGTCGTTCACCCACAGCCCGTTAAACGCGTTGCCATCGGCCCCGCCCAGCAACAGCACGCCAACCAGAAGGAACGCACCAATCACCAGCATGGTTGCCAGCGTGCTGCTGTCCTTCTTCATGAACGCGCCGATCATCAGGATCAGCATCCCCGCGCACGCCAACGCCAGTTCCGGCAGCGCGAGAGTCCAGTTCATCATGCTCATGCTCATCGCGGCAGCTCCATCACCAGGCGCGACCCGCCGGATATCGACATCTGATGCTGCTGCACCATCGCCGAGACCGAGGCATCAAAGAAACGCGTAAACGACGACGGGTAGATCCCCATCCACAGCGTCAGCAGGATCAGCGGTACGAACACCGCAATTTCACGCGCCGACAGGTCCTGGATGAACTTCAGATCCGGCTTCGTCAGCTTGCCGAACACCACGCGGCGATACAGGTAGAGCATATAGCACGCCCCCAGGATCATCCCCGTGCCCGACAGCAGCGCCAGCCAGAACGAGACCTTGTACGCCCCAACCAGCACCAGGAATTCACCCACGAACCCAGCCGTACCCGGCAGCCCGATGGACGCCATGGTGAACAGCATGAAGAACGCCGCATACGCCGGCATACGCTTGGCCAGACCGCCGTAACGGTTGATCTCGCGCGAATGTATGCGGTCGTAGACTACGCCCACGCACAGGAACAACGCGCCCGAGACCACACCATGCGCCAGCATCTGGAACAGCGCGCCCTGGATACCCTGCACATTGAAAGTGAAGATCCCGATCGTCACCAGCCCCATATGGGCCACCGACGAATAGGCGATCAGCTTCTTCATGTCCTCCTGCGCCAGCGCGACCAGCGAGGTGTAGATCACTGCAATGATCGACAGCGCGAAGATCATCGGCGCAAAGAATTCGCTCGCATGCGGCAGCATCGGCACCGAGAAGCGCAGGAACCCGTAAGCCCCCATCTTCAGCAGCACACCGGCCAGAATGACCGAACCCGCGGTCGGCGCTTCCACGTGCGCATCCGGCAGCCAGGTATGCACCGGCCACATCGGCACCTTCACCGCGAAGGACGCGAAGAACGCCAGGAACAGCCAGGTCTGGATCTTCGGGTCGAACGCCGTGCGGATCAGCACGGTGATGTCGGTGGTGCCTGCTTCACGCCACATGAAGATCAGCGCCAGCAGCATCAGCACCGAACCCAGCAGCGTGTAGAGGAAGAACTTGTACGCCGCATACACACGACGCACCCCGCCCCAGATCCCGATGATGAGGAACATCGGGATCAGAACGGCCTCGAAGAACATGTAGAAGACCACGAAGTCGAGCGCGCAGAACATCCCGACCATCATCGTCTCGAGGATCAGGAACGCGATCATGTATTCACGCACGCGGTTCTGGATCGCCTCCCACGAGGCGAGGATGCAGATCGGCGTCAGGGCCGTGGACAGCAGCACGAACAGGACCGAGATCCCATCCACGCCCATCCGGTAACCCACCCCGAATTCAGGCAGCCAGTCGATGGATTCCACGAACTGGAATCCGGGCTGCGCGACATCGAAGCGGACCCACAACATCAGGGACAGGACGAAAACAATCAGCGACGTCCACAACGCGACCCAGCGTGCGTTGGCAGCCACCGCCTTCTCATCGCCACGGGCGAACATGAGAATGGCAGCACCAACCAGAGGCAACCAGGTCAGCAGAGACAGCAGGGGAAAGCCGACGGCGTTCATGGGCGTCTCAACGGAAGAACAGGAAGATGGAAACCAGCAGCACAAGGCCGATCAGCATGGAGAAGGCATAATGCGCGACCTGTCCGGTCTGCACCTTCACCACCTGTCGTGCGCTGCCAGAGGCGAGAGCGGCGGCACCATTGGGAATGCCATCGATAATCCGGGCATCCCCCACTTTCCAGAGCCCGCGGGCAAGTGCCGACAATGTACGCACGAAGACCGCGTCGTACAGTTCGTCGAAATACCACTTGTTAAGCAGGAACCGATACACGCCACTGAAGCGCGCCGCGATGGCACCCGGAACCGAGGGCATAGCCATATATAGCACATAGGCCGTCACGATCCCAGCAACCCCGATCACGGTCGGCAGCAGCGGCACCCAGGCGGGCACCTCGTGCATCGCGTGCATCACGTGGTTATGTGCGGCGTTGACGACCGCATGGCCCCAGAACTCGTGCCAGTCGTGACCGATGAAGTATTCCTTCAGCAGATACCCCGACGCGATCGCGCCACACGCCAGCACCAGCAGCGGGAACAACATGACGAACGGGCTTTCGTGCACATGGTCCATCGTGTGCTGGTCGGCACGCGGCTTGCCATGGAACGTCAGGATGATCAGGCGCCACGAATAGAACGCCGTCAGGAACGCGGCGATAATCCCGCAGGCGAACGCATACATCCCAACCCCGGAATGCGACGCATAGGCCACTTCCAGAATAGCGTCCTTCGAGTAATAGCCCGCAAACAGCGGAATCCCCGCCAGCGCCAGACTGCCGATCCACATCATCGCGTAGGTCACCGGAATCTTCTTCCAGATGCCGCCCATGCGACGGATGTCCTGCTCGTCGGACATCGCGTGGATCACGCTGCCCGCGCCCAGGAACAGCAGCGCCTTGAAGAAGGCGTGCGTGATCAGATGGAACACACCAACCTGATATGCACCGACGCCCACCGCAAAGAACATATAGCCCAACTGCGAACAGGTTGAATACGCGATGATGCGCTTGATATCGTTCTGCACCATGCCGACCGTGGCTGCGAACAGCGCCGTGCTGGCACCGATCACCGTCACCACACCCAACGCATACGGCGCGTATTCCATGATCAGCGACATACGCGCCATCATGAACACACCCGCTGTCACCATGGTGGCCGCGTGGATCAGCGCGGAGACCGGCGTCGGCCCTTCCATCGCGTCCGGCAGCCAGGTGTGCAGACCAAGCTGCGCCGACTTCCCCATCGCGCCGATGAACCGCAGAATGCCGATCACTTCCAGCGCGCGGAAATCCGTCCCGAATAGGTGATAGGTCGCGTTCTGATGCGTGCCGACCTGCGCGAAGATCGTCTGGAATTCGATGCTGCCGAACAGGAAGAACACCAGCGCGATGCCCAGCGCAAACCCAAGGTCGCCCACGCGGTTCACGACAAAGGCCTTCATCGCCGCTTTGTTCGCGCTTTCGCGGTCGTACCAGTAACCAATCAGCAGATACGACGCCAGACCAACCCCTTCCCAGCCGAAGAACAGCTGCAGCAGGTTGTCCGCCGTCACCAGCATCAGCATCGCAAACGTGAACAGCGACAGATACGACATGAAACGCGGGATCGTCGCATCATGGCTCATATAGCCGACGCTGTAGATATGGATCAGCGTCGAGATCAGCGTGATCATCGCCACCATCGAGGCCGACAGCGTATCGAACCGCAGCGACCAGGCGACGGTGAAGTCACCCGAGCTGACCCAGTTGCCAATCGTCACCACCGTCGGCGCATGGTTCAGCGCCACCTGCACGAACGCATACGCGCCCGAGGCCGCCGCAATCGCCATACACAGCACGGTTACCAGCTGGCTCAGCCGGTCGCCGATCAGTCGCCCGAATATCCCGGCGATGACCGACCCCAGCAGCGGTGCGAAAATCGCCAGCACATAATAGGTCGTCATCGTCTTAACCCTTCATGGCCGAGATATCCTCGACCTCGATCGTGCCGCGGTTGCGGAAATACACCACCACAATGGCCAGCCCGATGGCCGCTTCAGCAGCCGCCACGGTCAGCACGAACATGGTGAACACCTGCCCGACCAGATCGCCCAGCGCGGCCGAGAACGCCACGAAGTTGAGGTTCACGGCCAGTAGGATCAGCTCGACCGACATCAGGATGACGATCACGTTCTTCCGGTTCATGAAGATCCCGAAAACGCCCAGCATCAGCAGCACAGCGCTGAGCACCAGATAATGGCCCAACCCGATTTCCATCAGTGGTGCCCTCCATGGCCATGTGAGTCATGCGTGTCTTCAGCCGCTTCCACCTTCGGACGCAGGATCCCCAGTTCGCGGACCCCTGCCCCCAGCGGCACCGACATCGCAACCAGCGTATCTTCCGGACGGCGTGCAATCTGATCCGCGATCCCCTGGCGGCGCATCCGCGGCTCGCCACGCAGCGTCAGCACGATCGCGCCGATCATCGCCACCAGCAGCACCAGACCCGAGGCCTGGAACAGCACGATGTAATCCGTGTAGATCAACCGCCCAAGCGCCGCCGTGTTGCTGATATTGCCCGGGATCGGCGCCATACGCAGCGTGCTGGCGGTGGGCGAGAAGTGCCACATGCCAAACACCAGCACCAGCTCCACAAACAGCACCAGCCCGATCAGCGCGCCGAACGGGGCATAACGCTGGAACCCCTCGCGCAGCTGCACGAAGTTGATGTCCAGCATCATCACCACAAACAGGAACAGCACCGCGACCGCGCCGACATAGACAATCACCAGCAGCATCGCGAGGAATTCCGCCCCCACCAGCAGGAACAGCGCAGCGGCGTTGAAGAACGACAACACCAGGAACAGCGCCGAATGCACGGGGTTACGCGCCGTCACCACCATCGTGGCCGAGGCGATCAGCGTCAGGGCGAACATATAAAAGACGAGCGTCGTAATCATTCTGGCCGCCGCCCTTTCAGATCATCGATGTTCAGCTTCATCATGGTATGCGGTCTTTCAGCGATACGGCGCATCGAGTTCAAGGCGCTTTGCCAGTTCGGCTTCCCAACGGTCGCCGTTCGCCAGCAGCTTTTCCTTGTTGTACATCAGCTCGGCCCGTGTTTCGGTCGCGAATTCGAAATTCGGTCCTTCGACGATGGCATCCACCGGGCAGGCCTCTTCACAGAAACCGCAATAGATGCACTTCGTCATGTCGATATCGTAGCGCGTGGTGCGGCGCGAACCGTCTTCACGCGGTTCGGCCTCGATCGTGATCGCCTGTGCCGGGCACACCGCTTCGCACAGCTTGCACGCAATGCAGCGCTCTTCCCCGTTGGGGTAGCGACGCAGCGCATGTTCACCCTTGAAGCGCGGGCTGATCGGGCCTTTTTCATACGGATAGTTCAGCGTGACCTTCGGCTTGAAGAAATACTTCAAGGTCAGTGCCATGCCGCTGAGCAACTCACCGAGCAGCAGGCTGCTCGCAACGCGATCAAGTGCCATCGCTCAGACTCCACATCCAGACATTTGCAACATCAACGTCATCTCACACCTGCCCCGGCAGCCAGCCCATGCCGACCAGCACACCGGCCGTCAGCACCAGCCACAGCAGCGAGAACGGCAGGAACACTTTCCAGCCCAGACGCATCAGCTGGTCATACCGGTAACGCGGGAACGTGCCGCGCACCCAGATATAGATGAACAGACAGAAGCACACTTTCAGGAACAGCCAGATCGGCCCAGGGATCAGCGCCAGCGCCGGCACCAGCCCGAAGAACGTGACCGGCAGCCAACCGCCCAGGAACAGCAGCGCCACCATCGTGCTCATCAGCACCATGTTCGCGTATTCACCCAGGAAGAACAGCGCGTAGCTCATGGACGAGTACTCGACCATGAAGCCCGCCACGATTTCGCTTTCACCTTCCGCCAAGTCGAACGGGGTGCGGTTGTTTTCCGCCAGCGCCGAGATAAAGAAGATCACCATCATCGGCAGCAGCGGCAGGCCGAACCACATGTTCTGCTGCGCCATCACCACGTCGTTCAGGTTCAGGCTGCCTACGCAGAGCAGCACCGTCACCAGCACCAGCCCCATCGAGACTTCATACGAGATCATCTGCGCCGCACTGCGCAGCGCGCCGAGGAAGGCGTAACGCGAATTCGACGCCCAGCCCGCAATGATGATCCCGTAAACACCCAGCGACGAGATCGCATACAGATACAGGATGCCGACATTGATGTTGGCAATCGCCCAGCCGTCGTTGACCGGGATCACCGCCCAGGCGACCAGCGCCAGCGCGAAGGTCAGCATCGGCGCCATCATGAACAGCCACTTGTTGGCGCCTGTCGGGACGATGGTTTCCTTGACGAGCATCTTCACCGCGTCAGCGAACGGCTGCAGCAGGCCAAACGGCCCGACCACATTCGGCCCCTTGCGCAGAGCAATTGCACCCAGAACCTTGCGTTCCGCCCACGTCATATAGGCGACGATAATCAGCAGCGGCACAATGATCGCAAAAATCTTGAGAGCGATCAGAATCAGCTGGCCAAACGGCGTATTAAAGAAATCGAAGACAAATTGCGGGATCATTTTATTCCGCCGCCTCCTGCGCAGGAGCGCTGAATGTCTGACTGCAAACCGCCATCGTGCAGCTTGCGCGGCTGATCGGGTCGGTCTGGTAGTAGTTCGGCACCGCAGCCACAAACGCCGCGCCCGACACGGACCCGGCAGCAGCCGGTGCCTTCGCGTCCGCACAGCCCTGCTGCGTCAACTGGTCAACACGGCCGAACACCGGATTGGTATCCGCCATACGCTGACGTACGCCGCCCAGATCGTCATAAGCCAACGGCTTGCCGATCACGGCCGAGAACGCACGCAGGATCTTCCAGTCTTCCTTGGCTTCACCCGGCGGGAACACCGCCATGTAGCCGCGCTGCACGCGGCCTTCAGTGTTCACCCAGGTGCCGTTCTTTTCGGTATAGGCAGCACCCGGCAGAATAACATCCGCATGTGCCGCACCGGCATCGCCGTGATGGCCCTGATAGATCACGAATGTATCCATGCCGATCCGTCCGGCCTCGAATTCATCCGCGCCCAGCAGCCACAGCACGTCCACGCCGCCATTCATCATGCCGGCAAAGCCCTTGCCGCCCGTGAACCCGAGGTCCAGCGCGCCCACACGGCCCGCCGCCAGCTGCAGCACGTTGAAGCCGTGCCATTCCGCCGTCAGCGCGCCTGCGTCCTGCGCCAGTTTCCAGGCCGCCGCCAGCACCGCTGCGCTGTCGTCGCGCATCAGAGCACCGGCTCCCACGATCACCATCGGGCGCTTTGCCCCCGACAGGAACGAGGTCGCCTTGGCAATCGCCGCCGGGTCGTTGCCCAGATCCTGCGTGCGATAGGTCAGATCTTCCGCCCCACCGATCACGCCGACCTTCAGCCCGCCGGTCAGGAACCGCTTGCGGATACGCGCATTCAGCACCGGTGCTTCCTTGCGCGGGTTGGTGCCGATCAGCACAATCGCGTCGGCTTCGTCGATGCCCGCAATTGTGCTGTTGAACGTGTAGAAATCCCTGCGCGACACATCCGTTGCCGCGCCATCCTGGCGGCAATCCAGATTGGTGCTGCCCAGCGCGGCCATCAGGTCTTTCAGCGCCATCACGCTTTCCGCGTCACACTGATCGCCGACCACCGCGCCGATGCGCTCACCGGCCACACCGTTCAGACGCGCCGCAATCGCCGCGAAAGCGTCTTCCCAGCTTGCTGCCACCAGCTTGCCGTCGCGCTTCACCCACGGGCGATCCAGACGGCGCCGCTTCAGGCCATCGACCCAGAAGCGACCCTTGTCGCCCAGCCATTCCTCGTTCACCGCTTCGTTCAGACGCGGCATCACGCGCAGCACTTCCGGGCCGCGGCTGTCGATGCGGATATTCACACCAACGGCGTCCGACACATCGATCCCGTCGGTCTTTTTCAGCTCCCACGGGCGCGCCGTGAACGCATAGGGCTTCGACGTCAGCGCGCCCACCGGGCACAGATCAATCAGGTTGCCCGACAGTTCCGACGACAGCGCCTTCTGCACATAGGTGCCGACTTCCATGCTCTCGCCGCGCGCGGTCGCGCCCAGCTCGGGAACACCGGCCACTTCCGTGGCGAAGCGGATGCAGCGCGTGCAATGGATGCAACGCGTCATCACCGTATTCACCAGCGGGCCGAAGTCTTTCTTCTTCACCGCGCGCTTGCTCTCGTCATAGCGCGACAGGTCGGACCCGTAGATCATCGCCTGGTCCTGCAGATCGCACTCGCCGCCCTGATCGCAGATCGGGCAATCAAGCGGGTGGTTGATCAGCAGGAATTCCATCACGCCCTTACGCGCGTTCTGCACCATCGGCGTGTCGGTTTTCACGACCATGCCGTCGGCCACAGGATAGGCGCACGAGGCCACCGGCTTCGGTGCTTTTTCCACCTCGACCAGACACATGCGGCAGTTACCGGCCACCGACAGGCGGTCGTGGTAGCAGAAGCGCGGGATTTCCTTGCCCGCGAGTTCGGCCGCCTGCAACACTGTCGCGCCGTTGGGAACTTCGACTTCGATCCCGTCTACGATTACCTTGGGCATCGGCTCACTCCGCCGCCATCGCTGGGGCCGCGTTACGTTTATACGCAGCAATACGTTCTTCCAGAACCGGACGGAAATGCCGGATCAGACCCTGCACCGGCCACGCAGCCGCGTCGCCCAGAGCACAGATCGTATGGCCTTCGATCTGCCGGGAAACCTTTTCCAGCAGATCGATTTCTTCCAGTTCCGCGCGACCTTCGACCATGCGGTTCATCACGCGCATCATCCAGCCGGTGCCTTCACGGCACGGCGTGCACTGGCCACAGGATTCATGCTTGTAGAACTGCGACAGACGCGCAATCGCCTTGATCACGTCGGTCGACTTGTCCATCACGATCACTGCCGCCGTGCCAAGCCCCGAGCGCACTGCACGCAGACTGTCGAAGTCCATCAGCACTTCGTCGCAGATTTCCTTCGGCAGCATCGGCACCGACGACCCGCCAGGGATCACCGCCAGCAGATTGTCCCAGCCGCCGCGCACACCGCCGCAATGCTTTTCGATCAGATCCTTCAGCGGGATCCCCATCTCTTCTTCCACGTTGCACGGATTGTTCACGTGCCCCGAGATGCAGAACAGTTTGGTCCCCGTATTGTTCGGCCGGCCCAGCCCCGCGAACCACGCACCACCGCGACGCAGAATGGTCGGCGCGGATGCAATGGTCTCGACGTTGTTCACCGTCGTCGGGCAGCCATACAGACCCACTGCAGCCGGGAATGGCGGCTTCAGGCGGGGCATGCCCTTCTTGCCTTCGATGCTTTCGATCAGCGCGGTTTCTTCACCGCAGATATACGCGCCCGCACCGCGATGCACATACACGTCGAAATCATACCCCGAGCCGGACGCATTGCGCCCGATCAGCCCGGCGTCATACGCTTCATCGATGGCAATCTGCAGCTGCCGCGCTTCGTTGTAGAACTCGCCGCGCACATAGATATACGCAGCCACCGCCCCCATCGCGAAACCGGCCAGCAAACAGCCTTCCACCAGCTTGTGCGGGTCGTGACGCAGAATGTCGCGATCCTTGCAGGTGCCGGGTTCGGATTCGTCGGCGTTCACCACCAGATAGGACGGACGCCCATCCGACACCTTCGGCATGAAGGACCACTTCATACCAGCTGGGAACCCTGCCCCACCGCGCCCACGCAGCCCCGAGGTCTTCATTTCCTCGATGATCGCGTCGCGCCCGCGGGCGATGATGGCGGCAGTGCCGTCCCAATCACCGCGCGCCCGTGCCCCTGTGAGACCTGCATCATGCAGGCCGTAGAGGTTCGTAAAAATACGGTCTTTATCGGCCAGCATCGCTTTACTCCGCCGCCTTCAAGGTTGTCGGACCACCCGCTGGCGCCGAGCACTGACGCCCCGTCACCGAACCCACTGTCGGCTTTTCGCCGCGACGCAGCGCGTCGAGCAGAGCCTTGGTCGATTCCGCGTCCAGGTCTTCGTAGAAATCGTCGTTCACCTGCAGGATCGGTGCGTTCACGCACGCGCCCAGGCATTCAACTTCGGTCAGCGTGAACATGCCGTCCGCGCTGGTTTCGCCGAAATGCTTGATACCGGTTTCGTCCTTGCACGCCTTGACGATGGCGTCCGACCCGCGCAGCCAGCACGGAGTCGTCGTGCAGGCCTGCAGATGGAATTTGCCCACCGGCTTGGTGTTGTACATCAGATAGAACGTCGCCACTTCGTAGACGCGGATCGGCGCCATATCCAGCCGACGCGCAATCTCGTCCATCGCCACGCGCGGCACCCAGGCGGAACCCGTGTGGCGCTTCATCTGGCGCTGCGCCAGATCGAGCAGCGGCAGCACGCCGCTGGCCTGCTTGCCTTCGGGATACTTCGCCAGGATCTTCTCGATCTGCGCGTTGCTTTCCGCGTCGAACGCGAAGCTTTCGGGTTCGGTCATCTGCGGGGTTTCCTGTTCAGACATCAGCGATCAATCTCCCCGAACACGATATCAAGCGACCCGATCACCGCCACGGCGTCCGCCAGCATGTGACCCTTCGTCAGTTTCTCCATGGCCTGCAGATGCCCGAAGGCCGGCGCACGGATCTTGCAACGATACGGACGGTTCGACCCGTCACTCACCAGAAACACCCCAAACTCGCCCTTCGGCGCTTCGACCACGGTATAGGTCGAGCCTTCCGGCACGTGGAAGCCTTCGGTGTACAGCTTGAAGTGATGGATCAGCGCTTCCATCGAATGCTTCATCTCGGCCCGCTTCGGCGGCGAGATCTTGTGATCCTGCACCTTCACCGGTCCCGGTTTGATCTTCTTCAGGCACTGGTCGATGATGCGCAGGCTCTCGCGCATTTCCAGCACGCGCATCAGATAACGGTCATAGCAGTCGCCATTGCGGCCGACCGCGATGTTGAATTCCACCTGATCGTACGTATCGTAAGGCTGGCTGCGACGCAGATCCCACGGAATACCGCAGGCGCGCAGATTGGGGCCCGAGAACCCCCACGCCATCGCCTCTTCCGGGGTGATCACGCCGACATCGACCGTACGCTGCTTCCAGATACGGTTGTTGGTCAGCAGGCCTTCCATGTCGTCAAGGAAGGTCACGAATTCCCCGGCCCAATCAGCGATACGCTGACCCAGACCTTCGGGCATGTCCTTCGCCACCCCGCCGACGCGATAGTAGTTCGCGTGCAGACGCGCCCCGCATACCGCTTCGTGGAATTCCATCAGCTTTTCGCGCTCTTCGAAGCCCCACAGCGCCGGCGTCATCGCGCCGACGTCGAGCGCATACGACGTCACGTTCAGCAGATGGTTCAGAATGCGGCTGACTTCCGCAAACAAAACGCGGATCCATTGTCCGCGTTCGGGGGGCTTGATGCCCAGCAGGCGTTCGACGCCGAGCACGAATGCGTGCTCCTGGCACATCGGCGCCACGTAATCCAGACGATCGAAATACGGAGTCGCCTGGATGTAATTCTTGTACTCGATCAGCTTTTCAGTGCCACGATGCAGCAGCCCGATATGCGGATCGGCGCGTTCGATGACTTCGCCGTCCATCTCGAGGATCATGCGCAGAACGCCGTGCGCCGCAGGATGCTGCGGGCCGAAGTTCAGGGTGTGGCTGTCGACCGCAACCGTGCGGGTCGTCTGTTCGGTCTGCGTGCTCATCGCTTAGCTCTGCCCCGCTTTCTCGTCCCCGGGCAGCATGGTCATGCCTTCCCACGGAGAGACAAAATCGAAGTTGCGGAAATCCTGCGTCAGCTTCACCGGCTCGTACACAACGCGCTTCAGCTCGTCGTCGTAGCGAAGCTCGACATACCCGGTCAACGGGAAGTCCTTGCGCAGCGGATGCCCCTCGAACCCATAGTCCGTCAGGATGCGGCGATGATCGACCAGACCATCGAACGACACGCCGAACATGTCCCAGGTTTCGCGTTCCCACCACGTGGCCGCGGGCCACAGGCCGGTCACCGACGGCACCGGAGTCGCGGCATCGGTTGCCACCACCACGCGCAACCGCTGGTTCAACGCCAGCGACAGCAGCTGATAGACGACATCGAAGCGTTCCGCCCGCGTGGGCCAGTCAACGCCGCAGATATCCATCACCTGCTCGAACGCAAAATCCTGCCGATCGCGCAGCGTCGTCAGCAGACCGATGAGGGCTTCACGGGAAGTGCGCGCAGTCACTTCGCCGTTTTCGGTTGTAACCGCTTGCACGCCCGGCAATGCGCCGACCGCAGCGGCGAGTTTTTCCAGATCAGCCACGCAGAATGGTCCCTGTCCGACGGATTTTCTTCTGCAACTGCATGATGCCATACACCAGCGCTTCCGCAGTCGGCGGGCAGCCCGGCACATACACATCCACAGGCACAATACGATCACAGCCACGCACAACGCTGTAGGAATAGTGGTAATACCCACCACCATTCGCGCACGACCCCATCGAGATCACCCAGCGCGGTTCCGCCATCTGGTCGTAGACCTTGCGCAGCGCGGGGGCCATCTTGTTGGTCAGCGTCCCGGCGACGATCATCACGTCCGACTGGCGGGGTGATGCGCGCGGGATGATGCCGAAGCGGTCAAGGTCATAGCGGCTCATATACGCGTGGATCATCTCCACCGCGCAGCACGCCAGCCCGAACGTCATCGGCCACAGACTGCCGGTGCGCGCCCAGTTCACCACCTTGTCGATATTCGCCACCACGAAGCCGCGGTTTTCGATCTCGCCGGTGATGCCCTTGATCACCGCGTCCTGCGCGGCGCCAGGCTGCAGCGCATCGCGGTTCCAGGCAATGGATGTATCGCTCATGCTGCTCATTCCCAATCAAGGGCGCCCTTGCGCCACTCATACACGAAGCCAACAGTCAGGATGAACAGGAAGCCCATCATCGACCAGAACCCGAGCAGACCGATCTGCCCAAGGCTGACCGCCCACGGGAACAGGAAGGCCACTTCAAGATCGAAGATGATGAACAGAATTGCGACCAGATAGAAGCGCACATCGAAGCGCGTGCGTGTGTCGCTGAATGCAGGAAAACCGCATTCATAGGCAGAGAGTTTTTCTGCATCCGGTTTCTGCCGAGCAGCCAGCAGGCTGCCGCCCACCATCGCAAGCGCTATGGCTGCGGCGATGGCGATAAATACCAGAATTGGAAAATATTCCGCTAGTTGCGGCTGCATTCCGACCCCCGGAGATAGCTCGTGACATGTACACCTGCACCGTTTGCCGCAGTGCAGAACAGAGGCGGAGTGTAGCCGCTTCTCGCCGGTGTTGCCATAGGGGGAACCGGATTCCATCACAAAGTTGCTGTAAAAAAACCGCTTTAGTTGAAGGTTTTCTTGTTTCAGCACCGCAAGGGATACGGAAATAGAAACGGCACCCGAAGGTGCCGTTTTTACATCTGCTGCGCTGGCGCGAGCGACGGGGCTCGAACCCGCGACCTTCGGCGTGACAGGCCGACGCTCTAACCAACTGAGCTACGCCCGCAGCGCAGCAGAGGAGGCGCGATGTAAGGGGCCCGGGCAAAAGTGTCAAGCGTATCCGCCCCACAAATTCCTGAATGTGCAAAATAATTTGATGGGAGGGGAAACTGCGTGCCGCAAACGCCATTTCGTGCAGATGAAATCACCTGCACGCGGCATATCCAATGGTGGGGAAAATGGTAGGCGCTGACGGGTTTGAACCGCCGACCCTCTCGGTGTAAACGAGATGCTCTACCAGCTGAGCTAAGCGCCCTTCATGCTTCTGCCGCATAACGTCGCAACAAAAGCGAAGGGCCGCCTTTTACGGCGACCCTTGCAAATAATCCAGCGTTAAATTGCTGAATTAGTTCACGGCGTCCTTCAGACCCTTGCCGGCCTTGAAGCGGACTGAGGTCGAAGCCGGAATCTTGATTTCTTCGCCGGTGCGCGGGTTGCGGCCCTTACCGGCCTTGCGCTTCGCGGTCGAGAACGTGCCGAAGCCGACCAGACGGACTTCCTGCTTCTTCTTCAGCGCCTTTTCGATCGTGGTGAACAGCGCGTCCACAACGTCGGCCGTCTTCGTCTTCGGCAGATCGGTTGCTTCGGCAACAGCGGCGATCAGTTCCATCTTATTCATAACAAAATGCCTTTTCTCTGGATGGTGTCAGTGATGTCTTCAGGCGACACGAATCGCCGTCTGCATGGGCACACACTATGTGCAGGCCTCCATATCCGTCAACAATTCCAATCGCGTTTTCCCCAAGGAATCTGTGGGTTTCCGCGAAAAAGATAAATTTTCCACGTCAATCCGGAGAATTGAGGGAACAAAAAAAGGCCGCGATATGTTCGCGGCCCTTTTTTCGTCCAAATCCAGCCTTTCGAGCAACTTAATGCGGCAATGACGCCGCTGCCGATTCCGACTCGGTCTTGGCGGGAAGCGCAGGTTCTTCTTCCCATTCAATCGGTTCCGGCTTGCGCGACAGCGCCTGGCCGATCACATCATCCACATGCGCCACGGGGATGATCTTCAGCCCCTTGCGCACATTGTCCGGAATCTCGGGCAGGTCCTTCTCGTTGTCCTTCGGGATGAACACCGTGGTGATCCCAGCCCGCAACGCGGCCAGCAGCTTTTCCTTCAGCCCGCCGATCGGCAGCACACGACCACGCAGCGTTATCTCGCCCGTCATAGCCACATCCTTGCGAATCGGGATGCCGGTCAGGATCGAGACGATGCTGGTCGCCATCGCGATCCCCGCCGACGGACCGTCCTTGGGCGTTGCGCCTTCGGGCACGTGCACGTGGATGTCGCGCTTCTCGAACAACGTTGGCTTGATGCCGAACTGGATGCTGCTGCTGCGCACGTAACTCAACGCCGCCTGCACGCTCTCCTGCATCACATCGCCCAGCTTGCCGGTCTGCTTGACGTTACCCTTGCCGGGCAGCAGCACGCTCTCGATGGTCAGGATCTCGCCGCCCACTTCGGTCCACGCCAGGCCGGTGACGACACCGACCATATCCTCGGCTTCGGTCTCGCCATAACGGAACTTCGGAATACCCGCGTATTTCTCGAGGTTCTTTTTAGTGATCGCGACCTTCTTCGTGGCCTTGTTCGAGACGATCTCCTTCACCACCTTGCGCGCCAGATTGGCGATCTCGCGTTCGAGGTTACGCACGCCGGCTTCGCGTGTGTAGGTACGGATCAGCTCGCGCAATGCATCGTCGCTCAGCGACCATTCGTCTTTCTTCAACGAATGCGCTTCGCTCTGCTTGGCTATCAGGTGACGCTTGCAGATCTCGACCTTCTCGTCCTCGGTGTAGCCCGAGATACGGATGATCTCCATACGATCCAGCAGTGGCTGCGGCATGTTGAGGCTGTTCGCCGTGGTGACGAACATCACGTCCGACAGATCGTAATCGACTTCCAGATAATGGTCCGAGAACGTGTTGTTCTGTTCCGGGTCCAGCACTTCGAGCAGCGCCGACGACGGATCGCCACGCCAGTCGGCACCCAGCTTGTCGATCTCGTCCAGCAGGAACAGCGGGTTCGACGACTTCGCCTTCTTCATGCTCTGGATGACCTTGCCGGGCATCGAGCCGATATAGGTGCGACGATGACCACGGATCTCGGCCTCGTCGCGCACGCCGCCCAGCGACATGCGCACGAAGTTGCGCCCCACCGCCCGCGCGATGGACTTGCCGAGCGAGGTCTTCCCCACCCCCGGCGGCCCCACCAGACACAGGATCGGCCCCTTGATCTTCGACGCGCGCGACTGCACGGCCAGATATTCAAGGATACGTTCCTTGACCTTTTCCAGCCCATAATGGTCGGCGTCGAGCACCTTGCCCGCTTCGTCGATGTCGTTGCGGACCTTGCTCTTCTTCTTCCAGGGGATCGAGACGATCCAGTCGAGGTAGTTACGCACGACCGTCGCCTCGGCGCTCATCGGGCTCATGTTGCGCAGCTTCTTCAGCTCGCCCACCGCCTTTTCGCGCGCTTCCTTCGACAGCTTGAGCGACTTGATCTTGGCTTCGAGTTCGGCAGTTTCGTCCTTGCCTTCCTCGCCCTCGCCCAGTTCCTTCTGGATCGCCTTCAGCTGTTCGTTCAGGTAATATTCGCGCTGGGTCTTTTCCATCTGCCGCTTCACGCGGTTGCGGATGCGCTTTTCAACCTGCAGCACGCCGATCTCGGATTCCATGTGGCCGAACACACGTTCCAGCCGCTCGGTGACCGAGGCGCTTTCCAGCAGCTCCTGCTTCTCGCTGATCTTCAGCGCCAGGTGGCTGGCGACTGTGTCGGCCAGCTTCGAAATGTCGTCGATCTGGTTGATCGACACCAGCACTTCCGGCGCGATCTTCTTGTTCAGTTTGATATACTGTTCAAACTGCGCCACCACCGAACGGCCCAGTGCCTCGACTTCCTTGCCACTGTCGACCTTTTCATCCAGCGGTTCGACATCGGCTTCGAAATAGGGGTCGGTGCCCTTGAACTTCTTGATCTGTGCGCGCTTGCCGCCCTCGATCAGCACTTTCACGGTGCCGTCGGGCAGTTTCAGCAGCTGCAGGATCGTGGAGACCGTGCCGATGCGGTACACATCGTCCGCCCCGGGATCATCCTGCGAGGCGTTGCGCTGAGCGACCAGCAGGATCTGCTTGTCGTCCTTCATCACCGCTTCCAGTGCTCGCACGGATTTTTCACGTCCGACGAACAGCGGCACAATCATGTGCGGAAACACGACGATGTCGCGCAGCGGCAGAACCGCCATCGCTTCATTCGACACCGAAACCGGCTTTTTCACGTCATCCGCCATTGAGACCTCCTTTATGGACGATCAGCCCGGCAATGCCCGCATGCAGCACATCTCCAAGCCATCTTTGTCCGCGCATCAAAATTCATGCTGCATATCGGGACGAGACACGCCATCCGCAAGGGATGGCGTGCAATGCCTCATCAAGCAGACGTCTGTTGCTCGCGCTCTTTCCCGTAGGTGTAGAGCGGCGAACTGCGGCCCTCGGCAACCTCGCCGTTGACCACCACTTCTTCCACGTTTTCCAGTCCCGGCAGATCGAACATGGTCATCAGCAGGATGCTTTCCATGATCGAACGCAGGCCGCGTGCCCCGGTCTTGCGCTGGATGGCGCGCTGGGCAACGGCCTTTAGGGCATCTTCCGTGAAGTTCAGGCGGACGCTCTCCATTTCGAACAAGCGCTGATACTGCTTCAGCAGCGCGTTCTTCGGCTTGGTGAGAATCTCCACCAGCGCGACTTCATCCAGATCTTCCAGCGTCGCCACCACTGGCAGACGGCCGATGAATTCCGGGATCAAGCCGAACTTCAGCAGATCTTCCGGTTCCACTTCGCGCAGGATCGCGCCCGTGCGGCGTTCGTCCGGCGCGCGCACTTCGGCACCGAAGCCAATGCCCGAGCCTTTGCCGCGCGAGGAGATCAGTTTCTCAAGCCCGGCAAACGCGCCACCACAGATGAACAGGATGTTCGTCGTGTCGACCTGCAAGAATTCCTGCTGCGGATGCTTGCGCCCGCCCTGCGGCGGCACCGAGGCAACCGTGCCTTCCATGATCTTCAGCAGCGCCTGCTGCACACCCTCGCCGCTGACATCGCGGGTGATCGACGGATTGTCCGACTTGCGGGAAATCTTGTCGACTTCGTCGATGTAGACGATACCGCGCTGCGCCCGCTCGACGTTGTAGTCGGCAGCCTGAAGTAGCTTCAGGATGATGTTCTCGACGTCTTCGCCCACGTAACCGGCTTCAGTCAGCGTGGTGGCGTCCGCCATGGTGAACGGCACGTCGAGGATACGCGCCAGCGTCTGCGCCAGCAGCGTCTTGCCCGAACCCGTCGGCCCGACCAGCATGATGTTCGACTTCGCAATCTCGATATCGCCGGTCTTGCCGCTGTGCGCCAGCCGCTTGTAGTGGTTATGCACCGCGACCGAGAGCACGCGCTTCGCATGTTCCTGCCCGATCACGTAATCGTCCAGAACCTTGCAGATTTCCTTTGGCGTGGGCACGCCATCACGCGACTTGACCAGATGGGTCTTGTTTTCTTCGCGGATGATGTCCATGCACAATTCGATGCATTCATCGCAAATGAACACAGTCGGGCCCGCAATCAGCTTGCGGACTTCGTGTTGGGATTTACCGCAGAACGAACAATAAAGCGTGTTCTTGCTGCTCTCTCCGGACTTGCTCAATGCCTTCTCCTGCCCCTGGAATCGCCGGGGCTCCGAGCTAAAACACTACCCTCTGCCCCGGCTTCAGGACAAGAACGCCGACAGCCGGTCAAGGGCACGGGTGATTCAACCCTGAAAACCAGAACCATGCCCGGCCCGAAGGCCGGGGGTGACTTTATTTCTTAGCGCTGTCAGCACCGGGCATCGCCGGGCGGTTTTCCACCACCTGGTCGATCAGCCCGAAATCGCGCGCTTCTTCAGCTGCCATGAAGCGGTCGCGTTCAAGTGTTTTCTCAATAATTTCAATCGGCTGGCCGGTGTGCTTCACATAAATCTGGTTCAACCGCGCGCGGGTGGCCAGAATTTCGCGGGCGGCGATTTCGATGTCGGTCGCCTGCCCCTGCGCGCCGCCCGATGGCTGGTGCACCATGATGCGCGCATTCGGCAGGGCGTAACGCTTGCCCTTCTCGCCCGCCGTCAGCAGCAGACTGCCCATCGAGGCCGCCTGACCGATGCACACCGTGCTCACCGGGCTGCGGATATACTGCATGGTGTCGTAGATCGACATGCCAGCCGTTACCACACCGCCGGGCGAATTGATGTAGAACGAGATATCCTTGCTGGGATTTTCGCTTTCCAGGAACAGCAGCTGCGCGCAGATCAGCGCGGCGGACTGGTCGTAAACCGGGCCGGTCAGGAAAATGATCCGTTCCTTCAGCAGGCGCGAATAGATATCGAACGAACGCTCGCCGCGCGAGGTCTGTTCAACCACCATCGGCACCAGCGTATTGTTGTAAATCTCTACCGGGTCGCGGTCACGGATCGGCATGCCTGGTCCTCAATGCTTGACTATGCGGCACGATACCGCAGAGTTTCTTCACATGGTGTGAAAAACTTCGGGTGCCAAGATATCTTTTGGCACCCGAGATCAGAATTATCATATTCACACGTTTGGCGTCGCGCCAAGCAGTTACGCCTGTTCGGCTTCCGCCGTCAGTTCGTCAATCGTAACGGTCTTGTCGGTCACCTTGGCCAGTTCGACCACGAAATCGACGACCTTTTCTTCATAGATCGGCGCACGCAGGTTTTCGATGGCGTTCGGGTTCTTGCGGAAGAAGTCCATGACCTGCTGTTCCTGGCCCTGATACCGCATAGCTTCCATGCGCATCGCCCGGATCAGTTCTTCCTGGCTGACCGTCAGGTTGTTCACACGGCCGATTTCCGACAGCAGCAGACCCAGCTTCACCCGGCGTTCCGCAATGGCGCGGTATTCCGTCTTCAGTGTGGCTTCGTCCTTGCCCTTGTCTTCGTCGTCCAGGCGGCCTTCCTTCATGTCGGATTCCACCCGGCGCCAGATGGCGTCGAATTCGGCTTCCAGCAGGGATTCCGGCGCAGCAAAGCTGGCGCGTTCGGCCAGCGCGTCGAGCAGCTGGCGCTTCAGGCGCATGCGCGAGAGCTGGTCGTATTCCTTCTGGACCTGCCCGATCACCAGCTCGCGCAGCTTGTCGAGGCTTTCCAACCCGACCTTCTTCGCCAGTTCGTCGTCGATCTGCGGCACTTCCGAGGTCTGGATCTTCTGCGCCTTGATGTCGAACGTGGCGGCCTTGCCGGCCAGTTCGTCGGCGCCGTAATCGGCCGGGAACGTCACGTTGATGGTGCGCTCTTCGCCGGCCTTCATACCTTCGAGCTGTTCCGTGAAGCCCTCGATAAAGCCGGGGCCCGCCACTTCGGCCGGAACGGCTTCAGCCGTGCCACCCGGGAACGCTTCACCGTCGATCTTGCCGACGAAATCGATCGTCATCACATCGCCCTTCAGGGCGGCATGGCTGGCGTCGGTGTCGACCAGGTTACGGCTGCGCTTCGCCAGATCGGCCAGCGCGTTGTCCACCACGTCCGCGGCCGGTTCGGCCTTGGAACGGGTCAGTTCGATGCTGGCGAAATCCGGCATCGGAATTTCCGGCATCAGTTCGAATTCGACCTTGAATTCCAGATCCTTGCCATCGTCGAGGCTGATCACGTCAACCTTCGGCTGCGTGGCTGGCGTCAGTCCGCGATCGGCCAGGACCTGCTTGGTCGCGTCGTTCACGGCGCCTTCCAGCACTTCCGACATCACGGCGGCGCTGTAGCGGCTGCGCACCACGTTCATCGGCACCTTGCCCGGACGGAACCCCGGCAGCTTGAGCGTCTTGCCCAGTTCCGTCAGACGCGCTGTGCGCTTTTCTTCGATTGTCGCGACCGGCACCAGTACGGTGTAAGCGCGCTTAAGCCCGTCGGAGAGCGTTTCGGTAACCTGCATAATGCCCGGAAATCCTACCCAGAACCCACGAAAATCACGCCGGATCAGGAGTGGTGCGGGCGGAGGGACTTGAACCCCCACGGCTTGCGCCACCAGAACCTAAATCTGGCGTGTCTGCCAATTTCACCACGCCCGCGAGAAACCTGAACCACCAGAGGCGAACCTCCAGCGGGGGAAAGCTTCCCCCTTGCGTGCAAGAACAGCGCGCTTACCCCATGTTGGGGCGGCTCGCAACGCCCATTGCGGCAATTCGGCGAAAAATCAGCCCCGCAGCGCCCGTTTCGCCGCCTCGGCCATCCAGCCGACCGTGGCGGGGAAGATTTCGTCGTTGAAATCATAGTGCGGGTTGTGCAGCTCGCGCCCGCCATCCACCGGGCCGTTCCCCACCCAGACATAGGCGCCGGGGCGCTCCAGCAGCATCCAGCCGAAATCCTCGCTGGTCATCGCCGCCGGCAGGTCGCGGCGCAGGGGAAGCCCCGCCGCCAGCACCGCATCGGCAGCCATATCGGCCTCGGCCAGGTGGTTGGTGGTCACGGCGACGGTATGGCGCACCTCGACCTCGACCGTCATGCCGAAGGTGGCGGCAATGCCGTTGGCGACGCGGTGAATCCCCTCGCCCAGCTGATCCAGAATTTCCGGACGCAGCGCGCGGGCGGTGCCGGACAGGAACGCACTGCCGGGGATCTGGTTGGCGGCCTCGCCCCCCTCGATCATTGCAATGGTCACCACGGCGGATTCCAGCGGGTCCACGTTGCGCGCCACGATCGACTGCAACGCGACCACCAGATGCGCCGCCGCCAGCATCGGGTCTTTCGTCATGTGCGGCAGCGCCGCGTGGCCTGCGTGGCCCTTCAGCTTGATGAAGATACGCGCCCCACCCGCCATCACCGGGCCGGAATGCACCGCAACCGTGCCAGCAGGCAGACCAGGCCAGTTGTGGAAGGCGAAGATACGCTCCATCGGGAAACGGTCGAACAATCCGTCGGCCAGCATGGCCTTCGCGCCGCCCGCGCCTTCCTCGGCCGGCTGGAACACCAGATGCACAGTGCCGGACCAGCTGGTGTCCTTGCTCAGCACTTCGGCCGCGCCCAGCAGCGATATGGTGTGCCCGTCGTGCCCACAGGCATGCATCACGTTGGGACGCGTGGATGCGTGCGCGACCTTGCCCAGTTCGGCGATCGGCAGCGCGTCCATGTCGGCCCGCAGCCCGACGCTGCGATTGCCGCCGCGCCGTATGCTGCCGACCACGCCATGGCCGCCGACATTCTCGGTTACCTCGATCCCCAGCGCGCGTAGTTTTCCGGCCACGAAAGCGGCGGTTTCCTTCTCGTGCAGACTGAGTTCGGGGTTCTGATGCAGATGGCGGCGCCAGGCCGTCAGACGCTGAAGCAGATCGGGATCGAAACGTGTCATATCTCAGCCATACATCAGGATTATACGATCGTCACGCTTTTCGGCGCGGCAAACGCCGGATATCGGGACGCACATGTTTGAACGGCAACCCCGACGGATCGGCCATCACCGGACCGGGAGCCTGCACCACCATCACTTTCTCGGCCAGAGCCTGAAAGTCGGCACGGAAATGCACGCTGCTTTTTAACGCGAGGATTTTGCACGTAGCCGGTTCAATCCCCACATGGCGCAACAATGCCTGATCGTAAGCCTGCATTTTCGTGCTGGTCACGATCACCCGCACATCCTGCCCGACCGAGATCAGCGCCGTCGGCCCCAGATGTGCGGGGTTGCCCGCCGCCATCGGTCCCGTACAGACGAAATCACCATCGGTCAGCTTCAGCACCCGCGCCTGACAGTCGAGCGGCACATCATCAGACTTGCCCCCCAGACTGAGAAACAACATCCCCCCCACGCCTGCTTTCTGACAGGCGGCAACACTCGCCGCATCGTTGATTGAGGCGAGCACCGAACCACGCGCATGCTGACGTACCAGTTCCGCCAGCAGTCCCGTTGTGTCGCCATGTCCGCCGCCGCCGGGATTGTCCTGCGTGTCGGCCAGCACAACCGGACGCGTGGCGCGTTCAGCGATCTTCTTCGCGGCCGCAACAGCATCGGCTGCGGGGATGACGTTCAGCACGAAATCGGATTCATGCTGGTTGAGATAGGCAAGCAGACCATCCGCTGCCAGATCCGCCGCGCGCTGGTCGGCGGCAAAGGCGGAAATCGTCGCCTGGCAGCCCGGAAAATCCGCATAGGGAAACCCGAAGCAGAACGCCAGTTCCGTCACGCCGCTGGCTATGGAGATCTGCTCGCGCGCATGCATCACAGCCTTCATCGGGTTGACCAGCGTGCACTGGCTGGTCAGCGGCATCCAGAAATTCAGCGCGCGAAATGCCTTGGCAAACGGAGCCTTCCGCTGGATGCGCGCAATCAGCAGCTTCATCGCGCGCCACCCGGCCTCGCGCATGTCCACATGCGGATAGGTGCGGAACGGCACCACCGCATCGCTGTGCTGCATCATCGTTTCAGTCAGGTTGGCGTGCGGGTCCAGACTGATAACAAGCGGCATCTCCGCCCCGATCACCGCCCGCACACGCCGCAGCAATTCACCCTCGGCATCCGGGGCGAGATCCGCAAGCGCCGCGCCGTGCAGATCCAGATACACACCATCCAGATGCCCCGCCCGCAGTGCATCCGACAGATCGGCGACCAGCATCGCGCAGATGCGTTCGAACGCTTCATCGTCGATGGGGCCTGCGGGGTTGGCCATGCACCACAGCAACGGCACCAGATCGACGCCACGTGCCTCGGCCTGGCGGATCGCGCCCGAGATCGGCGCCGCCGTATTATGCAGCGCATCGATCATCTCTGCGCCACGCTGCAGATGCGGCCAACCACCTGGCGTCAGGAAGTCCTGAAATGTGGTCGGTCGAGGTGCGAAGGAATGGGTCTCGTGCATGAAACCCCCAATCGCAATCCGCATCGTATCTTCGTTCATCCAGCTGCCTCCAGCACTGTATCCGCCAACACGTGCAAACCGGCAGTAGCCCATTCGGGCGTGATGCTCTCGGACTCGTTATGGCTGATGCCGCCATGACAGGGCACAAAGATCATCGCCGTGGCCACACGTCGTGCCATATATACGGCATCATGACCGATCCCAGTTAACAAATCACACCATCGATACCCACGCGCCTGTGCGGCCTTGCGCACATCAGCCACCAGTTGCGCATCGAACGGCGTGTGCGGAGACGTCCAGAACGGCGCGATGTCGATCCGCACATCCCGCACGCGCTTACACAAGGTGCGAAAATCCATCACCATGCGCGCCAGAATTTCAGGATCGGCATTGCGCAGATCCACTGTGAACCACACCCGCGAAGGCACCACGTTGCGACTGTCGGGTTCCACCGTAAGCCGCCCAACAGTGGCGCGTGCATCGCCCCCGGTTTCACGGGCAATATCTTCCAGACCGGCAATCAGCCGCGACGCCACCACCAGCGCATCGCGCCTGCCCGCCATAACGGACCCTGCATGCGCATCCTCGCCGGTAACCGTTACATCCAGCCAGGTCTGCGCGAGCGCGCCGGTCACCACGCCGATCTCGAGCCCCGCGTCTTCCAGCACGCGCCCCTGCTCGATATGCAGTTCGACATACGCGCCAACGCGCTGCAACGCCGCCGGATCGGCCTCGCCCGCCCAGCCGATGCGCGCAAGTTCAGCACCGAATACCGCGCCGGATGGATCGGTCTTTTCCAGCACCTCGTCCTCGTCGAACACGCCCATCGCCACGCCGCTGCCCATCATCGGTGGACTGAAACGCGCGCCTTCCTCGTTGGTGAAATTCACCAGCAGCAGCGGTGCCTTCGTGCGGATGTCGGCCTGATGCAATGCGCGCATCACCTCCAGCCCCGCCAGCACGCCCAGCACACCATCAAACTTCCCGCCCGTCGGCTGCGTGTCGAGGTGACTGCCGAACGCAATGGCGGGGCGTGATGGATCGGTTCCCTCGCGCCGCAACAGCATGTTACCGACACGATCGACGCTGCATGTCAGGCCGCATTCCTCGGCCCAGCGTTGCAGCAGCTTGCGGCCTTCGGAGTCCACATCGGTCAGCGTCTGCCGGTTGCAACCACCTTTGGCAGTGCCGCCGATCTGCGCCATCTGCATCAGGCTGTCCCACAGACGTTCGCCGGACAAGGGAATATTCTGCGTCATCATACTTTCTCCAACCCACACCAGCCTGCCATGGTCAGCGCCAGCACACGCGTAACGGTGTGCATCGAGGCAAGGCCAACACTTTCATCAATGCCGTGAATGTCCTGCGCGTCGGGGCCATACACAGCGCAGGGCGTGTTCTGATACAGTTCGTAAAACCGCCCGTCGGTCAGTCCGGATGCGGCGTAATGCTTCAGCGGTTCGCCCGCAATATCGGCATGGTGCCGCGCCACAACCGTGCAGATCGGGCCGTCAGGATGGAACACGCAGCCATCGGCCATGAAGCCCTTGAACTCGACCTTCACCGTGGTGCCACGCAGCTTCTCGTGCGCGGCGGCGTCGCCCACCAGACGTTCGATGTCGGCAGCAACGCTGCGGCTCGACACACCCGGCATCACGCCCACCCGCATGCCGATCCGCGCACGCGTCGGGACCGATGAATTCCATTCACCGCCCTCAATCGTGCCGAAGTTCACGTTGATCGGATGGTTGTTACCCCTGAACGACGCATGTACGCGCTCGGCACGATTGGCCTCGGCCTCGTACTCCTTGAAGCGCGCGGCGATAATGTTCGCAGCCTCGATCGCGTTCACGCCCGCGTGCATGTCGCGCACATGTGTGGGGCGACCTGTCACCGTCACCCAGGCCCAGACAACACCAACCTCCGCCGTGTAGAGGAACGACTCTCCGGGCCCCGGTTCGGGGATGATCGCCGCATCGGCCTTCGGCAGCGCCAGCATCGCGGCGAGGCCGCCATTGCCGGTGCATTCCTCCTCGATCACCGATGCCATCTGCACCATGGCGGCGGGTTGCAGTCCGGCGCGACGCAGTGCCTCGAACGCCATCACATAACTGACGATCCCTGCCTTCATGTCGCCCGCACCGCGACCATACATGCGGCCGTTGCGGATATCGGGCTGGAAGGGCGGCGTTATCCACAGATCGGCAGCGCCTTCGGGCACAACATCGACATGGCCTTGCAAAGCCAGGCTGCGGCCCTTCACATCGCGCGGGCGATGCACGGCGATCACGTTGTCGCGCCCGTCATATGACATCATCGGCGGAGAAAATCCGGGATGCGATGCCAGTGCCTCGGGGTCGATCTTCACGCGCTGTGGCATCAGGCCGAGGTCCGTATACACACGCGCCATCTCGTCGAGGCACGATGCCTCGCGCCCCAGCAGCGAGCGGTGCGAGACCAGTGTGGCCAGCAGTTTTTCCGCATCGGCTTCCAGTGTCGCGACTGCGTCCAGAATGGCGCGGCGGGCACCCGTGTCAATTGGCAACAGTTCCATCATGCGTTTCCCCGTCTTGTTTTGGAAAACGCTAACCGCAAATGGACAGACGCGCCATCCCACCATAGCATCCCCTGCAAAGACACCGAGGAATGCACCAATGAAGCTGTTCTGGGACCCCGTGCAACTGAAGCACCAGCCGGGCTTTTTCCTGCAACGCGGTCACGCGCGCCGCAACTTCGAAGTGCCGCAACGCGCCGAGGCACTGCTTGCCGCCGCGCACGACATGCAGGCCGAAATCATCACGCCTCCCACCGCCGATCCGCGCGCGCTGGAAGCGGTGCACACCCCGGAATTCCTCGATTTTCTGCGCAACGCCTGGGTCGAATGGAGCCAGATGTCGGACCATGCGCCCGAACTGGTCAGCAGCATTTTTCCGCCACCCGAAATGTATGCGAACGGCGCGAAATGCGGCAGCCATATCCTGACCAAACTCGGCTGGTTCACCGCCGATACCAGCACACCGCTTGGCCCGCATTCGTGGGAAGCGGCCTCTGCCGCAGCTGCCTGCGCAATTGCCGCCGCCGATGAAGCGGCCCAGGGTAACACTGCCTATGCGCTGTGCCGCCCGCCCGGGCATCATGCGTATGCGGCGCGTACCGGCGGGCACTGCATCCTGAACAACGCCGCCATCGCCGCCCAGCGCCTGCGCGACAGCGGGGCAGAGCGCGTTGCGGTGATCGATATCGACAGCCATCACGGCAACGGCACGCAGTCGATCTTCTGGGACCGGGCGGATGTGATGTTCGTCTCGATCCACGGCGATCCGGACGGATATTACCCGTGGTTCGTGGGCTATGCCGATGAACGCGGCGGGAAGACTGCGGAAGGATGCAACCTCAACCTGCCAATGCCAAAGAACACACCGGATGCACCATGGCTCGCCGCCATCGACACAGGGCTTGCCGCCATCCGTGCGTTCGGTGCCGATGCGCTGGTGGTCTCGCTGGGGTTCGATGCGTCGGAACATGAACCGCTCGCCTGGATGAAAATCACCGAAGACGGGTTCGCCCGCGCGGGTGCTGCCATCCGCAAGACCGGGCTGCCGACCGCGATTATTCAGGAGGGCGGTTACAACACCGATATGATGGGCAGGTTGCTGAAACGCTTCCTGCACGGGTAGATACCCGCATGTCCATTGCGCGCATCACCAGCTTCACGTTCTCGGGGATCGACACGGTTCCCGTCGATGTGCAGGTGCAGATTACCTCGGGCCTGCCAGCTTTTCTGGTGGTGGGCCTTGCCGACAAAGCCGTCGCGGAATCGCGCGAACGGGTGCGCGGTGCGTTGACCGCCATCGGGCTGGCATTGCCGCCCAAACGCATTCTGATCAACCTCGCCCCCGCCGATATGGCGAAAGAGGGCAGTCATTTTGATCTGCCCATCGCACTGGCCGTGCTCGCCGCGATGGAGGTGCTGCCGAAAGAAGATCTCTCGCATTTCGCCGCACTGGGCGAATTGGCGCTGGATGGCGCGCTGTTGCCGGTGGCCGGCGTGCTGCCCGCAGCCATTGGCGCGGCCACGCGCGATCTGGGGCTAATCTGCCCGGCCGCGCAAGGTGGTGAAGCGTCGTGGTCGGCCGCGACGGATATTCTTGCGGCGTCCGATCTGCTCGCCATCGTCAATCATTTCCGGGGCACGCAGGTGCTGTCTCCACCATCGCCGCCACCGATGCGCACACATATACGCGGGCTGGATCTGGCCGATGTGAAAGGCATGGAGACCGCCCGCCGCGCGCTGGAAATCGCCGCCGCCGGTGGCCACAACCTGCTGATGATCGGCCCGCCCGGCGCGGGTAAATCCATGCTGGCTGCTCGCCTGCCCGACCTGCTGCCGGACCTGACCCCGGCCGAGGCGCTGGAAGTCTCGATGGTGCATTCCGTGGCAGGACTGCTGGATGACGGCCATCTGGTGATGCGCCCACCGTTTCGCGAACCGCACCATTCCGCATCGCAAGCCGCGCTGGCGGGCGGCGGATTGCGCGCCCGCCCCGGCGAGATCAGCCTTGCACATCGGGGCGTCTTGTTCCTCGACGAAATGCCCGAATTCCCACGTCCCGCACTGGAAGCATTGCGCCAGCCGATGGAGAGCGGCCGCACCACCGTCAGCCGCGCCAACGCGCACGTCACTTATCCTGCGCGGTTCCAGTTGATTGCGGCGATGAACCCGTGCCGGTGCGGGCATCTGGGCGATGCCTCGCGTGAATGCGGCCGCGCGCCGCGCTGTGGCGAGGATTATCAGACCCGCATCAGCGGCCCGTTGCTCGACCGCATGGACCTTACAATTCAGGTGCAGCCCGTCTCGCCGCAGGACCTTTCGCGCGCCCCAGCGGGCGAGCCAACTGCCGCCGTAGCCGCGCGCATTGCGGCAGCCCGCGCCCTGCAACGCGCGCGCTGGCAGAGTGGCCTGAACGCCGAAGCCGATGGCGCAAAGCTGGAGCAGAACGTGAAAGCCGACGCCGAAGCGCGCGCGCTGCTGGAACAGGCGGCGACCAAACTGCGTCTGTCGGCGCGCGGCTTCATCCGCACTCTGCGCGTGGCCCGCAGCATCGCCGACCTGGCCCAATCCGAGGCCGTGCATCGCGCGCACATCGCCGAGGCGTTATCTTACCGCCACCGCATTCCGGGGCGGGCGCTGGTGTAGGCCCATGTCTGGTTAACGCTGGACGGCCGCACAGCTCAGGAAATTGGACGGCACCCCCGAAATTCGTGTAACCAGCGGCAAAATTGGTGCCTGTCTCCCCTCATCTGGCTGACGCATCCGGCCCAAGGACAACATCTTCACTGGAGCCATCGTGAGCCTGTTCCGCAGCCTGTTCCGTACTAAAAACCTCGATAAGATGATCGCGAATGCCCAATCCAGGCACGGCCTGAAGAAAGTTCTAGGGCCTCTCGATCTCGTTCTGATCGGCATCGGCGCCATTGTCGGCACCGGTATCTTCGTGCTCACCGGCACGGGGGCGCTTACGGCGGGGCCTGCGCTGACGGTCTCGTTCGTCATCGCCGCGCTGGCCTGCGCCTTTGCCGCGCTGAGCTACGCTGAATTCGCCTCGTCGATCCCTGTGGCCGGGTCCATCTACACGTATAGCTACGCCACGATGGGCGAGCTGGTCGCCTGGGTCATCGGCTGGGATCTGATGCTGGAATACGGGCTGGCAAGTTCTGCGGTCTCGGTCGGCTGGTCGGGGTATTTCCAGTCGCTGATGGGCGGCTTCGGCATTGCTCTGCCCAAGGTGCTGTCTGCCGCGCCCGGCGCCATTCCAGGCGTCGAGACATGGTTCAATCTGCCAGCCTTTCTGATCATGATGGTGCTGACCTCCGTACTGTCCCTGGGGATCAGGGAATCTGCCCGGTTCAACAATGTGATGGTGGCCATCAAGATTGCTGTCGTGCTGTTGTTCATCGTCGTTGGGTTCAAGCACGTGCGGCCCGAGAACTGGCAGCCTTTCGCACCGTTTGGCATCAGCGGCATCTTCAGCGCTGCGGCGCTGGTGTTCTTTGCGTTCATCGGCTTTGACGCCGTGTCGGCAGCAGCCGAAGAAGTCAAACGTCCGGATCGTGACCTGCCCATCGGCATCATCGGATCGCTGGCGATCTGCTCGATTCTGTATGTCGTTGTCTCGCTCATCATGACGGGCATCGTGCCCTATCGCGAATTCCTGGGCGTAGACTCGCCTGTCTCTCTGGCGCTGCTGCGCGCCGGCGAAAACTGGGTCGCGGGATTCATCGATCTGGGGGCCATTCTCGGCATGACCACAGTCGTCCTGGTCATGATCTACGGCCAAACGCGCATCCTGTTCGCAATGTCACGCGATGGCCTGCTCCCCCAGCGCCTGTCCGAAATCCATCCACGCCACGGCACGCCATTTTTCGCAACCTGGCTGGTAGGGATCTGCTTCGGGCTGATCGCCGCCGTCGTGCCGCTGGATGTACTGGCTGAGTTGATCAACATCGGCACCCTTGCCGCATTCTGCCTGATCTCGATCGCCGTGATCATACTGCGCAAGACTCGCCCGGACCTGCCGCGCGCATTCCGCTGCCCCGCGGTACCGGTTGTGCCGCTGCTGGCGATCGGCTTCTGCGTCACGCTGATGACGTTCCTGAAAGCCGTGACGTGGATCGCCTTCGGGATCTGGCTGCTGCTGGGGCTTGCAATTTACTTCGCGTATGCACGCAGACGGTCGCTGCTGAATGTCGAGCAGCCCTAAGTCAGGCGGAATGCATCCTCAATCTGCTGCACCTCACCCGCAGCATCGACCAGCAGCACATCAAAGCGCACGCCGGCCGTTCCCCAGTCTGGGTGTTCGGCCAGCAGCGCCTCGGTCGCGGCCATGATGCGGTGCTGCTGGCGTGCCCCCAGCGCATAGGCGGCGTCGGTCATGTTGGGGCGGGCCTTCACCTCGGCCACCACCAGCAGGCCGGATTTTTCCACCACAATATCCAGCTCGCCCGCCGCCGTGCGCACGCGGCGGGCGAGCATCGTCCAGCCAGCGCGTTCCAGCCACTCGCATGCCGCGTCCTCGGCCGATATGCCCTGTCGATAGGCCTGCGCGCCGCGCCGGATGCGGGCGATCTTGCCGAAAAACTCTGTCATCAGGGGCTTTTGCCATGGTTTTCAATGGCGTTCCACACAGGATGATTTGTTTCCCTTGCGATGCAACGTGGTCTAAAGGAAGCGTATGCGCCGTATGATGTATCTCTTCCGGCTGATCTTTCTGATCCCGTTACTTTCGGGAACGGCCGTCCTCGCTCAGACGCACGCCGAACGTTACATGGTCTCCAGTGCGCACCCGCAGGCGACCGAGGCCGGGCTGGAAATTCTGCGCGCCGGCGGCAGCGCCATTGACGCCGCCATCGCCGTGCAACTGGTGCTGACTCTGGTCGAGCCACAATCGTCCGGCATCGGTGGCGGCGCATTCCTGATGCATTACGGCGCGGCGGAAAACACCATCGACACCTGGGATGGCCGCGAAGCCGCCCCCGCCGCCGCCCAGCCAAACCTGTTCATGGCGGCCGACGGAACGCCGATGCGTTTCTACGATGCCGTTCTGGGCGGCCGATCGGTCGGCGTCCCCGGCGTGCTGCGCGCCATGGAGGCGGCGCACAAAGCCTATGGCCGTCTGCCCTGGCCGCGTCTATTCGAACCGGCGATCAAGCTGGCGACATCGGGGTTTTCGGTCTCGCCCCGGCTGGCCGCCGCCATTCGCGCCGATGCCGAACGCCTGAGGCGCGATGCCGCCACACGCAATTACTTCCTGCGCCACGATGGAACGCCGATCCCGGCGGGCACGCGGCTGAGCAACCTCACCCTGGCGGACACATTGCGCGCCATCGCCAGTGGCGGTGCCGATGCATTCTATCGGGGTGAAATCGCCGCCGACATCGTCGCCAAGGTGCGCAGCGACGAGAACAGCGGCCTGCTGACCATCGACGACCTGACGGCATACGAAGCGCGTCGCCGCCCACCGGTCTGCGCGCCCTATCGCGGCATGCGGCTATGCTCGATGGGGCCGCCATCATCGGGGGGGATCGCGGTGTTGCAGATCCTCGGCATGCTTGAACACTTCGATTTGTCGCAGTTGCCAGCGGGCAGCGCCGATGCCGCGCATCTGCTGGCTGAGGCCGGGCGCCTGGCCTTTGCCGATCGCAATCTCTATCTGGCGGATGCAGATTTTGTCCCGGTGCCGGTCGCGGGCCTGCTGGACCCCGCCTACATCATGCTGCGCGCCCAGCAGATCGACCGTGACAGCACCATCGAACGCCCCCGCCCCGGCAATCCGCCCTGGCGACGGCTGGAACAGGCCCCACAACCCGAGAACCCGGAAAACGGCACCAGCCATATCTCGGTCGTCGATGCGGATGGCAATGCCGTGTCGATGACGACCACCGTGGAGGACTCGTTCGGATCGCGGTTGATGGTGCGTGGTTTCATCCTGAACAACCAGTTGACGGATTTCTCGTTCCGCCCCGACGTGGCCGGACGCCCGATTGCCAACCGCGTGCAGGGCGGCAAGCGCCCGCGCAGTTCCATGGCGCCGATGCTGGTGTTCGATTCCGAAGGCGCGCTGAGTCTGGTGATCGGCGCACCGGGTGGTGCACGCATCATCGGCTACGTCGTGCAGGCACTGGTGGGGGTGATTGACTGGCAGCTTGACCCGCAATCGGCGGTCGGGCAGCCGCATGTCGGCGTAACCGGCACAGACGAGGTTGAGCTGGAAGCCGCAACCGCCGCTGCTGCCCTGAAAGCGCGACTGGAAGCCCTTGGGCATCGGGTTGTGGTGCGTGAAATGAATTCGGGCCTGCAAGCCATCGCCGTCAACCCGGACACCCTGCAAGGTGGAGCCGACCCACGCCGCGAAGGCATGGCCGCCGGGGATTGAGGGAACTTCCGCTGCCCACCGGGAGCAAGAAAGGGCCAGGTTTTATCCCGGCCCTTCCCCCTACCAGCGGCATGGCGGTTTCAGACTTGGAAGCAACAGGCGCTATCGCCTGCTTGAGACAGGCACGTGTTACTCAGGAAGCAATCGCGAACTGGGTCAGCAGAGCGCCTTCAGCGTCGTCACCCATGATATCGGCAACACCGTCTTCACGACCCAGACCCTGGCGTGCATCGGCCGGATCACGCAGAACGTAACCGCGACCCCACACTGTGCTGATCAGATTGTCAGCGCCTGCCGAGATCAGTTTCTTGCGCAGCTTGCAGATAATCACGTCGATGATTTTCGCATCGGGTTCGTCCATGCCGCCATAGAGATAGTTCAGGAAGTGATCCTTCGTCAGCACATGGCCCTTCTTCAGAGTCAAAGCTTCCAGAACCTGGAATTCCTTTTCCGTCAGCCGCACCGGCTGGTCGTTTACCCACACATCGCGGGTCGACAAGTCGATCATCATATTGCCGACAGAGACCTGCGATGACGGGAACCCGCCACTGCGACGGATCAACGCCTGCATACGTGCAAGAATTTCCTGCTGGTCCGCAGGCTTCGTCACCACATCGTCGGCGCCAAGATTGAGGCAGCGCACACGAAGTGCAGCGTCCTGATCCGCGGTAAGCACTAGGATTGGAGTGCTGTCCTTACGCATACGGATCTTGCGAATTGTATCGAAACCGCGGGTTTCTCCCTGTTTCATGTCGATGACAGTAAGGGAAAAGCTATAGCTCGAGAGTAACTCGACCGCTTCGTCACCAGAGGAAACAGTTTCCATCTGGATCTTAGCGATTGAGAAAATCTGACCAAGCGTCCGAACCATCATCGGATCACTATTAATAACCAAAATGCGCATTTTATCGCCCCGCCGCCGGAGGATTTTTTCACATTCTTTAGGTTTGCAAATCATATATACATGACGTGCATCACCCTGTCACCAGAATTTTTTCGTGGGTTGTTAAGTATGGATCAATCTAAAGGCGATTCGCTAGTGGGTAATATACATTTTTCTCACGGCTACCCCGGAACCGATGGAATGCTGGAACAGCTCACAACCCTTTCTCGCTGGAAGATTTCCGGTCGGGTAACGACTGTCATGAATACCAACATGCGCATCGGCGGCATGGGCGGGCTTGTGCCGATCGGGGATCTGGTCAGCGTTGAGCGCATGAATAACACCCCCATTCTGGCGGAAATCGTGGGCTTCAATGGTGACGATGCGGTTGCATTCCCCCTGGGCCAGATCGACGGTATCCGCCCCGGGGCCGAGGTAACCCACGCTGGCCCGCCGCAGATCGCCCCCAGCGATGCCTGGCTGGGCCATGTGGTCGACGCCATGGGCCGCCCGATCGACGGCAGTTGCACCACCCTGCCCGCCGGCCCGAAAAAACGTTCAATCCGCTCCGAACCGCCCCCGCCGATGACCCGCAAGCGCCTGGGCAGCATCATGCCGCTGGGGGTGCGCACGTTCGATGCGTTTATTCCGTGCCGTCAGGGCCAGCGCCTTGGCATGTTCGCGGGATCGGGCGTCGGCAAGTCCAGTCTGGTATCGCTGCTGACCAGCCACGCGAAGTGCGACATTATTATAGTGGGGCTGATCGGCGAACGCGGTCGCGAAGTGCGCGAGTTCTGGGAAGACACCATCCCCGACGCCGAACGCCACCGCACACTGGTGGTCGCCGCCACATCCGACCAGCCGCCCATCCTGCGGCGCTGGTGTGCCTACACCGCCATGACGCTGGCCGAGTATTTCCGCGATCAGGGCAAGCACGTGATCCTGATCCTCGATACGATCACGCGCTTTTGTCATGCATTGCGCGAAGTCTATCTGTCGCTGGGGGAACCGCCCTCGGTGCGTGGTTATACGCCGGGCGTTTTCACGGAAATTCCGCAGCTACTGGAACGCGCCGGGCCAGGTCAGGAAGGCACGGGCGATATTACCGGCCTGTTCTCGGTGCTGATCGAATCGGATGACACCAACGACCCGATCGCCGACTTCATCCGCGGTATTCTGGACGGGCATGTGGTGATGGACCGTTCGCTGGCCGAACGCGGCGTCTATCCGGCGATCGACGTGCTGAAATCCCTCTCCCGCGGCGGAGAATCCCATCTGCCGCCCGAAATGCGCACGCTGGTGCGCGACGCCCGCAACATCATGGCAACATGGGAACGCGTGGCCGATCTGGTGCGCATGGGTGCCTATCGCACCGGCACCGACCCCGAGGTTGATCGCGCCATTGCGGTGCAGCCGCTGATCGAGAAAAATTTCCTGATTCAACGCAAGGACGAAGCCCACCCCGTGGCAGATATCGAGGCCAAGCTGCGTGCCTGCCTCTATCCGGAATGATTGTCCGCCTGCGGGGTTAGACAAAAGTGCAACAATGGGGTTGAAGTGCGGGGTCAAATCTGACACAAGTTGCGAGTAATTCGCGATTGCAGGAATGTGGCACTTATGCTTTTCCCAAACTTCCGCAGCCTTCTGGCTGTCATCGCAGCAATTACAGTCTCGGGTACGTGCGCCAACGCCCAGACGCCCCCGGCGGCTGACGCACAACAGCCCGCCGCTCCGGCCGCAGCAGAACCAGCCACTCCCACCGATGCACTGACGCTCGAGCTGAACCGGCTGGAAAACCAGCCGCGCGGGTGCCGGATCTATCTGGTGTTTGGCAACGGCAATAACGCGCCGATCGAAACACTGCGCCTCGACCTGGTGCTGTTCGGGCGCGATGGCGTGATCCAGCGTCGCCTCGCCGTGGATGCCGGGCCGCTGCGCGCCGATCGACGCACCGTCAAACTGTTCGATGTGGCTGATGCCAACTGCGACAGCATCGGCAGCATCCTTGTCAACGATATCCCACAATGCAGCCTCGGCGCTGATTGTCTGTCCCGCCTGAGCGTCTCGAGCCGCGCCGGCATTACACTCGATAAATAACGGAACCGATCATGCCATCACCTGAAGCCACACAACATACGATGAGTCTGCTGGGCCTGTTCTGGCAGGCAGACCCAATCGTGAAAGCTGTGATGCTGGCACTGGTGCTGGCGTCGATTGCCGTGTGGGCGGTGGTGCTGGAAAAACTGTTCCAGCTGTCCCGGCTGCGGCGCGAGGCAGCACGCTTTGAACAGGCCGTGCGCAACGAACAGCTGAACAACGACGGCACTGGCCTTGCCGCCGACATCCTGAACGCCGGGCAGCTTGAATGGCAGGAGCGCGATGTCACGCATGAAAGCCGCGGCGAAATGCGCGAACGCTTTGAACGCGCCATGCGCGCCGTGATGGGCGCGCGCCTGCGTGCCACCGAACCCGGTCTGCCGCTGCTGGCGACTGTGGGATCGGTATCGCCGTTCGTCGGGCTGTTCGGCACCGTGTGGGGCATCATGAACAGCTTCACCGCCATTGCATCGTCGAACGACACCAGCCTGGCCGTCGTCGCGCCGGGGATCGCCGAAGCGCTGTTCGCCACCGCCATCGGGCTGGTGGCCGCCATTCCGGCCGTGATCGCGTATAACAAACTGTCGACCGACCTGGGCCGCATCGGGCAGCGTTTTTCCGCCGCCATCACCGAATGCTCGGCCCGCATGATCCGGCGCGAGGCCGCATAACATGGCAGGCCCGCTTCTCTCCTACAGCGATAACAACGACGAGGGTGGTTACGCGCCGCTGTCCGAGATCAACGTCACGCCGCTGGTCGACGTGATGCTGGTACTGCTGATCATCTTCATGGTCGCCGCACCGATGATGATGGTCGGTGTGCCGGTGCAGTTGCCGCGCACGTCTGCACCCACCGTGCAGCAGTCGCGCCCGCCGTTGATTGTGTCGATGACGCAGGAGGGCAAGATTTTTGTCCGCAGTGATGAAGTAGCCGCCGAAATCCTGCCGCAGCGTCTGGCCGCGCTGAATGCGGAGGATGCGACGATCACCGTTTATATCCGCGCCGATCGCGGCATTCCGTATGGCGATGTGATGCGCGTCATGGGCCGCGTAACACAGGCGGGTTTCTCGCGCGTATCGCTGATTGCTGAATCCGAAAATTCACGGGCGACACAGGCACAATGAATACGAACAACCAACGTCGCCTGCTGTTCTTCGCATCATCGGGTGTGGTGCATGCGGGCATTCTGGCGCTGCTGCTGGTTGGCATCGTCCCGCACCTGCCGGAATCGGCCGAGGCCGGGGCAACGCCGCCGGTCACCATCGCCATCGCCACCGAAGCGATAATGCAGCCCGACACACCGGACGAGCCTCCGCCACCGGCCCTGGAAGAAGTTGCCGAAGTCGAACCCACTGAAGCCGTGCTGGCCAGCACGGCCGCCGATGCGCCGGTTGTGGAAGACCCGCTCCCCACGCTGACGGAAACCGCCGAGGCGGTCGAAGTGGCCGAAGTCATTCCACCGCCGCCCCCGGCCCCACCACAGCCGCGCCCGCAACGCCCGCGTGTGCAGCGCACACAGCCCGCCCCGACGCAGCAGGTGGCGGAAGCAGCACCGGCAGCGGCAGCAGCCCCGGTCAGCGCACCGGCGGCAAGTGCGGCCCCCGCAGGCCCGCCGCCCAGCTATCTGGGGCGGTTGCAGGCATGGCTTGAACGGCACAAGGACTACCCGCCCCAGGCACGCCAGCAGCGTCAGCAGGGAACCGCTCTGCTGCATTTCGTGATGGACCGCAGTGGCCGGGTGACGCGCTATAACATCGTGCGCTCGTCGGGGTATCAGCTGCTGGATTCCGAAGTCACCAACATGATCCAGCGCGCATCTCCCCTGCCCGCCATCCCGGCCGAGATGACCATCAGCCAACTGGAACTGACGGTACCAGTGCGGTTTAATCTACGCTGATTACGCCGCAACGGCTTCGGCTTCTGTCTTCGCAACCACGCGCGCCAAGGCTCTGAATTCGGCGGCGCGCGGACTCTGCGGCCTCCAGGCGAGGCCCAGTGTGCGATAGGCATCCGGCGATTCCAGATCGCGTATCACCACATCCGTGCCTGCCAGCACGCCACCGCGCACCGCCAGATCGGGCAGCAGCGCCACGCCAAGCCCGCCCGCCACCATCTGCACCAGCGTGTGCAGGCTGGTCGCCGAAAAGCCACTGCCCCGATCCCCCGTCAGATGGCAGGCCGACAGCGTATGGTCGCGCAGGCAGTGCCCGTCTTCC
The DNA here is from genome assembly GCA_031546815.1 of Acetobacteraceae bacterium. Taxonomy (GTDB): domain Bacteria; phylum Pseudomonadota; class Alphaproteobacteria; order Acetobacterales; family Acetobacteraceae; genus JAVBJV01. Next base: position 43,577 of record JAVBJV010000043.1, read on the forward strand.
AGCAACAACAGGCGCTCCGCCATCAGCATGTTCAGCGGCACAGAGCGGCGCTCGGCCAACGGATGCGTCGCCGGCAGGGCCAGACGCAGCTCGTCCTTGTACAACGGCGCAGTCTCGGCATTGCCCGAGGCGCAGGGCAGCGCCAGCAGCAGCAGATCCAGCCGCCCGCCCTCCAGCGCTTCCAGCAGGCGTGGCGTGGTGTCCTCGCGCAGGAACAGGCGCAGGCGGGGAAACTCCTCGCGCAGGCGCGGCATCAGGCTGGGCAACAGGAACGGCCCGATCGTCGGGATCACCCCGATGCGCAGCGGCCCGGTCAGCGGTTCGCGCGCCTGATCGGCGGCCTCGGTAATCGCGGCCAGAGCGCCCAGCGCCGTGCGCGCCATGCCCACCAGTTCCTGCCCCAGCGGCGTGAAAACCGGACGCTTGCCGAACCGGCGATCCAGAATGGCCGCACCCAACTGGCGCTCCAGCGCGATCAGCCCGGCCGACAATGTGGACTGGGTCACCGCGCAACTATCCGCCGCCCGGCCGAAATGGCCGTATTCCGATAAGGCGGTCAGGTAACGCAGCTGCTGGGGACTGGGGAGGTTCATAAATCCTCGGGTGATGGGGGCGGAATTGGTTATCTACCAGAATGATCGATTTTTTCAATATAAAACATAAAAACTATTCATTGGCCAGATCGACCCCAAGCGGGCATATGGAGGACATCATTTAACGGATTACGCGAGGAGCACCCCTACATGCTGACAGTTGGCGATACATTCCCGGAATTCAAACTGAGCGCCGTCAAAGGCGGTCCGGAAGGCCTCGAAGGCCCGGGCAAGTCGTTCATTGAAATTGATAACGCCAGCAATGCCGGAAAGTGGAAGATCGTCTTCTTCTGGCCGAAGGATTTCACCTTCATCTGCCCGACCGAAATTGCCGCGTTCGGCAAGCTGAACAAAGACTTTGCCGACCGCGACGCCGTTGTGTACGGCGTGTCGACCGACAGCGAATTCGTGCACCTGAACTGGCGCGTCTACAACAAGGACATCCACGATCTGCCGTTCGCCATGCTGGCCGACGTGAAGCGCGAACTGTCCTCGGCGCTGGGCGTGCTCGACAAGAACGCGGGCGTTGCACTGCGCGCAACATTCGTCGTCGATCCGGACGGCATCATCCAGCATGCCAGCGTCAACGGCCTGAACGTCGGCCGTAACCCGCAGGAAATCGTGCGTATTCTCGATGCGCTGCAGACCGACGAACTCTGCCCGTGCAACTGGGAAAAGGGCGGCAACACGCTCGACGCCCCGAAGCTGTTCAAGGCGGCCTGATTGATACCGGCGGGTGGCATTGCTGCCGCCCGCCTCCTCCCCACATTTCATGCCTGAAGAAGGAGTTCCGCCATGTCGTTGGAAGCCCTCCGCGATCGTCTGCCCGAATTTGCCAAAGATCTGAAACTGAACCTCGGCTCGCTGGTGGCCGATCCGTCGCTGAGCCAGCAGCAGCGCGCGGGCTGCTTCGTCGCCACGGCGATCGCGTCGCGCAATGCCGAGCTGACGGCCGCAACGCTGGCCGAATTCGCGCCGCAGCTCAGCCAGGAAGCGCTGGATGCCGCCAAGGCCGCCGCCGCCATCATGGGCATGAACAACATCTATTACCGCTTCGTGCATCTGGTCGGTGGCGATTACGCAACCATGCCCGCCAAGCTGCGCATGAACATCATCGGCCGCCCCGGCGTGGACAAGGTGGATTTCGAACTATGGTCGCTGGCGGTCTCGGCCGTGAACGGTTGCGGGATGTGCATGGAATCGCACGAAAAGATCCTGCGTCAGGCCGGTATGCTGGCCGAACAGATCCAGGCTGGCGTGCGCATCGGCGCCGTGATGCATGCGGTTGCCGCAACGCTGGAAGGCGAAGCCGCACTGGCCGCATAATACTGAATGATTTCAATAGGTCGACACCTGTTTACATGGGTGTCGGCTTAAAATTTTTTAAACCGCTTTCGTATTAACCAACTGGCCATACCCGTGCCCGATTATCATGTTGTTATGTCCCAGCAGTCACAAATCCCACGCAGCCTTCTTTTGAGCCGTGCATCCGCCAACGCAGATATGTTGGTGGACACTAATCTTGATGGCCAGATCCTCCATGCTGAAGGGGCTTTCCATGCCTGCTTCGGTGATGAAACCGAAACCTTCATCGGGCGACAGGTGACCGATCTGCTCGCCCCGGCGGACAGTGCTGCATTTCCGTTCACGCTTGCGCAGATCCTGTCGCAGGAACTGTTCGGCAGCCATATGGTCGAACTCTCCAATCTGCGTCAGTCGCGCATGGTGATGTCCGGCATACAGATGCCGGAAGATCCCCCACGCCTGCGCCTGTTATTCAGCACAACGCCGATCGAGCTGGTTACATTCGAAGCGGCAAGCCATCTGGCAGATCTGTCGGACAAGGTGTGCTCGGCCGCGCTGCATCAGCCCGATAATTTTGTCGTTCTGTTCGAACTCGGCAACCGTCAGGAAGACTCCACGCCGCATGGCATGGCAGAGACCCTGTTGCTGGAAAGCATGCAGAACGAGAATGCCACCACCATCAGCGCCTCGCGCTTTGCCCTCATCATGCCGAACCGCAAGGCGGCCATGCAGTTACGGGCACAGATTCTGACCAAGCTGCATCCCTATTCCCAGATCGTGCAGCTCAGCACCGGCATTCTGCCCCTGCAGGAAGCCGGGCTGATCGCGCCGCAGGTCGCGCGGACCTTGTATTTTGCGCTGAACCAGTTCGCCATCGGTGGCATGAAGCGCATGCAGCAGATGGGGTTCGACTCCGGGCTGAGCGGCTTTGTCGACCACGCCGCCGTGCATGCACAGACACTGCGCACCATTATCCATCACGGCCACTTCACGCTGGCGCTGGAACCCATCGTCCGGATGGCCGACAGAAAGCCGCTCTATCACGAAGCGCTGCTGCGCCTGCCGGATACGCTGCCGGAGCTGCTGCGTTCGTCGTTCACCTTCGTCACCCTGGCCGCCACGGTCGGGCTGGGCGAGGACATGGACTATGCCGTGCTCGACAGCGCCATGAAGCATCTGGCGCAGCAGCCCGAGGCCCGGCTGGCGATCAACGTGTCAGCCCACAGCCTGCAGAGCGTGGCCTTCCGCACCCGTATTCTGAAACGCCTCGACCAGGCACCCGGGTTGCTGAACAGGCTGATCATCGAAATCACCGAAGCGGTTGCCATCAACGACCTGCCCACGGTGCACAAGACCATTGCCGCGCTGGCCACACGCAACATCGCCGTCTGTCTGGACGACTTCAGTCTGGAACAGGCGAATGTCGATTTCCTGCGCAACGCGGATCTTACCTATGTGAAGGTCGATGCTCCCTATGTCAGGGCGGCGGAAAATCCGTATGGCCAGCACATACTGGAAAGCATCTTCAAGACGGCAACCGAGGCGGGCGCCACCCCGATCGTCAAGCGACTGGAAACGCCGGGGCAGATCGAAACGGCACGCGCTTTTGGCTACGATTACGGGCAGGGCTGGGCCTTCAAGGGCGCCTGAGGGCCAGCCCACTGCCCATCAGGAATGCCAAAACCCAGCTGACGCCGGATAGCGGCACCAGCGCCATCGTCCATGCGGGCGACAGCGCCATTGCCACACGCGCGAACACGGCGACCACCACACATAGTAAGGCGAGCGTCCTCAGCTTCCCTTGCGGCAAGGCGATCAGCACGACCAGGCCAACCGCGCCCAGCATCCATGCCTGCATAAGCGCGACGCTGTATCTTTGCGGGCCAATTGCGATATCGGCCCCGATCAGCAGCACCCCGCCCAGCAGCCAGAACCACAATGCCTGCTTGCGAAGCACCAGAACGCCCCACAGCAACAGCACTGAAGCGCCCAGCCAGCCACCATAGGTGCTGCGCCCGAACCGCCAGACCTCCCACAGGAACAGAACCTGCACGGCCAGCAGGGCAATTGTTGGCAACGTCACCTGCCAGTGCCGCCCGCTCAGGATGATCAGCAGCACTGAACAGGCAATGCTCAGCGCCATGACAATCGACAGAGACTCCTCCGGCAATACGGCAACAGCGGCGCGCGTCAGCAGCCACGACACCAGCAGCGCCGCAGCCCCTCCGCGGTGCACTGCGCGCTGTCGGCACAACACGCCCGCCAGCGCCGCCAGAGCAACCCCGAACAGCAGTTCATGCGTGAACCAGACCGGCAGCGTGAAGCCCGTCGGCACGCGCCACAGCCCCAGGAACCACGGCATCCACACCGCGCCGATCAGCACGGCACACAGCGTTGCAGCGAAGAAAAACAGACGCGGCGAGGTCAGCAATTCTGCCCCCCTTTGGCGCGATATTCCGACAGGTACGGCCAGAACACCCACAGCCACATCAGGAACGCCACCGCCCACAGACAGGCGGCCAGCGCATACGAAAATCCGGGCGACACCAGCACCACCCCGAACCCGGCACATACCCGCACCACCACCGCCAGCGCCGCACAGATGAATGCACCGCGCATTCCCCAGTTCAGCCCCAGCACCCGCCCGGTATGCAGCAGGCCCGCCATCACGAACACCCCCAGCACCCCGAAGCCAAGCCCGCCCATCAGCGCCAGATGCCATGCGGGAGTTTCCGTAAACGGCGCGCCAAGCCGCGATGCGCCGATCAGGATCAACCCTGCGCCCGAGAACGCACTGGCCCCCATCATGCAGATGATTTCCGCCCGTGCGGTATCGCGCCCGACAAACCCCTCGCCCACGCGGTCGAGGAACGCGGCACCGGCAGCGATCAGCAGATACGCGCAGACGGCGGGCGACAAGCCGACAACCTCGGCCGCGATCAGCACCGCAACCAGCCCCGGCGCCAGATGCATGCGCCCCGGATGCGGACGGAATGGTGCCGACGCCCGGGCCGGGTCGAGCACCAGATTGGTGATCGGCGCGGTGATCCGCGACAGCGCCAGCCCCAGCATGCCCAGCAACACCAGCCCCGCCACGTGCAGCGCCTTCTGCGCCAGCAACACATCGCCGTGCAGGAATGCGAAGCTGGTCGTCAGACTGGCCAGCAGCAGCGCCGTCATCCACAGCGCGAACGCCAGCAGCACCGTCATCTGCCGCTGCCACGCAATGCGGCCGAGATAGACGATCAGCGCCAGCAGCCACAATGCATCACCCAACATCGGTGCCAGAAAGATTCCCTGCGCGCCCGTCAGCCCGATGATGCGGCTGAGCATCCACAAGCCCGCCAGAACATACAGCGGGCGACCCTGCATACGATCGGTATTGCTCCACTCCGGCACCGCCGTGGTGATGAAGCCGAGCACCGCAGCGCCGTATGCCCCGAAGACAATCTCATGCACATGCCACAGGCTTGGCGGCACGGATCCCGCGAACGGCAGATCCAACCCGTACGCCACCGTCCACAGCACCGGCCATAACGCGGCGTGCAGCGCGGCCAGCGGGAAGAACAGGCGCAGCCCCTCGCCGCCCAGATGCCGGAGCATTGCCGACATCACGAGACCAGCCTTTCATCAACATCGTGGATATGGCGGAACAGCGGATCGTCGTTCAGGAACGACGCCATCATCTGAAACAGATCCGCATCCGCGCGTGTGCCGGGTTCGCCGGGAATACTGCGCTCGCCCGCAATGCCACGCCCGTGTGCATCCATCACCACCACACGATGCGCGATGCGGAACGCCTCCATCAGATCGTGCGTGATGAACAGCGCGCTGAACCGCAATGCCTTCGATGCCTCGATCACCAGATCCTGCATGCGGCGGCGCAGTGCCACATCCAGCGCGGTGAACGGTTCGTCGAAATACACAAAGTCCGGCTCCACCACCAACGCCCGCGCAATCGCCACACGCTGCTGCATGCCGCCCGATAGTTCAGATGGATACTTATCGAGGTCGCTTTCCTGCAACGCCACGCGCGCAGCCGCTTCCGCCACACGTCTGCGCCGTTCGGCCAGACCCACGCCCATGATGCGCAACGGGTAGCCGATATTGCCACGCGCGGTGGCCCAGGGCAGCAGACGCAGCTCCTGGAACACCATGCCATGGCGACGATAATTCCGCTTCACCGCCCCGCGGATCGGCGAGACAATTCCAGCAGCAATATGCGCAAGCGTGCTCTTGCCGCAGCCGGACGGCCCCACCAGCGCCACAACTTCGCTCGCCGCCACCGACAGGGTGGCGGCGTCCAGCACGGTATGGCCGAAATAGGCATGCGCCAGATTTCGTAAATCGAGCGCCACCTCAGACATCAGAACTTGACCCGCATACCCGCATAAAACGCGCGCCCGTCGCCCGGCAGGAAGGCCGCCTGATCGCGCTGCGCCTGATCGACCACCAGTGTCGAGGAGGCATATTTTTCGTCGAACACATTACGCGCTTCCCCATACAGACGGATACGTTCCGTAATATCGTAGGACGCACGCAGATCGACCACAACATAGGACGGTGCATACAGCGTGTTCATGTTGTCCACCGGCGTGGTGGTGGGCGACCACTGCACTTCCGTCTGCACACGGAACGCGTCGGTAAAGCTGTACTGAACCATCGCGTTGATCATGTGCTGCGGTGCCCCGGCCAGGCGGTTGTCGCCGCGGACAGGATCATTGTCGAAGCGGAAATCCTGATACGTGTATGCCACCCGCGCGCTGAGCTTTTCCGTCAGCGCAGCATTCAGGCCAAGCTCCACACCGAAATGCGTGGTCTTGTCGGCGTTGACCGCCCCCAGCGACGCACCGGTTTCGTCACGCAGGCTGAGCAGCTCGTCGCGCACCCACGAATAATAAACCAGCCCATCCCACGAGAAGATGCTCGCCTTCCCACGCCAGCCAGCCTCGACCGTGGTTGCGGTCTGCGCATCCAGGTTCGGCGTGCTGAACGCAGCAGCCGCCTGACGCGGATTGGCCGGGTTCGGGCGCCCCGCGCTGCTGTTCGGCGTGCCGTTCACTGTCGCCAACAGATCGTCGTGAGTCGGCGGCTCGAAGCTGCGGCTGACCGCCCCGAAGAACATGTGGTTCTCGGTGGGTCGATACGACAGGCCGAGGCTCGGGCTGAAGCCTTCGTAATCGCGCGAATAGCTGGTGTTCCCCGCTGCCACCATGCCATCGGGCAAGCGCACATTCGGGTTCATCGGGTTGAACGCGCTGGTCGGGCGTGTGGCAGCGCCGAACGTGTCGGTGCTGTCGCGCGTCGCCCAGGCATACGCAACGGCCGGAGACAGCGTGAAATCGCCCAGCGGAATATTCAGCCCGGCCGACAGCGACAGTGTATCTGCGTCCAGCGTGTTCGCCCCGAACAGACGCCCCTGCTGGCCGCCATTGTTCTGGTAATAACGCCGGTCCGCAGAACCAACCGCGTAGCTTGCCGTGGTTTCGAACAGCGGCAACGGACGGCTGCTGTCCGGGTTATAGGCATAGCGCAGCACGGTGTTCACATCGCCACCCTCGGTCGAGCGGATACCCGACGAAATCGGGAACTGGAACGTGTCGTCGGTATAGGTATAGCCAACTGCAAAATCGACCAGATGCGCGCCATATTCAAACGCGGTGCGATTGCCGATGCGATACTGCGTTGCATCACGATGCGGCTGGTCGCGCCAGACATTCGGACCCGGATTGATGGTGCGCGGCGGCACGCCCGGAATAACCGTGGGGCCGCTCGCCACGCGGCGAGGGTTCGATTCCAGCATGGTGCGGTTCAGCGGTCCTGCTACATCGAAACCAAGATCCGTATAGCCCGCAAAGAAGCGCGTACTGATATTGGGCGAGATACGAATACCCGCATTGGCATCGAAGCTCACGCGGTCCGATTCATTGTAATCGCGGAAGCCATCGCGCTGCCCGTAGCTCAGCTGCATCAGCCCATCGTAATCACCACTGCGCCCGCCGGCCTGCAGGCTGGTGTTGAGCTGACCAAAGCTGCCCATCTCGATCTGCGCCACTGCACCGGGCTGCGAAATACCCGTGGGGGACGTGAAGTTCAGCGCCCCGCCCAGCACCGTCGCGCCCAGACGGTTGGCCGTGTAACCGCGATAGATTTCCGTAATCTCGGCCTGACGCGGGTCGGTCAACCCGACGATGTAAGACCCGTCTGCACGGTTGATCGGCAGACCGTTCTGCAACACCAGCAGGCCGCGCTCGGTCGGGCTTTGCTGCATGCCGGAACCGCGGATCTGCACACGCGGCTGATCGTTCCCGCCAAAGAAATTCTGCACGATAACGCCCGGCGCTTCCGACAGCGCATCAGACAGCGTGACATTGGTCCTACCCGACAGGTCGTGGTCTGCAATGACCGAGGTCCCCCCCGGCAGCGCCTGGAGCCGTCTACGGGCCACATCTTCCGGAGTAAGCTGCCCATCCACGTCGATCGGGTCCAGAATCACCGATGCCCCTGGCGCTGCCGACTGTGCATATGCAGTCAGCGGCAATAACAACGCCGCCGCCCCTGCACACTGCAACAGAGCTGATTTGTAGCCGAGGAACGCCCCACGTTTCCGCATAGTTACATCCTTTATTTAACGGGCGCGCCGCCCAGACCACGAATGAGAATTATTCGCATATACTGAAAAAATTCCACCCCCAATTGCTCTGCGACAAGTGCAGAACAATTTTCAGGCGCCTGCCCGCCCCTCCACAAAACGAAGAACGACAGTCGGGTCACGCATGGTGATCCGCCCCCGATTCGCCGTAATCCCCAACCGCGTCAGACCCTTTAACGTCCGCGACAAAGTGGCGGGCGTGGTCGCCAGACGCGCGGCAATCAGATTCTGTTCGACGGGAAGACTGAAGCTGCATGCCTCGGTTCCGACAACATCGCCCATCCGCAACAGCAGACGTGCCAGACGCCGTTCAATCGGCCAGCTTTTCAGATGCTCGATCTGATCCAGCAGCCGATTGCTCTGGCGAAAGACAGCCGCCACCAGCGACAGGCTGAGCGCCGGATGCTCCATTATCAGCGCACGCAAACGGCCCGTGTCGATCCGCACCAGCCTGGCATCGGATGCCACCTCGGCACCCAATGGGTAACGGGCACAGGGTGTCATCGTCGCTTCGGCAAAGGACTCACCCGGCCCCACGATGCGAAGCACCGTGCGCGTGCCATCGGGCTGGTCGCGCAACAGCGACACCCAGCCGCGCACCACGATGAAAAACGCGGTTGCCGGCTCGTCCTGCGAAAACAGAATGCGTCCGCGCGGCACTTTTACACTGCGCGATAGATCGGCCAGAAGACCGAAATCGTGATCGCTCAACCCGGCGAAAATACTCGCCGAACGCAGCAACTGCACCTCTGTTGGGTCGAGGCCTGCAATCACCTGCGCACTCCCCATGGTCGCGCAGCATCGCGCCAGCGTTCAAACTCAGCGCGGATCGGGTGCAGCACGCCGTATTCCACCGCAACCAGTCCGGCGACCGTGATCAGCACCCACGCCATCGCCTGCACGATGTCCAGATTGGAACGCGCCGTGGCCAATGCACCACCAATGCCACCCGTGTTGGCCAGCAGTTCGGCCATCACCGCCACCTTGAACGCGGTGCCGAGCGCCACCGTCAGCGCCGGGAAAAAATGTGCCGAGACATGTCGTAGCCCCAGCGATGTCAGCCGCATCATGGGTCCGGCACCAAAAGCGCGCGCCATGTCGTCCAGTTTGCGATCGCGCGTCATCACACCCTCGGCGACGCCCACGAAGATCACCGGTGTTGCGGCCACCACCACAGTGGCGACGACGGTACCGTCGGTCGACCCGAACCAGATCATCGCCAGCACGATCCACGCAATCGGCGGCACGCCCAGCAGAAAGGTGAGGATCGGGCGCATCGCCCGCATGGTCGCAATGGAATAACCCGCCGCAAGCCCGCAGAACGCGCCGATGCTGGCGGACAGCAGAAACCCCTTCCCCGCCCGCACCACCGTTGCCCCGGCAATGGTCCACATGGCCGGGTCCTGCAAGATGTCGAACGCGGCACGCAGCGTGGCGAGCGGCGCAGGCAGGATGAAATCGCCATAGCTCTCGTGCCCGGCCTGCCACAGCGCGGCAAGCAGCATCGCCCCGGCCAGCCCGGCCCAGCCGCCCCACAGAAAGCGCCCCACTCTGCTCAGTCGCTGCATCACAGATAGAAATCCACGGCCGGCAGGGCCCCGCCGATAATCCCGGCATCAAACTCGGCAAGCGTGCGATACATTTCCTCAAGCGAGGCGCGCGCATCGGCGGCACGCAGCGCCACCAGATTGGAATACGGCACCGATTTTTCGAGCACCGGCCAAGGCATCTCCAGCATGGACGCGGCATCGTTCGCGGCCTGTGCCGGATTGGCGTTGACCGATGCCGTTGCCGCCACCAGCGCATCGCGCAGGGCGGCCACTGTCTCGGGGTGCTTTTCGTAGAACGGCGCGCTCACCCCCAGCCCGGCTTGCGGCAACGCGGGACCATGCCCGGTGACCCCGGCCCATACTTGCTGGATATCGATGGTGCGTGTCAGGTTTTTCCCGGCAACACCGGCCCGCACGATGGCGGCGGTGGCGGCAGGCTCGGGAAGCAGTGCGGCCTCAATCCGGTCGGTAAGTAAAAGCTGCATCGCCTCGATCGGCGAGCCGGTGAAACGTGCATTCACATCGCTGTCGAGCGACATGCCATGTGCGGCCAGCAGACGGCGGAACAGCAGGTCGGGCATATCGTTGCGGAACGGCACGGCAATATTGCGCCCCTTGAGAGCGGGCAGGTTCGTCAGGATGCCGTCACCCGTCACGACATAAAGCAGACCGTTGGTCATCACGTTGACCAGCCGCACGCCAAGGCCCCGATTGTAAAGATTGGCGGCAACCTGCGTCGGCAGGATGAACAGATCCATGGTGCGCGAGGTCAACCCGGCGCGCAGTTCATCCGGATTTCTCCAGGCACGGAAACGTATATTGTCGGCGATATGGCGCAGCGTGCCGCTTTCGATCGCATGTGCCAGAATGATCGACGGCCCCGCCGGCGGCCCCCACAAAGTCAGCTCGCGCAACGGCGCTGCCCGCACAGACCCCGCCACCAGAACCGAGGCAGCCCCACATAACGCAAACCGGCGGGTGATCTGGGACATATTGGGTTTATTCCGTTATTGATAATCACTCGCAATATACCAGATCTAAATGCGCGTGGCAAATACTTGTATTTTACGCGGCAGTTTCTTCGGGTAACGCGAGAACAGCTCACTTTGTTGTTTCATGCATAAAGGTGTGTGTTCTCCGTGGGAGAGTTTCCTGGTGAGAGCTGATGTCCATTCAGCTCTCGGAGAAATCGTTGGCATGACGGAGCTTCATCTGCCGTCGGAAACCATCGCCGCGAAGAGACTATCCCCGCGTTTGCGGGGGAACCGGTCGGCAGGTGCGCGATCTCGCTCTTGATATGGGACTATCCCCGCGTTTGCGGGGGAACCTGAGATAATTAACCGCGACGGTCGGTTGCACATGGACTATCCCCGCGTTTGCGGGGGAACCGCGATTGCCGCCGAACAGTCGCAGGCCACGCTGGGACTATCCCCGCGTTTGCGGGGGAACCTTGCGTGCATCGCGATCAGACTGCGACTGCGTGGGACTATCCCCGCGTTTGCGGGGGAACCTGGCCTCGCCGATCGGCATGATTACAACGCTTGGGACTATCCCCGCGTTTGCGGGGGAACCCGGCTGGAAGACTGGCCACTGCGTCTAGCCGCGGGACTATCCCCGCGTTTGCGGGGGAACCCTGAGCGCGGTGCGCGAAAAAGCATTCGGGCGGGGACTATCCCCGCGTTTGCGGGGGAACCAAGCCGCGTTCGATCTGCTGTGGTCGGCCGAGGCCGCGCGCTAAGGACTATCCCCGCGTTTGCGGGGGAACCCCGATCCCGCCAGACAGGCCCATGCGTTCCAGGGGACTATCCCCGCGTTTGCGGGGGAACCATTCGCAGTGCAGGCAGGCCGCGCTGATCCGGGGGACTATCCCCGCGTTTGCGGGGGAACCTGCAGGACTTCGCGGATTTCGTCGTCCATCAGGGGACTATCCCCGCGTTTGCGGGGGAACCCGCTACCGCCACCGCAGCGGCGTGGTCACGTGGGGACTATCCCCGCGTTTGCGGGGGAACCGGCGTGGCGCGTCGGCGCGCAATCGGTGTGAGGGGACTATCCCCGCGTTTGCGGGGGAACCCAGCTGTGTCCGGGGCCTCAATATCAAGCATTGGGACTATCCCCGCGTTTGCGGGGGAACCTGACCGTCAGGATTGAGCATAATTTCAGTGACCGGACTATCCCCGCGTTTGCGGGGGAACCCGCGTCACATCCGACGTCGCGCAGCGAGTGCTGGGACTATCCCCGCGTTTGCGGGGGAACCTTATTGATAACATTCATAAAATTACGCGATATGGGACTATCCCCGCGTTTGCGGGGGAACCCCCGGCCCAGCGCCGGGGCAACTTTTCGGGAAGGGACTATCCCCGCGTTTGCGGGGGAACCCGCGGCAGGCGAACGGGCAGATGCGTGACACCGGGACTATCCCCGCGTTTGCGGGGGAACCTTCGAAAGGGCGACACGCGCCGGGAATTTACGGGGACTATCCCCGCGTTTGCGGGGGAACCCCGCCAAAATTGTGTAGGCGATTTTCGATGGTGGGACTATCCCCGCGTTTGCGGGGGAACCGCGATTTACATTTTCGCGCGACAGCGCAATGCGGGACTATCCCCGCGTTTGCGGGGGAACCGGCTTCATGGATGGTCAGGAAGAACCTGAAGTGGGACTATCCCCGCGTTTGCGGGGGAACCGTCGATACGCGGCCATCAATTGCAAACGATGGGGGACTATCCCCGCGTTTGCGGGGGAACCCCGGCGCGTGCGGATGGTCATGTCCTTACCTCGGGACTATCCCCGCGTTTGCGGGGGAACCTCCCGGTCGGTTGCATCTGGGATCCGCGCCGGGGGACTATCCCCGCGTTTGCGGGGGAACCTCGCCAGCACACCAGAAACTGTGACCGCCATGGGGACTATCCCCGCGTTTGCGGGGGAACCCTTTTCTCTTTCTGCTTCTGCTTCTGCTTCTA
>JAVBJV010000011.1:0-95688 GCA_031546815.1 Acetobacteraceae bacterium
AAATGCCGCGCATCGGCAAAACGCGCACGCAGCACGCGGCCGTTACCCTCGGCGATTTCCACCCCGCCATCGCGGGCCGCGATGTTGGCCGCAAAGGCGAAATACGGCGCAGCGCTGCCATCGGCGTTGCGCAGCGCGAAGTAACGCTGGTTCACCCGCATCGAGACCTGCATCACCTCGGGCGGCAGATCCATGAATGCATCATCGATCTTGCCCAGCAGCGGCACCGGCCATTCAACCAGCCCGGCCACTTCGTCGAGCAGACCGGGATCGTCCACCACGGTCAGTTTTTTCTCAGCCGCCAGCTTGGCAATGCCTTCGGCGATGATGCGCTTGCGCTCGGCCACATCCAGCACCACGTGGCGCATACGCAGCTTGGTCTGGTAATCCTCGAACCCCGTCACCGTCACCGGGCCGGGTGCGTGGAAACGGTGGCCTTCGGTTTCCGCCCCGACGCTCAGCCTGGGCATTTCCTCCAGCGTGAACGGCACCACCGCGCCATCCAGCAGGCACAGCACGCGGCGCAGCGGGCGCACCCAGGTGAAGCTTCCCGCCCCGCCCCAGCGCATCGACTTCGGCCACGGGAAACGCCGCAGCAGAGCGGGCATCTCGCGCGCGATCAGGTCCTGCGCGGTGACGGCGGCAACGGTTTTTTCCAGCACGAAGTAACCGTCTTCCTCGCGCAGATCGGCGCGGTCGGCGTTGTGCTTTTTCAGGAACCCAGCCAGCGCCTGCTCCGGCGCATTGGCACGCGGGCCGCGTTCCGAGATCGTGCTGGCGGGCGTGCCGGCCGAGATGTCGGCCACATATGTCACGCGACGCACGCCATAGAACGTGCGCACATTCTGCGGCGCCAGCGGGGCGAGTGTTTCACCCAGCAGACGCGCCAGGTCTTCCGCCGCACGCGCCTGCATGCGCGCCGGGATTTCTTCCGAGAAAAGTTCGAGCAGAAATTCAGCCATGTTACTTACTCACCTGCTCGCCGGTCATCCATGTATCGCAGCACGCTTTTGCCAGCGTGCGCACGCGCCCGATATAGGCCGCGCGTTCCGCCACGCTGATCACGCCGCGCGCGTCCAGCAGATTGAACGCATGCGACGCCTTGATGCACTGGTCGTACGCGGGCAGCGCCAGTTTCTTGTCCACCAGTGCGGCGCATTCCTTCTCGGCATCGACGAAGTGGCGGAACAGCAGCTCGGTGTCGGCATGTTCGAAGTCGAACGCGCTGAATTCGCGCTCGGCCCGCAGGAACACGTCGCCATAGGTCACGCCATCGTCGTTGAACGGCAGATCATAGACATTGTTCACACCGAACAGATACATCGCGAGGCGTTCCAGCCCCAGAGTCAGCTCGGCACACGGCACTTCGCACGCAATGCCGCCCACCTGCTGGAAATAGGTGAACTGGGTGACTTCCATCCCGTCGCACCAGACTTCCCAGCCGAGGCCCCAGGCGCCCAGAGTCGGGCTTTCCCAGTCGTCCTCGACGAAGCGGAAGTCGTGCAGCAGCGGGTCCAGCCCGATCTCGCGGAAGCTGTCGAGCAATAATCCTTGCGGGTCGGCAGGGCTCGGCTTCAGAATGACCTGGTACTGGTAGTAATGCTGCATCCGGTTGGGGTTTTCGCCATATCGCCCGTCGGACGGGCGGCGGCAGGGCTGCACATAGGCAGCTTTCCACGGCTTCGGCCCCAACGCGCGCAGCGTAGTTGCCGGATGGAATGTGCCCGCGCCCATTTCCATGTCGTAGGGTTGCAGGATCACGCACCCCTGCCGCGACCAGAAATTGTGCAGGCACAGGATCAGGTCCTGGAAACAGGTGGGCTTCTTGGGCTTCGACGTGGCGTCAGTGGACATGAATGTTAGGCCGGTTCCAGCAATTGGTGCGACGCACCATGTGCCGACCGCGCGACAAGATCAAGGACGGAGCAGCATGAACAAGACCGCAGAATTAATCCGCGCCTATTACAACGCGTTCAACCAGCAGGATAAGGCCGGGTTTCTGGCCCTGCTGGACGACCGCATCATCCACGACATCAGCCAGAGCGGCCGCGAAATTGGCAAACCGGCGTTCGAGAAATTCCTCACACATATAACTCGTTGCTATCGCGAAAATATTTCCGACCTGGCGGTGATGACCAGCGCCGACGGGTTGCGCGCAGCGGCGGAATTCACCATTACCGGTGAATACCTGCACACGGACGGTAATTTCCCCAAGGCGCACGGGCAGAAATATACGCTGCCTGCCGGGGCATTTTTCGACGTGCGCGATGGGAAAATTACGCGTATCTCGAACCACTACAATCTGAAGGACTGGCTGGCGCAGGTCAGCTGAGAAAGCACGGCATGAAACTGACCAAACGGGACTGGTGCGGCATTCTGGCCGTTGTGGCCCTGACCGGGGCGATGTTCGCCTATCGCCTGTGGTTCGTGGAACCGCGCGAATGGGGCACGTTGTGCGTGGCCGCCGAACGGCCCTTCATGTGCACGCCGCGCGCGGCTCTGGTCTGGTTGCAGCATTACGGACTGTGGGGCTTGGGCGCGCTGGCGCTGGGGATCGCAGGCGTGCTGTGGGGCCGGTTTGTCGTGTGTGTGGCGGCCGTGACGCTGGGGGCGATGGCGGTGCTGAACTACAACGCCACCTGGGGCATGCTGGGCGCCGCACTGGGCGCCTGGGGCTGGATCCGCCCACCCGGAGCAGGCGCCCCGGGCAAAATGGCGAACTTCATCCCGCCGTCGCTGCGGGCGGGCCGTAAGGTTTAAGCCCGACGCAACCGCAGCAGCGCTGACGCCGCAAGGATCAGCGCTGCTGCATTCCACATCAGGGACGGCGTGTTTTTCGGCCCTTCCAGAATCGCACTGGCAATGGCGGCAATGGCCAGCACTCCCCCCAGCCAAAGCTCCTCGCGCCCGCCACCCGAGCACGGCAGGTCACGCAACCAGGCTCGCGCCGCCACAACCAGCAACGGCATGGCAAACACCGGCAGCGGGAAGTCCCGATAACGCGGGTCGAACAGCAGCAGAAGTTGCAGCAGCATCGCCGCCCACAGGAACACGAAGAACAGATCATCCAGCGCCCAGCTGCGCCAGTTCTGCGACTGCACGCGGTTGACCTTCAGCAGCACAATCGCCCGCAACAGCGCCGTCGCCTGCGCGCCCGTGCGGGCCTGCGGCAGTGCCGCGCCCGAGAAAACCGTCTGCGCGCGTTGCAGCAGCAACAACGCCAGAGCCACCTGCCCCGCAATGTTGAACGCCGCAGCCGTCCCCAGATACAGATCGTAGATCAACGGCACGGTTCCGGCCCATGCAAACGCCAGCGCCCCACCGCACGCAAACGCCAGCACCACCATCTTGGCCCGCTCCGCCGCGCGCATTCCGCGCCGCAATCCGAAGGCCGCAAAACCCAGCCCTAGCAGGATCGACGCCAGCGCATAGGTCTTCCAGTGCACGTTCTCGACCACCGGGCCGCTGAGCGGAAATTTCGGCTGCCGTTCCGCGCTCCACAGGCCCCAGTTGGCGCCGACCGTGCCTTCACTCCGATATTTCCAGACCTGATCGAACGCCTCGATCAGGTTGTAATCCAGCCCCTCCTGCTTCGCGAGCGCGATGAACTCACGAATGAACACCGCCTGCGCCACCAGTGTCGGTGCCGCATCCTGCCGCCAGCGCCCGGCGGACGGCCAGCCGACCTCGCCGATCGCGATCGACTTGCCCGGGAAGCGCGCGCGGATGCGCTGCACGATCGTGCGGGTGTGCGCCATCGCGTCTTCCACGTTGGTCGGGTGATCTTCCCAATAGGGCAGGATGTGGATGGTGATGATGTCCACATGATTGGCAACTTCGGGGAACTGTTCCCAGAATTCCCACACATCGGCATAGGTCACCGGCTGGCGCACCGCTGCCTTCACGCGGTCGAGCGCGGCGCTCAGTTCTGTGGGCGGCAAGTCGCGGCGCAGCAGCACCTCGTTGCCCACCACCACGCGCTCGACCGTCTGCGGATAGGCGTTGGCGGTCTCGATCAGCTTGGCCAGTTCACGCTCGTTCTGCGCCCGGTTGGTGCCCAGCCAGGCCCCCAGCCACATGCGCATCCCGTGGCGCGTGGCGATCTCGGCCACGTTGTACTGGCCTTCAAGGCTGGCATAGGTGCGAATGCCGCGCGCCCGCGTCGCCACCAGCGCCATATCCTCGTCCACCTGCGCGGCGGTGGGGAATGTGTCGGTCAGCGGCGAGTGCTCAGCCCGGAACGGCGCGAACGAGACGGACTGGAAGGTCGCGTCCGGCATCGGCACATCGGCGGCCTGTGGCCGGTTCGGCAACCACCAGGCAACAACCAGCAACAGGGCACAAATCAGGGCCACCAGCCCGGGCAGGAAAACGGCGCGTGTGTTCATACAAACTGCGTAGCCGAACTCCCCGCATGGGAAAAGCCCACCCAAAACAAACAGGGCGCCGGTTTCCCGACGCCCTGTTTTCGTTTGTGGTGTGGCGCAGCTGTTACCAGCTGTATTTCGCCCCCAGCAGCAGATCCACATCGCGGAACTCGTTGGCGCCCAGACGCAAGCCCGCATGGCCCCACATCGTCCAGCGGTCATCCAGTTCGGCTTCCGCACCCAGTTTCACTTCATACGTGTTGCGCGGCATGTCCTGCGCAACCGAGTAGCCGTTGAAGGCAACCGAGTTGTCTTCCATCGCGTGCCACCAGTTGAATTCCAGGAACGGCTGCACGCGCGGGCCGGCTTCCATGGTCAGCTGGCGGTTATAGATACGCGCCCCCAAACGGGTCAGGAAACCACCGGCATCGTCCGGCGTCACCACTGTGCCATTGGCTTCACGATGCGCATTGGCCGAATAATCGGTGTAGATCACCTGGGCCTGCGGCTCGAAGAAATAGGCCCGGCGTTCGCCGCGTGCCAGTTCAAACGCATACCCGGCTTCGAGCGAGGCGGAAAGCGCACGGCTGTTATAGCTTTCCGACGCAAGCTGCTCGCCCTTCACCGTGTTGTCGTACCAGCCATGCTGCACCCAGGTGTCGATATACAGACCGCGCGCATCTGCCGCGCTCTGATACCACGTGCCATACAGACCGACGCTGTAACCGGTGACGTCGCCCTTGGCATCATAGTCACCCGCCAGCGAACGCGAGGTTGTGTGCGCCATTCCGGCACCGGCCATCACACCCAGCAGCAGGCGGCTGTCGCCATCGGTCCAGCGGCCGAGTTCGAACCCGGCCTGGGCCATGCCTGTCGTGGTACGCAGATCAAGCTGACCCATCGCCGCTTCACTGTCGGTCAGGTTACCCGTGACGCGCACCCACGATGCCGCATGGCGGCCTTCGTCGATCCCGCGCTGGCGTTCCAGATAATCCACTTCGCCCAGACGGTCGTGCAGAGTGTGGCGGAACATCGCCACGGCTGCCATCTGGTTGCCCAGATACGCCCCGACTTCAGGACGGAACTGCGGAACAACCGGCGGCGGCTTCGGGCAGCTGTTGGTTGCCTCGCAACCCGGCTCCGGCGGAGGCGGCGGGGGCACAACCGCAGCTTCGGAACGCAGATACCAGTTGCCGTCCGCAGCACTGCCGCCAACGCCGCCCTGGTGCAGCGTGTATTCAAACGCGCCGCCAACGATGCGGCCTTCCTGGGCGAACACCCCCGTAGCCGAAGCGTCCTTGTTCAGCACTTCAACCAGCATGATGCCGTTGCCCGGCGTATACGCACCAACGCCACCAACCGCGTTCACCTGCAGCTTTGTCGCCGCCGTTCCAAGACGGGTCGAGTCCACCACCAGCACGTCGGAGATCGAGTTCGCGCCGCCATCGTTCAGCACCGTGTTCAGACGCACCGTGCCACCGTTCGCGACGAACACACCGCCGCCATCGGTCCCGGGAGTAGTTCCGCCGGTGATTACCAGCACGTTGCCGGGCACAGACCCGCCACCGGTCAGGTCGATCAGGCCGCTGTTGTTGAACGTCTGCACGCCCAGGATCTGCGCCTGCACCGCACCACCCGCAACCGGGGTGTTCGCTGCAAGGCCACCGGGCAGATACGCGCCTGTCGCGTCAAACGTTGCCGCAGAGGAACCGGCCTGCGCCACCAGCCTCAGCGTGCCGGTGTTGTTGATCGTGTTGCCGGCGCTCGGGCCAAGATCCGAAACTGCAATGGCCCACGTCTCACGCACATGGTCGCCATCCATATCGGCGAAGCCACGCAGATCCCACGTGCCGCTATTGTTAACCGTGATGACAGGCGACGCACCAACCACATTCCCGATAATCGTGCCGGTATTGTTGATTTCGTATGTCGAACCAACCACCGAGACAATCGCAACATCGAGCAATGAATCGATCAGGCCTGCATTATTCAGCTTCTGCGTTTCACCCGCAGTCATAACACCGGAGACACCACCATGCGCTTCTGCACCGGCGAGGATATTCACCGTCGCTGTCGCACCAGCCCCAGGTGCCATGGCGCTGATGGCAAAGTCGTTCAGAGCGGTGATGATCCCGCTGTTCACATTGAGGGTAACCGCCCCATTGGTCGAGAAAGCTGTAATCCCGGCAGCATTTGCAGACGTAACATTCGCCGAATTGCCAAGCAGCACATCCGTTCCGGCATTAACATAGATCCCGGCCCCTCCGGCGTTGATAACGCCCGAGTTATCCAGGGTTGTTGCACCGGCTGTCCGTCCAACAATACCCCGCGCATTCGCACCTGCCGTCGTAATTGTTGCGGCGTTGGTGACATTGATCGCGCCGCTTGATGTTTCGGCATAGATACCGTCCGCGGTTGGGCCGCGCGTGTCGATGATCGCTGTATTATCGACTGTTGCCGTGCCTGCCCCCGCGGTCATGGCGGAGATACCGTAGGCATTGCCCAGTGTCGTCAATGTGCCGCCAACCGTCGTGACACTCACATTTCCGGTCTGGCTGAACGCGCGTGCCGCTGCATACAGATTATCCGTGTTGAGCGGATTTGCGCCGGAGGTTGTTATGTTTCCGCCCGTCATCATCACAAACGCATTGCCCTTGCCATCCGACACTGCATTCAGTGCCGCACGGCCATCGGCGTTGGTCATGTTTATGTCAACATTGGTAACATTGACGGTCGCAGTGCCGCTGTTACCAGCCGGATTGTAGGATTGCGCCGAAAGCCCCTGCGAGTTGGGGCCAGTAATCGTCAGATTGGAGTCGCTGAGGGTAATCGTCACAGCGCCGTTGACGCTCTGGTTCCCCATATGGATGACACCGTTACTCTGAGCGGTGCCAAGCGATCCATTCCCGCCGTTAACGGTAACGTTTGTTCCGGTAAAAGTAACTGTCCGGTTCGGGCCATTAACGACGACAAGGTGAAAACGACCGTTATTAAACGTCCAGTTTGTCGCCGTAACCGTCTTGTTGGTGGTGTTGTTATAATCCTCGATGACACCCGTAGATGTTGTCGAACATGTCACAATTGGCGAACCAATTCCGCTGCATGCCGCGAGGGCGCTGTTTGCCCCGTAGATTGCAAACGTAAAAACCACAGCCAGCGCCGTGCCGCAGCGCAAACTGGATGAGAATTTACAACCGGTCACCATACGTGTCGTCTCCAATTTAATATCATACCGTTTTAGCAACCACGAATCAGTTATCTAATTAATCTTTTATCAACTTTTTTTTACGATTGCCAAATGCGTAAAATTTTAATTTTTATTTTAATTATGAAAAAATCAATTAATTCAAATGATTGCAAAAATGCATACCTAAAATATGTATTTTGTATATGTGATAAATATACTTATTCTAAATATCCAGTTATGTATGCATTGTGTGTTCACCTTCATTTTTAGATAGATAATTCAACTACCTCTACCGGAATGAACCTGCCCATTCTTGCCAAACACTCCTGCCCCTCCCATTGTTTTGCCCCCATTCCGGATTCGCACCATGTCCGTTGATCAACTGACCGACACCGATATCCGCCAGATCCTGCGTTCGACGCAGCGCATCGCACTGGTCGGAGCCTCGGCCCGCCCGGAACGCGCATCAAATGGTGTGTTGAAATACCTGCTGGAGCACCAGTACGACGTAACCCCCATCAACCCGGGCCTTGCCGGCCAGACGCTGCATGGACGCACAGTCGTCGCCACGCTGGCCGAGGCCGCGCCGCTGGATATGGTGGACCTGTTCCGCTCGGCCGAACTTCTGGCCGCCGATGTCGATGAAGCCATCCGCCTTGGCGCACGCACCATCTGGATGCAGCTTGGTGTGGTCAATCAGGATGTCGCGGCCAAGGCGCGCGCAGCAGGGTTACGGGTGGTGATGGATCGCTGCCCGGCCATCGAAATGCCGCGCCTGGACATTGGCGACGCCAGTATCCCTCACCCCTGAAGAGTAATTCC
Source organism: Acetobacteraceae bacterium (assembly GCA_031546815.1). Taxonomy (GTDB): domain Bacteria; phylum Pseudomonadota; class Alphaproteobacteria; order Acetobacterales; family Acetobacteraceae; genus JAVBJV01. The sequence continues at coordinate 8,377 of JAVBJV010000011.1, forward strand.
CAGCAGATCGGCGATGCGCGGGGTAGCTTTCAGGCCGCTGCCGGTCAGCACCAGCACAGTTGTCTGTTCCGGCTCGATCGCCTGCGCTGTCAGCAGTTTCCGATACGCCGCAGCCGCCTGCGCTGAAGTCGGTTCCACATACACGCCGGTGCGCGCCAGTTCGAACATCGCAGCTGCAATCTCGTCCTCGGTCACGGTCACCGCGCCACCTTCGGATTCTCGCAGGAACCCCAGCACTTCGCGCGGGCGGACAGGTTTGGCGATCGCCGTTCCCTCGGCCATGGTCGGCAGCACGGAGATGTCGGACGTGGTTTCCTCGTCGGCCAGAAACGCGGCAGCGATGGGGGAACAATTGGCCGGCTGCGAGGCGAACAGACGCGGCATGCGTTCGATCTCTCCCGCACGCAGCAATTCCGCAAAACCGATCCCGCATCCCAGCACGTTCGACCCAGCCCCACACGGGATGATGATGTTGTCAGGCGCGCGGAAACCCAGATCTTCCCAGATCTCGTAAGCCAGCGTCTTGGTACCCTGCAGGAAGAATGGCTGCCAGTTGTGACTGGCGTAAAAGATCTCGTGCGATTGGCGCACTGCTTCATCCGCCGTGGCCTGTCGCGGGCCGGGCACCAGCCCGACCTCGGCCCCGACCGCGCGCATCGCCACGGTCTTGGCGGGGCTGGTGGAATCGGGGGCCAGAATACGCGCCTTCATCCCCGCCGCCGCCGCATAGGCCGCAATCGCCGCGCCGCCGTTGCCGCTACTGTCTTCCAGCACCGCCGTGATGCCCTGTTGCCGCAGGATCGACAGCATCACGCTCGCCCCGCGATCCTTGAACGATCCGGTCGGCATGAACCATTCGCATTTCAGCAGCGCACGGCCATCGCCGATACGCCGTTCGATCAGCGGCGTGCAGCCCTCGCCCATCGAGACGGGATTCTCGACCGCCACCGGCAGCGCCGCCGCATACCGCCACAGGCTGCGCTGTGATGTGTCGATCTGCGCGCGCGTTATCCCCGGCAAGGGCGAGATCATCAGCGGCTGCCCCTCGGGCCCGCACCACAGCGGCGTCGAAAGCGGCCATGTCTGGCCCGTGCGCGGATCGAGATAGGATGCCGTCATGATCGATACCCGTATTGAATGTCGGCCCGACATTATCAGGCATCGGGGCGTAAATCTCCCGTGTAATTGACGCTTTTTGCGCCTTGCGCCTTACCCCCTCGCTGCGATCCTGTACCCGAAAAGCAGGGAGCCGTTCAGGTGCGCATCGAATGGGTTGATTCCGTGCGGGGCTATGCGTTGCTGGCCATCATGCTCACGCACTTCAACCAGGCCGCCACCGAGGTTGGAACGCGCGGCGCGCATTCACTCACCCTGACGCAGCTTGGCTTCTCCTCGGCGGCGGAACTGTTTGTGCTGTGCGCCGGGTTCGGCATGAGCATGGCGCTGACCCGGCTGGAGGCACGCAAGGGCGTCATCGGCGGGTTCCGCTGGCTTCTGCGCCGCATGGGGCTGATCTATGGCGCCAACCTGCTCAGCCTGTTGGGGTCGGCTGCGGTTGTGCTGCTGCTGATCGCGCCCGAGCATCGCAGTGGCACGATGTTCACCTTCATCAGCAACATCGCGCATACACCGGTGGAAAGCCTGACCCGCTTTGCCCTTTTCGGGCAGGCGACGACGCTGTTCGGCATCCTGAACTTCTATCTGCTGCTGCTGCCCTTCATCTGGTTGCAATTCCAGTTGCTGAAAACCGGATATATGGCGGCCTGCCTGTTCAGCCTCGCCCTGTATGTGCTGGTGCAATGCGGACTGGCGCCGCGCGCCGCCGATATGCCCGCTTTTTCCTTCAATGTGTGGAGCTGGCAGATTCTGGGACTGGCGGGGATTTTGCTGGCAAAGACGGAAAGCCGCCTGCCGCAGATTTTCAGCACCCGGCGCTTCATCTGGCTGGTTGCGGCCTTCGTGGCCTGCATGGTGTTGAAGCTGCTATGGTTTTACGGCAGCCAGAAATGGCCTTGGTTCGCCATCCTGCGCGACAAAGACGACCTTGGCCCGCTGCGCGCCGCACATGCCATTCTGGTGATGTTCATGCTGCGCGAGGGGTTTCTCTATATCCGCGGCGTGCCGCCCCTGTCCGACTGGCTGCGCAATACATTCGGATGGCTGGGACGGCACTCGCTCAGTGTTTTCAGCGCGCAGAACGTGCTGGTCTATCTGGGGGCGGCCATCACCCTGCAGGCCGGGGCCACAAGCGCGACGTATTGGGGGGTATATGCGGCCATTCTTATCTGTAGTATGATACCTGCTACGTTTGTAATGTCGGATCCGAAGCGGATAGAACAGCAGAATCACAGCAAATGAGACAATTCTGAAACACTGCCTGTTGCCTCTCTGCCACACCCCGTTCAAAACGCTATAACACGTTTGATCAATTGATATCGATCAAGACAAAACTTGCCCGCATGACTATCTCTTTCTCATCGACGCGAATTCATTCGAGATAAAGAGAGATAGAAATCATGAGCCACACCATCGGAAAAATTGCTGCCGCTGCTGTTGTCGCCGCTGCCATTGCGATGCCCGCCGCCGCCGAAGTGCGCGGCAAACAGGCCGGCGATATCGTGATCGGCGCCAGCATAATCGGCCTGATCCCGCAGAACGGTGTGGGTGGTGATGTCAGCTTGATCGGCGGCCACCCTTACGCCAGCAGCGCCATTACCGGCCAGCTCGACTTCTCGTACTTCATCACGAACAACTTCGCCGTGAACCTGATTGCAGCCACCACGAAGCACGATCTGAGCGCGCGTAACACGGCACTGGGCAATGTGGATCTGGGTAACGTCTGGGCGCTTCCCCCGACCCTGACCTTCCAGTATCACCCCCTGCCGGCCGAACGCTTCAGCCCGTATTTTGGTGCCGGCATCAACTACACCGCGTTCTACAACGAAGGCGGCAGCCGCAACGCAGTCGTGGACGACGTGCGCGTTCACGGCACCTGGGGCTTTGCCCTGAACGTCGGTCTAGACGTTGAAGTTGCGCCGGGCTGGTCCTGGAACCTCGACGTGAAGAAGCTGTTCCTGCGTCCGGATGCCACCGTTTACACGGCAGCTGGCAGGATTAACGCGACAGCGAACCTTGATCCGTGGGTTATCGGCACGGGTATCCGCTATCGCTTCTGATCAACTGAACTTCCCCAGTTGAGTTTCCTGCGCAGGGCACCTTCGGGTGCCCTGCTGCATTTGGGGCCGTCGAGAGCGCTTTTTTCATTCTATCGAATAAGCGCTCTCGCGGATTATTTTTATGCGTTTCCTTACGGAAAAGCTTTATTCCAGCGTCTCGAGCATCCCCGCAATCGCCGCCGCACGCTGGGCCAAACTGGTCCAGAGGATATGCTCGAAATCCGCATGCGCACCCGCCCCCGGGCACCCGAGACCGTCGATTGTCGGGATACCAAGCGCCGCCGTGAAATTCCCATCCGACCCACCGCCGCGATGCTGCTTCGGCACCTCGAACCCCAGTTCCTGTGCAATGGCCCGATACCGTTCATACAGCGCCAGAATGTCCACGCTCTCGGTAAAGGGCGGGCGGTTCATGCCGCCACTCACCACGATGGTGCAATCCGGATTCACCGGCTTCAGTCCCAGCAGCATCTTCTCGAGCCGCGCGCCATCCGCCGCCGTCATCACGCGCAGGTCGATCTCGCAGAACGCTTCCTGCGCCACGACATTCGGGCGCGTACCGCCCATGATGGGGCCGACATTGGTAGTAATACCTTCCTTCAGATCAACCATCGCATTGATCGCCAGAATCTGGTGCGCCAGTTCGACCACCGCGCTGCGACCATCCTGGAAATTTCCACCCGCATGCGCCGCACGACCGGTGATCTTCAGTTCGAACCGACCGACACCCTTGCGCGCCGTCACCGCCGCACCGCCGGGACCGGCTGGTTCGGGAATCAGCACGTAGCAGGATTTCTTCGCCTCTTCCTCAATCAGCGCACGGCTGGTCGGGCTGCCCACTTCTTCATCCGCGGTCAGCAGCAGGGTGATCGGGCGCTTCGTTGCCACCTTCTGCTGCAGGATCGAACGCACCGCATGAAACGCCATAAACGATCCGGCCTTCATGTCGTAGATGCCGGGGCCGTGCGCCTTGTCGCCGTCTATGCGGAACGGCATCGTCTTCAGCGTGCCGATATCCCACACCGTATCCATATGCCCGGCGATCAGGATCGGCTTGCCTTCGCCCGGTGTGCGCGCCAGCACATGGTCGCCGAACCCGTCGCGCCCCGGCACGCGCGTGACGTCGGCACCAGCGTCTCGCAGATCCTTGCACGCCACGTCCATCAACCGGTTGACGGCTGCGGCATCGGTAGTAGGCGTTTCGATCTCGACCCAACTGCGCAGTTCTTCCAGCAGGCGTTCACTGGTTCCAATATCGGTCTGTGACATGCGGCTTATCCATTGCTGTAAACGACGCAAAACCCTAGGCTCCCCGATTATGTGCGGCAACCCGCCATCAACAACCGGAGCGATCACATGACCGTCCATTTCGAAGACATGACCGTTGGGCAGAGCGCCAGCATCGGCAAGACCATCACCGAGGCCGACATCCTGATGTTCGCCGCCGTGTCGATGGACACCAACCCCGTGCATCTGAATGCCGAAGCCGCCGCGCAGACCATGTTCAAGGAGCGTATTGCACACGGCATGCTCTCGGCCGGGTTGATCTCGGCCGTGCTGGGCACGCAGCTGCCGGGACCGGGGACGATCTATCTTGGCCAGTCGCTGCGCTTCACGCGCCCGGTAAAGATTGGCGACACGGTAACGGCCACGGCGGAAGTCGTGTCGCTGAACGCCGAAAAGAAACAGGCGACGCTGAAGACCACCTGCACGGTGAACGGCAAGACGGTGATCGAAGGCGAAGCGCTGGTGATTGCGCCGTCGCGCGCATAAGCGGATCAGACCTGCATATAAAAAAGGCTCCGGAAAACCGGAGCCTTTTTCTTTACTGTGGCGTTATGCCACTCAGCGTTCCACACACATCGCAACGCCCATGCCGCCGCCGATGCATAGCGTGGCGAGGCCCTTCTTCGCGTTACTGCGCTGCATTTCGTACAGCAGTGTGGTCAGGATACGCGCGCCCGATGCACCGATCGGGTGGCCGATTGCAATCGCGCCGCCGTTCACGTTCACCTTCGCCGTGTCCCAACCCATATCGGCATTCACCGCACAGGCCTGTGCCGCGAACGCTTCGTTGGCTTCAACCAGGTCGAGCTGCCCCGGCGTCCAGCCTGCGCGCTGCAGAGCCTTCTTGCTCGACGGGATCGGGCCGGTGCCCATGATGGCCGGGTCCACGCCCGCCGTCGCGAACGACGCAATGCGCGCCAACGGAGTAAGCCCGCGCTTCGCCGCTTCCGCCGCCGACATCAGCACCAGCGCCGCAGCGCCGTCGTTGATGCCCGAGGCATTGCCGGCCGTGACCGTGCCGTCCTTCACAAAGGCCGGACGCAGCTTGGCCATGCTTTCCACGCTGGCGTCGTGACGGATATATTCGTCATCGGCCACCACAACCTCGCCCTTGCGACCCTTCACGGTGACAGGCGCGATTTCGTCCTTGAACTTGCCAGCCTTCTGCGCGGCCGATGCCTTCTGCTGCGACGCGAGTGCAAACGCATCCTGCGCATCGCGCGAGATCTGCCACTTCTGGGCGACGTTCTCGGCCGTCTGCCCCATGTGATAGCCGAAGAACACTTCCCACAACCCGTCCTTGATCATCGTGTCGATGAACGACGTGTCGCCCATCTTCACACCCGCGCGCAGATACGCGACGTGCGGCGAGAGGGTCATGTTTTCCTGACCACCAGCGATGACGATGTTGCTCTCGCCACTGGCGATCTGCTGTGCGGCGAGCGCGACAGTGCGCAGCCCTGACCCGCAGACCTGGTTGATGCCGAATGCGGTCGACGTATCGGGGATCCCCGCCAGACGTGCCGCCTGGCGCGCCGGGTTCTGCCCCTGCCCTGCGGACAGCACCTGCCCGAGGATCACTTCATCGATGTCCGCCCCGGTGAGCTTGGCGCGTTCCAGTGCCGCCTGAATAGCAACCGCGCCCAGCTGATGCGCAGGCATCGCGGCGAACGCGCCGCTGAACGAACCAACCGGTGTACGTGCTGCTGAAACAATGACGATATCGGCCATTCTGCTTTCTCCTGTGACCGTGAACCCAAGGCTCAACGGTGCCACTCCGGAGGCAGCGGAGCAAGGGGGGTCAGCCGTTCCGGCCGCAGTTCTGCAGCCAGCGTTCCATGCTTCCACCCCAGACGCCCACAGGCGCCGCACTGCCCGCACGGGCAGCATTGTCGAGGACCAGGTTCAGCACCATCACAGCGAATATCAGTGTAAACCACGAACGGGGCATCGGAAGTTTCCCTTTGCGAACAAGGGGAGCTTCCCGCGCCACTGTGTCACGATAAGGGCTGTCACGTGATGAATTGTGACAATATGTGGCCGTTTATGGCAGCAGCAGGTTCTCGGGGATCCTGAAACCCAGCCGATCCGGCACATCCCAGACCTCGTGCGTCTCGCGCAGAAAGCGGAAACCCGCCGCTTTATAGCCCGGCAAGGCACGCGGATGGTCCGCCGTGCAGGTGTTCACCGTCACCTGACGTGGCCGCATCGCCCAGGCCGCGTCGATCGCATGGCGCAGGAACGCCGCCCCAAAGCCACCGCCAACCGCCTGCGGCAGCAGCCCGAAATAGGCAAGGTTCACCGCATCCGGCAGCCGTGCCGCATTCAGTTCGTAAAATCCCAGCGGCTCGCCATCGCCATACAGCACATGGATCGAGATCGCCGGATGCGCCAGCAGCGTCGCCAGATCGGCGTCCGGCGTCACACAGCGCATCCACCAGACGTAATCCCGCCCGACGCCTTCGTACAGATACCGGTAGAATGCCACGCTCGGCCGCGCCACCCGCACCACCGACAATCCGGCGGGCAGTGCACGCGCCGCTGTTGCAGGCGGCGCGTCCATGGCGAGGAAGGTGACTGTCACGCCCATGCGTGTCGTTGCTTCTTCACGCATGGGGGGAGCCTCAGTTGTCGAGGAAGCTGCGCAGCTTGCGGCTGCGGGTCGGGTGCTTCAGCTTGCGCAACGCCTTCGCCTCGATCTGGCGGATACGTTCGCGCGTCACGTTGAACTGCTGCCCCACTTCTTCCAGCGTGTGGTCGGTGTTCATCCCGATCCCGAAGCGCATGCGCAGCACACGTTCCTCACGCGGCGTCAGGCTGGACAGCACGCGCGTGGTCTGTTCGCGCAGGTTGGTCTGAATGGCCGCATCCAGCGGGATGATCGCCGCCTTGTCCTCGATGAAGTCGCCCAGATGGCTGTCTTCCTCGTCACCAATCGGCGTTTCCAGCGAGATCGGTTCCTTGGCGATCTTCAGCACCTTGCGCACTTTCTCCAGCGGCATCCCCAGCTTTTCGGCCAGTTCTTCCGGGTTCGGTTCACGCCCGATCTCGTGCAGCATCTGGCGCGAGGTGCGCACCAGCTTGTTGATCGTCTCGATCATGTGCACCGGAATACGAATGGTGCGCGCCTGATCGGCGATCGAGCGGGTGATCGCCTGTCGGATCCACCACGTGGCATAGGTCGAGAACTTGTAACCACGGCGATATTCGAACTTATCCACCGCCTTCATCAGGCCGATATTGCCTTCCTGAATCAGGTCGAGGAACTGCAGGCCGCGATTGGTGTATTTCTTCGCAATCGAGATCACCAGACGCAGGTTCGCCTCGATCATTTCCTTCTTGGCGCGCGTCATGTCGCGTTCGCCGCGGCTGACGGTGCCGTAGACGTGGCGGAAGTCGCCGATCGGCAGGCCGCATTCATTGGCGATCTGCGCAATACGCCCACGCACTTCGGCCACTTCGTTTTCGTACTTCGCCGCAAAGGCTTTCCAGGGCTTGCTCTTCTCGCCCATGCGTTCCAGCCAGGCGGGGTCGAGTTCCGAGCCGCGATATTCCTTCAGGAAGTCGTCGCGCTTCACCTTGGTGCTCTCGGCCATGCGCAGCAGCTGGCCTTCAAGCCCGGTCAGGCGCTGGTTCAGCTGCTTCAGCTGATCGACCAGTTCCTCGATGCGGTTGTTGTGCAGGTGGACGGTCTCCACCATGCCGACCAGTTCTTCGTTCGACTTTTCATACGCACGTTCACCACGCGTCGCGAGCGATTCACCCGAGGTCATGGTTTCCAGACGCTTCACCTGCGCCTTGGAGACCTTTTTATACAGACCTTCGACTTCCTCGAACTTGGTGAGGATGTCGGGCTTCAGCTTTTCTTCCAGTGCCGACAGCGACAGGCCAACGCCTTCGCCTTCTTCACCTTCCTCGAATTCTTCCGGTTCAGCGGGTGCGGTACCGGGTTCGATCCCATCGGCGGCCTGCTGGGTGGTTTCCAGATCGATGATGTCGCGCAGCAGCATCTTGCCGTCTTTGAGCGCATCATGCCACGCAACGATGGCGCGGAACGTCAGCGGACTGGCGCACAGCCCGCTGATCATCATGTCGCGGCCAGCTTCGATGCGCTTGGCAATGGCAATTTCGCCCTCGCGCGACAGCAGTTCAACACTGCCCATCTCGCGCAGGTACATACGCACGGGGTCGTCGGTGCGGCCGGCGGTTTCCTCGTCGACGTTGCCGGATTTCTCCTCGTCGCCTTCTTCCTTGGCTTCGGCGTCCTCTTCCTCGTCGTCGTCACCCTTGGCGGCTTTCGCGGTCGTGGCTTCGGGGTCTTCGCCTTCTTCGGCTTCAACCACGTTGATGCCCATTTCCGAGAAAATGGCGAGGTAGTCCTCGATCTGCTCGGACGACATCTGGTCCTGCGGCAGCACGGCATTCAGTTCGGTGAAGGTGATGAACCCGCGTTCCTTCCCCTTCGCGATCAGTTTCTTGACCGACGCCGACTGGGTATCGAGCAGCGACGTTTCCGCGTCCTGGTCACCGGCAGCATCATTCGCAACGGTGGGCTTTGTCGCCATCAGTTCGTCACTCCGCAAGAAAAAAGCCGTTCCGCACCCGCGGCACGAAACAAGGATCCATCACGCACGCCCCGATTACTCATCGGACAAACCTTCGATATCCACCAGAGCAGCTCTGGCATTGCACAGACCGATCAGGCGCCGCTGCGCCGCATCGTCCATGCTTGTCTCCAACGCAATGCGGGCGGCAACTATGTCCGAATCCAGCCGATCAGGCTGCATCAGACCAAAGTAATGCCACCACCCAGTTCCCGCTTCCGCGGGCATCGCCCCGTCCCGTGCGCAGGCTGGCAGGGGCAACGGGTCGTCCGCCAGCGCCTGCCGGGCCAGTTCGTCCAGTCCGGAGGCGGACAGGTGGGCAAGAAGTGCTTCAAAGTCAAGCCGTTCAGTGCGCGACCCCCAGTTTAAAATCGCCGATCGCAGCGGTTTCCACTGCAAGGGCAGCTTCAAAGTCGCGAAAGTTTCCTCGACATCGTGCAACAAATGGGGATGCCACAGCAGGATTGCCAGCAGGATCCGTGCACATTCGTCACGCCCCGCCACTCGTTCCGGACGCAGAAAGTTAGACGCACCCAGCGTTGCCGACTTGCCACCGCGCGGCGGCGGACGGCTGCGGGCAAAGAACTGGTCCAACAATTCGCGACGCAGTTCGGCCGCCAGATCCTTGTCCTTCACCTGCCCGGCGGCGGCCATCAACCGGCCCCGAAAGGCGGCGCGGTTTTCGGCGCTGGTGAAGCTGCTGCCCTCGGACATCAAGCCGAACAGACTGCTGGACAGCGGTTTCGCGGCATCCAGCAACGACGAAAACGCCGCCTTGCCGCCTCTCCGCACCAGTGAATCCGGGTCCTCGCCAGTCGGCAGGGTCACGATCCGCAGCGACTGCACAGGGGTGAGATGCGGCAAAGCCAGCTCGGCCGTGCGGGCGGCTGCGCGGGCACCTGCTGCGTCGCCGTCAAAGCACAGAACGGGCATCGGATCTATTCGCCATAATTCTGTTAAATGCTCGTCGGTCAAAGCAGTTCCCAACGGAGCGACCGCGCCCGCAATTCCCGCCTGATGCAGGGCAATTACGTCCAGATACCCTTCAACCACCACCAGCGAACGCGACTGCCGCGCGAGATCCAGCCCGTACAGCGTGCGGCGCTTGGAAAACACCTCGGTCTCGGGGCCGTTCACATATTTGGGCTGGCCGTCACCCAGAATACGCCCGCCGAACGACACCACATGCCCGCGCCGGTCGCGGATCGGGAACATCACGCGATTGAAGAAATAATCGACGTAGCCCTCGCGCCCGTCCGCCGCTTTGGTCAGCCCGGCTTCGGCCAACATCGGGGGCGTGATCCCCTCGCGCTGCAGATCGGCGGCCAGCGCGCCGCGCCCCTCGCCGCTCCAGCCGAGGCCGAATTTGTGGATCGTCTCGTCGGTCAGGCCGCGCTTGCGCAGATAATCCAGCCCGGCCTTGCCCTCGGGCAGGAACAGACGGCGCTGGAAGGATTTTGCGGCAGCTTCCAGCACATCGTAGAGCGTTTTGGCGTGTTCGGCCCTGGCCGCGGCCTCGGGCGTGGGTTTGGGCACGTCGAGGCCAGCTTCGGCGGCCAGAGTCTCGACCGCCTCCATGAAGCCCATGCCCTGCGACTGCATGACAAAGCTGATCGCATCGCCGTGCACGCCGCAGCCGAAGCATTGGAAATGGTCGTCGTAGACATAGAAAGACGGCGTTTTCTCGCCATGGAACGGGCAGCACCCCTTCCACTGCCGCCCCGACCGGGTGAGCTTCACCCGCCGCCCCACCACCGATGGCAGTGGGGTGCGCAGCCGTAGCTCGTCCAGAAAATTCGGAGGAAGCGCCAAGCGGGTTACACCTTATCCAAGCGCGGCCTTCACCAGCGGCCCGACCTTCGCCATGTCGAGCGCAGCGCCGTGGCGGGTTTTCAGCACCGCCATCACCTGACCCATGTCCTTCTGCGTGGTGGCGCCAGCTTCGGCCACTGCGTCGGTCACGGCCTTCTGCAGCGCCGCTCCGTCGAGTTCGGGGGGCAGGAAAGTTTCGATCACGGCGATTTCCGCCTGTTCCTTGTCGGCCAGATCCTGGCGGTTGCCCTGGGTGTACATATCGACGCTCTCGCGGCGCGACTTCACCATGCTGCGCAGCATCGCCAGCAGTTCGACGTCGGGCACCGCGTCGATCCCCTTGGGGCGGGCGGCAATGTCGGCCTCTTTCATCTTCGCGATGATCATGCGGATGGTCGAGGTCTTGGCCGCGTCCTTGGCCAGCATGGCGGTCTTCAGATTGGCGGTAAATTCTTCGCGCAGGCTCATCGCTGTTACTCTCTGCTGATATCGTTGGGCCTCTTTATAGAGGGGATCGGCGAAAATACACTGTTCAGACAAAGGTGGTAATTCAGGATAGAACTTACCAGCCACAGACTCACTCTTGCACTGGTAAGTTTTTTCCCACATAATCGACCCATGCCGAGTGTAGACGATATTCTGGCCCGCCTGGGCGGTGCCGAAGCTGCTGCGCGCCTGACGGGCGTCGGTCATGAAGCCATTCGCAAATGGCGGCAATCCAACCAGATTCCCGCCAAGCACTGGTCCATCATCCTGCAAGCCACCGGCCTGACGCTGGGCGACATGCCCGGCGCGACCCCTCCCTCTCGCCCCAACCACCCCGAGGATGCCCCCATGCCCAACATGCCCCCCGAAGGCGCCAACGCCGCCCTGATTCTGGCCGATGGTTCGGTTTTCTGGGGCCGCGGCATCGGCGCGCACGGAACCCGCGTGGGCGAGATCTGCTTCAACACCAGCATGACCGGGTATCAGGAAGTGCTGACCGACCCGTCCTATGCCGGGCAGATCATCACCTTCACCTTCCCGCATATCGGCAATGTCGGCACCAATGCTGAAGACATGGAAGGCCCCACCCCGGTGGCGCGCGGCCTGATCGTCAAGCAGGACATCACCGAACCGGCGAGCTGGCGCTCCAACCAGCATCTGCAGGCGTGGCTGGTCTCGCACAAGGTGACGGGCATTTCCGGCATCGACACGCGCGCGCTGACCTGCCTGATCCGCGACAAGGGTCCGCAGACCGGCGTGATCGTGTTCCCGGAAAACGGCGCGTTCGACATTCCCGCCGCGCAGACCGAAGCCAAGGCGTGGCCCGGCCTTGAAGGCATGGACCTGGCCAAGGAAGCGTCCTGCACGCAGACCTACACCTGGGACCAGACCCGCTGGAGCTGGCCCGACGGTTTCGGCACCCAGACTGCTCCCACGCATCATGTGGTCGCGGTGGATTTTGGGGCGAAGCGCAACATCCTGCGCTGCCTGGCCGCCAGCGGCTGCAAGGTGACGGTGGTTCCCGCCACCAGCAGCGCCGACGACATTCTGCGCCACAATCCGGACGGCGTGTTCCTGTCCAACGGCCCCGGCGATCCGGCGGCGACGGGCGAATACGCGGTGCCGGTGATCCGCGCGCTGATCGAAAAGAACGTGCCGATTTTCGGCATCTGCCTGGGGCATCAGTTGCTCGCACGCGCGCTGGGCGCACAGACCTACAAGCTGGACAAGGGCCATCGCGGCGCCAACCAGCCGGTGAAGGACCTGTCGACTGGTCGCGTTGAAATCACCAGCCAGAACCACGGCTTCGCGGTGAACCCGGACACGCTGCCGAAGAACGCCAAGGTCACGCATATCTCGCTGTTCGACGGCACCAACGAAGGCATTGCCTGCACGGACAAGCTGGCGTTCTCGGTCCAGTATCACCCGGAAGCGACGCCCGGCCCGACCGATAGCCACTACCTGTTCAAACGCTTCGTGAAGATGATCGAAACAAAGAAGCCGCAAGCAGCGTAATCCATGCCCAGCACCGCCACCCTGCTGACCTTTGCTGCGCTGTCCGTTGGCCTGTTCATCACGCCAGGACCGAACATGATCTATCTGATCTCGCGCAGCCTGACGCAGGGACGGCAGGCGGGCATCATCTCGCTGTTCGGCTGCCAGGCGGGCAACGTGATCTACGCGCTGCTGGGTGCGGCCGGGATTTCCGCCGTGCTGTTCGCCGTGCCGGTCGCTTACGACGTGCTGCGTTTTGGTGGGGCCGCGTATCTCGGCTGGATGGCATGGCAGAGTGTGCGCCCCAACGGCGCATCGCTGTTCGCCCCGCGTGCATTGCCGCGCGAGGGTTCGCTGCGGTTGTTCACCGTCGGTGCGATGACCGCGCTGCTGAACCCGAAAGTCGCGCTGTTCTACGTTGCCGTGTTGCCGCCGTTTATCGACCCCACGCGCGGGTCGGTGTTTTTGCAGGGCGCGACGCTCGGGCTGTTGCAGGTGATCATCTGCACGCTGGGCGATGCGCTGCTGATCCTGTGTGCCAGTGGTATCTCGGGGTTTCTTGCCACCCGCCCGCTTTGGCTTTCCATCCAGCGCTACGTGATGGGTGCGGCGCTGGGACTGCTTGCCATGAAACTCGTGACCACATCCAAAGCCTGAATTTTTCCTCGCCGCCCTTGGAGTATCAACATGCCTAAACGGACCGACCTTAAAAGCATCATGATCATCGGCGCCGGTCCGATCGTCATCGGGCAGGCGTGCGAATTCGACTATTCGGGCGCACAGGCCTGCAAGGCCCTGCGCGAGGAAGGCTATCGCGTCATTCTGGTGAATTCAAACCCGGCAACGATCATGACCGATCCGTCGCTGGCCGACGCCACCTACATCGAGCCGATCACGCCGGAAATCGTCGAGAAGATCATCGCCAAGGAACGCCCCGATGCGATCCTGCCGACCATGGGCGGACAGACGGCGCTGAACACCGCGATGAAGCTCGACGCAGCGGGCGTGCTGAAGAAATACAACTGTGAACTGATCGGCGCGAAGGCCGAGGTGATCGACAAGGCCGAAGACCGCCAGAAGTTCCGCGATGCGATGGACAAGATCGGCATCGAAAGCCCCCGCAGCCTGATCGCCCACACGATGGACGAAGCGCGCGCCGCCCTGCCCACCATTGGCCTGCCCTGCGTGATCCGCCCGTCGTTCACCCTCGGCGGTACCGGTGGCGGCATTGCGTATAACAAGGAAGAGTTTGAGGCGATTGTCACCTCGGGCCTCGACGCGTCGATGACCAAGGAAGTGCTGATCGAGGAAAGCGTGCTCGGCTGGAAAGAGTTCGAGATGGAAGTGGTCCGCGACACCGCGGATAACTGCATCATCGTCTGTTCCATCGAAAATATCGACCCGATGGGCATCCACACCGGTGACTCGATCACCGTCGCCCCGGCGCTGACGCTGACCGACCGCGAATACCAGCGCCTGCGCGATGCATCGATCGCGTGTCTGCGCGAAATCGGTGTCGATACGGGTGGATCGAACGTGCAGTTCGCCATCAACCCGGCCGATGGCCGTCTGGTGGTGATCGAGATGAACCCCCGCGTGTCGCGCTCGTCCGCGCTGGCGTCCAAGGCAACGGGTTTCCCGATTGCCAAGATCGCGGCGAAGCTGGCGGTTGGCTATACGCTCGACGAACTGAAGAACGATATCACACGCGTCACCCCGGCCTCGTTCGAGCCGACCATCGATTACGTGGTGGTGAAGATCCCGCGCTTCACGTTCGAAAAAGTCCCCGGCACGCCTGCCCTGCTGACCACCGCGATGAAGTCGGTCGGGGAAGCGATGTCGATTGGACGTTCGTTCAACGAGGCGCTGCAAAAGGGCCTGCGGTCGATGGAAACCGGTCTGACCGGACTCGACGAAGTGCCCGCGCCGGGTGAAGACAAGTCGGCCTATATCGCCGCGCTGTCGTCGCCGAAGCCGGACCGTATCCTGATGGCGGCACAGGCGCTGCGTGCGGGCCTGACGGTCGAGGAAATCAACGCGGCCAGCAAGTTCGACCCGTGGTTCCTGCGCGAGCTGGAAAAGATTGTCATCGCCGAACGTGAGATCAAGGCGAACGGCCTGCCCACCACCGCCAACAAGCTGCGCGCCATCAAGGCGATGGGCTTCAGCGACATGCAGCTGGCCCGCTTCACCGGCAAGAAGCCCGCCGATATTTCGACGCTGCGCCTCAAGCTGGGCGTCACGCCGGTCTACAAGCGCATCGACACCTGCGCGGGCGAATTCGCTTCCGCCACGCCGTATATGTACTCCACCTACGAAGGCGGCTTCGGCACGCCAGTGTGCGAGGCGGATATTTCCGATCGCAAGAAGGTCATCATTCTGGGCGGCGGACCGAACCGCATCGGCCAGGGGATCGAGTTCGACTATTGCTGCGTCCACGCTGCCTATGCGCTGAAGGAAATCGGCGTCGAGGCGATCATGGTCAACTGCAACCCGGAAACAGTTTCGACCGACTACGACACCTCGGACCGGCTGTATTTCGAACCGCTGACCGAAGAAGACGTGCTGTCGCTGATCCGTCTGGAACAGCAGAAGGGCACGCTGCTGGGCTGCATCGTGCAGTATGGCGGACAGACGCCGCTGAAGCTGTCTCAGGCGCTGTCGCGCGAAGGCATTCCGCTGCTTGGCACCTCGGCCGACGCGATCGACATCGCGGAAGACCGTGAACGCTTCCAGCATCTGCTGAAGAACCTGAACCTGCGTCAGCCCGAAAACGGCACCGCGCGCAGCACCGAAGAAGCGGAAGTAATTGCCGAACGCATCGGCTTCCCGATCGTCATCCGTCCGTCCTATGTGCTGGGCGGCCGCGCGATGGAAATCGTGCACGACATCACCGGTCTGCGCCGTTACATGACCACCGCCGTGCAGGTCTCGGGCGACAATCCGGTGCTGATCGACCGCTATCTGTCGGACGCCACGGAAGTGGACGTGGACTGTATTTCGGACGGCGAGAACGTCTACGTCGCCGGCGTGATGGAACACATCGAAGAAGCGGGCATCCATTCGGGCGACAGCGCCTGTGCGTTGCCGCCCTATTCCCTCTCGCCCGCGCTGATCACCGAGATCAAAGCCGAAACCGAAGCGATGGCCAAGGCGCTGAACGTCATCGGGCTGATGAACGTGCAGTACGCGGTGAAGGACGACGTGATCTACGTGCTGGAAGTGAACCCGCGCGCCTCGCGCACGGCCCCCTTTGTTGCCAAGGCCACCGGCGTGCCGGTCGCCAAGATCGGCGCCAAGGTGATGGCCGGGGCGAAACTGTCGGAATTCAAGCTGGACGACGAAGCCGTCTATCGCCACGTGGCGGTGAAAGAGGCCGTATTCCCGTTCAACCGCTTCCCGAACGTGGACACCATCCTCGGCCCCGAAATGAAGTCGACCGGCGAAGTGATGGGCCTGGATACCAGCTTCGAGCGCGCCTTCGCCAAGGCGCAGCTGGGTGCTGGCGTGAAACTGCCGCTGGAAGGCAAGGCATTCGTCTCGGTAAAGGACAGCGACAAGGGCGCGGTCGTGGCCATGGCACGCCGCCTGACCGACATGGGCTTCAGCGTGGTCGCCACCAGCGGCACCGCCGCGGTGATCGAAGCGGCGGGACTGCCCGTCACCCGGATCAACAAGGTGCTGGAAGGCCGCCCGAACTGCGTGGACGCGATTCGGAACGGGGAAATTCAGATCGTTATCAATACGACCTCCTCGGGCCAGTCGGTCTCGGACAGCTTCGATATCCGCCGCAATGCGTTGACCCACGGCGTTCCGGTGTTCACCACCAGCGCGGGCGCGCGGGCTGCGGTGCACGCAATTGCCGCCCTGAAAGCGGGAACGCTTGAAGTTGCGCCTCTACAATCGTATTTTACCTCTTCATTCTGAATAATTGCCGCCGTGCCCCTCACCGGGCGCGGCGGCAGTTTTTGTCCCCCGGAGGCTTTCCGGTTTTTTTGATAAGGATGCTGCCGTGCAGAAGTTCCCCATGACCGCGCAGGGCCTCGCCCGGCTGGAAGAGGAGCTGAAGACTCTGAAGAGCCAGGAGCGGCCTGCCGTGATTCGCGCCATCGCCGAAGCACGCAGCCATGGTGACCTCAGCGAAAACGCTGAATACCATGCCGCCCGCGACCGTCAGTCCTTTATCGAAGGGCGGATCGAGGAACTGGAAGTCATCGTCTCGTCAGCCGAAGTGATCGACCCGACCCAGCTGTCGGGCGACAATGTGAAGTTTGGCGCGCATGTGCAGGTTGTCGACGAAGAAACCGACAAGGAAGCCACCTATCAGATCGTCGGCGTGCATGAAGCCGACATCAAGCTGGGGCTGCTGTCTGTTTCGTCGCCGCTGGCCAAGGCGCTGATCGGCACGAAGAAGGGTGACTCGGTTTCCGTCCCCGCGCCGAGCGGCGATCGCAGCTACGAAATCCTGAGTGTCCAGTTCAGAGGCGCCGACGCACGTTGATCACGTTTGAGGATATCCGCGCCGCACAAACCCGCATCGCAGGCAGCATTGCGCGCACCCCCACGGTCTATGCCGATGGGCTGTCACGCATGCTGGGCGCGGATATTTTCCTCAAACTCGACAATTTGCTGCCGATTGGCGCGTTCAAGGAACGCGGCGCTGCCAACCGCCTCGCCCTGCTGACCGATGCCGAACGCAAGGCCGGTGTGGTGGCAATGTCGGCCGGCAACCATGCGCAGGCCGTGGCGCGCCATGCGTCGCTGCTGGGGATCAGCGCGACCATCGTGATGCCGCGCTTCACGCCCTCAACCAAGATCACCCGCACCGCATCCTGGGGCGCGGAAGTGGTGCTGCATGGCGACACGCTGCCCGAAGCGGCGGACCATGCCTTCGCCCTGGCGCACGAACACGGCTACACCTTCGTGCACCCGTATGACGACCCGGCCGTGATGGCCGGTGGCGGCACCGTCGCCATCGAGATGCTGGAAGACGCGCCTGATATCGACACGCTGATCGTCCCCTTCGGCGGCGGCGGTCTGCTGAGCGGCTGTGCCGTTGCAGCGGCAGCGATGAAGCCGGGGATCGAGATTATCGGCGTTGAGGTCGAAGCCTATTCCGCTGGCACCCAGCGCCGGGCAGGCAAGCCGGTTTCGGTCGGCGGCCCGACCATCGCCGAGGGCATCGCCGTGCGCGACCTGGGCGTGCAGACCTGGGCGGTGATTGAAAAAGCGGTCAGCGACGTGGTAATGGTCACCGAGGAACAGACCGAACGCGCCATCGCCCTGCTGCTGGAAAGCGCAAAAACCGTGGCCGAGGGCGCGGGTGCTGTCGGCGTGGCGGCCGTGCTTGCTAACCCCGAACGCTTCAAGGGCCGCAAGATCGGCACGGTGGTGAGCGGCGGAAATATCGATTCACGCGTGCTGTCCAACGTGTTGCAGCGAAATCTGCTGCGCGATGGCCGCATCCTGAAGCTGACGCTGGAAATACCGGATCGCCCCGGCGTGCTGGCCGACATCACGGCGCGCGTCGCCAGTGTGGGCGCGAACATCATCGAGGTGATTCACCAGCGCCTGTTCCACTCCCCCAGCGTGCAGGACGCGCGGCTGGATCTGGTGATCGAAGCGCGCGATGCCGCACACGGTCAGGCGGTGGTGCAGGCATTGCTGGCGGGACGCTACGTCATTCAGCGTTAAGGCTGGACAGACTTACGCGTTCTCTGCCGGTTCTTTCTGCCAGGCTGCCCACAGGATGAAGATCGCGAACACGGCGAACAGAATCCCGGTCGGCACACTGCCAATCGTGTTCACCAGAAACGCCTGCACCCCGACCAGCATGTTGAGTATCTTGTTGCTGTTCGCGCCCATCTGCCAGCCGCTGAACGACGCTGCCGACAGCAACCCCGCAGCGCCCGAGACGATCAGCGCCAAGACCCACTTGATGACCTTATCCACGGCATTACCCCAACTTAAGATTGGGGCGTGAATACCAAGCGGTCCGGGCAAGTCAATCATCAGCCCCGCTTGGGCAGCACCCAGTTCGGCCGCGGGAAGTGGCAGGTGTAACCGTCCGGCAGCCGTTCCAGATAATCCTGATGCTCGGGCTCTGCTTCCCAGAAAGCGCCGATGGGCGCGACCTCGGTCACCACCTTGCCGCCCCACAGGCCGCATGCATCGACCTCCGCAATCGTGTTCTCGGCGATCTGCTTCTGCGCGCCGTCGAGGTAGTAGATCGCCGACCGGTACGAGGTACCCATGTCGGCCCCCTGCTGGTTCAAAGTCGTGGGATCGTGGATCTGGAAGAAATACTCCAGCAGCTGCCGGTACGTGATCTGCCCGGGATCGAAGATAATCTCGATCCCCTCGGCATGCGTTCCATGATCGCGATAGGTCGCGTTCGGAACATCGCCGCCGGTATAGCCGACGCGTGTCCTCAACACTCCGGGCAGCTTGCGGATCAGATCCTGCATGCCCCAGAAACATCCTCCGGCAAGTACGGCGCGTTGCTGCATGTCAAATATCCTCCACCTGATTGAGAAATTCGCCGTAGCCCTCCACCTCCATCCTGTCGCGATGAACAAAACGCAGCGATGCGGAATTGATGCAGTACCGCAGCCCGCCCCGATCAGTCGGGCCGTCGGGGAAGACGTGCCCCAGGTGACTGTCACCGTGCACCGAACGTACCTCGGTACGGGTCATCCCGT
The DNA here is from genome assembly GCA_031546815.1 of Acetobacteraceae bacterium. Taxonomy (GTDB): domain Bacteria; phylum Pseudomonadota; class Alphaproteobacteria; order Acetobacterales; family Acetobacteraceae; genus JAVBJV01. The sequence continues at coordinate 27,937 of JAVBJV010000011.1, forward strand.
GCGTTGTGTCACGCAGCTCGTTGACGTTGGCGGGAACGATCGGCTTGGTGAAACTCGGCCAGCCGCAGCCGGACTCGTATTTGTCGGACGAGGCAAACAGCGGTTCGCCCGAGACGATGTCAACGTAGATGCCCGGTTCCTTGTGCGCGTAATACACGCCGCTGAACGGGCGCTCTGTTCCGGATTCCTGCGTGACGTGGCGCTGCTCGGGCGTGAGCTGATCGATTACCTGCTGGAATTTTTGGTAATTCATCGCGCGTCTCCGATGTTTTCGGGGGCTTCTTTCGGCAGACCAATTATGGAGGCAGACACGTGACGTTTCAATCGCAACCGACGCATCAATGCCTGGTGGTATCTTTCACCGTTTGCGTGAAAATCTGCAGCGTGTCATAGGCAGCCTTGGCCGTCGCTTCGACCGGCGCCGAGCGCGCAAGTGCGGCATCGCGCAACATCTTCCAGTGGTGGTTCGCCTGCTCGCTCAGCACGGCGATATCGGCATCAGGCGGCGCAGTGATATCGAGCGTCAAAAGATCCGGGTGCTCCGCACTGTGCGCATACTGCCAGCCGACCAGCGTGCACGACGGCAAAGCCGCAACGGTCAATTCCAGCAGACTCTCAAGCGCCGCACGTTCGATTCGCGTCAGCACGTCCTCGCTATGCGCGAGCATGATGGAACTGATCGTGCGGGGCATACCATCGGCAGTTGCCCCGTGCTGCAGCACAGTCTGACAGGTGAAAACGCAGCGGCCGCAAATCGCCGTCGCACCCGGTCCGGCAACAAGCTGTGCGACGGCCCGGCGGTTCAGCCCACAGAAGGAACAGACCACCGCATCGTGCCCGCGCCCCGTCAGCAGTGATCATGCGCCCGCCAGTCTGGCCCGAACCTTCATGACGTCAGATCGGCACGCCCGCGTGGCTTTTGCTGGTGCGGATGGTCTGCAGGGTCTGCACCCGCGCCACGTTCGGCCCGCCGGTCAGGCGCTGGGTCAGTTCGTTCTCATGCGCCGTGTCGCGCGCCATTACGCGCAGCAGGAAATCCCCGCCGCCGCGAATCATGTGGCATTCACGCACTTCGGGCCAAGACGAGACCTCGGTCTCGAACGCGGACAGTACGGCTTCCTTCTGGCTTTCCAGCCCGACCACCGCGAAAAAGGTAATTTCATACCCAAGCTTCGTGGGATCGGTATCCGCATGATAGCCGCGAATGACGCCCGATTCTTCCAGCCGACGCACACGACGCAGACAGGGCGGGGCCGAAATATCCGCCATTTTCGCCAGATCGACGTTGGTCATCCGCCCATCCTGCTGCAATTCGCGCAGAATAATTCGATCGATCTCGTCGAGCTGGGGCTGGTCGTCGGTCAATTTCATCGCGTCTTTAATCCGATCTTTCAGGAATCCGTATTCTGCACGCAATATCATTACTCACCTTGGACTTCGCAAGGGCGCAAATATAAATACCCTGTATAACCAAGCTTGTATCTGTTCCGACAAATACGCATATCAAGCGAACGTAATTTCGATTCTGTCAGGACATCATGTCGTCGACCCACCACACCCGCGCCCTGATCATCGGTGCAGGCCCCGCCGGATATACCGCCGCCATCTACACCGCCCGCGCAAACCTGCAGCCGATTCTGGTTGCGGGCATGCAACCCGGCGGGCAGCTGACCATCACCACCGACGTTGAAAACTACCCCGGCTTTGCCGAGGCAGTGCAAGGCCCGTGGCTGATGGAGCAGATGGCCGAGCAGGCGAAGCATGTCGGCACCCGGCTGATGGACGATGTGATCGTCTCGGTCGATTTCTCGACCCGGCCGTTTCGTTGTGTGGGCGATTCGGGCGACATCTACACCGCCGATACGGTGATTATCGCCACCGGCGCCCAGGCGCGCTGGCTGGGCCTGTCGAGTGAAAAGGCGCTGTCCGGCTTTGGTGTCTCGGCCTGCGCCACGTGCGATGGGTTCTTCTATCGCGGCAAGCGCGTGATCGTGGTCGGCGGTGGGAATTCCGCCGTGGAAGAAGCGCTGTATCTGACCAACCACGCCTCGCACGTCACACTGGTGCACCGGCGCAATACGCTGCGGTCCGAGAAGATTCTGCAGGACCGACTGATGCAGCACCCGAAGATCAGCGTCGTCTGGGACAGCGTGGTCGAGGAAATTCTCGGCACCGCCGAGGCCCGTCCGGTTGCCACCGGGGCGCGGATCAAGAACGTCAAGACCGATGCGGTCAGCACGATCGATGCCGAGGGCATCTTCATCGCCATCGGCCATTCCCCGACCACAGCTCTGTTCAAGGGGCAGATCGACATGGACGCCGAGGGCTACATCACCACCACCCCCGGCTCGACCCACACCAATATCGCGGGCGTGTTCGCGGCGGGCGATGTGCAGGACAAGATTTACCGCCAGGCGGTAACCGCTGCCGGAACCGGGTGTATGGCCGCCCTGGAAGCCGAAAAGTTTCTTTCACATATGAATCATTAGAAACACACTGATTACGACTGCATGATGATACGCTGAGTATTGCAGTCACAGCATAACCGGCCGGAAAACCGGCATTGGGAGACTACACAGATATGGATTGGGACAAGCTTCGGGTTTTTCATGCCGTTGCGGAAGCCGGCAGTTTTACCCATGCGGGTGAATCGCTGAACCTCAGTCAGTCGGCGGTCAGCCGACAGATCTCGGCGCTGGAAGAAGCGCTGCAGGTACCGCTGTTTCACCGCCATGCGCGCGGGCTGATCCTGACAGAACAGGGTGAATCCCTGAACCGCACCGTGCGCGAGGTGTTCTCGAAGCTCGCGATGACCGAGGCATTGCTGACCGAAAGCAAGGAAAAGCCCGCCGGTCGCCTGAAGCTGACCACCACGGCGGGGTTCGGCGTGTTCTGGCTCGCCCCCCGGATCAAGGAATTCCTGCAGCTGCACCCCGATATCACCGTCACGCTGCTGCTGGACGACGGGGACCTGGATCTGGCGATGCGCGAGGCCGATGTCGCCATCCGCATGCATCCACCCAAACAGCCCGACCTTGTGCAGCGGCACCTGATCTCGATCGCCTGGGGGATCTACGCCAGCGCGGAATATCTCGAGAAAAACGGCACCCCGAAAAAGATCGAAGATCTGGATACGGGCAACCACCGTCTGGTCTCGTGGGGCAATTACCGTCCGCCGGTCGACAACATCAACTGGCTGATGGAAGTGGGCCGTCGTCCGGGCCATCCGCGTCGCGCGCTGTTCGAGGTGAATAACTTCCAGGCTATGTTCGCCGCCGCCGAAGCCGGGGTCGGCATCGCCCCCCTGCCCGATTATCTGGCGCGGAATTCGTCGAACCTCGTGCGGATTTTGCCCGAGCTGCAGGGGCCGGTGATCGAGTGTTATTTCGTGTATCCGGAAGAACTGCGCAGCTCGAAGCGGGTTGCCGTGTTTCGCGACTTCCTGCTGTCGCGGCTTGAGGAAATAAACTGAAAGCCACGTTACAAACAGCACGCGTAAAACCACGCGCCGAAACCACCACCGATAGCGTTATCAGACGATAAATCGCTGCCCGCGTGCATACACGCCAATCTATGCAAACACGCGGGTGATTGGCGCATCCATGCGTTGGTTGCATAACGGAAAATTCGTTTTGATAGTGGTTTATTTTCTCTGAAACTGGTTATTATCCTCACATCGATTGATCAGTTTCGACCTTCGGGTCGGAAACGGGGGTTCTCCCCCTTCGTCTCCCAGACGTGAAGCCTCCCTAAACACTAGGCCCGGCAAAGTAGCCGGGTCTTTTTTTATCCGTGTTGCAGGCGTCTTGCTTCTATGATGCACACGACATCGTGAAGGAGGCTTACATGCGTCTCCTGTTTCTGGAAGCGCTGATCGTTCTGGCCGGCTGCGCCGCATCACCCGATGACATCAAGCCCGCAGTCACCAACCCCACGCCGTATCAGGCATATGACTGCCGACAGCTGCACGCCGAAGCCGCGCGGCTGGAAGCTGCGCTGCCCGGCGAAGTGTCGCAGCAGGAAGATGCGCGCACGTACGACATCATCAGCAACCTGACGATCGGCTTTCCTGTCTCGGGCATATTGGGGGAAGACGTCGAGGATCAGATCGCGGCCGATCGCGGCAAGCTTGGCGCAGTGCGTCAGGCCATTCGCACACGCGGCTGCGACGACCCCAATGCCGCACGGCCTTACGTGCCGAACTGAGGTTCCTCGTCACGCGGCACATCGCCGATTGTCGCAGCCAGTTGTTCGGCGCGTTGCAGAGCGACATCCAACGCCGCCATGGTGGCGGACAGGTCCGCGCTCTCGTCGCGTTCCCATGCACGGAACGTCCACAGCCAGACGCCCAACAATCCCTTGATCCGCAACAGACCGCGCGGCCCCGAGGCAGACAGGCCTGCCGCCGTCAGCATCTTTGCCATCGCGCATTGCGTGGCAACACCCAGCGCAATCGCTGTGACCGGCATGAACGGCAAGGCGCGCAGCACGGCCTGCACCCCGGCGCGTTCGGCCTGAAAACCATCGATGCGGCGCATCAGCAGATCGAATAATCTGTCGCGCACCGGCCCCGTCACCGGGTCGGCCAGCACGGTGCGATCCACGTGTTCGCCAAGACGCAGCAGGATCGATGTCGCGCAGCGGAATCGGGCGCACAGTTCCGGCAGTGTCACGCCAGCCTCGGCCGCCACGGCTTCCATCTTGACCGGCCAGCCTGTGTGCGCGCCCAGTTGCAATGCGGCAGTGATGATCCTGGCGTCGAAGGCGTCGGTGTCGTTCATGTTCATGCTCCGCGTGCTAGTTCGCGTGAACGCTCTGCCGCTGCGGCCACCGCGCGCGAGATCGTCTGCGGCCAGGCAGTGTCTTCCATCAGCACGGCCAATGCGCGTTCGGTGGTGCCCTTGGGGCTGGTAACGTTCTTGCGCAGCGTGGCGGCATCTTCCGGGCTGGCGTTCAGCAATGCACCGGCACCGGACACGGTCTTGCGGGCCAGCAGCCGCGCGATATCGGCAGGCAGCCCCTGTTCCAGCGCGGCGCGTTCCAGCAGTTCGGCCAGCAGGAACACATAGGCAGGGCCACTGCCCGACACGGCGGTCACCGCATCGATCTGCGCTTCGTCATCCACCCAGGCGACATCCCCAACTGCTTGCAGCATCCGGTCCGCCAGCGCGCGCTGTGCATCGGATACGCGCCCGCCTGCACACCCCACCGTCACCCCCTGACGCACGGCGGCGGGCGTATTCGGCATGGCGCGCACCACGGCGGCATTCGCGCCCAGTAATTCCTGCATCACGCCCAGCGTCTTGCCCGCCATGATCGAGACGAACACTGCATGCCCCGCAAACCGTGCATAGAGCGGCAATGCCGCATCCGCCTGCTGCGGCTTCACCGCCAGCAACACGGCCGAGGGAAAAAAATCGCCCGGAATATCCGCTGCGTCCGCCACCACGTGCAGCGCTGTTCCAAACAGCGCTGCGGCATCGGCGGGTGACAGATACGGATCGACGGCCACCGCCCCTGCGATGCCCTGTTCAATCCACCCCGACAGCAGCGCGCCCCCCATCTTGCCGCACCCGACCAGAAGCACAGAAGGCAGAACATCGCTCATCAAAACCAACCCCGAAATTTTGCCCACCTAAGCACGTGCAAACATGCCTGAGAATGCGCTGTGGTAAGTCGTAGGTGGTGCGGATCGAGAACCGGCGCGCAGCGGGCGCTTGCCCGTGAGCACCGGAAGCGCAGAGCCGCGCCGCCATACGGCCACCACAGTAGCATTATCAGGTATGTTTAAGCTTCGCCGACACATTCTAGCATGGCCGCGTCCAGGGCCTCGCGGGCGGACTTGCCGCCCCAGAGCAGGAACTGGAAGGCCGGAAAAAAACGTTCGCACTCGCTGATGGCGATATCGACCATGTCTTCCATGGATTCACTCGATACGCCCTGCGCACCGCGCAAAAGCACGGCATGGCGGAACAGCAGCGTGCGGTCGTCCGGGTCCAGACCGAAATGGCCGATCCACAGACGTTCGTTGGCCAGCGCGAGCAGTTCGAACAGGGCGCCCTGCTGCTTGTCCGGCACCTTCATGTCGAAGGCGCAGGTGAAATGGATGGCGCTGACTTCGGTCGACCAGTTGAAATACAGGCCGTAGTCGCACCATTTTCCGGGCGCTTCCGCGGCCATTTCGGCGTCGCTGCGACGATCGAAAATCCAGTCATTGGCAACGACGATCTGTTCAAGGATGTCGATGGGGTTTGTTGCACCGGCGGATGCGGTGTCTGTCATGGCGGTCATGGTGGCCTCCACGGAGAAAAGCCGGTCTTAAAATCCGATCCCGCGCTGCATAATATGCAGCGCCGCAGGCCGGGGCTGGGCTGCAAAGGCCCTACCTCTGGGGGGTGGCCACCTTTCACAACACAGCATCATGTCCGGCGACGCAGCCGGAACGCCCCCAAACTACCGGGAGCGGCCACTGCGTCGCAACACGTTTATCAGGGTTATGCGTTCGAACCTTCGCCGCCACCCGACTCGCCGCTGCCCAGCCGGGCTTCCAGCGCCGCCAGACGGGTCTCGAGCGTGGCCAGCCGGGATTCGGCGTCTTCCTGCGCGATACGGGCGTTGGCGGCCAGTTCGCGCACGGCGTCCAGTTCGTCCCGGCGGGCCAGATCCAGCCGACGCAGCGCGTCGTCCAGGCGGGATTTCACCAGGGTTTCCACTTCCTCGCGGATGCCCGAAACCAGGGACATCGCGCCGCCGGCCAGCCCGGTCAGGTCGTCCATAAAGCCTTTACGGTCGGACATCTGCAAATTCTCCATAACTCTTGGGGGCTGCTTAACACGTCTATGGTCTGGTATCCAACGGTCAGGATCACTTATAAGCCCTGTCATGGAACCTTTGGGGACTGGATTATCATGTATCTCGTAACGGGCGGTGCCGGTTTCATCGGCTCGAACATCGTGGCCGCGCTGGCTGCCGACGGGCACGAGGTCATGGTGTGCGACTGGCTGGGCACCGACGACAAATGGCGCAATCTGGCCAAACACCGGATCGCCGGGATCGTCGCGCCGGAGAAGCTGCGCGAATACCTGTCCGACGGACCGCCACTGGAAGCCGTCATCCATATGGGGGCGATCAGCGAAACCACCGCGCGCGACGGCGACCTGACCTTCCAGACCAACTTCACCCAGTCGCTGAAACTGTGGTTCTGGTGCGCAAGCCACGGGGTGCGGTTCATCTATGCGTCCTCGGCCGCGACCTATGGCAATGGCGAACACGGCTTTACCGACGACATGTCGGACGAGGCGCTGGCAAAACTGCAACCGCTGAACCTTTACGGCTGGACCAAACACGCCTTCGACCGCCGCATCGCCGACATGGTGGCGCGCGGGCACAAGGCGCCGCCGCAATGGGCGGGGCTGAAATTCTTCAACGTCTACGGGCCGAATGAATATCACAAGGGATCGATGATCTCGGTCGTGAAGACGAAATACGACGAGATCATGCGCGGCGAGAAAGCCCGCCTGTTCCGCAGCAACGAACCCGGCATTGCAGACGGCGAACAGAAGCGCGACTTCGTGCACGTGAACGAATGCGTCTCGGCGATCCGCTTCCTGCTGACGCAGCCCAACCTGTCCGGCCTGTTCAACATCGGCACCGGTCAGGCGCACAGCTTCCGCGATCTGGTGAACGCCATCTATACGGCGATGGGCCGCACGCCCGAGATCGACTTCATCGACATGCCGGAAAAACTGCGCGGGCAGTATCAGAACTTCACCCAGGCCGACATGACGAAACTGCGCGCCGCTGGCTGGAACGGCACCGGCGCATCGTTTGAAGACAGTGTGCGCAGCTATGTGCGCGATTACCTGATGCAACCGGATCAATATCGCTGATGCTTCTCGCCATTCCGTTTCCCGCATTCGATCCCGTTATTTTCACCATCGGGCCGTTTTCACTGCACTGGTATGCCGTGGCTTATATCCTCGGCCTGGTAATGGGCTGCGCGCTTCTGCGCCGCACGATTGCGCTGGCACCCGCCGTTGGCACCAAGGAACAGGCCGACGATTTTCTCACCTGGGCAACACTGGGCGTCGTGCTCGGCGGGCGGCTGGGATATGTGCTGTTTTATCGGCCCGATTATTACTTCGAAGTCCCCTATCGCATTCTGGAAGTGTGGAAGGGCGGCATGTCGTTCCATGGCGGCATATTGGGGGTGATCGTTGCGGTCTTCCTGTTTGCGCGCCGCAACAACATGTCGTTCCTGGCGCTGGGCGATCGCATCGCGCCATGCGCACCGCTGGGGCTGTTCTTCGGGCGCATCGCCAATTTCGTGAACAGCGAACTCTGGGGCCGCACGACCGATGTTCCATGGGCGGTGATCTTCCCGACCGGCGGACCAGAACCACGCCATCCCAGCCAGTTGTATCAGGCGCTGCTGGAAGGGTTGATCCTGTTCATCGTGCTGTTCGCCCTGTCGCGGCGCGAGAGCATCCGGGCGCGCATCGGCCTGCTCTCGGGCGTGTTCCTGATGGGGTATGGCATCGCGCGCATCATCGGTGAATTCTTCCGCCAGCCCGACGATTTTCTGGGCTTCCTGAGCTTCGGCGTGACGATGGGACAGGTGCTGTCGATACCGATGGTGTTGATCGGCCTGCTGCTGGTGCTGCGTGCCCGAAAGGCTTGACCATTTTATGGGCCGGGCCAACGCGGCATATTACGCCGCGCGCGACCCGTTTGCCGACTTCACCACCGCGCCCGAAATCTGTCAGGCGTTCGGCGAAGTGCTGGGCCTGTGGGCGGCCATCGTCTGGCAGAGCATGGGCAGCCCCTCGCCCGTGATCCTGACCGAGGCTGGCCCAGGACGCGGCACGCTGATGCAGGATGCATTGCGCGCCATCAGTTCAGCCATGCCCGCCTTCCGCGCCGCGCTGTCGGTGCATCTGGTCGAGACATCGCGGCGCCTGCGCGAGGCCCAACGCAACCGCGTGCCAGACGCCATCTGGCACGACAGCATCGACACGCTGCCCGCAGGCCCCGCGATTCTGCTGGCCAACGAATTCTTCGACGCGCTGCCGATCCGCCAGTTCGTGCGCACGGATAGCGGCTGGAACGAACGCTTCGTGCAGGATGGCACGTTCATCGAACAGCCAGCCGACATCGACATCGCGCTTGCCGCACAACCGGGCGAGATCGCCGAGGTCAACGGACCCGCCCGCGCCATCGTCGCGCAGTTGGCGGCGCGCGCGCAGACCGCCTGCCTGTTCGTCGATTACGGCCCGGAACACAGCGCCCCCGGCGACAGTCTACAAGCGCTGCGCAACGGCACACAGGCCGACCCGCTGACCGACCCCGGCAGCGCCGACCTGACCGCGCATGTGGATTTCGAAGCCCTCGCCCACGTGGCGCGTGCGGCGGGGGCCGCCGCATATGGCCCGGTGCCGCAGGGGATATTTCTCGCGCAGATGGGGCTACCCGCCCGCATCGACCGGCTGGCGCGCAACGCGCCCCCCGCACAGGTCATGCGACTGATCGCGGGTAGTCGCCGTCTGATGGAACCGCACGCCATGGGGCGGTTGTTCAAAGTCCTCGCGATCTGTAACGGTGTGTCCTCTCCTCCGCCTGGATTTGACCCCGTATGAGCATCGAATTCCTGACCGCGCCGGTAATCGGTGCCCGACACGGTTTCTTCACCCGCAAGGGTGGCGTCTCGACCGGGCCTTATGCCGCGCTGAATTGCAGCCTGTCTGGCATGGATGCACGCCCCAACGTGCTGGAAAACCGCGCCCGCGCCGCCCGCGCGCTGGACGCCGCGCCCGAGATGCTGGTCGGCGTCACCCAGGTGCACGGGCCTGCTGTCATCACGGTGGACACACTCTGGCCGACCGGCGAAGGCCCGCAGGCCGACGCCATGGTCACCAGCAGCCCCGGCGTAGCGCTGGGGATCATCACCGCCGACTGCGCCCCCGTGCTGTTCACGGACGAGGACGGTGCCATCGTCGGTGCCGCCCACGCAGGCTGGCGCAGCGCTGTGGACGGCGTGCTGGAAGCCACGCTGACCGCCATGCGCGCACTGGGCGCCCGCAAGATCAGCGCTGCCATCGGCCCCTGCATTCAGCAGCATTCCTACGAAGTCGGGCAGGATCTTTACGACAGCGTCGCCGCCCAGACCGCCGACCCAGCCCCTTTCTTCGCGCCGGGCACGCGCAACGGGCACTGGCAGTTCGACCTGTCCGGGTATTGCGCCATGCGTCTGCAAGCGGCCAGCGCCCATGCGGTGCACGTTGTGGACGCCGATACGCTGGCCGACGACACCCGCTTCTTCAGCCACCGCCGCCGCACTCTGGCGGGCGGCGGGCCGATCGGGCATCAGATCTCCGTTATCGTGGCGGGATGATCCGATGGGCCATCCCTATATTCTGTTCTTTCCCCTGTTATTCATCCTGACCCTTTTGGTGAGCTGTATTGCGTAATTTCCTGACGTTTCTGGTCCTGCCGATCCTGCTGCTCACCGCATGCGGCGATCTGCCGCGTTCGTTCCAGGGCAATCCCGGCGGGGATGCGCCCATGCTGTCGCTGCCGCCCACCGCCCGGCTGATCACATCCCCCCCGACCGAAGCGCGGCTGGGCGAGGACGATGCCCGCTACATCGCCGAAAATCTGGCCGACACGCTGGCGGACCGCGAACTGCCCGTCGTCCTCGGCCGCCCCGGCCCCGAGGACTGGCGGCTGGAGATCTCGGCCGACCTGCGCGGGGCGAATGTTCTGCCGACCTACGTCATCAAGAACGCCGAGGGCGAAATGATGGGCACCGTCGAAGGTGCCCCCGTCCCCACCCAGACCTGGGCCAATGGCGGCAGCGCCACCATGGACGCCGCCATTGCTGCGGCCACTCCGAAAATCGTCTCACTGCTGGCGCAGATCGAGGCCTCGCGCCGCGCCAACGACCCGTCCACCATGGCCGGGCGCGGCCCGACTCGTGTCGCCTTTACCGGCGTTTCCGGTGCCCCGGGCGATGGAAACACCATGCTGGTGCAGAAAATGCGCGAATTCATGAGCCGTAACGGGTTAGTGATCCAGGAAACTCGCACCGGCGCCGACTGGGTTGTCTCGGGCGAGGTCGAAATGGCCGCTGGCGAAAATCCCAGCCAGCAACGCGTGGAAATCCAGTGGATTGTCAGCGATACTGCCGGCAATGAACGCGGCCGCGTGCTGCAATTGAACGAAGTTCCGTCCGGTAGCCTGAACCATTACTGGGGCGATGTCGCCTACGCCGTCGCGTCCGAGGCTTCGGGCGGGGTGCGCGATATCATCCAGAAGCAGCTCACGCCGTAATTTCTCCCCCGCAAGGGTCCGCTATGCATGGACTCTTGCCGGGGGGATTGCTACCTAGCGCCAACTCACCGTCCGGGGCACCTGCGCAATGAAGATCATCGCTTGCAACTCCAACCGTCCGCTGGCCGAGGCCGTTGCAGCCGCCCTGAATCTGCCGCTCACCAAGGCGTCGATCCGGCGCTTCGCCGATATGGAGGTGTTTGTCGAAATCAACGAGAACGTCCGCGGTGAAGACGTGTTCGTGATCCAGTCGACATCCTATCCGGCGAACGACAACCTGATGGAACTGCTGATCACGCTGGACGCCCTGCTTCGCGGGTCGGCCCGTCGCGTGACCGCGGTGATCCCGTATTTCGGCTATGCGCGTCAGGACCGGAAATCCGGCCCCCGCACACCGATCAGCGCCAAGCTGGTCGCTAACCTGATTACCGAAGCCGGTGCCGACCGTGTGCTGACCATGGATCTGCACGCAGGTCAGATCCAGGGCTTCTTCGATATTCCGGTCGACAACCTGTTCGCCGCGCCGTTCTTCGCGCGCGACATCAAGGAACAGTTTGCGGGCCGTGACGGCGATCTGATGATCGTCTCGCCCGACGTGGGCGGGGTGATCCGCGCACGCGCGATTGCCACGCGCATCAATTGCGATCTGGCCATCATCGACAAGCGCCGCGAACGCGCTGGCGTGTCGGAAGTGATGAACGTGATCGGCGACGTGACCGGCCGGCACTGCATTCTGGTAGACGACATCGTGGATTCGGGCGGCACGCTGGTGAACGCCGCCAACGCGCTGATCGGGCACGGGGCCAAATCGGTCGGCGTGTATGTGACGCACGGGGTGCTCTCGGGCGGCGCGGTTGCGCGTATTTCGTCCTCGAACCTCGATATGGTGACGGTGACCGACTCCATTCTGGCGACCGAAGCCGTGCGGCTGGCGCGCAATGTCCGTCAGCTGACCATCGCGCCGCTGCTGGCCGAGGCGATGCGCCGGATCAGCGAAGAAAGCTCGGTCAGTTCGCTGTTCGACTGATGGCGCTGTCTCCGATCCCGTTCTGGTATCTGCGTCACGGCCAGACCGACTGGAATGCCAAGTCGTGGTCGCAGGGCAATGTCGATATCCCGCTGAACGACATCGGCATCGCGCAGGCGCACGAAGCGGCGCAGGCGATGCGTGGGCGCGGAGTGCAGACGATCATCGCATCACCGCTGAGCCGAGCACGCGTCACGGCCGAGATCGTGGGTGAAGCGCTGGGCCTGCCTGTGCAGCTGGACGAGGAGCTGCGTGAATGCAGCTTCGGTGTCCGCGAAGGCCAGCCGATGAGCGACTGGTTCCACGACTGGGTAGATGGTCACGAAACTCCCGAAGGTGCTGAACCGTTCGACGTCATGCGCACGCGCGTGGTGGGTGCCGTGAACCGCGCCCTGCAGAGCCCCGCCCCTGTTCTGGTGGTGGCGCATGGCGCGCTGTTCCGTGGCCTGCGTGCCGCAATGGGAATGGTGGCAAATGTCCGCACCCAGAACTGCCAGCCCATGTATCTGAAACCACCCACCCCTGAATCCCCGGACTGGGCGCTGCATCTGGAATAGCCGGTGCTTGGCAGCAATCATCGCAAAGATGGTTTGAGAATGCGCTGCCGTTAGCAGCCGCCGGGAAGGATTTGTAGTTCCCCCATCGTGCCGAGCAGGCCGAATTCACCGAAGTCGATCTTCATCTCGCTCGCCACGCCGTTCGCCCAATAGCGCATCGCCATGGTGCTGTCCGGGGTGCCGCTGTCGTCGCCATCGTCGAAGAAGGCGATGCTCACGCGCCAGGACGGCAGCGTCGACAACGCCGGGAACAGCGCCACAGCCCGCGCTGGTGCGCTCGAGAGCAGCGTCGTGGTGCTGTTCAACGCCCCGTCTTCCGACGTGCCGTCGAATAGCGGGGCGGACAGAATCCGCTGCCCGCGCTGCGCTGCGGCGATCAGCGCGCGCGTGTGTGCGGTCGGGAACAATGTGCCGGCCGGCAGAGGGCGGGTGAATTCCTCGGGCGCCGTATAGGTCGCAACGCCACGGCCACCGGCGCTGTCGAGCCGCGCTTCGCCGATGATCTCCTGCGTTACCGCCCCTTCGGTCTGGTTACGCAGCCGATAGCGCAGCCGCAGACCGTCCTTCGATTCCCAGGTCGTGTAATCGGTCACGATCGATATCGCCTGGCCTTCCCGACTCTGCACGTTGATCTGCATGCGCTGGCGCGAGGCCCAGCCGTCGCAGGTGTCGAGCACTTCCAGCGCCATCGTGCCATCGGCAGACGTCACATCCCCGCTGCGCTGCGGGTCGAGCGCCAGACTATAGACGGCCCGATGCGGCGCCAGATCGGCAGCCAGCGCAACAGGAGAGACCAGCAGCAGTAACGCCGCAACGAAACGCTTCATTTATCAGCAGCCTTCATCGGGAAGAATTTCCAGCGTAACCAATCGGCGCCGGATTGTCTGCCCCCCTGCCCGAATCTCGAGATCGCCCACCACGCCATTGGCCCACAGGCGGGCGCTGGATTCGAATACCGGGGTCGGTTCGGTGTCGGACGAGAACATCGTCTCGCTCATTCGCCAGGATGTCAGGGGGGAAAGCGCGGGAAAACCCTCCATCTGCTGCGGACGCTGCGCCGAGAGCAGGATGGAATTCAACCGTTCAACCTCGACACTGTCACCCGAGAAAACGCGCGCATCGAACAGGCGTTCATTGCGCTGCGCTTGTTCAATCTGGCGAAGCGTATGCGCGGTTGGAAACAGGGTGCCTGCGGGCAGATCCATCTGCCTTGCAGCTGGTTTGGTGAACGTCGCCTGCCCCGCCCCGCCCACAGCGTTCAGCCGGGCACTGCCCTCGCGCGTTTCGGTGACGCGGCCGTTGACACGTTCCTGACTGGAAAACCGCAGCGACGTTCCATCCAGCGATTCCAGCCGCGAGGTCCGGCTGTCGAACACCACCTCCAACCCCGAAGGCAGGCTGCGATGGCGCCGCGACGTGGCGTTGGTCACCCAGCCCGCACAGGTGCGCCGGGTTTCAATCTGCAGCATCCCGCTGAGCAGAACTGGTTGCTGCCCATCGGTAGAGGTCTGCGGATCGTATTCATACATGGCACGATGACTGACCATATCAGCCGCCAGCAGGACCGACGGAAACAGCAGTGCTGCTGCAAGGATCGCAAGACGCAACATCTCAGCACCCTTCGTCCGGCAGGATCTCCAGGCTGATCAGCTTCTGGCGGATCGACAGCGGACCCATGCGGGTTTCGGCATCGCCCACCACACCGTTGGCCCAGAAGCGGGTGCTGATCTCGATCCGGGGGGTGGTCGCAGTGTCGGATTCAAAATACGATTCCGTGATCCGCCACGACGGATGCGCCGACAGCGCGTCGAAATTCGCCACCGCCTGCGGATCGGCTGCGGACAGCAGCACGGCACTCAGGCGTTCAACTTCCGTCTTGCTGCCATCGAACAGATAAGCATCGAACACGCGCGCGCGACGCTGTGCATGTGCCAGCTCGGCACGCGTATGCGCAATCGGGAACAGCGTGCCTGCGGGCAAGGCAACCTGACTGCGCGCCGGGCGCGTGAATTCGGCGCGCCCCACGGCACCCGCCGCATCGAGCTGCGCACTCCCCTCCATATTTTCCACTACGTTGCCGTTCAGACGTTCCTGTCGCGAGAAGCGCAGCTGCAACCCGTCGAGCGATTCCAGCAGCGATCCGCGTCCCTCGCTGAGCAGCGTCTGTCCGGTTGCGGTGGTGATGGTGTTGCGCGACTGGCTGTTGGTGACCCAGCCCGAGCAGGTGCGGCGGAATTCGATCTGCGATGTTCCCTCGAACCCGGTAATCAGCTGCTGCCCGTTGGTAGCACCGCCCGCGGGCTCAAGCTGATACGTGGCACGATAACTGACCAGATCGGCCGCACCGGCGGTGCTCAGGGCGATGACTGTCATCAGCAGAATGGTCCGGAAGAACATGCGCGTGCTCCAAATAATACCCCGACAATAAAGAAGCCCGTGGCCCGGCACCAGCCAGATCACGGGCTTTCCTCGTAAATCAGTTCGCGCGTATCAACGCATCGGCCAAGCGTACATCAGCCCGCCCTTGGTCCACAGCGCATTCGCCCCGCGTTCCAGCCCCAGCGGGGTGTTAACGCCCATGTTGCGTTCATAGATCTCGCCATAATTGCCAACCTGACGAATGATCTGGAACGCCCAATCCTGCGGCAGCTTCAGCGAATTGCCCAGCAGCGGGTCCACACCCAACAGGCGACGCACATTGGCCGATTCACTACTGGTGCGCATCTGCTCCACATTGGCGGTGGTCAGGCCAAGTTCTTCCGCTTCCACCGTGGCCATCACGATCCAGCGAATCACCTCGAACCATTCCTGGTCGTCGCGGCGGACCATCGGGCCATAGGGTTCTTTCGACAGGCGTTCCGGCAGGATCATGTAATCCTGCGGGTTCGGCAGCATGCTGCGCAGCGCCGCAAGCTGCCCCGCATCCGTCCCCACCGCATCGCAGCGGCCGGCCGCCAGTGCGTTGTTCGCCTCGACGACGCGATCGAACACTACGATGTGGATGTTCAGATTGTTTTCGCGCGCATATTCGGCGGTGATGCTCTCGTTCGTGGTGCCGCTCTGCACGCAGACCGTGCCACCGTCGAGCTGTCGCGCCGAGGTCAGGTTGGCGCTGCGCTTCACCATGAAGCCGTGACCGTCATAGAACGTAACACCCACCATGCGCAGACCAAGCGTGGTGTCGCGCGTCAGTGTCTGCGTGCCCTGGCGTTGCAGCAGATCGATCTCGCCCGCCTGCAGCGCGGGGAAACGCTGCACGGCGGTCAGCGGCACGTAGCGCACCTTGTTCGCATCGCCCAGCACGGCGGCCGCTGTGGCGCGACAGAAATCCACATCCAGCCCGCGCCAGGTGCCGCCGCTGTCCGGCTGCGAGAACCCCGCCACGCCCACATTGACGCCACACACCAGAATGCCGCGCTGACGCACACCTTCCAGAGTTGCCCCCGCATGCGCTGGCAGCGCCGTAGCCGCAAAGCCGAGCAGCGCCGCTGCTGCGGCCATCAGTTTGTTTTTGAGCATGTCTACGTTGATCCCCGACATTGTGATGTGTTGTTGGAAAAGACTTCAACCCAAACGAAGAGTTTCGTCAAATATCGAATTTTAAAAGAAAATATTGCTATCTATTTGTCGGGATAACATGAATTTTTTGCTTCAACGCCTGCGCCAAACGCTGAATTTCCGGCACCTTCGCAGGGGGCATCGGGATCAGCGGATAACAGTCGCTGTCGATGTCGAGACAGAGCAGATTCAATGAATACCGATCGAACTCCGTCGCCGCTTCTTCGAGCAATTCTGCGCCCATCTTCGAACTGTCCGCCAATGCGGCGAACCGCACATCATGCGCTTTGCTGACCTGTGTTTCTTCCAGCAGGGCGGCGAGGTCCACGGCCTCAACCTTGTGATCGAATTCCGCCAGATATTCACGCGCGATCAGCCCGTCCACCAATGCGAGCCACGGTTTCACGCCCGAGATTTTCTCGATCCCGCGTTCGGCCAGGTTGAACTCGAATCTTTCCAGATACGCCGCCGGATCTGTGATGGAAAGCTGAACATCCACGAACAGCGATGCATCGTCCGGACAGAACTGTTCGCACAAAGCCTGCCAGAGCGTGGGTTCTGACACGGCCGGTGCCGCAGCGACGGGCGCGGGAACTTCACTCTTCTGCGGCTTTCCAAACAGAGCCGCCAGAATTTTACGAAACATCTATACTCTCGCAGACCATAAAAATACCCCCGGAGGATAAACCGCCGGGGGGATTCGCAAACAACTCGTAGAAGTCGCTTTTTAGTCCGCTTTGACTTTCGGCGGCATCGCCAGTGCCAGATGCAGTTCCTTCAACCGTGCGGCCGAAATGGGTGCCGGAGCCTGCATCATCAGATCCTCGCCCTGCTGGTTCAGCGGGAACAGGATCACTTCGCGGATGTTCGGCTCGTCGGCCAGCAACATCACGATGCGGTCGATGCCGGGGGCCGAGCCACCATGCGGCGACGCGCCGTAACGGAACGCATTCAGCATGCCGCCGAAACGTGCTTCCACTTCGGACGCCGGATAGCCCGCAATCTCGAATGCGCGGATCATGATCTCGGGCTTGTGATTGCGGATCGCGCCCGAGGACAGTTCGATCCCGTTGCACACGATGTCGTACTGATACGCCTTAATGGTCAGCGGATCCTGCGTGTTCAGCGCTTCCATCCCGCCCTGCGGCATGCTGAACGGGTTGTGGCTGAAATCGATCTGGCCGGTTTCCTCGTTCAGTTCATACATCGGGAAATCGGTGATCCAGCAGAAACGGAATTCGCCCACTTCAATCAGGTCGAGGTCCTGCGCGACGCGCGTGCGCACGCGGCCTGCGAACTTCGGCGCTTCGTCTTTCTTGCCCGCGGCGAAGAACACCGCATCGCCGGTCTTCAGGCCGCACGCCGTGCGGATTGCTTCCACGCGGTCGGCTTCCAGGTTCTTGGCGATCGGGCCTTTGGCGCCATCGGTATCGAACGCGATATAGCCCAGACCGCCCGCACCTTCTTCACGCGCCCATTCGTTCAGCTTGTCGAAGAAGCCGCGCGGCTTGCCCGCCGCACCCGGCGCCGGAATGGCGCGCACAATGCCGCCGCCCGCCACGATCTTCGCGAACAGACCGAAGCCCGAGCCTGCAAACTGTGCCGACACATCGGTAATCTTCAGCGGGTTGCGCAGGTCGGGCTTGTCCGAGCCATATTCCAGCATCGACATATCATACGGAATGCGCGGGAATGGCGGCTTTGTCACCGCGCGCCCGTTCGAGAATTCCTCGAACACGCTCGCCATCACGGGTTCCAGCGTGTTGAACACGTCTTCCTGGGTGACGAAGCTCATCTCGAAGTCGAGCTGATAGAATTCACCCGGCGAGCGGTCGGCGCGCGAGGATTCGTCACGGAAGCACGGGGCGATCTGGAAATACCGGTCCAGCCCCGCCACCATTGCCAGCTGCTTGAACTGCTGCGGCGCCTGCGGCAGTGCGTAGAACTTGCCCGGATGCAGACGCGCCGGGACCAGGAAGTCGCGCGCCCCTTCGGGCGAGGACGCGGTCAGGATCGGCGTCTGGAATTCGGTGAAGCCCGCATCGATCATCCGGCGGCGGAACGAATTGATCACCCCCGAACGCAGCTTCAGGTTGCGCTGCATCTTGTCGCGGCGCAGGTCGATGTAGCGGTATTTCAGGCGGATCTCGTCGGGGAAATCCTGATCGCCGGCCACCTGCATCGGCAGCACCTCGGCCAGACTTTCCACCACCATCTCGGCGGCCTGCACCTCGACCTCGCCGGTCGGCAGCTTGGGGTTCACAGTGCCCGCCATGCGCGCCACGACCTTGCCGGTCACGGTGATCACGCTCTCCACCCGCACATCCGTTGCGGTGTTGAACAGGTCCGTCCCGGCGGCGAAGACAATCTGTGTCAGCCCGTAATGGTCGCGCAGATCGATGAACAGCAGCCCCCCGTGGTCGCGCTTGCTGTGCACCCAGCCGGACAGGCGAACGGTGGAATCGGCGTCACTCGCGCGGAGCTGGCCGCAGGTATGGGAGCGATAGGCGTGCATGGAGAAACTGCCTCTGAAGATCGGAACAACGGAATATGCAAGGAAGCCATGCACCCCCCTGCTGTCAAGCGCCACAGTTCCGTGTAGAAGCCTTTTCCCATGCGTAAACCAAAGCACCCAGACTATCCCGCCCCCGTTTTCGTCACCTCGACCGCCGAGCTGGAGGCCGCGTGCCTCAGGCTGCGGGCCGAGAAATTCGTCACGGTTGACACAGAATTCATGCGGGAACGCACGTATTGGCCGGAACTGTGCATCGTCCAGCTGGGCGGCACGGCGGATACCATCGTGCTCGACGCGCAGGCCGAGGGGCTGGATCTGGCCCCGCTGGGCGCGCTGCTGGCCGACCCGGCGGTAACCAAGGTATTCCATGCCGCGCGGCAGGATATCGAGATTTTCCTGCTGAAGTTCGGCGAAGTCCCCACCGCGCTGTTCGACACCCAGATCGCCGCCATGGTCGCGGGCTTCGGCGATCAGGCGAGCTATGCCGAACTGGTTGCCTCGCTGGCTGGCGGACAGATCGACAAGGCGCACCGCTTCAGCGACTGGTCGGCCCGGCCGCTATCGCCCGCGCAGATCACCTATGCCGCGGCGGACGTCACGCATCTGCGGGTGGTCTATGAACGCCTGGTCGCCAAGCTGGAAAAAGAAGGCCGTCTGGCCTGGGTGGCCGAGGAAATGGCCGTCCTCGCCAGACCCGAGACATACCGCACCGACCCGGAAACAGTGTGGGAGCGCCTGAAGCCGCGCAGCAACAACCGGAAATTCCTCGGCATGGTGCAGGCGCTGGCCGCCTGGCGCGAGCGCGAGGCGCAGCGTGTGAACATCCCCCGCCAGCGCCTGGTGAAGGACGAAACGCTGCTGGAGATTGCCGCCACCACCCCGACCGACGCTGAATCATTGGCCCGCGCCCGCGGCATCACGCGTGGTTTCGCCGAGGGGAAAAGCGGTGTCTCGCTGCTGGCCACGATTGCCGAGGCGCAGAAGCGCCCCGAGGAAGATCTGCCCACCGCCAGCCGCGAACGCGACGGCCCGCGCCCGTCCCCGGCGCTGATTGCGCTGCTGAAGGTGCTGTTGGCGGCGAAGTGCGAACAGCACGATGTCGCCCCGAAGCTGATTGCCAATTCCGACGACCTCGACCGTCTGGCAACCGAGGACGAGCCCGACATCCAGTCCCTGCACGGCTGGCGCCGCGATGTGTTCGGCAACGACGCACTGGCGCTGAAAAACGGCAAGCTGGCGCTGGGTGTGGATGGGCGAAAAGTAAAACTGATCGCCGGCTGAGATGAGTGCGGCGCCGCCGGCGCGCTTCGTCGCTTACGAGGCGGCGCTGGGGCGGCGCATACACCAGCGCGGCAAATGGTCGGCATGGGCTTACGAATTCGTGCGCTTCGGGATGAAACAGGCCTGGGCATGCCTGTTCGGCAGGCTGATGGTGGCGTCTGTGGCAGTGATCAACAGGCCGAAAACACAGCTTACGTGAAGACAAAATCCCGCTGCCTCTGAAGCTCGGCCTGCAATGCCCCCTCGGCGGCGGCAATGTCCGGGTTATCGGCAAACTGTATCCGGTAGTCATGCCGGTTCAGAACCCATTCAACGCAGGCGGCAACCTTCTTCGGTGTTGGGCGTATTGCCACTGCCATCATCGCCTCGGTGGCCGCCATCAGGTCGATGGCTCCCTGATGCAGATCGTCTGTATCGTGATTGGCCTGCTCCCAGTCGGCAGCCAGCAACTCCGCCAGATCCAACCTGGCATCTTTGCCGATGTAACGACCGGCGGATGCGTGCTGCACAGCATGCATCATACGCAACACAACATTCGCACCAATTTTTTCGCGCAGGAACTCAATCACAGCGTCCTCCTGCACGGCGCGCCCCATAACGTCGCCCAGAAAGCGCAGCACAGCATCGCGCGGTTTCCCGGCCAGATGTTCTTTCTCCAGCCATGCCAGGTGCGCAAGAATATCGGGGCCGCTATCCATCGGCTCAGTCACGCTGCGTAACCTCGACCCGTGCCTCGAGTGCCATTTCCTCGGACAGACGTTCCAGACGGCGCGTCACACTTTCGCCCGCGAATACGCCAGAACCTTCGGCCAGTTTCAGGATCAGCTTGTTGCCGCGCAGGGCCAGCGATGTTTCGGCCAGCAGATCCGGTGTGCCTGCCGATAACGTGTAGGCCAGACGCAATGCGACCCCCAGCGATTCAGCTCGCGCGGCGTCGTTCACGTCCAGCAGCATGCGCACGGTCTGCAACCACGGCGCATCCAGCGGCGCGTCGTAACGCAGCGCCAGAACCAGCCCCAGAAACGCGCGCGCATGATGGTCGAGGCAAATCCCCGGCTGGCGCAGAACGCGCAGATAGGACTGCTCCGCCCGATATTCCGGATGTTCGTGACTGCCGATATCCGACATCCAACACGCGGCTTCGCGCAGGCGGCGCTGCTCGTGGTCCTCGTCCGGAAACAGCGGCGATGTCCATGCGAACAAGGCCGGCGGTAGCGACGGATCGCGCCCGAACTGCGCGGCGAATTCCTGCCCTGCAGCAATCATCGGGTCCAGCAAGCGCTTTTCGGCCGGCAGGCGCGCCATGTACCAGCCTTCGCGCAGACCATTGGCAGAAAATACCACACGCCGCGCATCCGTCACCCGCAGCAGACGCCGCAGCACCGCGGTTGCGAATGGCAGATCCTCGGACCGGCGTTTCGGGATGCCGGGAATACGGTCGAGCGAGCGGCGCGTTGCATTGCCGATCACCTCGCACAGGTCGCGCGCCTGTTCGGCATTCAGCGTATAGTGATGCACCAGATGCAGCGGATAGCCGGTCTGCGCGATATGCACGCGCGCCAGCGCACGCCATGCCCCGCCCACCAGATACAGATCCCCACCGCCGGTTTTCTTCAGCCACGGGATCGGTGCCAGTGTTTCCTGCACAATATCGCGCGCCTTCGCCTGACTGCCGCCCGACTGTTCGGACAGTCGGATCACGCCCAGCTTCAGCGACACGTTTTCGTGCACACCACCATCGCGCACGCGCACCAGTTCCAGCGAACCACCGCCGATATCGGCCAGAATTCCATCCGCCGCAGGAATGCCGCACAGCAGACCCTCGGCCGAAGATTTTGCCTCGAACTCGCCCGACAACACACGGATCGCCACACCGGGCAGGCGTTTTTCAATCTCGGTCACAAAGGCCGCGCCGTTGGTGGCGTCGCGCACAGCGGCGGTGGCCAGAATTTCGAACTCCAGCGCCCCCATCGCGCGCGCGATGGCGTGGTAACGCACCAGCACTTTCAGCGCATCGGCCACGCCGTCTTCGTTCAGCTTGCCGCTGCCCTGCATCCCCTTGCCCAGACGCAGCACGGCCTTCTCGTTGAAGATCGTGGTCGGGTTGCGCGACAGACCTTCGAACACCACCAGACGCACGGAGTTCGACCCAAGATCGACCACGGCATAGCGCGGCTTGGCAGGCGGCGGCTTATAGGGCATCGGCTTGTCGTCCTGTGTGGTTCTCGTTCAGTCCTGAGTCACGCGATCCTGGCGTTCTTTCTCTTCCCGCGGGCCATGCAACGCACTGCCGCGCCCCGAGAGCGACGGGTTGGTCATGAAATACTCGTGCGCCGAAAACCGCGTCTTGCC
This sequence comes from Acetobacteraceae bacterium, assembly GCA_031546815.1. GTDB lineage: Bacteria > Pseudomonadota > Alphaproteobacteria > Acetobacterales > Acetobacteraceae > JAVBJV01. Next base: position 50,555 of record JAVBJV010000011.1, read on the forward strand.
CGGCTTCACCCGCCGGTAGGATCCATCCGGCAGCAGATCCCACGACTGCGCGTTGTCCTTCAGGTTGACCATCATGATCTGGTCGAGGATCTGCGCATGCACGGTGGGGTTATGGATCGGCACCAGAGTTTCCACGCGCCAGTCCATGTTGCGCGCCATCCAGTCGGCACTGCTGATGTAAACGCGCGCGTTACGATGCGGCAGCTTGTGACCGTTGCCAAAAGCACAGATGCGGCTGTGTTCCAGAAAACGCCCGACCAGCGATTTGACGTGGATGTTCTCGGACAGGCCCGGCACACCGGGACGCAGGCAACAGATGCCGCGCACCACGCATTCGATCTTCACGCCCGCCTGACTGGCACGATACAGCGCGTCTATCAGTTCCTCGTCCACCATCGAATTCATCTTCAGCCAGATGCCGCTGGGCTTTCCGGCACGCGCGAAACCCTCCTCGCGCTGGATCAGTTCCAGCAGGGCGGGACGAATGGTCAGCGGGCTGAATGCCAGCGCGTCCATGCGTTCGGGGCGGGCATAGCCGGTCATGTAATTGAACAGCCGCGCCGCATCGCGCGTCAGATCTGGATCGCAGGTGAAGAACGACAGGTCGGTGTAGATGCGCGCCGTGATCGGGTGATAATTTCCGGTGCCGAAATGCGCGTAAGTGCGCATCATCGTGCCTTCGCGCCGCACCACCAGCGACAGTTTTGCATGCGTCTTCAGTTCAACGAACCCGTACACCACCTGCACGCCTGCCGCTTCCAGACGACGGGCCAGACCGATGTTGATCTCCTCGTCGAAGCGAGCTTTCAGTTCGACCATCGCGGTGACGCTTTTGCCAGCCTCGGCCGCTTCGATCAGCGCGCGCACGATGGGGCTATCGCGCGTGGTGCGATACAGCGTCTGCTTGATCGCCACCACGTTCGGATCGGCGGTCGCCTGACGCAGGAACTGCACCACCACGTCGAAGCTTTCAAACGGGTGGTGCACGACGATATCCTTCGTGCGGATCGCGGCGAAACAGTCGCCGCCGAAATCGCGGATGCGTTCGGGAAAACGCGGCGTGTAGGGCGGGAATTGCAGGTCGGGACGGTCGTCCACGATCAACTGCTTCAGGTCCGCCGCACCCAGCGCGCCATCGACGACAAAGATCTCGTCATGCGGCACGTCGAGCTCGTCCGACACAAACGCCTTCAGATCGTCGGGCATGTCGCGGTTTAACGTCAGGTGGATCGGGCGGCCGCGGCGGCGGCGCTTCAGCGCGGTCTCGTACGAACGCACCAGATCCTCGGCCTCGTCCTCGAACTCGACGTCGGTGTCGCGGATCAGGCGGAACATGCCGTGCCCGGTGAGGAAGTAACCGGGGAACAGACGATCCAGAAACAGGATCACCAGATTTTCCAGCATCACGAACCGGATCGGCCCGCCGGGTTCGGACGGCAGGCGCACGAAACGTTCGGTCTGCGCGGGCAGCGGGATCAGCGCGCGCATGGCTGCACCATCCAGCTCGCGCACCAGACGCAGCACACAGACCAGCCCCATGTTCGGGATAAACGGGAACGGGTGCGCCGGGTCGATCGCCAGCGGGGTCGCAACCGGGAACACGTGCTCCATGAACCACGCATCCAGCCAGCGACGATCCGCCGCCGTCAGGTCCGGGACCTCGCACACAATCAGCCCGGCATCGCGCAACTGGCTGCGCAGCGTGCGCCATGCCACCTGCTGGCCGTGGATCAGGCTGTGGGCCTGCGCGTGAATGGCGGCCAGCTGCTGCGCAGGCGTGCGGCCATCGGGCGACAGACGCGTGGGGCCACCGGCAAGCTGCTGGCCGATCAGCCCGGCCACACGCACGGAATAAAATTCATCGAGGTTCGACGCGCTGATCGACACGAAGCGCAGGCGTTCCAGCAATGGGTAACGGCTGTTGTTCGCCTCTTCCAGCACACGCGTGTTGAAGGCCAGCCACGACAGTTCCCGATTGATAAACCGCTCGGGGTTATCCAGCGCGATGGGCGGAATGACTGGTTTATCCATGATCGCAGTGCCTTCAGGTCGATGAGGGAGCTTATCCTATTTCTCACCTTCCGGCGAGAGATCTTCAGCCAGATCGGCGAGTGCATCCACCGCCAGCGTGCGGGTGATCTTCCCGCCCGCCGCCATCGATGCACGGTCGAGCCGCGCCACCGCCTCGCGCAGGATGGCAACGTCGCGCGGCAGATGCAGCAGCACCCAGCTCTGCACATGCGCCGGGACCGACAGCTGCCGGTCGGACGCCAGCCGCACGAACAATGCCTGCAACAGCGCATCGTCCGGCACGCGCAGCCCCACGCCCAGCGCGGCACGCACGCGGCTGGTCAGATCGGGCAACGTCAGCGGCCACAGCATCGGGGCATCGCGGCCCGCCAGCAGCGTCGGGAAACCCTGTTCGGCATTGGCGTTCAGCAGATGAAACAGCGCCGCCTGATCGACCACCCGGTCCGCTTCGTCCACCGCCACCGGCCCGGCATCGGGCAAGCCGTGCAATGCGGCCCCCTGCACATAGCGCGCATTGTTCTGCGCGACCCAGATGTGCAGCAGATGCGTCTTCCCTGCCCCCGCCGGACCATGCAGCACCAGCCGCCCCTGCGGCCATGCGGCGGGATCGGCCAGCAGTGCCAGCGCCTCGGCGTTCGAGGGGGCTTTCAGAAAATCCTCGCGCGCGAAGGATGGCGCATGCGGGAAAGGCAGGATGAACTGGTTCGGCGGCATTATTCGGGTGGCGGGTCCAGATACAGCGGACTCATCAGATAGCGGCGCAGCCAGTACCGCGCGATCACCCCGATCGCCGCCGCCACCGGCACCGCCAGCAGCACACCGACAAACCCGAACAGCGCGCCGCCCGCGAACAGCGCGAAGATCACCCACACGGCGTGCAGCTCCACCCGGTCGCCCAGCAGATACGGGTAGATGATGTAGCCTTCCACCAGATTGCCGAACATGAACACCGCGGCGATCAGCAGCACGCTGCTCCAGTCCGAGAACTGCACCATCGCCATGCCCACCGCGATCAGCGCGCCGGTAATGGTGCCGACATAGGGGATGAAACTGATCGCCCCAGCCGTCAGCCCCACGATCAGCCCGAGGTCCAGCCCAGCCGCCGACAGCGCGATCGAGTAATAGATCGCCAGAATCAGACAGCACAGCGCCTGCCCGCGCAGCCATGCCGAAAGGATGCGGTCGATCTCGCGCGCCTGGGTGCGGACCACCGTGGCGTAGCGCAGCGGCAGCCAACCATCGACACGCAGCACCATCCCACCCCAGTCGCGCAGCAGATAGAATGCAACAACCGGTGTGATCACCATCAGCGTCAGCACGTTGAACAGCGCGATGCCGCTGCTGGCCAGCTGCGCCAGCGCACTGCCGATCAGCGAGAACACCGTGCTGACCTGCGAAGCCGCCAGTGCACGCAGGCGACTGTCCACGAATTCCTCGCCGAAGCGTTGCTGCAATCCCTGCAGGCCGTTGCGGATTGCATCGTTCAGAGCCGCCATATAGGTCGGCATACGCGAGATCAGCAGCCACATCTGCGACAGGATCAGCGGATACAGCAGCAGCACGAAAATCAGCGTCATCGTGAGCAGCGCAACGATCAGCAGCGCCGCCGCCAGCCCGCGTGGCACGCCGAAGCGCGCCAGTTGCCGCGCCAGCGGGTCGAGGAAATACGCAATCGCCGCAGCCAGCACGAAGGGCAGCAGAATGCTCGAGAACAGATGCAGCCCGACGCCCAGCCCCAGCAACACGCAGACGACCAGCGCCACACGCTGGTAATGCACCGCCGGGGGCCGTGGGTTATCCTGGGGTGGGGGCGATAACATCAGTGATAAAAGCTCATACCGATGGCCGCTTGGCAACAGCCCAGACATAGGCCGCGCCCGAGGCCAGCGTGGTCACCGTCACCGCCCAGACCATGATGTGAAGCAACAGCGCCGCATGCGCCCAGCCACCGATCAACCCATAGCCGCTGAACAGCAGGGCCAACGCGGCGAGCGCAATCTGCAGCAGCGTATTCAGCTTGGAAACCAGAATGGGTTTGATCAGCACGGTCTGTCCCATTACGTACAGCACCATCACGCCGCCCACGATCAGCACGTCGCGGAACACCACCAGAATGGCCAGCCAGTCCGGCAACACATGCATGATCGCCAGCGTGACATACATGCTGACCAGCAGCGCCTTGTCCGCGATGGGGTCCAGAATGGCGCCGACCAGCGAGCGCAGTTTCCAGCGCCGCGCGATCCAGCCATCGATCCCGTCCGACACACCGGCGCCGACGAACAGCCAGAAGGCCGTTGCCAGATCGTTACGCAACACCAGCCAGACTGCCAATGGCACTGCACATAACCGCGCAAGGGTAATGACATTCGGTACCGTGATAAGCCCGGCTTCCAGTGTCACTCTACTTTCCGGGGCAAAATCCGGACCGTCGGGCACGCAGTTCTCCTTTTTGGCGTCTCACCAGCAGACAGGCAGTCCTTGGCCTGCTATCTGGTCGCAGAAGATCACATCCGCTACATTCGGGCCAGCAATTTTGGCCCATGCCAACGACTTAGACCATCAGGAGCAGCCATGACCAGCCTCACCTATCGCGACGCAGGGGTAGACATCGACGCCGGCGAGGCCCTGGTAGACGCCATCAAGCCGTTGGCGCGCGCCACGGACCGGCGCGGCACCATGGGCGGGCTGGGCGGCTTCGGCGCACTGTTCGACCTGAAGGCGGCCGGTTTCACCGACCCGATTCTGGTGTCCAGCACCGACGGCGTGGGCACCAAGCTGAAGATCGCCATCGAGACCGGGCTGCACAAGGGCGTCGGCATCGATCTGGTCGCCATGTGCGTGAACGACCTGGTGGTGCAAGGGGCCGAGCCGCTGTTCTTCCTCGACTATTACGCGACGGGCAAGCTCGACGTTGCCGCGGCGCGCGATGTGGTCTCGGGCATTGCCGAGGGCTGCAAACTGTCCGGCAGCGCGCTGGTCGGCGGCGAAACCGCGGAAATGCCCGGCATGTATCAGGCGGGCGACTACGATCTGGCCGGATTCTCGGTCGGCGCGGCCGATCGCGGCACGCTGCTGCCGAAGACGGTGACGCCGGGCGACGTGATCCTGGGACTGGCGTCGTCAGGTGTGCACTCGAACGGGTTCTCGCTGGTGCGGCGTGTAGTGCAGGCCAGCGGTCTGACCTGGTCCGCGCCCAGCCCGTTCGGCGGCGGCACCCTGGCCGAGGCGCTGATGACGCCGACGCGCATTTACGTGAAGTCGGTGCTGGCCGCGCATCGCGCCGGGCTGGTGAAGGCGTGCGCGCACATCACCGGCGGCGGCCTGACTGACAATCTGCCGCGCGTGCTGCCCGACAACACCGCGGCCGAAATCGACACCGGCGCATGGACGGTCCCCGGCGTGTTCAAGTGGCTGTCGAAGACCGGCAACGTGATCCCCGACGAGATGCTGCGCGTGTTCAACTGCGGCATTGGCATGTGCGTGGTAGTTGCGGCGGAAGACGCCGACAAAGCCACCGCAATGCTGACCGCGCAGGGTGAAACCGTATCGCGCATCGGGCAGATCGTCCCGCGCGCCAGTGCCGACGCGGCGCAGGTAAACTACGCGATGCTCGCGCATTTCATGGGCTGATGCCGGTGCAGAAGAAACGCTTTGCCGTGCTGATCAGCGGGCGCGGCTCGAACATGGCGGCGCTGCTGGAAGCGGCCAAGGTACCGGGTTTCCCGGCAGAACCGGTGCTGGTGCTGTCCAACATCGTGGGCGCGGCGGGCCTCGACCACGCCGCCGCACAGGGTATCCCCACCGCCACAATCCCGCATCGCGACTTCGGCCGCGACCGCGAGGCGCACGAACGCGCCATCGTCGCCGCGCTGGACGAAGCGGGGGCCGAGATCGTCTGTCTGGCCGGGTATATGCGGCTGCTGACACCCTATCTGGTGCGGCATTATGCGGGCCGGATGATCAACATCCACCCGAGCCTGCTGCCCGCCTTCCCCGGCATCGACATCCACGCGCGCGCCTTGCAGGCAGGCGTGCGTCTGCATGGCTGCACCGTGCATTTTGTGACCGATGGCATGGACGAAGGCCCGATCATTGCGCAGGCCGCCGTGCCGGTGCATGCGCACGACACAGAAGACATGCTGGCCGCCCGCGTGCTGACGCAGGAGCACATCCTGTATCCGCAAGCGCTGACCCTGCTGGCAACGGGACGCGCCCGGCTGGAGAACGACCGTTGCGTGCTGAACGCCCCATCCCCGGACATGGCGCTGCGTAATCCCGCTTGAACTGGCACGGCATGGCGTTGCAGGATCGTTGCAACAACGTTCTGGAACAGACACCATGGCCCCGCTCACCGAAGAAGCCTTCACCACCGACCGCCAGCAGATGCTGCACAGCTTCTGGCGCTTTCTGGAACGCAGCGTCATCGCGGCGGTTGTGTTGTTGATCCTGATGGCCGTGTTTCTGGTGTAGGCACGAAAAAGGGGCCGCGAGGCCCCTTTCCGTATCCGTTACCCACACACCAATCAGGCGTGGATTTCGCTGCCTGCAAAGAAATATGCGATTTCGATCGCGGCATTCTCGGCGCTGTCCGAACCATGCACGGAGTTGGCTTCGATGCCTTCGGCGAACTCGGCGCGGATGGTGCCCTTGTCGGCCTTTTTCGGGTCGGTCGCGCCCATGATTTCGCGGTTGCGGGCAATGGCGTTTTCGCCTTCCAGCACCTGCACAACCACCGGGCCGGACGTCATGAACGTCACCAGATCGTTGAAGAACGGACGTTCCTTGTGCACGCCGTAGAAGGTTTCGGCCTGCGTGCGGCTCATCTGGATGCGCTTCTGCGCAACGACGCGCAGACCGGCTTCCTCGAACTTCGCGTTGATCTTGCCGGTCAGGTTACGGCGGGTAGCGTCGGGCTTCAGAATGCTGAACGTACGTTCCAGGGCCATGGGGGCGATCCTTATCTAACAGGGAGTTTCAAAGCCGCGATTAACCCCTCTCGCCCCCCCGGGCAAGCCCCACCCCCTTTCGCCTGCGCCCGCACCTGCGTAGTAACAGCCGCATGAGCCTGTTGATCATCTCGGACCTCACGCTACGCGTGGCGGGCCGCCCCTTGCTGGAAGACGCCAGCCTGACCATCAATCCCGGCCACAAGGTGGGGCTGGTCGGGCGTAATGGCGCGGGGAAATCCACCCTGTTCCGTGCCATTACCGGCGATTTCCACCCCGACGGCGGAGAGATCCGCCTGGCCGCCCGCGCCCGCATGGCCAGCGTCTCGCAGGAGGCCCCCGCCGGCGACGCCACCCTGCTCGAGACGGTATTGGCCGCCGATACCGAACGCCTGCGCCTGTTGGCCGAGGCCGAACACGCCGCCCCCGAACGTCTGGGCGAGATCCACGACCGGCTGACCGCGATCAGCGCCGATTCCGCCCCTGCCCGTGCCGCCATCGTGCTCGACGGGCTGGGCTTTAATGCCGAGGCACAGGCACGGCCTGTGGGGTCGTTCTCGGGCGGGTGGCGGATGCGCGTGGCGCTGGCCGCGGCGCTGTTTCTGGAACCCGATCTGCTGCTGCTCGACGAACCGACCAACCATCTGGACCTTGAAGCGACGCTGTGGCTCGAGAACTGGCTGCGACGCTTTACCGGTGCGGCGCTGGTGGTCTCGCACGATCGCGGGCTGCTGGACCGGTGCGTGAATTCGATCGCACATCTCGATCGCAGCAAGATCACGCTGTATCCGGGCGGTTATGAATCGTTCGAGCGCATCCGCACCGAACGCGCCGAACAGCAGAACAAGGCCGCCGAACGCGTCTCCGCTGAACGCCAGCGTATCCAGGCCTTCGTGGATCGCTTCCGCGCCAAGGCGACAAAGGCGCGGCAGGCACAGTCCCGCCTGAAGGCGCTGGAGCGGCTGCCGGTGATCGATTCGGTGGTCGAGGATTCCACCACCCAGTTCAGCTTCCCCGAACCCGCGCAGCTCGCCCCGCCGATCCTGGCGCTGGAGCGGGTCAGCATTGGTTACGACGGTCACGCGGTGTTGAACAACCTGTCACTGCGCATCGACATGGACGACCGCATCGCACTGCTGGGCGCGAACGGCAACGGCAAGTCCACGCTGGCCAAACTGCTGGCCGGACGCATGGAGCCGATGCACGGCGAGATGCGCCGCGGGCAGAAGCTGCGTGTCGGTTACTTCGCCCAGCATCAGGCCGAGGAACTGGTGCTGAGCGAAACCCCTCTGTACCACATCGCCCGCGCCCTGCCGCGCGCCACGCCCACTGTGTTGCGCGCGCAGATCGCCCGCTTCGGGCTGGACGCCGACAAGGCCGAGACCAAGATCAGCGCGCTGTCGGGCGGCGAGAAGGCACGGCTGCTGCTGGCATTGGCCACACGCGATGCGCCGCAGATGCTGATCCTCGACGAACCGACCAACCATCTGGACATCGATGCGCGTGAAGCATTGGTGAAGGCACTGGCCGAGTTTTCCGGCGCAGTGATCCTCATCACCCACGATCCGCATTTCGTGGAACTGGTGGCTGACCGGTTGCTGCTGGTGGCCGATGGCGCGGTTACCAGCTTCGATGGCGACATCGACGATTATCGCACCTTCCTGATGGAACGCGCGCGCCCGCAGGCCAAGGCCGCGGACGCCACCAACAACCGCAAGAATGAACGCCGCGAACGCGCCGACCAGCGTGCGGCACAGGCGCCGCTGCGCAAGATCGTGAAAGACGCGGAAGCTCTGATCGCCAAGCTGGCGGCCGAGAAGTTGCAACTGGAAGCGAAGCTCGCCGATCCGGCGATCTACGCCGCCAACCGCGTGGCCGAGGTAACAAAAACCAACGCCCGTCTTGCCGCCATCGCCAAAGAGACCGAAGCTGCCGAAGAGAAATGGCTTGCCGCGCACGAAGCGATGGAAGCCGAATAACCGGGGAAGATCATGCTTACACGTCGCCTGCTGCTCGCCGCTTCCGCTGCTACGCCGTTCGCTGCCGTCGCGCAGGATGCTTACCCGTCGCGCACGATCCAGTTGATCATCGCCTATCCGCCGGGGGGCTCGACCGATCTGCTCGGGCGGCTGCTGATGGGCAAGCTGGCGGAGACACTGCCCGGCAGCAACGGCGCGGTCGACAACCGCGCGGGTGGCGGCGGCATCATCGGCACACTGGCAGCGGCCATGGCGCGCCCCGATGGCTACACACTGACGATGGGGCATAACCAGACGCATGCGTCGAACCAGTCGATGGCGATCAACCTGCCCTATCACGTGATCGACAGCTTCACGCCGATCGCCAAGGTTGCCACCGTGCACCATGCATTGGTGGTGGCCGAGACCTCGCCATTCAGGTCGCTGGAAGACCTGATCGCCAAGGGGCGCACCGAACGCGGCGTGACATACGCATCGTCGTCGGTTGGTTCGGCCAGTCACGTGATTGCGGAAACCTTCGCGCGGCGTTCGCAAATGAACGCCACCCATGTGCCGTATCGCGGCGCGGCGCCGGCGGCGACGGACACCATGTCGGGCGTGACGGATTTCTACGTCGCCACATGGCCGTCGGTGGTGGAACTGGTGAAGGCTGGAAAACTGCGCGCACTGGAAATCGGCGCACCCGCACGCCTGCCCGATGCGCCCGATGTGCCGACTGCGAAGGAAGCAGGTGCCGAGTTCATGGCGGTCGATGCATGGTTCGGCATCTGGGCCCCTGCCCACACACCGCGTCCGATCGCCGAAAAGCTGAGCACCGCGTTTGTCACCATGCTGGGCGACGCCGCCATCAAGCAGCAGCTGTTACAGATGGGCTTCAACGCCGATCCGCTGCCGCTGGACGCCTTCGCCGCCTTCCAGCGCGCTGAAGTGCAACGCTGGAAGGAAATGGCAGACCTGACCGGCATAAGGATGGAATAAACCCGCCCTAGGGGAGCCGGAGCAGCACCGTCAGGTATCCGGCTTCCTGTGCCAGGTCGATCAGTTCGAACAGCGGGATCAGCGCCACGAACACCAGACTGTCGGCCAGGGTTTTATAAACCAGACGCAGCCGCACCTCGACAGTGGGAACGTCGTGCCATGTGGGCAGGTATGGCCCGAAGCGCGGCACGCGCTTGCAATACGCCGTGAACGGTTCGCCAAAGATCTGCACCAACGCGGCCTCTTCGCGCTTGACCACCGGGCGGAAGATCAGCACGGCCGCTACCACAAAGATCACCGCAACAACCAGACTGCCCGTCTGCGCACCAAGCCCTGCAGCGCCGAAGAACGAAAACATATAGAGCGGATTGCGACTGATCGAGTACGGACCTTCCGTCACCAGCTCCTTTGCTTTACGGCCGCCGATATACATCACGCACCACGCACGCCCCAGAATACAGATGGCGATCAGCACGTATCCGAAGACCTCGACGCTTTCGTGATAGGCCCCATCCATCGGGCCGAATGTGTGGATGAACGGCAGTGCCGCCAACCCCATCGCCACGACGATAACGATGGTAAGCTTGCGCCAGAGTTGTAACGACGTCAGGCCAGACTTGATGCTGGCATAATTGGCTGGGATTGCCATTTTAGAGGAAAACTTTCCTTAACTGGATACAGATGCGTATCCTCGCGAAAAGCCTACTCCCAATTTCTTCTCCGGGAACAGTCCTCAGGCGGCTTTTTCCCAGCCGCGCTCGCCCTGTTTCCAGTAAGCCAGCGTGTGTCCCTCGGCCTTGGTGGCTTTCCAGCGTTGACGGGCAGCTGCTACCGAAGCCTCGTCATTACCATCGAAGATATCCAGAACCCGCTGAAATCCTGAGAGAGACGCACTGGTGCAGCCATCCAGCAGCACCAGGAATGTTGCGTTGTTCGGGTTCTCGTCGGTGGTGGTCAGCCAGACGGGTTGCAAATCTGCATGACCGGTATGATGCGACCCATGCGGCAACCAGTCGGGCTTGTTGACGGTCCACAACGCGGCATCCAGCGCTTCGACCCGCTCGTCCGACCCGCACAGCACCACCGCCCGCGCCCCATTGTCGAGCACACGGCCAAGCAACTGCGCCAGCGCATCGGCCAGTCCCGTTCGGGTCAGGTGATAGAAACCGATCTCCGCCATTATGCCGTGTGCCGTTCCTCGAAAGACTGCGCCACTAACCGGTCGAGCAAACGCACCCCGAAGCCTGTGGGGCCGTTGCCCAGCACGTCGTCTGCTTCTTCTTTCGCCTCGACGCCCGCGATGTCCAGATGCACCCACGGCGTGTCGCCGGCGAATTCGCGCAGGAAGGCGGCAGCATGGCTGGCATCGGGCAGATATTTGCCGCTCAGGCAGTTGCGCAGATCGGCGATGCTGCTGTCGATATCCTTACGCTGCTGGTCAGAGATCGGCATGCGCCAGCACTGTTCCCCGGTGGCGCGCCCCGCATCGGCAACCTGTTCGGCGAGAGGCACATTATTGTCGAACAGACCCGCCATGTGGTGACCAAGCGCCACGACGATGCTGCCGGTCAGCGTCGCCATATCGACCATCGCGCGCGCACCGCACACCGCGCGAGCGTGATGCAATGCATCGGCCAGTACCAGGCGGCCTTCAGCATCCGTGTCGACCACTTCCACCGTCTTGCCCGACGCTGTGTAGAGAACATCGCCGGGCCGATAGGCCGCGCCATCCAGCGCGTTCTCGGCCAGCGCCAGCACCGCCACGGCCGATGCGGAGGACTGGCGCAATGCCAGTGTCAGCAGCGCGCCTGCGCATGCCGCAGCACCCGCCATGTCGGCGCGCATGTCCCACATCCCCTCGGCCGGCTTCACACAGATACCGCCCGTGTCGAACGTGATCCCCTTGCCCACAAAGGCAACCGGGGCCGCTTTATCCGTGCCGTTCCAGCGCAGCACTGCAAGCGCGGGTGGATGTTCGCTGCCCTGCCCCACGGCCAGCAGCGCGCCGTAGCCCAGCTTGCGCAATTCGTCAGCATTCAGCACGTCCAGCGTCACGCCGTGCTTTCTCAGCTTGCCCACTTGCCGGATGAACATCTGCGGCGTCAGTTCGTTCGCGGGCAACGCCACGAGTTCGCGCGCGAAGGTCACGCCCTTCAGCACCGCACGCTCGGCCCGCCAGGCGACGTCGAACGCGTGGATGTCTTCCGTCAGCACGTCGATCTGCTTCAGCTTCGGGGCAATCTTGTCCTTGCTCGTCCGGTTGGCGGGCATGCGCCATGCACGCAGCACAATTGCACCCACCAGTCGCGCAACCTGCGCATCTGTCAGGCCGTGTGCATCCACCGTGATGCGCTTGCACCGCCGCAGGGCCTCGGGCACTGCGGCCCCGGCGCGCACAACATCCGCATCGCTGCCCAGCCCCACCAGCACAACGCGCATGTCGTGCATATACGCATCGCACACCTGGCCGGACTTGCCCGAGAAACACGCGGCTTCAGCCGCCGCGCGCATCTCGTCCAGGATGGGGGCGCCCTCAGCTACGGGGACGACGAACGCATCCGTCGACCCCACATGCGCAACAGCGCTGACCTTCACAGCATCAGTCCTCGAAATGCGTGGCGACGAACTGGTTCAACAGACGCACACCAAACGCTGTGGCTCCCTTGGGCGTAACCGCCGTATCCTTGCTGGCCCATGCAGTGCCCGCAATGTCGAGATGCGCCCACGGACGCCCGTTCACAAAGCGCTGCACGAACTGCGCCGCGGTGATGGACCCACCCGGGCGACCGCCGATATTCTTCATGTCGGCAATGTCGGATTTCAGCATCTTGTCGTACGAATCAGCCAGCGGCATGCGCCACAGTTTTTCGCCCGTGGCATCGCCCGCTGCGGCCAGCTGCTGTGCCAGCGTGTCGTCGTTACTGAACATGCCGGCGAAGTCGTGACCCAGCGCGATGATGATCGCGCCCGTCAGCGTGGCGAGGTTCACCATGAAGCGCGGATCGAACTGTTCCTGACAATACCACAGCGCATCGGCCAGTACCAGGCGGCCTTCGGCGTCGGTGTTCAGCACCTCGACCGTCTGCCCCGAATACGACGTCACGACGTCGCCCGGACGCATGGCAGTGCCCGACGGCATGTTTTCCACCAGCCCCAGAATACCGACTGCGTTCACTTTTGCGTGACGCTGCGCCAGCACCGCCATCAGACCGGCAACAGTACCCGCGCCCGCCATGTCCCACTTCATGTCTTCCATGCCGCCAGCGGGTTTGATGGAAATGCCACCGGTGTCGAACGTCACGCCCTTGCCCACAAAGGCGATCGGCTTCGATTTCTTCTTCGTGGCGCCGTGCCATTCAATCACTACCAGGCGCGGTTCGTTCGCCGAACCCTGCGCAACGCCCAGCAGCGCGCCGAAGCCCAGCTTCTTCATTTCCTTCAGGCCGAGCACCTTCACCTTCAGGCCGAGGTCTTTCAGTTCCTCGCACCGCTTGGCGAATTCGACCGGGGACAGCACATTGGCCGGTTCGCTGACCAGATCGCGGGTCAGGAACACGCCGTCGGCAATGGCCGCCAGATTGGGCCATGCGGCCTTGGCCTTCGCGTGGTCGTCATGCGCGATGACCACACGGCCCAGCTTCGGCAGATCCTCGGGCTTTTCGTTGGTGCGGTATTTGTCGAACCGATAGACGCGCAACGCAGCACCCAGTGCCGCATGCGCTGCCTGCTCAGCCGTTCCACCCGTCGCCAGGGTGAGGATTTCCTGTGTGCTGGACGCCGCAGCCGCTGTGCCGCCGGCCTCTTCGTAGCCGCGCGTGTTCGTCGCGTCGCGCTTGCCCAGCCCCACGGCCACAATGCGCGCAACCCCGGCGATCGGCGCCAGAATCGTGCAGCTCTGCCCGGCCTTGCCCTTGAAATTCGCCGCCGCCAGCGCCCGCCCGATCAGCCCGCCCGATGCTTTTTCGGCTTCGGCCCACAGCCCCTCGGGCTTTTCACCTTCGCCGATCAGCAGTGCGAGAATACCCGTCTTGGGCAGGGCAGATTTGGAAAACGCGACATCGAGCATGGAAGGCTCCAGAATTGTTTTTGCTGCACCCCGAAGGGATAGGAAGGCAACTCTAGCAGTGTCTGTTGCATTGACCAGCTTTGCGGCTGCGTTTTCTGGCGCTATCTGTAATTATATGAACGACATTTCCCTCCTTCGTCTTGCGATCGAGCTGACTCAGCAGGCCAGCGCGGCCATTTTGAATATTCGCGCACGCGGTTTCGCCGTGGACCGCAAAAGCGACGAATCCCCGGTGACCGAGGCCGATCGCGCCGCCGAAATCCTGATCGTGGACGGCCTGCGCCGCGCTGCGCCGCAGATCCCGGTGATCGCCGAGGAAGAAGTCGCCGCCGGGCTGAAAACCGCCCCGGCCGATATGTACTGGCTGGTCGACCCGCTGGACGGTACGCGCGAATTCGCCGCCGCCCGTGACGACTTCACCGTCAATATCGGGTTGATCCGCAACGGCCGCCCGGTGCTGGGGGTGGTGGGGCTGCCTGCTTATGGCGAAGTGTTCAGCGGCATCATCGGGCAAGGCGCCTGGAAGCGCGATGCAACGGGCGAACGCAGCATTCAGGCACGCACCACTCCCGCCGAAGGGCTGACCGTGATGGCATCGCGCCACTACGCCAGCGATCCGCGCATTCAGGAATTCCTGCTGGGCCGCAAAGTCGCGCAGATCCACAACATCGGGTCAGCCGTGAAGTTCTGCCGGTTGGCGGAAGGTGTGGGCGATCTCTACCCGCGCTTCGGCACCACCATGGAATGGGACACCGCCGCCCCGCAGGCCGTGCTGGAAGCCGCTGGCGGCACGCTGCTGTTGTTCGATGGCTCGCCCATGCCCTATGGCAAACCCGACTGGAAGAACCCGCCCTTCGTGTGCACGGGCAAGTCGTGACAGATCTTCTGCTTGCAACCGAACGCGGCATTGCGCGTGCCGCGGGTATGTTACGCGCTGGCGCACTGGTCGCCTTCGGAACCGAGACTGTATACGGGCTGGGGGCCAATGCCACCAACGAACGCGCGGTGGCCGGAATTTTCACCGCCAAGCAGCGTCCGCAGTTCAATCCGCTGATCTGCCATTACCCGAACGCCTTCGCCGTCTTCGAACACGTAATCGCCGATGCGCGCGCGGAAAAACTCGCGCAGGCATTCTGGCCGGGGGCGCTGACTCTGGTGCTGCCGCGCCGCCCGAACTGCCCGGTGGCACAGCTGGCCAGCGCGGGACTGCCGACACTGGCCGTGCGTGTACCCGCGCACCCGATCGCGCAGGAATTCCTGCAGGCCTGCGCCGTGCCGGTGGCCGCACCTTCGGCCAATCCGTCGGGCACGATCTCGCCCACCACAGCGCAGCATGTGATGGCGGGCCTGAGCGGACGGATTGCTGCGGTGCTCGACTGCGGTGCCTGCGATGTCGGGCTGGAATCCACTGTGCTGGATCTGTCCACCGAACAGGCCACGCTGCTGCGCCCCGGCGGCGTGACGCGCGAACAGATCGAGGCGGTGATCGGCCCCATCGCCCTCGCCTCGGCCGAGGACGCAACCGCGCCTCGGAGTCCCGGCATGTTACTGTCGCATTATGCGCCGAAACTGCCGATGCGCCTGAACGCAACCAGCGCCACCCCGGACGAGGCCCTGCTGGCTTTCGGCCCGCCCTGTGCCGGGGCAGAGACCATCTTTCAGCTGTCCCAGACCGAAAACCTGACCGAAGCCGCCGCCAACCTGTTCATCGGGCTTCACGAACTGGACGCACGCGGGCCCGCGCTGAGCCTGACGCGGATTGCGGTGATGCCGGTTCCGGATCAGGATCTGGGCCGCGCCATCAACGACCGGCTGTCGCGGGCGGCAGCGCCAAGGGAATTATCGCAGTAACCACCACGCCGCGATCCCGCCGAACAGCGCTGGAATGCCAATCCCCACCAGCGCGCTGCGTGCCAGCAGCAGCACCATGGCGCGGTTGCTCAGATATGTGCTCAGGTTATGGCCGCATTCCGGGCAGGAAAGCGGGGCCTCGGCACTGACCATCTGCCGGGCCAGCGCCTCGGGCAGGGCCTGTTTGCAGGCCGGGCATTTCGCTGCTGAAAAAATCACGCCGATACCCCCTTGGGCCAGTCCCGAATTTCTGCCTACGATAGACATATGTGCGCAGATATAACCTCCCCCGACCTGATTGCCACCCTTGGCAGCATCCTCGGACCCAAGGGTCTGCTGACCGATGCCCATGACATGGCCCCCTACACCACCGACTGGCGCGGCCAGTTCAAGGGGGAGGCCATTGCCGTGGCGCGCCCCGCCAATACGCAGGAAGTCGCCGATACGGTGAAGGCCTGCGCGGCGGCCGGAGTTGCCATCGTGCCGCAGGGGGGGAACACATCGCTGTCGGGTGCGGCCATTCCGGCCACCAGCAAACCGCAGATCGTGCTCAGCCTGTCACGCATGAACAAGGTGCGCGCGGTCGACACCATCGACCTGACGATGACGGTGGAACCCGGCGTCACCCTGAAGGCCGCGCAGAACGCCGCGCTGGATGCGGAATGCCTGCTGCCGCTGTCGATTTCCAGCGAGGGCACCGCGCAGATCGGCGGCGTGCTGGGCACCAATGCGGGCGGCAACAACACGCTGCGCTTCGGTAACGCGCGCGACTTCGTGCTGGGGCTGGAAGTGGTGATGGCGGACGGACAGATCTGGAACGGTCTGCGTCGCCTGCGCAAGGACAACACCGGCTACTGCCTGCGCCAGTTGTTCATCGGCAGCGAAGGCACGCTGGGCATCATCACCGCCGCAGTGCTGAAAGTGATCCCGCGCCCCACCGACGCCGCTGTCGCCTTCTGCGCGGTGGAAAGCCCCGCCGCAGCGCTGAAGCTGCTGGGCCGCCTGCAACGCACCGACGGACAGGCGCTGATGGCGTTCGAACTTCTGTGCCATCAGGGGATCGAACTGGTGCTGCAGCATGTGCCGGGCATCGTCATGCCGCTGGCCACGCCGTCGCCGTATTATGTGCTGCTCGAACTTGCCACATCGCGCCCGAATGCCGGGCTGCGCGCCAGTCTTGAATCCATTCTGGGCGACGCCATGGAAGCGGGCGAAGTTACCGACGCTACCTTCGCCGAGAGCGACGCCCAGCGCGGCGCGCTGTGGAAGCTGCGCGAGGAACATGCCGAGGGCCTGAAGCGCGAAGGCGGCAGCGTGAAGAACGACGTCTCGGTCCCCGTCTCATGCGTGCCGCAACTGATCGAGGAAGGCATCAAGGCCGCGCAGGCCGTGATCCCCGGTCTGCGTCCCGTGCCGTTCGGGCATATGGGTGATGGCAACATCCACTTCAACTTCATCGCCCCCAAAGGCACCGACCCGAAAGCCATGCTGGCGCGCGAATACGAAGTGATGGACGCAGTGAATGCGGTGGTGAAAAAGCTCGACGGATCGTTCTCGGCCGAGCACGGGATCGGGCAGTTCAAGCTGCCGATGATGGAACCGTGGCGCGGCGGCACCGAGCTCGACACCATGCGCAAGATCAAAGCGGCGCTGGACCCGCAGGGCACGCTGAACCCCGGCAAGATGATTCCGTGACAATCTCCACCGCCATTCCGCGTACCGCACTGGTCACCGGCGGCGCGCGGCGGCTGGGGCGGGCGATTGCGCTGGCGCTGGCCGATGCCGGGTTCGACATCGTGCTGCATTACGCCAGCAGCGCGCAGAACGCCGAACACACCGCAGAGGCCATCACAGCCAAGGGCCGCCGCGTTGAACTATGGCAGGCCGATCTGTCGCGCGAGGAACAGGTGGCTCTGCCCGCCACCAAACTCGGCCCGATCGGCGTGCTGGTCAACAATGCCAGCGTGTTCGAACGCGACGAATGGAACACCGCCACACGCAGCGACTGGGACATGCATCTGGAAACCAACCTGCGCGCACCGTTCCGGCTGATGCAGGAATTCGCCAGGCAGCTTCCGCCCGAGGCACAGGGCGCGGTAATCAACATGCTGGACGAACGCGTGTGGTCGCTGACGCCACATTTCGTGTCCTATACCGTGTCGAAATCCGCACTGTGGACGCTGACGCAGACCATGGCGCTGGCGCTGGCACCGCGCATCCGCGTGAACGGTATCGGCCCCGGTCCGGCGTTACCGTCCGCCCGGCAGACCGAGGCACAATTCGCCCAGCAATGCGCCACTCTGCCACTGCAACACGGCACCAACCCGGCTGAAGTTGCGCAGGCAGCGCTGATGATCCTTGCTCTTCCATCGATGACCGGGCAGATGATCGCGCTGGATGGCGGGCAGCATCTGCAATGGTCCCCCGCCCGCACGGCGCCGATCGCAGAATAACCCCGAGAGACAACGAGACCCATCGTGGACACACGCAAAATCGCCAGCGCTGCCGCCGGATTACGCCATGTCTTCCTGCGCAACATGCTGCTGGATGCCGAGATCGGGGCCTATACGCACGAACGCGGCCGCACGCAGAAAGTGCGCGTCAACGTCGATCTGGCGGTCGAGGACGACGGCGCCGGCCCGCAGTCGCGCGCCCCGGTCGGGAACGAGGATCTGGCCCGTGTAGTCGATTACGCCCGCATCGCCACCCAGGTGCGCGAGATCGTCGCCACCGGCCATGTGCTACTGGTGGAAACACTGGCGGAACGGATTGCCGAAACCTGCCTCCTCGATCCCCGCGTGCAGAGCGCGCGCGTGCGGGTGGAAAAACTGGAGGCGTTCGACGATATTGACGCGGTTGGCGTGGAAGTCGAACGCAGACAACAGTGAAATCAGGAATATTCCACCTCCACCCATAATTACGGGTTGCATTCGAAAGACGGTTTCCGGGACACACAATCATTCCGCGCATATTGAGAAATATCTCTGTTTTTCAATATGTTAATTCCGAGATTGCAATTATACGGTTTTGCCAAAAACCGCCGTTTTCCCTGACATTGCGCAAAATACACAGATTCCGCTCACAGTTTTATCCACAGGCCTGCGAGAACTCTTGTGCAACGCCGTAACGGACCCCTAATCACCAGATAATGGAACCCGCGCCCCCCGCCCCCGAACTGCCTGCTGCCATCGGTGTCGGCGTGATCGAGGCCGCGTTGCTGACCATGCCGACCAGCCCTGGCGTTTACCGCATGCTGAACACCAAGGGTGATGCGCTGTATGTCGGCAAGGCGCTGAACCTGAAGAAGCGCGTGGTCGCCTATACCCAGCCGATGCGCCTGCCGGAACGCCTGCGCCGTATGGTGGCCGAGACCTCCGCAATGGAGATCGTCACCACCCCGACCGAGGCCGAGGCGCTGCTGCTGGAAGCCAACCTCATCAAGAAGCTGGCGCCGCGCTACAATATCCTGCTGCGCGACGACAAATCCTATCCGTGGCTGATGCTGACGGAGGATCACGCCTACCCGCAGATCACCAAGCATCGCGGCGCACATATCCGCAAAGGGTCTTACTGGGGGCCGTTCGCATCCGGGCTGGCGGTGAACCAGACCATCAACACGTTGCAGCGCGTGTTCCTGTTGCGCTCCTGCGCCGACACCGTGTTCGCCAACCGCACGCGCCCGTGCCTGCTGTTTCAGATCAAGCGCTGTTCGGCCCCGTGCGTCGGCAAGATTTCCGAGGGCGATTACGCGCATCTGGTCGCGCAGGCCAAAACCTTTCTCAGCGGTAAAAGCGTCGCCATCCAGCAGGAACTCGCCGTGCAGATGGAACGCGCGGCCGAAGCGCTGGAGTTCGAACGCGCTGCCTCGCTCCGCGACCGCATCCGCAGCCTTACGCATGTGCAAGGGCAGGACGTGATCAATCCGGCCAGCCTGGACAATGCCGACATCATCGCGCTGCATCAGGCGGCGGGGCAGTCCTGCGTGCAGGTGTTCTTTGTGCGCGGCGGGCGCAACAACGGCACGCGCGCCTATTTCCCGGCGCAGGCCAAGGGCGAAGAAGCGCCCGAGGTGATGGCCGCCTTCCTCGCCCAGTTCTACGACGACAAGCCACCGCCACCGCTGGTGCTGGTAAATCATCTGCCGGCCGAGGCCGCGCTGATCGCGCAGGCGCTGACGCTGAAGGCCGAACGCAAGGTCGAGATCCTGCGCCCGCAGCGCGGCGAGAAACTCGCCGTCGTCACCCACGCCGAAACTAACGCGCGCGAGGCGCTGGAGCGCCGCCTGGCCGAAAGCACCGCACAGACCAAGCTGCTCGAGGGCGTGGCCGCATTGTTCGACCTGCCCGCCCCGCCAACGCGGATCGAGATCTACGACAACAGCCACATCATGGGCGCGCATGCCTATGGCGTGATGGTGGTGGCGACTGCGGAAGGGTTCGACAAGGCGGCCTATCGCAAGTTCGCGATCAAGGGCCCGATCACCCCCGGCGACGACTTCGCCATGATGCGCGAAGTGCTGACCCGTCGCTTCAGCCGCGCGCAGAAAGAAGACCCGGATCGCAGCAACAACACCTGGCCCGATCTGGTGCTGATCGATGGTGGCGCGGGGCAGCTCTCGGCCACGGCGGGGGTGCTGCAGGAACTGGGCATCAC
Source organism: Acetobacteraceae bacterium (assembly GCA_031546815.1). Classification (GTDB taxonomy): domain Bacteria; phylum Pseudomonadota; class Alphaproteobacteria; order Acetobacterales; family Acetobacteraceae; genus JAVBJV01. The sequence goes on from JAVBJV010000011.1 coordinate 71,059, forward strand.
CGATGTGCTACTGGTCGCCATCGCCAAGGGGCCGGACCGCGACGCCGGGCGCGAATGGCTGCACCGCGAGGGCCACGCCCCCATTCAGCTGCCACCGCGCGACCCCGTTCTGTATTACCTGCAACGCCTGCGCGACGAGGCGCATCGCTACGCCATCACCACGCATCGGGCCGGGCGGTCGAAGAATATCCGCACCAGCGAACTGGACGACGTGCCCGGCATCGGCGCGGCGCGCAAACGGGCGCTGCTGAATCATTTTGGTTCGGCGCGCGATGTGAAGGCGGCGGCACTGGCCGATCTGGAGTCGGCCCCCGGCATCAACCGCGCCACAGCCCGCAAGATTTACGCCTATTTCCATTCTGACGCTGAACTGGGCTAGGGTGCCTTCCATGCCGACAGACCTTCCGAACCTGCTGACCCTCTCCCGCATCGCGGCCATTCCGCTGATGATCGCGCTGGCCGCCCTGCAAACCGGCTGGGGCGATTTTTTCGCCTGCGTCGTGTTCGGTCTGGCCGCCATTACCGATTACTTCGACGGCAAGATCGCCCGTGACCGCCGCATGACCAGCGATTTCGGCCGCATGCTGGACCCCATCGCCGACAAGCTGCTGGTGGGTGCGGCACTGATGCTGCTGGCGGGCCTCGGTAAGCTGAGCAGCACGGGCCTCTACCCCGCCATCATCATCATGCTGCGCGAGATTCTGGTCTCGGGCCTGCGCGAATATCTGTCGGCGGTGAAGGCGGCGGGCCTGCCGGTCACGCATCTGGCGAAGTGGAAAACCGGGTTCCAGATGGGCGCACTCGGCGCGCTGCTGGGGGGCGACAGCGCCGCCGCGGTGCTGAACCTCGAGGCCATTCCCGTCACCATGATCGGCGAGGCCATGCTGTGGGCCGCCGCCACGCTCACCGTGGTGACCGGCTGGGATTATCTGCTGGCCGGTCTGCGACAGGTGACACAGCGCAATCAGGACAAGCCGTAATGCCGCAGATCCTCGGGCTGGCAGGCTGGTCGGGCAGCGGCAAGACGACGCTGCTGACCGCGATGCTGCCAGTGTTCATCGCACAGGGGCTGCGCGTCTCCACCGTGAAGCACGCACATCACGGGTTCGACCTGGACCGCCCCGGCAAGGACACGTTCCGCCACCGCGAGGCCGGGGCGTCCGAAACGCTGGTGCTGGGCGGGGCGCGCTGGGCCTTGATGCACGAACTGCGCGACGAGGAAGAACCCTCCCTCGAAGAACTGCTGCAGCACATGTCGCCGGTCGATCTGATTGTGGTGGAAGGCTTCAAGACCCATCCGTTCCCGAAGATCGAGGTCCACCGCCCGTCGCTCGGCAAACCGCCGATCTGGCCGGAGCATCCGCATGTCGTCGCGGTGGCCAGCGATGCCCCCCTGCGCGATTGCCCGCACCCGGTCCTCAATCTGAACGCCCCGGCCGAGGTGGCGGATTTTGTGCTGTCCGAGCTTTACGTGCGTGCGTGACGGGTTTTGTGGTATATCCCCTCGCAAAGAAACACGGCTTCAGGTGATACTGACGCCAATGGTGCTTTTGTTTTCTGCCCAAGGAACATTCTGATGCGTCGTATCGCTCTTCTGGCTCTGGTATCTCTGCTTCCCGCCTGCGGGCCCGACAGCGGCTCCGACATGGCGTTCGGGTTTGGCAATGCCGGCGTACACACGCCGCTGACCGACGGCTACACCATGCAGCGCGTGATGGGCGAGCAGGACACCGTGCCGCCGCTGGTAACGGAAAGCGGCGATGTCTGGCCCAGCAACCTGACCGCACGCCCGACCAACGCCATGGAACGCCCGCTGACCGATATTCCGCAGACCAATGACCCGTATGTGCAGTCCGCGCCATCTACGCCGCGTATGCCGACGCCCGCGCCGCTGTCGCCCGCCACGACGGGGCGTCCGGTTGTCGTGCCAGGGGCAGTGCCCGGGGTGACCACCGGCGGGACCAGCGGTTACCAGACCTATCAGGTGCCGGGCGGCGGTGCTGGCATCATCGTGCCGGGGAACAGCGGCAACACCGTGATCGGCCCCGACGGGCGCGTTACCACCGTTCCGCGCTGAGGCTCCGCAACATGCAGGTGCTGTATTTCTCGTGGCTGCGTGAGCGCACAGGCGTTGGCGAGGAACAGATCACACCGCCCGCCGATGTTGCCACCGTGGCCGATTTGGTCGCGTGGCTGAAGACTCGCGGCCCAGGGTTCGAGGCCGCGTTCGCCGCCATGAAGACGGTGCGTTGCGCCGTGAACCAGGACATGGCGCAGCCGGAAACCCGCATCAAACCCGGCGACGAGATTGCCTTCTTCCCCCCCGTGACCGGCGGCTGACATGGCAACCATCCGCGTACAGACCGACGACTTCGACGTAGGTGCCGAAACCGCAAGACTGACCGCAGGCCGCGACGATGTGGGCGGGGTCGGCGCGTTCATCGGCATGGTGCGCGGCAGTGCGAATGGACGTGGGCTGCAGGCGATGACGCTGGAACATTATCCCGGCATGACGGAACGCGCGCTCGGCCAGATTGCGGCGGAAGCGGAAACGCGCTGGCGGTTACTGGGCTGCACGGTGATCCACCGTGTGGGCCGACTGGAACCAGGCGCGCAGATCGTGCTGGTACTGGCAGCCGCCCCGCACCGACAGGCGGCACTGGATGCGACGGCATTTTTGATCGACTGGCTGAAGACGCGCGCACCGTTCTGGAAGCAGGAACACTTCACCGACGGCACCAATACGTGGGTCGATGCGCGCGAAGACGACGAAGCTGCAGCCGCGCGGTGGAACGTTTAGGACGTATCGCCCTTCACTCCAGCCTGCCGCGAACAAAAGAGTGACGACTGAAATGACGATCGGCATAGATGTCTTATTCAAAAATCGAAAAATAAATACAGACCGGCTTCACCCCTTTGGGTTTTCCCCGACCAAAAGCGGTCATTCCTATTCGACCGACCTGTTGAACGGGCAATTTCAAATGACGGTCAACATCACGAAAGGCGGCAAGGTGTCGGCGGACGTGATGGATAGCAGTTCACAGGAAATCTACGTACTTCACCGTGTTCCCGGAGCAGCGGGTGCATTCGTGGGAAAGGTGCGGGAGGAATACGAAGGCATACTCAAAAAGATAGCCGAAGCCTGCTTTGAGCCAGATGTGTTCAAAAACGAATACGCAAAACAGGTCATTCAATATGTCCGGAAGAGTTACCAGGACGAGCTTCAGTTCCTGTGGACAAAATTTCCGGAGAACGCGGTTTACCGACGGCAGGATAATGCAAAATGGTACGCTGCGTTGCTGGTTTTGAAGAAGAGTAAATTGGGATTGGATGGAGACGACGCCATCGACATCATTGATTTGAGAGGCAAGCCGGAAGACATATCTGCTCTGATAGACGGGAAGAAATATTTCCCGGGATTCCACATGAACAAAAAGAACTGGTTCACGATCTGCCTTGACGGTTCGGTTCCGCTGGAAGAAATTTTTCACAGAATCGACGAAAGCTTCGCCCTCGCAAAACATTGATGCGAAGGCGAAGGTGGATATCTCTCTGTTATCCGAATTTTCGGTGCCGTCTGAACCAAATAGCGCGCGTCTTAACGAGCTGCCTCCAGCTCATCACGGATCAACCCTGCCAGAATGCCGACGCCCTGCACGATCTTTTCGGGCGGCACAGTGGCGAACGACAGGCGCAGCGTGTTGTGGCGTGCCTCGTTCGCGTAGAACGGGCCGCCCGGCACGAAGGCCACGTTCTGCGCAACCGCGTGTTCCAGCAGCTGCATGCTGTTGATCTGCTCGGGCAGTTCCACCCAGATGAACATGCCGCCTTCCGGCTGGTTCCAGCGCACGCCCTGCGGCATGTGCTGCTGCAATGCATCCAGCATCGCAGTGCACTGCCCGGCGTAAAGCTGGCGGATCTGCGGGATGTGCTTGTCGAGCAGACCGGTCTTCAACGTCTCGTAAGCAACACGCTGCGTGAAGCTGGGCGTGTGCAGGTCCGACGCCTGCTTGGCCTGCACCAGTTTGAACAGAATATCCTCGGGCGCGATCACGAAGCCAAGCCGCAGCCCTGGCGCCAGGATCTTCGAGAACGATCCCATATACACAACGCCATCCGGGTTCATCGACAGCAGCGACGGCAACTGGTCGCCCGTGTAGCTCAGCGCGCCGTACGGGTCGTCCTCCAGCAGCAGCACGCCATGTTCCTGTGCACGCGCCACCAGCGCCTGGCGGCGATCCAGCGGCAGGCGGCGGCCCGTCGGGTTCTGGAAATTCGGAATCGTGTAGAAGAACCGCGCATCGGCGGCGACCTCGGCGGTGATCGCCTCGGGCAGCAGCCCCTTCTCGTCCGACGCGACCGACACATAGTTCGGTTCATACATCGAGAACGCCTGCAGCGCGCCCAGATAGGTCGGCGTTTCCACCAGCACCTTGCTGCCCGGGTCGATCAGCACCTTGCCCAGCAGGTCCAGCCCCTGCTGCGACCCGGTGGTCACCACCACGCGCGACGCGCTGACATTGTGGCGCGCCGCAATCCACTCACGCAGCGGCATCAGCCCTTCGGTCGGGCCATACTGCAACGCCGCCTGCGGGTTGTCGGCGAAGACGCGCGCGCAGGCTTCCTGCATCTCGGCCACCGGGAACGTCGCCGGGGATGGCAGACCGCCCGCGAACGAAATCACTTCGGGGCGTTCGGTGACTTTCAGGATCTCGCGGATGGCCGAACTTGTCAGTTGCTGGGCGCGTTGGGAAATGGTCCAGGACATGGTGCTTCTGTCAGATCAGGTTGCGGGAGGAGAAAACACGACACAGATTCTGCGACGCCTGTTCGCCTTTCCCGGCAAGACTGGCATAATGCCTGCCACGACACGCCGACCCGAAAGGAAACAATACCACCGCATCACCTTTTGTAATTAAATTACAATCTTGAGGCGAACGGTAAAATTCTCTCTCGATCATGTCAATAGAACTGTCCTAAAAGATCCTCATGTCAGGCACGAACGACCCACGCGGCGCGGCTGGCGCCAATCTTCTGTTTCTGCGCGAGGAGGAAATCCGTCTGGCGCAGGACCTGCTGTTCTTCGCCTATCGCGATTTTACCGCGGGCGCGGATGCGCTGCTCGACGGTATGGGCTTGGGTCGCGCGCATCACCGCGCGCTGCATTTCATCGGGCGCAATACGGGGATCACGGTCAGCGACCTGCTCGGCATTCTGCGCATCACCAAACAGAGTCTGGCGCGCGTGCTGACCGCACTGGTCGAGCAAGGCTACGTCGAACAGGCGCAGGGCCGTACCGACCGCCGCCAGCGTCTGCTGTCGCTGACGGAAAAGGGCCGCGATCTGGAACGCCGTTTGTTCGAACAGCAGCGCACGCTGCTGGCCGATGCGTATCGACAGGCGGGCGCAACCTCGGTCGAGGGTTTCAAGCGCGTGATGCGCGGCATTGCAGATATTTCTGCCACCAACAACACGGGCCGCCCATGAACACACCATTGCCGATCGATGGCCCGCACGTGCTGGTGGTAGACGACGACGAACGTCTGCGCCGTTTGCTGGCGCGGTATCTGGGCGAGAACGGCTTTCGCGTCACCGCTGCCGAAAATGCCGCCGAAGCACGCGCGCGGCTGGAGTTTCTGGAACCCGACGTGATGGTGGTCGATGTCAGCATGCCGGGCGAAAGCGGCCTGCAACTCACCGAAAGCCTGCGCCATCAACGCGATATCCCGGTCATGCTCCTCACCGCGCGCGGCGCGCCGGAAGACCGCATCGCCGGGTTCGAAGCGGGTGCCGACGATTACCTGCCAAAACCGTTCGACCCACGTGAACTGGTGCTGCGTATCCGCGCGCTACTGCGTCGTGCCTCCACACCGCCACCCGTGATCACCACGACGGCCAGCAACGGCCCGCTGAAGCTGGGCATTGCGGAGTTCGACCCGGCCCGCAATGAACTCACCGGCCCGCATGGCGCAATCCGCCTGACGGCTGGCGAGATCGCCCTGCTCTCGGCGCTGGCGCGCCGCCCGAACGAGATCATGTCGCGCGAGGAAATTTCCGAATTCCTCGGCATGGACGAACAGGGCGAACGCGCGATCGACGTGCAGGTCACCCGCCTGCGCCGCAAGATCGAGGCAGACCCGCGCGAACCGCGTTTTCTGCTGACCCTGCGTGGCAAGGGTTACATGCTGCGACCGGATCGCTGACCATGTGGTCGCCGATCTACTGGCTAAAACGGATGATGCCACGCAGCCTGCTGGTGCGCAGTCTGCTGATCATCCTGATCCCGCTGCTGCTGGTGCAGGCGGTGGCGCTGCAGGTGTTCTACGGTTCGCATCTGGATGTGTTCTCGCGCCGCATGGCCGCCAGCGTGGCGGGCGATATCGGCTTTGCGCTCGACCTGATGCACCGCTTTCCCGGCGCCGAAAATTACGAGTGGATCGCCATGGAAACGCAGGATCGGTTCGACATCATCCTGAGCGTCGCCCCCGGCACCGTGCTGCCCAACACGCCCCGCCCAAACCTGTGGGGACCGATCGACGACGATCTGGCCGCTGCGCTGGAAGAACGCGTGCGCAGGCCTTTCACCTTCGACTGGGACATCGATCCCCGTTACGTGCAGATCCGCATTCAGCTGCCCGATGAAGTGGTGCATGCCGAAGTGCCGCGCAAACGTCTGTACAGCGGCACCGTGCTGCTGTTCGTGCTGTGGCTGGTGGGCAGCGCCATGCTGCTGTTCGGCATTGCCGCCATCTTCATGAAGCAGCAGGTGCGCGCCATCCGCCGACTGGCTGGCTCGGCCGAGGCATTCGGGATGGGCCGCGATCCCGGCCCCATCAAACCTGAAGGCGGCACCGAAGTGCGGCAGGCCGCCGTCGCCTTCAACCGGATGCAGGCGCGCATCCGCCGCTTTCTGGCACAGCGCACGGAAATGCTGGCCGGTGTCTCGCACGATCTGCGCACGCCACTCACGCGTATGCGTCTGGCGCTGGCGATGATGCCCGAGAATGCCGACAACGCCGAACTCTCGGCCGATGTGGACGAGATGGAGAACATGGTCGATGGCTATCTGGCCTTCGCCCGCGGTGAAGGAACCGAACAGGCGCAGGAGACCGACATCGTCGCCCTGCTGCGCGACATTGTCGGCAATGCGCAGCGCAGCGGTCAGCAGATCGACTTCACATCCCCGGACGAGATCGTCCTGCCGCTGCGCCCGCAGGCGATCCGGCGCGCCATTCACAACCTGCTCGACAACGCACGTCGGCACGCCAAACACACCAGCATCGACGTGCAGACGGCGCTGCGCGAGGGAGGCGGTCTGTATGTGCTGTTGCAGATCGACGATGACGGCCCCGGGATTCCGGAGAACCAGCGCGAAGAGATGTTCCGCGCCTTTTCATCCGGCGCTGGCAGCACTGGGCTTGGGCTGACCATTGCGCGCGACGTTGTGCGTGCGCATGGCGGTGATATCCTTCTGGAAGACAGTCCGCTGGGCGGGCTGCGTGCCAGTCTGCGTTTGCCGGTGTAAATGAAAAAGGCCGCTCGAAAGCGGCCTTTACAGTTTCGTACTGCTTTCAGATTTACGGCTTGTCGGTCATCTGGGCTGCGAGAGTTTTCACTTCGTCCATCGCTTCGGTGAAGCGGTTGTTCAGAAGCTCGATCGCTTCGCCGTTCGACTTCTGAATCAGGTCGGCAATTTCTTTCATGTTGGAAACGGCGCGGGAATATCCAGCCTTCAGCAGTTCGACCTGCTTCTTCGCCTGTTCCTGCGGCTCGTCGCCGGACGACAGAACGCGCACCGCATCCGACACTTCCGCCATGGTCTGCTGGATGATTTCCATATGGCGTTTGGCAACGGCCTGGGCACCTTCCAGCGCAACGCGATTGGCCTGCGACAGGGTTTCCAGATTACGGCGCTGCACGGCAAGGAACGCATCGGCATTCGGCATCGCCGGAAGCTTAAAATCGGCCATCATCTTGGTGATGTCAAATTCGAAAGGGTTCTGAGGGTTTATCGCCATGTCTGCACTTTCCGTTTTGCTTATTGATTTGGTTCCGGCAAAGGCAAACGTATGCTCTGCGCCATGGGTTTACAATAGGGATTGCGGAATTTTCACTCCGCCAGCAGGCCCAGCCCCTGAAGAACTTCCTCGCGTAGGCTCACCCGTCCCTGCGCATCTTTTACGCGAGCCAGCCCCATCACATCGTCATACCCCCACACAGCCCAGCCGATCCGCTGCGCCTCGAGCGCGCTATGCACATCGTGCAGCCATGCTGCGCGCATCTGTGGCGGAATGCGCTGGCTCACCCCGATCTCGCCGGCGATCACCGGCACCTGATGACGTGCGGACCACGCACCGGCCTGCGCAACAAGGCGCTGTATTTTTGCGGCGTTCCATCCCTGCTGGCAGTAATTCGCATCAATCAGCGCGCGTGTGCGTGCGTGCTGCGTATCAGCCGACTGCATACATGTTTCCCTGTCGCCCGACGGCCACGGCAGACGTGCAATCGCCGCCCGGTCCGGATTGCGTTGCGGCTGGTCCGGACTGTCGGACACGAAAGACGCCAGCGCCGTCCAGAATTGCGGCTGATAGAAATGGAACGAGTAAACGATGTTCCGATCCTCCAGCGGCGTCAGCGCCAGCAGGCCGCGCAACCCACCCCAGAAATGTCCGGTCGCGATGATGGTGTGCTGCGGCGCTGCGGCGCGGATAATTTCCACGGCCTGCACCTGAAGCGCATGCCAGGCCTCTGCGCCGTTCTGGAAAACCGGTTCGTTCAGGACTTCCAGAAATGTGCGATCGGGATCGGTATCCGCCAGCAGCGCGGCAAGATCGCGCCAGGTTTCCAGAAACTCCTCGCGGTGCGCAGCTTCTCTCTCCAGCCGCCAGCGATAGGGATGCAGATCGATCACCACCGCCATGCCGGCAGAATGGATCGCCGCAATTGCCGCACACAACGCGCGGGCGCGATAGTCTTCTCCACGCATCACTTCGGGCTGCACGGGCAGGCGCACAAAGGTGAAACCGTATCGACGCAATTGCGCAAGCTCGGCCGCGTTGACATAGGTTCGGAAATAATCGGCCGTCAGCCGCGCTGGAAACCTGAACCAGTGCACGATGTTGACGCCGCGCGACAACACGGCGACACGTTCGGGCTCGACCTGCGCATTGGCCGGAAACGCCAGCAACGCAATCAGCGCGAGGGCGATTCCACAGCGCCAGAAACCGGCGCGCTTGGTTCGAACCGTTCGACCAGATAGAGCGGCCTGCGTTTTGTTTCGTTGAAGATGCGCCCCAGATACTCGCCGATCACCCCCAGCGTCATCAGCTGCATGCCGCCCAGAAACAGCACGACGGCCAGCAGGCTTGGATAACCGGGCACGGGGTTGCCAAACAACATCGTCTTGATGATGATTTGCGCGCCATACAGAAACGCAAACACAGCGACCAGAAGGCCGACATAGGTGGCAACCTTCAGCGGCACCACCGTAAAACCGGTTATTCCCTCGATCGCCAGGTTCCACAGTTTTATGTAGTTCCATTTGGTTTCTCCGGCATAACGCGGTGCACGATCGTACGGAACGGCCAGCGACGGAAAGCCAACCCAGGCGAACAGCCCCTTCATGAATCTGTGCTGTTCCCGCAACTGCAAAAGCGCATCAACGGCACGTCTGGACATCAACCTGAAATCGCCGGTGTTACGCGGAATATGCACGCGCCCGACATGCGACATCAGACAGTAAAACCCCGATGCAGTTATCTTCTTGAACCACCCCTCCCCCGCACGCATACGGCGCTGAGCATAGACGACATCGAAGCCGTCTTTCCATCCGGCGATCAGTTCCGGGATCACCTCGGGCGGGTCCTGCAGATCTGCATCGATCACGATCACGGCCTGACCGTGTGCGTGGTCCAGACCTGCCGTTGTTGCGATCTCTTTCCCGAAATTGCGGCTGAGGTTGAGCACGGCAACCGATGCATCCTCGCCGCGCAGTTTCAGCAGCAGGTCCAGTGTTGCATCCGACGATCCGTCGTTCACGTAGATCACTTCCCATGCATGGCCACAGGTCTGCATCACGGCAGACAGGCGCGCGTGGAATTCAAGGATGCCCTCTGCCTCGTTATACGCGGGCACGACAACCGACAGCCGAGACGTCGCATCATTCAGTTGCTGCAACATACATCCTCACCCACAAGGGACGCGGCAGCATGTCAGAAAACAAAATTCATTTCGATAATGTTTGAAATTATTTTGCGTCTGCGATTACCTACTGTGTGGCCCGTTTATTCTCACTCTCTCCTGGCGTTCATGTGCTGGCAGCAGTCTTCGCGTTATGCGTGGCAATCCTGCTCGCAACCGCCTCATTTCGCTCGACCGAGTATGACGAGAACTACACGGTCTTCCTCGCAACCGGACAACCGCGCCCCACATGGCCGAGCGACGTGTTCCGCGCGGGCGACATGCATCATATCTACTCCGGCACGAGCAGCTACGCGGACATTGCGCGCGACTTGCGCCAGGGCGATGTGCATCCGCCGCTGTATTTCTGGGCCGCGTCGGCATGGCGCAGTGTAGTGGGTGATGAATTTTCCCATACGCGTCTGCTCTCTGTTCTGACATCGTCCATTGCATTGCTGCTGATTGCAGCGATCGCACGACACGCAGGAATTCCACCGGCGCTGACGATGCTGTTGTGTGCATTGTGTTATGGTTTTGCCTATACCGGCGCCATTGCACGTGGCTTTGCGCTGGCTCAGATGTTCGTGCTTCTGGGCACGCTTTTCCTGTTACGTGCACAAGGCTGTACACTGGCGCTGTTTGGTGGGCTGGCGCTGGGTGCAGCAACGTTCTCGAACTATCTGGCGGCTTTTGCTGCTGCGGCAGCGTTGCTCTGGTTCTTGCTTGTGCACTGGCGCGCGCCGTCGCTATGGATCTGTGCCGGAATTGGCTTCGCATTATTTCTGGCAGGAGACCTGTTTTTCTTTCTAGCGCAGAAAGACAGTCGGTCAGGGCAGTTTCCGCCATTCCATCTGTGGCCTTCGTTGATCCGCCTGGCACAGTACGGAACCGCCAGCATCTTCGGCGGGCTGCCGCTCTATGTGCCGCAATCTGTCCGCTTGCCGGTCTCGGCTGGCATCGCTGTCATCCTTGCGATGGCAGCCGCACTGATCGGGTGGAACTGGCGCAGCATCGGCACACAGCGTGCACGCTGGCTGTTCATCATGATGCTGGCAGCAACTCCTGCGGGGCTGCTGCTGCTGGGATTTGTGTTCAACAACACGCCGATCGAACTGCGCTACATCGCGTTCTGTCTGCCGTTCTACGCATTGCTGCTGGCGGGTGCGCTTGTGTGGATGCGTTGGGTTCTGCCTGTCATTCTGTTGCTGCAAACTGCATCCATCCTCGGGATGTTGTTTCATCCCGCCACGATGCAGCCCTTCCGTTACACCGCACAGGCAGCCGCCAGTCTGGTGGGGAGTGACGGGCTGGCGTTCATTGCACATGGAAATGACGGCGTGGGAATCCCCGCATCCTTCGTGCAGGAAGCTTCGCCCGATCTGCACATTCGCGTCGTTCGCAAGACCGATACGCCGGACGCGCTTCTACAGCAGGCGGCTGACTTTCCCCGCATCGTGGTGATCACCATTACCGGCGATAACGACAGCCCGGCCGAAGTTTCGATGCTGCTGGAAACATTCACGCGCAGCGCCTGCTGGAAGCAGGACGGCACCAGATTCAACAGCGTGGTATTTACGCGCCAGCCCTGCCCGGCTGATCGTCGAGCGACACAATAAACGGCAGGTCGGTATCGCCAGTATCCTGCCCGCACGCCGTCAGCATCGCGTGCACCTGCCCACGATGATGCGTCTGGTGATTGAACATATGCACGAGCAGCAGCCTTCTGGGTCGTGTCACATCTTTCTGTAATGCGCCGCTAAACCATGTCAGCTCGCCCCGCAGATCCGCCTCGGTGATCCCGGCCGCCCACGCTTCAAGCCGCGCATCCAGCGCAACACGCGCGGCAGTCAGAGTGGAAAAATCATCGAACACCCCGGCACTTTCGCGGATGCTCAAGCCAGGGTTATCCCATCCGGCAAAGCGCAACATCCACATACTGTCGCCCCAGATCAGATGATTAAGCGTGCCATGGATCGACCCGAAAAACACACCGCGCGGCAGCTTGCGTTCAGCGTCGCTCAACCGGCTCGCTGCCGCATAAAGCCGCCGGTTCATTTCGGCGTTATAGGCCGTCATCACCTGGCAATATGCGGGAGAGATCATCGGTCAGAACACCTTTTTGTAAAACACCACCGTATCACGCGGCACGCGGTCCTTATCCAGCGCATAGCCGGGGATCGTGCCCGCCACCGTCCAGTCGCGACTGCGATACAACGCCTCGGCCGCGCTGCCCGCTGCCGTATCCAGCGTCAACAACGAACGCCCGGTGCGCGATGCAGCCTGTTCGGCACGTTCGACCAGGGCCCGCGCAATCCCGCGTCGGCGAAAATCCGGATGCACCAGCAGCTTCTGCATCTCAGCCCGATGCGGCTGGTTCTGTGTCGTCCCCAGATCGAGCATTACCGTGCCGACAATCACCCCCTCGCTCCACGCGGCCAGCAGCAGACGCGATCCCGCCGCCACATCCGCCGACACCTTGCGCCAATAGGTGCGCGCCGTATCCAGCGGCAATGGCGGCATGAACGAGACCGATGCCCCACCCTCGACACAGGCTTGCAGAATCTCGGCCAGACGGCGTTCGGCCGATGCCGCTGCCGCTGCATCCAGCGCCTCGACCGACAATGCACCCAGCGGTTTGGCGTAACGAAACTCCAACGACTTCGACAGATCGTCGAGGATACGGATCGACCCGGCCCGCACATAGGACTTCTTCTCGTAGAACCGGTGCGCCGCATCGAAGCGCGTGTCCGACCACAGGATGATCCGCTCGGCCCCATGCGTGAACGCGTATGTTTCGGCCGTGTCGAGCAGGCGATGCGCAAGCCCGGTGCCACGACGCGCGCGGTCCACATACATGCGGCCCACTTCCCACGCGCCGTCGTTCCCCAGCGGATACGCCGCCACCATGCCGATCAGCTTGCCGTCCTGCTCGGTCGCCCACAGATGGCCGCCCTTGTTTGCGCAATGCGTGGCAAGAGCGCGCAGCTCCGGCACCTCACCATCAACATCAAGCACGCAGCCCGGAAATTCCGCCCAGCACGCACCGATCAGCGCGATGAAACCATCGGCGTCTTCATCGCGGCCGGGGCGGATTTCCTGGGTCAATGCAGTTCCTCGCAGAACGCCACGATCCGCTCGCACGCTTCCTTCAACGATGCATCGTCTGCCGCATACGAAACACGCACATAGGGCGACATGCCATATGCCGCGCCATGCACAACGGCGACGTATTTTTCCTCGAGTAACGCCAGCGCGAAATCCAAATCGGTGTTGATCTTCCGCCCGCCCTTGCTGGTCTTGCCGAGGCACCCGGCAATATTGGGATACAGATAGAACGCGCCTTCCGGCTTGTGACACGCCATCCCCTTGACCTGCGTCAGGATCGACAGACACAGATCGCGGCGGCGCTGGAATGCGGCGCGGCGTTCTTCCACCAGATCCTGCGGACCTTCCAGCGCGGCAACTGCTGCTGCCTGGCTGACCGTGCTGATGCCCGATGTCGCCTGCCCCTGGATGTTGATCATCCCCTTGATCAGCGCCTTCGGGCCGCCGCAATACCCAACACGCCAGCCGGTCATCGCGTAGACTTTCGACGCGCCGTTCACCGTCAGCGTGCGGTCGCGCAGCTTTGGTTCCACCTCGGCAATCGTGCAGAATTCGAACCCGTCGTAGATGATCGATTCATACATGTCGTCGGTCAGGATCCAGACATGCGGATGCTTCAGCATCACGTCGGCAATCGCGCGCATCTCGGCACGGCTGCATGCGGCACCGGTCGGGTTGTTCGGGAAGTTCAGGAACAGCCATTTGGTGCGCGGGGTAATCGCTGCATCCAGATCCTCAGGCCGCAGCTTGAAGCCGTTATTCTGCGGACAATTCACCAGCACCGGCTTGCCACCCGCGATCTTCGCCATGTCGGCATACGAGATCCAATACGGCGCGGGGATCAGCACTTCATCACCATCGTCTACCGTGGCCATCAGCGCGTTGTAGATGATCTGCTTGCCGCCATTGGCGACCATGATTTCATCCAGCGCGTAATCCAGATTGTTGTCGCGCTTGAACTTGCGCTGCACGGCAAGCTTCAGCGCCTTCGTGCCATCCTGCGGCGGGTATTTCGTGTCGCCCGCCTTTGCCGCGGCATACGCAGCCTCGATCGCGTGCGGCGGTGTGTCGAAATCCGGCTCGCCCACGTTCAGCGCAATCACCTTGTGTCCCAACGCCGTCAGTTCGCGTGCTTTCACGCCCATCACCACCGAAGCGGAGACTTCAACATTGTTCAAACGGGACGCTAACGTCGGCATGGCACGCACCTTCAGTAACTGGAGACAAAAAGGCTAGCCAGCCGAAACGGCCGCGCCAACCCCCCCGGGGCAATAAAAAAGGCCGGGAGGTTTTCCCGGCCTTTCTGAACATTCAGCTCAGGCTTTTGCAGAACCGCTGGATGCGGGTGCAGGCATCCTTCAGCACATCGGTCGCCGTTGCGTAGCTGACGCGGAAATGCCCCGGATACATGAACGCCGAGCCATGCACCGCCGCCACGCCTTCTTCTTCCAGCAGCGCCGTCACGAAGGCTTCGTCGTCCTTGATCACCACGCCGCTCGACGTCTTCTTGCCGATGCAGCCATGCACCGAGGGGAACACATAGAACGCACCCTCGGGCTTCAGGCAGCGAATGCCCGGCGCCTGGTTCAGCATGTCGACCACCAGGTTGCGGCGTTCCTCGAACACCGTGACCATATCGCCGATGCTTTCCTGCGGCCCGGACAGAGCCTCCACCGCCGCCGCCTGCGCGATCGAGCAGGTGTTCGATGTGGACTGGCCCTGCAGCTTGTCCATCGCCTTGATCATTTCCTTCGGCGCGCCCGCATAGCCAATGCGCCAGCCGGTCATCGCGTAGCCCTTCGAGCAGCCGTTCATCGTCAGCGTGCGGTTGCGCAGCTTCGGTTCGATCTCGACGATGCTGTAGGATTTACCACCATCGAACGCGAGTTTTTCGTAGATGTCGTCGGTAAAAATCCACACATTCGGGTGCTTCAGCAGCACATCGCACACCGCGCGCAGTTCCTCGCGCGTATAGGACGCGCCGGTCGGGTTGCACGGGTTGTTCAGAATGAACCACTTGGTCTTCGGCGTGATCGCCGCTTCCAGATCCTGCGGGCGCAGCTTGAAGCCGGTGTTTTCACCGCATGGCACGAAGACCGGCTTGCCGCCCGCCAGCGCCACGATATCGGGGTACGACACCCAGCACGGGGTCGGAATGATCGCCTCGTCACCGTCGTCCATGGTGGCGAGCAGCGCGTTGAAGATCACCTGCTTGCCGCCGGTCGAGACGATAATCTCGTCCGGGGCATAGTCGATCCCCTGTTCGCGCTTGAACTTGTCGGCCACGGCCTTGCGCAGCGCCAGCGTGCCGGCGACGTCGGTGTATTTGGTCTCGCCGTTCTGGATCGCGCGAATCGCGGCGTCCTTGATGTTCTGCGGCGTGTCGAAGTCCGGCTCGCCGACCGACAGGCTGATGATGTTCTTGCCCTCGGCCTTCAGCGCGCGCGCCTTGGCGGTAATGGCGATGGTCTGGCTTGGGGAGATGCGATCAAGCCGGTCGGCAGTAAGCTTCATAACGTTATCCCGGGGTATATATTTGACCCCGGGAAACTAGCCCGGGCTTCGTGTGGCGGCAACCCGTCGCGCAGGTGTCTGCACGCAGGTTTTCCCCTTCAGTTCCGCGCCGCCGTCGCCCGTTGCAGACGCAAAGCCAGAAACAAGGCCACGGTCACAATGGTGATGATCACCGTTGCCAGCGCGAACAGTTCGGGCGTCAGCCCCAGGCGGACGGATGAGAATACCACCATCGGCAAGGTCGACGCCCCCGGCCCCGATGTAAACGACGTAATCACCAGATCGTCCATCGACAGCGTGAACGCCAGCAGCCAGCCCGAGGCCAGCGCCGGGGCGATCAGCGGCAGGGTGATGACGGTAAACACCTTCCACGGCCGCGCGCCCAGATCCATCGCCGCCTCTTCCAGGGACCGGTCGAACCCGGCCAGGCGCGACTGCACCACAACGGCGACATAGGCCGCACCAAAGGTGATGTGCGCAATGGCAATCGTCGTCGCGCCGCGCTCGCCCGGCCAGCCGATCAGGTCGGCCATCGCCACAAACAGCAGCAGCATGGACAGGCCGGTAATCACTTCGGGCATTACCAGCGGTGCGGCGACCATGGCGCCAAACAGCGTGCGGCCCGGGAAGCGCTTGAACCGCGACAGGGCGAATCCGGCCAGCGTGCCGATCGCCACCGCCCCGGTCGCCGCCACTGCCGCAATCCGCAGGCTGAGCCAGGCGGCGCGCATCAGTTCGGCGTTGTTCCACAGCGACGCATACCAGCGCAGCGAAAACCCGGTCCACACCGTGGTCAGGCGGCTGTCGTTGAACGACAGCACCACCAGCAACAGGATCGGCCCGAACAGAAAGGCATACCCGAATCCCAACGCCACAGTCAGAAAACGAATCCGCTTCATGCCGCGTCTCGCTTCGCGTTCAAGCGTTGCAGGATAGCGATCGGAATCACCAGCACCAGCAGCAGCAACACCGCCAGGGCCGAGGCCAGCGGCCAGTCGCGTTCCTGGAAGAACGTGGTCCACAGCACACGCCCGATCAGCTGCGCGCCGGGGCCGCCCATCAGTTCGGGGATCACGAATTCCCCCACCGCCGGGATGAATACCAGCATGAACCCGGCCAGAATGCCGGGCAGCGACAAGGGCAGCGTGATCGACAGGAATGCCCGGAACGGTCGCGCCCCCAGATCGGCCGCGGCTTCCAGCAAGGTCGGGTCCAGCTTCGACAGCGTGGCGTAAAGCGGCAGTACCATGAACGGCAGATAGCAATACACAATGCCGACATACAGCGCCGCATCGGTATACAACATGCGGATCGGCGCACCGATGATCCCCAGCCCCATCAGCACATTGTTGATGATGCCGTCGTCCTGCATCAGCCCGATCAGCGCCATCACGCGCAGCAGGAAGCTGGTCCAGAACGGCAGGATCACCAGCATCAGCAACAGGTCGCGGCGCTTTTCCGGCGCACGGGCAATCGCCAGCGCCATCGGGTAGCCGATCAGCAGACACAGCATGGCCGAGACAAACGCCACACGTAGGCTGCGCAGATACGCGCTGACATACAGCGGCTCTTCAAACAGTGTGGTGAAGTTGGCGAAGTTCAGCTTCAGCAGCATCACGCCTTCTTCCCACGAACTGAGCGGCGTGTACGGCGGCACACCCAGCCGTGATTCCGAGAATGCGATCTTCAGCACAATCACGAACGGCAGCAGGAAGAACAGCAGCAGCCAGACATAGGGGGGAAGAATGGTGGTGCGGCGCATGGCGCTACTCCGCCAGCACGACCGACGCATGGGTGGGCCATTCCACCACCACGCGGTCCTCCCACGTCACCGGCATTTCGGTAATGCGGTTCAGGTTCGGCTGGCTGACCCGAATGGCACGCCCATCCGGCAGCGCCACCACAAACATGAAGAAGTCGCCGTAATACGCAATGTCGCGCACCTTGCCGACGCAGCGATTATCGCCGGGCTTGTCCATCTCGGTCGCGGGGCGCAGGCGCATCTTCTCGGGGCGGACGGCCACGAACACGCGCCCACCGGCAGGCTTCAACGCCGGTGCATCAGGGATGAACCAGGTCTCGTCCTGGGTCGATTCAATGCGTTCGGGTTCGCGCACGATCCCTTCGAACACATTCGCCGTGCCGAGGAATTCCGCCACCATGCGGCTGGTCGGGTATTCGTACACTTCGGCGGGCGTGCCCACCTGCATCAGCGTGCCGCGATCCATCACCGCTATGCGCGAGGCCATGGTCATCGCCTCTTCCTGATCGTGCGTGACGATCACGAAGGTGGTGCCGATTTTTTCCTGAATGTTCACCAGCTCGAACTGCGTCGCCTCGCGCAGGTTCTTGTCCAGCGCACCCAGCGGTTCATCCAGCAGCAGCAGCTTCGGCCGCTTCGCCAGACTGCGCGCCAGCGCCACACGCTGGCGTTGCCCGCCCGAGAGTTCATGTGGGCGACGGTTGCCCATCCCCTGCAACTTCACCAGCGAGAGCATCTCCTCGACCCGCTGATCACGTTCGTCGCGTGGCACGCCGTCCTGCTTCAGGCCGAAGGCAATATTCGCCGCGACGCTCATGTGCGGGAACAGCGCGTAGGACTGGAACATCATGTTCACCGGGCGCTCGTATGGCGGCACGTTCGCCATGTCCTGCCCGTCGATCAGGATCTGCCCGCTGTCCGGTGTGACAAACCCGGCAAGGCAACGCAGCAGCGTCGTCTTGCCGGAGCCGGACCCGCCCAACAGCGCAAACAGTTCGCCGCGATAGATATCGAGCGACACATCGTCCACCGCCGCCACGCCGCTGTAGCGCTTGGTCACATTGCGAATGCGCACATAGGGCACGGCATCCGGGTCGCGCCACGGTTCGGCGGCGCCCGGCTTGATGGTACCGGGCTTGGGAACTGCCGGTCGGGGGACGGAACCGCTCAAATCACTGCCCTGCCTTGAAGCGTGCCCACATGCGTGTGCGCGCACGTTCCGCCGCCTGCGAGATTGAGTCGATGGTGAAGAACTGCGCCTGACGCTCGGCCGATGGGTAGATGTTGGCATCGCCCGAGATTGCGGGCAGCACGCCCGGCAGGCTGGCCGGCACCGCGTTGGGATAACGCACCGCATTGGTCACGCGGGTCATCACGTCCGGGCGCAGCATGAAGTTGATGAAGGTCATCGCGTTGTCGCGGTTCGGCGCATCGGCGGGCACAGCCATCATGTCGAACCACAGCTGCCCGGCTTCGCGCCCGACCACATACTGCACCGTCACGCCACGACCGGCTTCCTCGGCCCGCACGCCTGCCTGAATCACGTCGCCCGAATAGGTAAACGCCAGACAGGTCGAACCTGTCGCCAGCGCTTCCACAGCGCCGCCCGACTGGAAGTTGCGCACATAGGGGCGGATCGCCATCAGCGTGCGTTCCACCGCCTGCAGATCTTCCGCACTGGTGCTGTCGGGGTTCTTGCCCAGATAACGCAGCACGGTGGGCACCACGTCGATCGCGCTGTCCATGATCGAGATTCCGCACGCGGCAAGGCGCTGCGCGTTCTCGGGCTTGAACAGCAGGTCGAGACTGTCGAGCTGTGCATCGGGGATCTGCGCGCGCACGCGGTCGGGGATCAGCCCCATGCCGACCGTACCCCACAGATAGATCGCCCCGAAGCGGTTGCCAGGATCGGCGCTTTCCACCTGATGCATCAGCCCGGCATCCAGATTGCCCCAGTTGGTGATCCGCGTGCGGTCCAGCGGGGCCAGCGCATTGGCGGCCACCAGCTTGGCAAAGGTTGGCTGGCTGGTCGGCACCACAACGTCATAGCCCGAACGCCCGGCCAGCAGCTTGCCTTCCAGCGTCTCCAGGCTGTCGTACACGTCGTAACGGACAGTGATGCCAGTTTCCCTCTGGAACTCCTCGATCACTGCCGGATCGATGTAATCGGTCCAGTTATAGACGTTGACGACGCGTTCCTGCGCCGATGCCGTCCCACAGAAAGCAGCCAACGCTGCCACGACCAGACCCGAACAGAGGCGGGCGAACAAACGACCCATGCGCGATCACTCCAG
The DNA here is from genome assembly GCA_031546815.1 of Acetobacteraceae bacterium. Classification (GTDB taxonomy): domain Bacteria; phylum Pseudomonadota; class Alphaproteobacteria; order Acetobacterales; family Acetobacteraceae; genus JAVBJV01. Next base: position 90,913 of record JAVBJV010000011.1, read on the forward strand.
CAGATGTGAATGCCAGTAGAAACCCGGCGCAACGCGTGCACCTTACAAGCGCTGAATGTTCCTGTTTCCTGTTGGATACAAGGGGAAATAACACTCTGGCACAACTCTTTGCCATGACGCAGCTTTTTTGCAGCACTGATTCACGCGGTACCGAATCGAATGGCCATGCAGCGCTATCGGCGGTATGATTCTCCGAAGAGCACTCCCACCTATTCGAAAAAGGGAATCTACGATGTCCAGACAGCGCTTCTCCTTGCCAACACTGGCTTTTTCGGCCCTGCTTATGGCCACGCCAGCCATGGCGCAGATCTCCGCGCGGAATTTCGAGTTGAAGACCGCGGGAGAACTTGCCGTTCTCTGCAACACGCCGATCAGCGATCCGGCCTATGCCGAAGCGATGGGATATTGCCGTGGCTATGCACGCGGGGCGCTCGCCTATCATCAGGCTGCCACGCCCGCCGGTTCGCCGCGCCTGTTCTGCCCGCCCGCAACCATCCCACCGGATTCAACGTTGCGCACGCAATTCGCAACCTGGATCAACGCCAGTCGGCAGAACGCGGCCATGGCACCGGTCGAGGGCATGTTCCGCTTTCTGAGCATCACCTTCCCCTGCCCACGCTGAGCCAAGGAGACAAGATCATGACCATTACGCGCCTTGCATCCATTGCCCTGCTGGCATTCGGCCTGAGCGCCTGCACGGGAGACACGACACTGGACCGCACGGCCATCGGCGCGGGCGGTGGCGCCCTGGTTGGTGGGGCAATCGGATCGATGTCCGGGAATTTCGGCTGGGGCGCCCTGATCGGGGCTGGCGCCGGGGCCGCGGGCGGCGTGCTCTACGACTATAACGAACGCCGTCAGGGCCGTTGAAAAAGGAAGCGCCGGAGGGACACTCCGGCGCTTCTTTCTTATTCCCCGACGCGCACGTAGCGCAGCGGGAAGTAGTTATCCGGCATCTGCGCGACCTGCACGTTTGATCGCATTGCCCAGACCAGCTGCTGCTGGTGCAGCGGGATATACAGCGCCCGGTCGCGGATCAGAGTCAGCGCTTGGTTGATCAGCGTCTGCCGCTTGGCCTGATCGCTTTCCACCGCGATCTGCGAGATCATCTGATCCAGCTCGGGCACCGAGAACCCGCCATTGTTGAACACGCCCCGTGTACCGTCGCGCGTGCCGGCCAGACTGAACAGCGCGCTGATCGCGTCGCCCGCCACCGGTGTCCAGCCCAGCATGTAGAAGCTGGTGTTGTAACGCGGCGGGTTGATCTCGGCGAAGTAGCGCACGCGCGTCTGCGCCACCAGATTGATGCGGATGTTGATGCGCGCCAGCATCGCCACCACGGCCTGGCAGATCGCCTCGTCATTCACATAACGATCGTTCGGGCAGTCCATGGTCAGACTGAACCCGTTCGGATAACCGGCCTCGGCCAGCAGCTTCTTGGCGGCTTCCACATCCACCGGTGGGCGCTGGTCGATCGAGGCATCGAACCCATTCACCCCAGGCCCGATCATCAGAGCGGTCGGGCGCGACTGGCGGCGCATCACGCGCTGATGAATGGCCTGCGTGTCGATCGCCTGCCAGAAGGCGCGACGCACGCGTTCGTCCTGGAACGGGTTGCGGCCCTGCACGTCCGACTTCAGCAGCTCGGGCCGCATCTGGTCGAACCCAAGGAACACGGTGCGCAGTTCGGGCATTTCCATCAGCTTGGCGCCCTGGGTGCGGCCGATGCGTTCCATGTCTTGCGGGGGCACGGTGTACATCATGTCGATCTCGCCCGACAGCAACGCCGCAACACGGGTGGCGCTGTTGGCGACCACGTTGAATTCCACCGTGTCCAGATTGTGCTCGGGCTTGTCCCACCAGTCCGGATTGCGGCGCAGCGTGGTCCGGCGATCGGGTTCGCGAATGCCCAGAATGAACGGGCCGGTGCCATTGGCGTGACGGGTGGCGAAATTCTCGGTCGAGGCGGTCAGGTCGGCCGGGGCGGTGGCGTTGTTCGCCTCGCACCACACCTTGCTCATGATCGACAGGCCGAACAGCTGGGCCGGCAGAATCGGGTTCGGTGCGTTGGTTTCTATCTCGACGGTCAGGTCGTCGATCCGGCGCACTTCCTTGATCGAGGAGACGTATTCGACCACGTTCGACCCCTGCGCCCGCGCACGCTGGATGCTGAACAGCACGTCATCGGCCGAGAACGGCTCGCCCCCCTGGAACTTCACATTCGGGCGCAGATTGAACCGCCAGACGGTCGGCGCTGTCTGCTCCCAGCGCGTGGCCAGCGCCGGCTCCAGCGACATGTCACGCCCGCGCCGCACCAGCGGTTCGTAGATATTCGCCATGAACGACAGCTGGAAGGTTTCCTGCCGCGTATAGGGGTCCATTGAATTGACGTCGCCGTCATTCGCCCAGCGGAAATTGGCAGCCATCGCGGGCAGCGACAGCACCGAGGCAAGCAGCGCCACGGCCAGGGTGATTTTCTTCATGAAGCGTCCCTCGGTTTTTTTGATCGGGAACACGGTAGCGCAGGGACACCACAGCGCAAGAAAAAACGCCCGGACCAGAAGGTCGGGCGTTTCATATTCCTTGCGGATCAGCGGTTTACGCTGCCTGCAGCGCCTTGGGGATGCCCGCAATGCTGCGGTCGAGCAGTGCCGCCTGGCTATCCGGCGTTGCGGTCGCGGCGATGACATCGCGTGCCGCGCTGCTGGCGATATCGGCCGCCAGACCACGCACTTCGCTGATCACGGCCTTCTCGGCCGAGGCGATCCGGTCGAGCGCCATCTTTTCACGGCGTGCCGCAACGGCCTTGGCTTCGGCTTCGGCAGCTTCGCGCACGCGCTTGGCTTCCTCGGTCGCGCCACGCAGCAGCGATTCGGCGTGTTCCTGCGCGATGAGGCGCTGGCGTTCGGCTTCCTGCAGCATCGCTTCGGCTTCGTGCCGCAGACGCGAGGCCTCGGCCAGATCCTTGCGGATCTGTTCGGCCTTGCCGTCCAGCGCCGATGTCAGGGCGCCCCAGATCTTCTTCCCGGCGAACAGGAAAAACAGGACGAAGCTGACGGCGACCCAGAACTGCGGGTTCAGCCAGAAATGTTCGTAATGATGGGCAGCGTGTTCTACTGGCATAATGCTTATCCCTGCCCACGCGCTGCAAGCGCTGTTCCAACCGCCTGATCGATGCGCCCCTGGTCGGGGGCCTGACCGGTCATGCGGGCGACCAGCGCCGCCGTCGTGTCTCCGGCCACCTGCCGCAACGCGCCCATCGCGGCATCCCGCGCTGTGGCGATACGTGCTTCGGCAGCAGCCAGTTGTTCTGTCAGGCGGGCATTCAGCACGGCGCTTTCCGCGGCAGCGGCGGCCTGTGCCTGTTCAATCGCCTGTGCAACCGCAGTCTGCGCTTCACTATGGGCTTTCGCCATGGCGGTCTTCAGCTGCGCCACCGCTTCATCGGCTTTCGCCTTGGCGGCCTGCGCCGCGGCGAGATCCGCGGCGATGGAGGCCGTACGGCTTTCCACCACTTCCGCCACACGCGGCAGGGCGATCTTTGCCAGCAGCAGGTAGAGGCCGGCGAAAATGATCGCCATCCACACCACCTGGCTGAGCGTCAGGGGATTTGCAAAATCGAGCTGGGGCATAGCAGCCTCCCGCGCGGCGTTAACCGAAATAATCCGAACCGGGTGCGAACACCCGGCGCTCCAGTCGTCAGACAGCCAGACACCCGGCCCGCCAGATGGCGAGCCGGACGTCCGAGCGTAATCAGGCGAACAGGATCAGGAAGGCGATCAGCAGCGCAAACAGCGCCACAGCTTCGGTCAGCGCGAAGCCCAGAATCCCGATCGGGAACACCGCGTCGCGGGCCGAGGGGTTGCGGGCGACGCTGGTGATCAGCGACGAGAAGATGTTGCCAATGCCGAGGCCAACCCCGAAGAGGGCAATAACGGCAATACCAGCCCCGAGGGCTTTAGCAGCGGCGACTTCCATGTATCCGGTTCCTTGTGTCTGGACTGTAGGCGTTAGTTGGACAGTTACGCGACTTAGTGCAGGTGCACAGCGTCGTGCAGGTAGATGCAGGTCAGGATCGCGAACACATAGGCCTGAAGGAAGGCCACCAGGAACTCGAACCCGATCAGGGCAACGTTCAGGGCAATCGGCGCAACCGAGCCGACAATGCCGACAACCCCGGCCCCGCCCATCAGCACCACGAAGGTGGCGAACACTTTCAGCATCACGTGGCCGGCCACCATGTTGGCGAACAGACGGATGGAGAGCGAAACAGGGCGAGACAGATAGGAGATGATTTCTACCGGGATAATAATCGGCGCCAGCATTTTGGGCGCCCCTTCCGGGAAGAAATACGAGAAGAAGTGCATGCCATGGATGCGCAGCGCAACAACCGTCACCAGGACGATCACCATCAGCGCCAGCCCCAGAGTCACGGCAATATGGCTGGTATAGGTGAATGCATACGGCATCAGGCCGAGCACGTTCCCCATCAGCACGAAGAAGAAAAGGGTGAAGACAAACGGGAAGTAACGGCGGCCTTCATGACCGATCTGTTCCTCGACCATGCCCATGATGCCGCCATAGGCCATTTCGACCAGCGCCTGCATGCGCCCGGGAACGATGGCCTTGCTGCGCATCGCCATGATGATCGTGCAGACCACCAGCGCCGCGCCCAGCAGCATATACACATTGGCCTGGGTAAACCCGACCCCGAGCACCCCAAGGACAGGACTCAGTTCGAACTGGCTCAGCGCGTCGATCGCTTTCCCTTCGGCA
>JAVBJV010000054.1:0-16557 GCA_031546815.1 Acetobacteraceae bacterium
CCCGGTGCGTTGCTGCAAATCCGCCGCGCGCTCTCGCCGGATGGGTTGTTCCTCGCCTCGCTGCCCGGGCTGGGCACGCTGCACGCGCTGCGCACCGCTCTGGCCGAGTCCGAGGACGCGCTCTCGGGTGGCGTCTCCCCCCGCGTCTCCCCCTTCCCCGACCTGCGCGACGCCGCCGGGTTGCTGCAACGCGCGGGGTTTGCGCTGCCAGTTGCCGACCTCGACGAGATCGATATCCGTTACAAAAACCCGCTCGACCTGTTGCATGACCTGCGTCGCGCGGGCGAGACCAACGCCATCGCCGAACGCAACCGCCGCATCCCCGCCCGCGACCTGTTCCCCGCCGCGCTGATGCGCATGGTGGAAGAAGACGGCCGCGTCCCTGCCACTCTACGCATGATCGTGATGACCGGCTGGGCCCCCGCCCCCACGCAGCAGAAACCGCTTGCCCCCGGCAGCGGGCAGACGTCGCTGATCGATGTTCTGCGGTAAGACCGCATGGGAACGCTATCCCCATACCTCTGCCGGGGTGCGGCCCGCCCCCCGGACCCCGTGGTTACCTTTTAGAGTTCGGATATGAAAACGGGGGCCTTGTGCCCCCCGTCTTCATATCCGAACTTCCTTAAGTATCCGCAGGTCCAGGAGGCCGTAGCCTCCTGGCGGGTGCAGGGCAGCGCCCTGCGTCTTACGCCGAGATCCGCTCGACGCCGCCCATGTAGGGGACCAGCTTTTCCGGCACGAGGATGGATCCGTCGGCCTGCTGGTGGGTTTCCATCACGGCGATCAGCGCGCGGCCCACGGCGACGCCGGAACCGTTCAGTGTGTGCACGTGGCCGATGGTCTTGCCGTCCTTGCTGCGATAGCGCGCGTTCATGCGGCGCGCCTGAAAATCGCGGCAGTTCGAGCACGATGAAATCTCGCGCCACGCCTGCTGACCTGGCAGCCACACTTCCAGATCATACGTCTTGGCCGCGCCGAACCCGGTATCGCCCGCGCACAGCACGATGCGACGGAAAACCAGCCCCAGACTTTCCAGCACGGTTTCGGCACAGCGCGTCATGCGTTCGTGCTCGGCGTCGGAATTTTCCGGCGTGGTGATAGACACCATCTCGACCTTCTGGAACTGGTGCTGACGCAGCATGCCGCGCGTGTCGCGCCCGGCGGAACCAGCTTCGCTGCGATAGCATGCGCTGAGTGCCGTCAGGCGCCAGGGCAGTTCGGCTTCGGGGATCACCTCGCCGGCGGCCAGATTGGTCAGCGGCACTTCGGCGGTCGGGATCAGCCAGCGGCCGTCGGTGGTGCGGAACAGGTCTTCGGCAAATTTCGGTAACTGCGCCGTGCCATACACCGCCGCATCGTTGACCAGAAACGGCACCGACATTTCGGAGTAGCCATGCTGGCGGGTGTGCAGGTCGAGCATGTATTGCCCTAATGCACGTTCCATCCGCGCCAGACCGCCACGCAGCACGGTGAAGCGACTGCCAGCCAGCTTGGCGGCGTTGGCGAAGTCCATCTGGCCCAGCGCCTCGCCCAGTTCAAAATGCTGGCGTGCCTCGAACGGCAGAACCGGCCGCTGGCCGTGTTGCTGGATCACCATGTTGGCGTCTTCACTGGCACCGTCAGGCACGTCGGCATCCAGCGTGTTGGGCAGCGCTTCCAGCAGAGAACGCGCGGCCAGATCGGCGGCGACGGCTTCGCTTTCCAGCGCGGCCATTTCATCACGCAGGGTGGTGCCTTCGGCCTCCAGCGCCGAGGTATCGGCCCCGGTGCGCTTGCCCTGGCCGATTTCCTTGGCCAGCGCGTTGCGGCGTGCCTGCTTTTCCTGCAGCGCGGCCTGCGCCTGCTTGCGGCGTTCGTCCTGCGACAGGATGTCCGACGAACACGCGCGCGCCCCGCGACGGATCAGGGCATTGTCGAAAGCAGCCGGGTCGGCGCGTACGGCGCGAATGTCATGCATGTTCGGACTCGTCTTTGTTCAGCGTTATTCCTCGGGCGGTTTGGGCTGCACCCAGCGCGCCATGAGGATGGAAATTTCGTATAACAGAATCAACGGCACCGCGAGACCGATCTGCGAGATCACGTCCGGCGGCGTGATCACCGCCGCCACCACGAACATCCCCACAATCGCATAGCGCCGCTTTTCCGACAGCGTATCCGCGGTGATGATCCCGACCTTCGCCATCAGCGTCAGCAGCACCGGCATCTGGAATGCCAGGCCGAACGCGAAGATCATCTTCATCACCAGGTCCAGATATTCGTTGACCTTGGCTTCCAGCTGGATCGGCAAACCGCCCGTGCCCGCAGGTGTCTCAAACGACAGGAAAAATTTCCACGCGAACGGAATGATCAGATAATACGCCAGCGCCGCCCCCAGCGTGAACAGGATGGGCGTTGCGCACAGGAACGGCACGATCGCGCGTTTTTCGCTGCGATACAGGCCCGGCGCCACGAACAGCCACAACTGCCCCGCCCAGATCGGGAACGAGATACACGCCGCCCCGAACAGCGCCACCTTCAGATAGGTGAAGAACGCTTCGTACAGCGCCGTGAAAATCATCCGGCGTTCGGCGCCCGATGTCTGGTGCAGGATGTCGGCCAGCGGCTGGGCCAGGAACCCATAGATCTGCGTGCTGAAATAATAACAGACCGCAAACGCCAGAATGAACCCGCCCATCGACCACATCAGTCGCGTGCGCAGTTCGATCAGATGCTCGATCAACGGCATCGGCTTGTCGTCGATCTGGTCTTCGGTTTCAGTCGTCACAATCTGGTCCGGACAGGTAAGAGGGAAAAATCAGCCACGCGGAACATCCGGCGGCACAAAGGCCGGGCGCGGCGAGAGCACAACCGCCGCAATCTCGGGCGGCACGAAATCCGGCACCTTCGGCGCTTCCGAGGCGATATCCTCGCTCGTCACGCTGCGCGCGGCTTCGGTGTGCATGGCGGTGTCATAAGCATCGGCCGCGTCCTGCGGGTCGCCTGCCCCAAAGGCGGTTTCCAGCTGCGTGGCAGCGTCGTTGTGTGCGGTCTGCGTTGCCTGCGCCGTGTGCGGGGTCAGCGGGGCCAGCGGGTCGTGCTTCATCATGTCCTGCACGGACTGGCTGGCTTCGTCCACCGTCTGGCGCAGATCGCCCTTGGGGTCGACGGTTTTTGCCACCGTTTCCTTCAGGTCGAAATTGCGGATGTCGTTGAACTGGTCACGCACTTCGTCGAGCTTGGCTTCGCGCACCACCTCATCCAGATGGCCGCGGAATTCCCAGGCCATCGTGCGCGCCTTCTTCACCAGCTCGGCAATGGTGCGAATGGCGTTCGGCAGCTCTTTCGGGCCGATGACGACAAGCGCCACCGCTCCAATCAGCATAATCTCGGACCAGGCGAGGTCGAACATAAATCCAGTATCCCTTTGTGGCCCAGGCGTCGGAATCTATCCGGAAACACGCAACGGGTCGTGTGTCCGGAACAGGCTCCTAGCAGGAAACCGCGTCTGCGGAAAATACATAGGCCCGTTCTGTATCCAGCGCGATACGTACAGCAGCCCCGCGCTGCAAAAATATCCCGGCAGGCAGGCGCGCATGCAGATGCGCCCCCCCTTCCGCCAGCCGCAGATGCACCCGCGTGTTGGGGCCGATATTGCGGCATGCCTCGACCTCGGCCCGCGCGCCGATCTCGGCCAGACGCAGGCCCTCGGGGCGGATCAGCGCCTCAGCCGGGCCATCGGGCAGTTGCGCGGGCAGTCGGCCGAACGGGGTGTCGGCGCTGCCACCAGCGACGGTAACCGGCAGCCGGTTCACCTCGCCCAGAAAGTCCGCCACGAAGCGACTGGCCGGGCGCAGATACAGATCCTCGGGCGCGCCGAGCTGCGCCACCCGTCCGCCCTGCAGCAGAACGATGCGGTCGCCCATGAACATGGCTTCCTCGGCATCGTGGGTGACCATCAGACAGGCGACACCGGTTTGCTGCAGCACATGCAGCGTGTCGTCGCGCACCTGGGCGCGCAGGCGGGCATCCAGACTGGCGAAGGCTTCATCCAGCAGCAGTACCGCCGGGCGCGGGGCCAAGGCACGCGCCAGCGCCACGCGCTGCTGCTGCCCACCGGACAGGGTATGCGGCCAGGCATCGGCGAAACGGTCCATCGCCACCCGGGCCAGTGCCTCGGCCACGCGTTGGCGGCGTTCGGCCGCAGGGACGTGGCGCAGCCCGAAGGCCACGTTGTCGGCCACGTTCATGTGCGGAAACAGCGCGTAATCCTGAAATACGAACCCGACACTGCGGGCCTCGGGCGGCAGGTCGGCACCGTTACCCGCCACCGTGCGCCCGGCGATCGAGATCTGCCCGGTCTGCAGCGGTTCCAGCCCGCTGACCAGCCGCAGCAGCGTGGTCTTGCCATCGCCCGACGGTCCCAGCAGGCAGACGATCTCGCCCGCGCCGATGGTCAGGTCGATGTCGTGCAGGATCTCGCGCGCACCGTAGCGGTGCGAAACACCTGCAACGCGCAGGGTCATGCCGGAGTATCCTCGCCCACCGGCGCCTCGTCCGAGGTTTCTTCGTCCGCATCGGTATCCGACAGATCTTCCGGGACGGGATCTTCGGTCGCCGGGGCATCTTCCGTGGCGACGGGTTCTTCCGCCTCGGGCGTGGACAGCAGGCTGGGCGGTTCGACCAGAAGTTCGTCCCGCTTGGGCAGATCGGTCAATTCCTTCAGCCCGAACTGGGCGAGGAACCCCGGCGTCGTGCCCCACATGGTCGGGCGCCCCGGGGTTTCCTTGCGCCCTTTCGAGGTTACCAACCCATTCTCGAGCAGCAGCTCAAGCGAGGTCTGCGCAAGCGCCGCACCGCGGATCTCTTCAATCTCGGCACGGGTGACCGGCTGGTGATAGGCGATGATCGCCAGCGCTTCCATCGCGGCACGCGGCAGGCGACGGGGGACCTCGATCACCTTGACCAGATGCGGGGCGACGTCCAGCGCGGTGCGGAACATCACGCCACCGGCGGTCTCGATCAGTTCGACCCCACGCCCGGCGTAGCGCTTCTTCAGGGCGGCGACCACAGCCTCGGGGTCGGCCTCGACCGGCAGCACCTGGGCCAGGGCGCGCAGCGGAACCGGGGCCGCGCAGGCGAACACCAGAGCCTCGGCCAGACGCAGATGAGTCTCGGTCGGCGGGGCGGGTTCCGGCTCTGGTTCCAGCTTGAAATTTTCTACAGAATCAATCTGTTCTTCGGGTTCACTGGTCGGTTCGGACACGGCCTGGGTGTCGTCTGGCTGGTCACTCATGGCTTGTCCTCCGGTAGATCATTAGTCGGCACATCATCACGCGACAGATTGTCATCCATAATATCCTCAAGCACCGCAGCATTTCCGTCGCCCATATTGCCAGCGCGACTGCGCACCAGGATGGGGCCAAAAGCCTGCTCCTGACGCAGACGCACCGCACCACCCTTGGCGAGTTCCAGCCCGGCCACCAGCGTGCTGGCCAGCGCGGCCCGGCGTTCGACCGGGGTGCCGAAGTCGGGCGGCAGAAATTTGTCCAGCGTGGTCCAGTCCGGCAGGCTGCCGATCAGCGCTTCCAGCCGGGTCAGCGCGTCTTTCACGCTCCACACCGTCAGCGGACGTGGGCGATACGGCTTCTTGGCCAGCGCACGGCGCACCCCGGCGGCATAGGCCTGCAACAGGGCGGGCAGTTCCAGCGCCAGACGCGAGCGATCAGTCTCGGTGAAACTCTCGGGCAGGCCGCGGGCGAATACGTCGCGCCCCAGACAGGGGCGCCCATAGAGGAACTGTGCGGCGGCGCGCATCGTTTCCAGCTCGCGCAGGCGGGCGGCCAGAACGTCGGCGGCCAGTTCGGCCTCCTCCTGTTCGGCGGTACCGGCGGGCAGCAACAGGCGCGATTTCAGCCAGGTGAGCCAGGCGGCCATCACCAGCCAGTCGGCGGCCAGTTCCAGTCGCACCCGGCGTGCGCCCTCGACGACTTCAAGGAACTGCTCGACCAGCGACAGAATGGATATCTGCGCAAGGTCCAGCTTCTGCGCCCGCGCCAGTTCCAGCAGCAGGTCCAATGGGCCTTCGAAGCCCTCAAGCCGCAGCACCAGCGCGTCGGCGTGCACCGGCTCGGGCTGCGGAAGGGGAGTCTCAGGGGGCGATACGTCGCTCTGTGGGGTGATCTCGGTGGTCATAACCGGCTAGCCATAGAGCAATTTCCCCTTGGGGGGAAACTCCCCGTTTCAGTTGATGTCATGTCCGCTGAGCCGCAGCACCATCCGGATCGCCTGCGGTAACGCGTGCCCCATATACCAGCCGAGCGGCGACGGCATACCGCGCACCAAGGCGGGCGCCATCATCAACAGCATCAGCAGCATGAATCCGTATTGTTCAAACCGGGCCAGAGGCCGGGCCAGCGGCATCGGCAGCAGACCGATCAGGATCTTGCCACCATCCAGCGGCGGGATCGGCAGCATGTTGAACAACGCGATGATCAGGTTAATGACGATCCACTGCCTGGCCAAGGTCAGCAGAAACGGTTCTTCTGCAAGATCAAAGACTTCGCCGGTGAACATGTGCAGCGCCAGACCACCCAGCACTGCCAGCAGAAAGTTGGTGGCGGGGCCGGCAAAGGCCACCAGCACCATGTCCTGTTTCGGCTTGGGCAAGTTGCGCAGATCCACCGGCACCGGCTTGGCCCAGCCGAACAGAATGCCCGATCCCGTCATCAGCAGCAGTCCGGGCAGGATCACCGATCCCATCGGGTCCATGTGGCGCAGCGGGTTCAGTGTCAGCCGCCCCTGCAGGCGGGCGGTGTTGTCCCCCAACCAGTAAGCCACATAACCATGTGCCACCTCGTGCAGCACCATCGCCACCAGCAGCGCGATGACCGAGGCCAATACCGTTTCCAGATCGAAGTTCATGACAGGGCCAGCAACGCGTTACGCTCGGCCGCAAGCAGGTCGGGGTTGAAGTCCACCAGCCGAGCCTCGGCCATGGCGCGGGCGTGGCGGAAGCGTTTGGCCGCCTCCTCGCCCATGGGGGGACAATCGCGCAGCAGGGCCTCGGTTTCGGCAAACACCCCGTTGCAGTGCAGCACCGCGTCGCACCCGGCTGTCAGCGCCTGTCGCGCCAAGGTCGCGGCATCGCCGGACAGCGCCTTCATCGTCAGATCGTCCGAGACCAGCATGCCGGTAAACCCGATCTGTCCGCGGATCACGTCCTCGATGATCCGTGTCGATAACGATGCGGGCAGCAGCGGGTCCCAGTGCGGATACAGAATATGTGCCGTCATTGCCCAGGGCAGGTCGGCGCAGATGCGGAACGGGGTCAGGTCGCGGCCGATATCGTTGTCCTGCACGGTGGGCAGTTCCAGATGGCTGTCGGCCAGCGCGCGCCCATGGCCGGGCACGTGCTTGCCCACCGGCTGCACGCCCGCCGCCATCAGCCCGTCGGCCAGCGCGCGGGCGATGCGCGCCACGGCGTAGGGGTCCTCGGCATAGGCGCGATCGCCGATCACCGAATGGGCACCCGCAATCGCCAGATCCAGCACCGGCGCGCAGGCCACGTCGAACCCTGCCGCCCGGCAATCCGCCCCGATCAGCGCACCGGTCAGGAACGCGGCGCGCAGTCCGGCGGCCTCGTCCTGTGCATACAGCGCGCCGATCGCCGCTGCGGAGGGATGCGCATGCCAGTGCGGCGGCCGCAGCCGTGCCACCCGCCCGCCTTCCTGATCCACCATCAGCACCGCATCTGCGGGCAAGACGCTGCGCAGGTCGTCGGTCAGGGCGCGAAGCTGGGCTGCGTCCTCGATATTGCGCGCAAACAAGATTACGCCGGCGGGATGCTGCGCGGCGAACAGCGCGCGTTCGGCATCGGTCAGGGTTTTTCCGGCAATGCCGACAATGGCTGGCTTCATGGGGAATGCATTCATGTTCAGGAGGCTGGCACCAGGCAGCTGCCGCCAGCCGCGCGCACGCGGTCGCAGAAGGTTTTGGCCGCATCGGTGTCGGCAAAGCCGCCGGTCCGCAGCCGGTACATCGCCCGGCCATCGCGTTCGATGCGCGAGACAGACGCCTGCCGCCCACCCAGCAGATCCGGCATGGCGCGTTGCAGCCGCTGCCATTCGCCACGCGCAGCCTCTTCCGAGGCCATGGCACCGAACTGCACGCTGGCCCGCCCGGTTGCTGCGGGAGGCGTCGGTTCCGCACGTGGCGGAGCTGGCGCGGCGGCTGGCGTCGGGGCTGCCGGTGCAGGTGCCTGTGCTGTCGGTGCTGGGGTCGGGGTCGCTGTGCGCGGCGTTGCGGCCGGAGCAGATGCTGCGGCCTGCGCCTCGGGCTGAGGCTGGGCCGCTGGTGGTGCTACTTGTGCCTGTGCCGGGGGATGTTCCACAGCAGGGGGCGGCGTTGGTGCGGGCGGACGCATCGGGCGTTCCGCACGCGGGGCCAGCGTCTCGCGCCCCTGCCCGCCTGCGCCGCGACCGGACAGGATCATGTCGTCCTGCCCTTCCACCTGCATGCCGCCGGGGTTTTCCGGGCGTTCGCGCATCGGTCGGTGATCAGCCTCGATCACCGGGATTTCGCCCATGCGGGTGCCGCCGTTCAGCAGCCACAGCCCCCCGCCAACCACTGCGCCCACACCGATAATCGCCGCGCCAATCAGCAGCATGCGCTGGCCCGAGCGGTCGCGCTGCGGCACACGGTAAATGGCAGACGGCAGATCATAGCGATTCTGCGACACGTTCCGGACTCTCCCGCTCAGCGCCTGTTCAGCGCAATTCTTCGACCGGGGTTACCCCCATGACGGCCAGCCCACTGCGGATCACCGTGGCTGTGGCCTCGACCAGCGCCAGACGCGCCAGAGTGCCCTCGCGGTCGTCGTCTTGCAGGAAACGCCCGCCGCTGTTCCACAACGCATGGAAATCCGAGGCCAGATCATACAGGAAGAATGCGATTCGGTGCGGTTCGTGCGACAGCGCCGCCCCTTCCACCCAGCGCGGCCACGACGCCAGGCGGCGGATCAACGCCATCTCAGCCTCGTGCTGCAGATGGCCCAGCGCCGTGCCCGCCAGTGCCGCGGGGTCCACCGCCATACCGGAGGCCGCGCCGCTGCGCAGGACCGAACGGCAGCGCGCGTGCGCATACTGCACGTAGAACACCGGGTTCTCGCGCGTCTGCGCCACCACGGCGTCGAGGTCGAAGTCGAACTGTGCGTCGGATTTGCGGGTCAGCATGGTGAAGCGCACCGCATCCGCGCCCACTTCGTCGATCAGGTCGGACAGGGTGACAAACGTGCCCGCGCGCTTCGACATACGCACCGGCTCGCCGCCCTTCATCACGCGCACGATCTGGCAGAGCACCACGTCCAGCGGAACCCTGCCGTCCGAGACCGCCTTCACCGCCGCATTCATGCGCGGCACGTAACCGCCATGGTCCGCGCCCCAGATGTCGATCAGCACGTCGAAGCCGCGCGCGACCTTGTCGGCGTGATAGGCGATGTCGTTGGCAAAATACGTGTTCGACCCGTCCGACTTGCGCAGCGGCCGGTCCACGTCGTCGCCGAACTGCGTGGCGCGGAACAGGGTCTGTTCGCGCGGTTCCCAGTCTTCGGGCGTCTTGCCCTTCGGCGGTTCCAGCACGCCTTCGTAGATCAGCCCGCGCGATTGCAGATCCGCCAGCACGCGGTCCGCCGCACCGGCTTCCACCAGCGCGCGTTCGGATGCGAACACGTCCTGCTTCACGCCCAGCGCCGCCAGGTCGGTGCGGATCGAGGCCATCATCATATCGACCGCCACCGCGCGCACTTCGTCGAACCAGAGCGACGTGTCGGCAACGGTGTTGTTGGCTCCGGCAAGGGTCGCGCCGTGTTTGGCCTTCAGCGCCTCGCCCACCGGCACCAGGTAATCGCCCCGATACTGCAACCCGCCCGGCACCTGTGCGTCGAAATCATCGGCGGACAGATTGGCGCCCAGTTCCTGCAGGTAGCGCCAGTAAGCCGCCCACGCCAAAGCGGCAACCTGCGCACCGGCGTCGTTGATGTAGTATTCCTTGGTGACCGCAAAACCCGCCTTCGCCATCACGTTGGCGAGCGCATCGCCCACCACCGCGCCTCGGCAATGCCCGACATGCATCGGCCCGGTCGGGTTGGCGGACACGTATTCCACGTTCACCTTCACGCCCTTGCCCGCCGTGCCGTCGCCATAGGCTTCACCGGCCTTCAGGATGGCGATCAGCTGCACACGCAGGAAATCCGGCTGCAGGCGGATGTTCACAAAGCCCGGCCCGGCGGCCTCGGCCGACAGCACTTCCGGGGCGGCGTTCAACCGCGCCACCAGATCCGCCGCCACCTTGGGCGGGGCCAGACGCGCGGGCTTCGCCACCACCAGCGCGGCGTTGGTCGCCATGTCGCCATGCGCGGCGTCCTTCGGTGTGGTGACTTCCACACGTTCCAGAATCTCGGGCGGCAGGTCGGGCAGGAAGTCCTGCAACGCAGCAATAACGCGGGCACGCAAAAGGGCAAAAATATTGTCGGTCATCGTGTTTCTTCAGCCGGGAATTGAAAGGTCGGTCAGGCGGCGATGTTCGTCAGCCGCGAAGCGGTCGGTCATACCCGCGATGTAATCGCAGATCACCGTCGCCGCGCGGGCCGAGCCCCCCTCGCCCGCACGGGCGCGCCAGTCATCGGGCAGCAGGCTGGGCGCTTCGTGCAGAATACGGAACAGATCGGCGGTCACGTGCCGCGCCTTGGTCGTCATGCGGTTGACGCGCCAGTGGCGATACATGCGCGCGAACAGGAATTCCTTGATCGCGGCATTGGCATCCGCCATCGCGGGGCTGAACGCCACCACCGGCTGCTTGGCGCGCCGCACGGCCGTGGAATCCGCCGGGGCGAGTTTTTCCAGCCGCCTGGCGGTCTCGGTCAGCAGGTCGGTTACCACGGTGTTGATCACGCGGCGGATCGTCTCGTGCCGCAGACGCTGTTCGGGCATGTCGAGGCTCACCATCCGCGCCTGCGCCAATGCGTCCTTCAGCACCGGCAGACGGCCGATCTCCTCGATCCCGAACAGACCGGCACGCAGACCGTCGTCCATGTCGTGCGAGTGGTAGGCAATGTCGTCCGACATCGCGGCGATCTGTGCCTCGACGCCCGCATGGGTGTGCAGTTCCAGCGAATACCGCGCGTCGTATTCGGCGATATAGGCGGGCGGTTTGCGCAGCGGGCCGTTATGCTTGGCGAGGCCTTCCAGCGTTTCCCAGGTCAGGTTCAGGCCGTCGAAGTCGCCATAGCGGCTTTCCAGCATGGTGACGACGCGCAGGCTTTGCGCATTGTGGTCGAACCCGCCGAAGGGCTTCATCGCGGCGCACAGCGCGTCCTCGCCCGCATGGCCGAACGGTGGATGGCCCAGGTCGTGCGCAAGGGCCAGTGCCTCGGTCAGGTCCTCGTCCACGTGCAGCGCGCGGGCGATTGAACGGGCAATCTGGGCCACTTCAATCGAATGCGTCAGGCGGGTGCGGAAGAAATCACCCTCGTGGTTCACGAAGACCTGGGTCTTGTACTGCAGCTTGCGGAACGCCGAGGCATGGATAATCCGATCGCGATCCCGCTGAAACGGGCTGCGTGTCGGGCTTTCGGGTTCTGGATACAGCCGACCACGGGATGTCTCGGGCCGGACCGCATAGGGCGCACGGGTCATAAATAACGCGATTACACCGATGGGCGCTTCAATCCAAGGCGCGGACGCACTATCTTTGCTGCATGAGCGCAATAACCGACACAGAATTCGGCGTTACCGACCGTGCTGCGGCCCAGATTGCCGCGATTTCCTCCGCCCAGGGCAAGAACGGCCTGCGGGTCGAGGTGCTGGCCGGGGGCTGTTCGGGCTTTCAATACCGCTTCGGTCTGGCGGATAGCCCCGCCGCCGACGACACCGTGATCGAGCGCAACGGCGCCCGCGTGCTGATCGACCCGGCGAGCCTCGACCTGCTGGCCGGGGCCGAACTGGATTATGCCGACGAACTGATGGGCGCGCATTTCACCATCCGTAACCCGAACGCCACCAGTGGCTGCGGGTGCGGCACATCTTTCAGCATGGATTGAACGCCCTTCGTTATGCAGATTGCTACCTTCAACGTGAATTCGATCCGCCAGCGCGCGCCGCATCTGCAACGCTGGCTGGAACAGCACAAACCCGAGCTGGTGTTCCTGCAGGAACTGAAATGCGAGGAAGCGCAGTTCCCTGCGATGGAGTTCTCGAGCCTCGGTTACCAGACGCATGTCGTGGGGCAGAAGGCGTATAACGGCGTCGCACTGCTGTCGCACATCCCGGTTGAGGTCGTGCACCGCCGCCTGCCCGGTCTGGCCGAGGACGACATTCAGGCGCGCTACATCGAGGTAAAAGCCGGAGACGTCAGCGCCATCGGCATCTATCTGCCGAACGGCAATTCCGGTGGGGATGCGGGGTTTGCATACAAGCTACGCTGGATGGATTTGCTGATCGAACGCGCACGGGCGCTGATGGCGGCGGATACGCCGTTCGCCATTCTGGGTGACTTCAACGTGTGCCCGACCGATGCGGATTTCGCACCGGGAGCCTTGCCGCCAACCGATGCGCTGGTACGGCCCGAGACCCGGGCGCGTTATCGCACGCTGATCAATCTTGGCCTGACGGACGCGCTGCGGGCGCTGCATCCGCACGAGCGGATCTTTACGTTCTGGGACTATCAGGCGGGCGCGTGGGAGCGGGATTCGGGCCTGTTGATCGACCACGCACTGCTGTCGCCCACGCTGGCCGAACGGCTGGTGTCGGTCACGCCGGATAAATACATGCGGGGCGAGACGCAGCCGTCGGATCATGTGCCGGTGCGGGTGGAGTTGCGGGACTGATATTGTCATAAAGTCGGCTGGGATTCCCCCTACCCACTCCCAATCAAAATCCCCGCTGCCAGCACCAGACTCCCGCCCAGAATTACCTGGAACATCGCCCGGAACACCGGCGTTTCCATATATCGGTTCTGGATCCACACAATCGCCCACAGCTCGACGAACACCATCGCAATGGCGATCACCGTCGCCCACCAGAACGACGGGATCAGATAGGGCAGCGCATGCCCCAGCCCGCCCAGCGTCGTCATCACGCCCGAGGCAATCCCCCGCTTCACCGGCGAACCCCGCCCCGAGATCACGCCATCATCGTGCGCGGCTTCGGTAAAGCCCATCGAGATCCCGGCCCCGACCGCCGCCGCCAGACCGACCAGCAATGTGGTGCTGGGACTCTGCGTGGCAAACGCGGTTGCAAACACCGGCGCCAGGGTTGAAACCGAACCGTCCATCAACCCGGCAAGACCCGGCTGCACCCAGGTCAGCACGAACTGGCGATGCGCGGTCTGGTCCTCAATCCGGCCACCGGCGTCGGCTTGCAGGGCGGCAGTCAGTTCAGCTGCGATTTTCTCGTGATGCTGTTCACGCTGCGCCAGATCGCCCAGCAGGCGCCGTACGCTGGAATCGTGCGTGCGTGCCATGGCCTGCATGTAGAATCGTGCGGCATCGGCCTCCATCCGCACAAACTCCTCGCGGATGCGCGCAATGCCCAGATTGTGCACCAGCCACACCGGCCAGCGCGAATAATACCCCGATATGTGCTCGCGCCGGATCAGCAGGATATGCGTGCCATAGCAGCGTTCATACTCCGAGATCAGCGCCCGGCGATGGCGGTTTTCCTCGTCAGCCATCTGCTCGAACATCTTCGCCGTGCTGGGGAAATCGACCGCCAGCCGCGCCGCGTAATCCAGATAGATCCGCGCATCGTCCTCTTCCGACGAAATCGCCAGAGCCAGAATTTCCTGCTCGTTCAGATCCGTGAACCTGCGTCGCGCTCCAAGCCCCAGAAACATCAGCCGCCTACCTCATCCTCGCGCAGCACACCGGGCCGCGCCCAAATCGCCCAAAGAGATAAAGCATATCGCCCGCGCCTTTGCACGGAGTGCAGCATCGTCACATTCGTTGCAAATATAGAATATTAAACTATTGATATCGTTATATATTCATGTTGTTCTCTTATTACAACAAATTCCTCGGAGCAGATCCCCATGTGTCGAATGCCAGCCAGAACAGCCACAGATTCTTTATTTTCAAAAGCCCGAGGAACACCAGATGCCCACCGGAAATACTTATAAAAGCCTGCCTGTATTGGACTTCTCCCGCGCTGAACACGATAACCGCGCGGAATTTCTTGAAGAATTGCGCGATGTCAGCCGTGAACTCGGCTTTTTCTATATCCGCAATCACGGCATTGCCGAATCCCTGATCACCGAGGTCCGCACCCTCGCCCGCCGCTTCTTCGAACTGCCCGAGCAGGACAAGCTGGCGATCGAGATGGCGAACTCGCGCCATTTCCGCGGCTATACCCGGGCCGGGCTGGAACACACGCGCGGTCTGCCCGACTGGCGCGAACAGATCGACATCGGGCCCGAACTGCCACCAGTCAGCATCGATTCAACCACACCGGCCTGGAAGCGTCTGCTGGGTCCCAACCAGTGGCCCGAGGCGTTGCCCGAACTGAAACCCACCCTGCTGCGCTACGCGGCCGAGACCACCGCGCTGGGCATCCGTGTGCTGCGCGCGCTGGCGGCGTCGCTCGGCCTGCCCGAGGATGTGTTCGCCCCCATCTACAGCCCCGCGCCGAACCAGCTGCTGAAGATCATCCGCTACCCCGGACGCAGCGACCACGAAGGCCGGCAGGGCGTCGGCCCGCACAAGGATTCCGGGTTCATCACCGTGCTGTTGCAGGACACACAATCCGGCCTGCAGGTTGAAGGTGCGGATGGCTGGATCGACGCACCGCCGATCCCCGGCACCTTCGTCATCAATGTGGGTGAACTTCTGGAAATGGCGTCGAACGGATATCTGCGCGCCAATGTGCACCGCGTCGTCTCGCCGCCGTCGGACACCGACCGGTTGTCCTATGCGTTCTTCCTGGGTGCGCGTCTGGATGCGACGGTGCCGGTGCTGGACCTGCCCCCCGCGCTTGCCGCACAGGCACGCGGTCTGACGCAGGATCCCGCCAATCCGATGTTCCACAATGTCGGACGCAATTACCTGAAGAGCCGCCTGCGCTCCCACCCCGATGTCGCGCAACGGCATCACGCGGATCTGCTGATCGACGCATAGGCGCAATCGCCAATCAATCCAATTCCCATACAAGCCGCCCGTCACGCACGGGCGGCAGAGGAGAACTCGTCCATGGTCACCGACAGCACACGTTACGAAACCCTTGCCCTACATGGCGGCAGCTTCCGGGCCGACCCGGCCAGCGGCTCGGTTGCCGTGCCGATCCATCAGACGACATCCTATCAGTTCGAGGACACCGCCCACGCGGCACGCCTGTTCGGGCTGGAGGAACACGGCAATATCTACAGCCGCGTGACGAACCCCACGCAGGATGCGTTTGAACAACGCATCGCAGCACTTGAAGGCGGGGTGGCGGCGCTGGCCGTTGCCTCGGGGCAGACGGCGTCGGCGTTCTCGATCCTCAATCTGGCGGAGGCTGGCGATAACGTCGTCACCTCGACCGACCTTTACGGCGGCACCTGGACGCTGTTCGCCAAGACGCTGCGCCAGTTCGGGATCGAGGTGCGTTTTGCCGACCCGGCCGACCCGGAAAATTTCCGCCGCGCCACCGACAGCAAGACCCGCGCCTATTACGCCGAGACATTGCCGAACCCGAAGCTCGACGTGTTCCCGATTGCCGAGGTGGCGCGCATCGGGCGTGAACTGGGTGTGCCGCTGATCGTCGACAACACCGCCGCACCATTGCTGGCACGACCGCTGGAACACGGCGCTGCGGTGGTGGTGTATTCGGCGACCAAATATATCGGCGGGCATGGCACCAGTCTGGGCGGTGTGATCGTCGATGGCGGCAACTTCCCGTGGGAGGAGCACGCCGAACGCTTCCCGCTGCTGACCAAACCGGACGATGCCTATCACGGCGTGATCTGGACCGAGGCCGCAAAGCCGCACGGCCCCATCGCCTATGTGCTGCGTATCCGCACGCGGCTGCTGCGCGATCTGGGCGCGGCAATTTCTCCGTTCAATGCGTTTCTGCTGATCCAGGGGCTGGAAACGCTGCCGCTGCGCATCCGCCAGCACACGGAAAACGCCACGAAAATCGCCGCGTTTCTGAACAGGCATGAAGATGTCTCGCAAGTGATTTTCCCAGGTCTGCAAACTGGGGAATCCCGCCGTCGTGCAGATGCGGTGCTACGTGGTGGTTACGGCGGGCTGATCGGGTTTGAACTGAAAGGCGGGCTGGAAGCAGGGCAGCGTTTCATCGATGCGCTGAAGCTTCTGCATCACGTGGCCAACATCGGTGATGCACGGTCGCTGGCCATTCATCCGGCGTCCACCACACACCAACAGCTCACCCCGGACGAGCAGCGCGCAGCAGGTGTAACACCGGGTTACGTGCGCCTGTCGATCGGTATCGAACATGCCGACGACATCATCGCCGATCTTGCTCAGGCGCTGGAAACCAGTCGCGCCAGCCTACACAAGGCGGCGTAAGAAGTGGGGGGCCCCCCCGCCCC
>JAVBJV010000032.1:0-66045 GCA_031546815.1 Acetobacteraceae bacterium
AAGCCCGTTGCCATCATCAGCAGGAAGATGACCACGCCCATGATCCACAACAGCTCGCGCGGCCCCTTGAACGACCCGTAGTACAGGCCGCGGAACATGTGCACGATGACGACGATGAAGAACATCGACGCGCCGTTCATGTGGATGTAGCGGATCAGCCAGCCATAGTTCACGTCGCGCATGATGCGTTCGACGCTGTCGAAGGCCATCGTGGTGTGCGGCGTATAGTTCATCACCAGGAAAATCCCGGTGAGGATCATGACAATGAGGTTGACCATCGCCATCCCGCCGAAACTCCACAGATAGTTGAAGTTTTTGGGGCTTGGGAAGGCGGCGTATTCCTTGTCCAGCATCGTGAAGATCGGCAGACGCGTGTCGATCCAGTTGATGATGGGATTTGCGTATTCGCTTTTGTGCAGACCGGCCATGAATATGTGTCCCGGGTTTTCTCGGATCAGCCGATACGGATCTTGGTATCGGACAGGAATGTATAGGGCGGTATCGGCAGGTTATGCGGCGCGGGGCCTTTGCGGATACGGCCCGAGACGTCGTAATGGCTGCCGTGACACGGGCAGAACCAGCCGCCGAATTCACCACGGGTTTCAGTCGGCTTGTTGCCGAGCGGAATGCAGCCCAGATGCGTGCAGACGCCGATCACCACCAGCCACTTTTCATGCCCGGCCTTCACACGGTCGGCATCGGTGGGGGCATTGGTCATGCCGCCGCCCAGTGCCTGGACCTGGTTGTCGGGCAGTGCGTCGAGACTGGTGTCGCGTGCCGTCTTGATTTCCGCCGCCGAGCGATGGCGCACGAAAGTCGGCTTGCCGCGATACATCACGGTGATGCCCTGGCCTTCGACGATGGGGTGCAGGTCCACTTCTGTGGACGAGACCGCCAGCGTGTCCTTGGCTGGGTTCATGCTGTCGATGAAGGGCCACAATACGGCACCCGTCCCGACGGCGGCCATGGCGCTGCTCAGCAGCAGTAGAAAGTCGCGCTTCGTTGTGCCTTCGGGGGCATGCGCGGATACGGCTTCGGCCATAAGCGGTCCTCGATCCTCGGCTTCAGATACGGTCGGACACGCTTCCCCACGCGCCCAGACCCATGATGCGCCAGACGGATTCCCCGCCCGGCACGACTGCGGCGGATACTAGAGGGCCGGCAGTGCAACCGCAACACCACCCGGTGGCGTAATAGGCATATATCTTGCGTATATTTGCCGTTATCTGCGCCCCAAATTGATCGAAATCATGTTTGCGGCCTCAACTGCCGATCCCGGCGACTTGCCCGGGCAACGGCCATGCAGCAGAATTCGCGGATGCAAACCCCTCTGCCACACAGCGCGCTTCAGGATCAGGCCCGGCTCTGGTTTGAACTGTTACGAACGCGGTTATGTTCTGAATTCGAATCTATCGAGGTCGAAGCCGGGGGATCCCAACCCGCTGGCCGGTTCGAACGCACGCCGTGGTCCCGCCCCGGTGGTGGTGGTGGTGTGATGAGCGTCATGCGCGGGCGCGTGTTCGAGAAGGTCGGCGTCAACGTCTCGACCGTCACGGGCGAGTTCAGTCCGGAATTCCGCCAGCAGATCCCCGGCGCGGCCGAAGACCCGCGGTTCTGGGCCACCGGTGTCAGTCTGGTTGCGCATATGTGCTCGCCGCACGTGCCAGCCGCGCACATGAACACACGGATGATCGTCACCACACGCAGCTGGTTCGGCGGCGGTGGCGATCTGACCCCCATCTTCCTGAACACCCCCGAGACCGCCGAGGACACCGCCGATTTTCATGCGGCTTTCCGTAATGCCTGCGACAGGCACAACCCGACCTATTATCCCGAGTTCAAGGCCTGGTGCGATCGCTACTTCTTCCTGCCGCATCGTAACGAGCCACGCGGCGTGGGCGGAATTTTCTACGACCAGTTGAACAGTGGCGATGTGGCCGAGGACTTCGCCTTCACCCAGGATGTCGGCCGCGCGTTTCTGGATGTGTATCCGCGCATCGTCCGGCGCCGCATGCACAAACTCTGGACGCCCGAGGAACGCGAACAGCAGCTGATCCGCCGGGGGCGTTATGTGGAGTTCAACCTGCTCCACGATCGCGGCACAACATTCGGCCTGAAAACCGGCGGCAACACCGAGGCAATCCTGATGTCCATGCCGCCGGAAGTGCGCTGGCCCTAAGCCGCTTCGCGCAACGCCCGCGCGCGTTTGGCCGCCGGGCGGTTGAGGCATGTATCCAGCCATGTCTTCACCGCCGGGTAAGCCGACAGGTCAAACCCGTTGAACCACAGACCATACATCACGCACGCGACGTTCAGATCTGCTGCCGTGAAATTCTGCCCCAGCAGATATGGCATTTGCGACAATACGCCCTGCAGCACCTCCAGCGCTCGGGTCAGGTTTTTCTCCCCCTCCTCGGCCTTGGATGCAATGCGTTCGCCCACAGGCAGCACCTTGCCGTGCATCACCCAGTCCATGGCGGGCTTTTCCACCTCGGTCGCGGCCCACAGAGTCCATTGCAGCGCCCGCGATCCGTCGTCCCCGCTGGGCAGCAATGTGTTCGACTTGTGTGCCAGATGCAGGTTGATCGCCAGGCTCTCGAACAGGATCAAATCGCCGTCCTGCAGCACCGGAATTTTCGCATTGGGGTTGATCTTCCGGAACTCTGCAGTTTTTACACCGTCTTTGTAATCAACCGTCACGTTCTCATACGCGACCCCGGCCTCCTCGGCCGCCCAGATGCAGCGAAACGCACGGGAGCGGGGAATACCGTAAATACGGATCATGAATGCCTCCTCGGGGTTGTTGAGGGAATTGTTCACCATAAGCGGCGATCTGACAAATCCCTCTTGGCAAGCCGGGCGGGAAGGCCTCACTCTCCGGTAGAAAAAATATAAACTGGGGAACCCGGGAAATGCTCTCACGCCGAACATTGCTGGCAGCATCGTCTGCTGCGCTTGCCACACAAACCCTGCCCGCGCACGCATCGACCGACTGGCCGCAGAGGCCGGTGCGCATCGTCGTGCCATACCCGCCGGGCGGTGCCGCCGACATCCTGGCCCGCCTGACCGCGGACGGGCTGCGCGAATACCTGCCGGGCATCAATTTCGTTATCGACAACCGTTCGGGCGCGGGCAGCAATATCGGCAATGATTTTGTCTGCAAATCTCCGCCCGACGGCTATACAATCCTGTCGGCCACCATCGGTGCCTATGCGATCAACCCGTTCCTGTATGCGCGCCTGTCCTACGATGCGCAGAAAGATCTGGCGCAGGCCACGATGACCTACGAACTGCCGAACGTCGCCGTTGTATCGACGACGGTTCCCGTCAACACGCTGGCGGAATTCGTCGCCTGGGCCAAGGCTCGGCCGAACGGCCCTGTCTATGGCAGCCCCGGCGTTGGAACATCGCCGCATATGTCGGGCGTGATGTACATGCAGCGTGCGGGGATTGAAAACGCCACGCATGTTCCGTTCCGCGGCGTGGCCGAAACCCTGCCTGCCATGCTGCGCGGCGACGTGCATTTCGCCATCGACAATCTGCCGTCCTATATCGGCGCCATTCGTGCCGGGCAGGTGAAAGCGCTTGCCATCACATCGGCGGATCGCTGGCCAACCATGAACAGCATCCCCACCATGAAGGAAGCCGGGGTGGACGATTTTGTGGTGACATCGTGGGCCAATTTTGCCTTCCCGTCGGGAACGCCACGCCCGATCCTCGACAAGCTCAGCGCGGCACAGCATCAGCTGGCGGCAAATCCGGCACATCGGCAGAAACTGCTCGAAATCGGAGCGCAACCGCTGGCCACCACGCCGGAAGAAACCACGGCGTTTTCCAACCGCGAACGCGCCCGCTGGGAAAGCATCGTCAAACTGTCGGGCGCACGCGTAGATTGAACATCCTGCCAGAAGGGAAATTCCCTCTGGCACACACGCCTGAAATCGACCACGCTGACAATAACCAACAAGACCGAGGGAACGTTATATGCTGTCTCGCCGTACGTTGCTCGCTGCGACTGCAACCGCCGCCGCTGCCGCCAACCTGTCCGTTGCCCGCGCATCCTCCGACTGGCCAAGCCGCCCCGTGCGCGTGATTGTGCCGTATCCGCCGGGGGGATCGACCGACATCCTCACCCGCATCATTGCCACCAATCTGCAGCAGTATCTGCCTGGATCCGCCTTCGTGATCGAGAACCGGTCCGGCGCGGGTGGCAATATCGGCGCGGATGTCGCGTGCAAGGCTACACCCGACGGTTACACGCTGCTGTCCGCCACCATCGGCACCTATGCGATCAACCCGTTCCTGTATGCACGCCTGTCGTATGATGCACAGAAAGACCTGTCGCAGGTGGCGCTGGTCTACGACATGCCGAACGTCGCCATCGTCCCGGCATCGGTACCGGCCAACACGCTGACCGAGTTCATCGACTGGGCGAAGAAGCAGCCGAACGGCATCGTCTATGGCAGCCCCGGTGTCGGCACCACGCCGCATCTGTCGGGTGTTCTGTTCATGCAGCGCACGGGGGTAAACGGCACGCATCTGCCGTTCCGTGGCGCAGCGGAAACCATCCCGGCCATGATGCGCGGTGACGTGCATTTCGCCATCGACAACCTGTCGTCCTACATCGGTGCCATTCGCGGCGGGCAGCTGAAGGCGCTGGCCACCACCACGGCGGAACGCTGGCCCACGCTGAACACCGTGCCCACCATGAAGGAAGCCGGGATGGACGATTTTGTCATCACATCCTGGACCAACTTCGCCTTCCCCACCGGCACACCGCGCCCCATCGTCGACAAGCTGGCGTACGCGCTGAACGAACTGTCGAAAAACCCCACGCATCGTCAGCAGATGCTCGATATCGGGGCGCGCGTGCTGTCGGCCACGCCGGAAGAAACCGTCACTTTTTCGAACCGCGAACGCACCCGCTGGCAGGACATCGTCAAGGCATCCGGTGCACGCGTGGAATGACTTCGCTACATGCCAGAGACAGGGGCCCTGTCTCTGGCAAACGGATAAAAAATCGGCCAGCATGATGGTTCAGAGGAATCCGGCGTTTCCAGATCGGGTCATCCACCTGGTTGCCGTGGGGGCGCAGATTACACACCAAGGATCACTGTTATGCTGTCACGTCGCGCGTTTCTTGCCTCCACCTCCACCATGCTGGCGGGCGGGAGCATCGCTTCCGCCCAGACCGCACCCACCGGAACCGACTGGCCCCAGCGCCCCGTGCGCATCGTGGTGCCGTATCCGCCGGGCGGGTCAGTGGATATCCTGGCGCGCATCATCACCACCAACCTGAAGCCGCATCTGCCGACCGCAACATTCGTGGTGGAAAACCGTTCTGGCGCGGGCGGGAATATTGGCACCGACGTGGTGTGCCAGGCCGCCCCCGATGGATACACGCTGATCGCCGCCACCATCGGCATCTCTGCGATCAACCCGTTCCTGTATCGGCGTCTGTCGTATAACGCGCAGACCGATCTGGCGCAGGCGACGCTGGCCTATGAAATGCCGAACGTCGCCATCGTGCCGGCAGCACTGCCGGTCAACACGCTGGCCGAATTCATCGCGTGGGGGAAAAAGCAGCCGGGCGGTATCGTCTATGGCAGCCCCGGTGTCGGCACCACGCCGCATCTGTCGGCCAGCATGTTCACAAGCCGCGCCGGGCTGGAAGCCACGCATCTGCCGTTCCGCGGCGCTGCCGAAACGCTGCCCGCCATGCTGCGCGGCGACATCCATCTGGCGATCGACAACCTGTCATCCTACATCGCGGCAATCCGTTCCGGGCAGATCAAGGCGCTGGCCGTCACCACCGACGAACGCTGGCCGACGCTGAACACCATCCCCACCATGAAGGAAGCCGGGATGGACGATTTCGTCGTGACATCCTGGGCCAACTTCGCGTTCCCGAAAGGCACGCCGCACCCCATCCTAGACAAGCTGTCGGTGGCGATGAAGGCACTGGCCACCGATACGGCGCACCAGCAGCAGTTGCTGCAGATCGGCGCCCGCCCGCTTGGCACCACACCCGAGGAAACCGTGGCATTTTCCAACCGCGAACGCGCGCGCTGGGAAGGCATCGTCAAGGCATCCGGGGCGACGCTGGACTGAGTTTGGGGTATTTTTCTCCAAATTACGGTTTGATTTCACCGTAAAAAGATGTTTTTACTCCCGTAGACGCCAATCTGCGGGAGTTTTTTCATGACCACCGAACGCACGCTGGACCGCACCGACCGCGACATCCTGCGCCTGTTGCAGGCGGATGCCACATTGTCGCTCTCGGTCATCGCCGAGTCCGTCGGGCTGACGCCGACCCCCTGCTGGAAGCGCATCCGCAAGCTGGAACAGGACGGCGTGATCACCGGCCGCGTCACCCTGCTGGCACCCGAGAAAGTCGGGCTGCCGATCAGCGTGTTCGTGGCGATCGAAACATCCGATCACTCAACCGCCTGGCTGGAGAATTTCGCTGCCACCGTCGACAGTCTGCCCGAGATTATGGAGACATGGCGGATGAGCGGCGATGTCGATTATCTGCTGCGTGTGGTGGTGCCGGATATTGCGGCGTACGACACGTTCTATCGCAAACTGATCGCCGCCGTCCCGCTGCGCAACGTCACCAGCCGCTTCGCGATGGAGCGTGTGAAGGGGACGACGGCGTTGCCGATCTAGGACCGATCGTCAGTTGGCTGGGGCACTCACATACCCGGCCCCATCCCGTCTGATCAGCAGACTCTGATAGCCGTAGGCGATCCCGCCCCGTTCAAAATGAACAAGGTAATTATCGCCACGCTGTTCGGCGCAGATCAGCCGATGGCCCGGCAGGCCCGGCGTTTCCACCACATCCGTCTTTTGAAAACGTTGCCCGGGGTCGGCAAACACAAACGGTATGGCAGCTACCACCTGTGCGGGAAGCTCGCTCCGTCGCACAATTGATGATCCGGCAGCACAACCCGGCATGGGCTGGGCAGAAACCTGTGCCGACACCGCCATCAGGCACCCGATAACAAGGATAAATCGCACCAGCACAATCTCCGTCGTTTAAGCCGAGAACGCCTGCATCTTCACCAGCCGCGCGTAGAGGCCATCCTTCGCCAGCAGCTCGGCATGTGTGCCCTGTTCCACCACGCGCCCGTCTTCCATCGCGACAATCAGATCGGCATCGCGCACCGTCGCCAGACGATGCGCCACCACCAGTGTGGTGCGCCCGGTGCGCAGTGTTTCCAGCGCCGACTGGACCGAGGCTTCACTCTCCGCATCCAGCGCGCTGGTCGCTTCGTCCAGCAGCAGGATACGCGGGTTACGCAGCAACGCCCGCGCCAGCGCCACACGCTGACGCTGCCCGCCCGACAGGCCCTGCCCCGATGTGCCGACGCGCGTCTGCGCGCCATCGGGCAGCACCGACACGAAGTCCCATGCGGCGGCTGCACGTAATGCAGCCTCGACCTCGGCCTCGGTCGCGCCGGGGCGGCCCATGGCAACGTTGGCGGCCACCGTGTCGTCGAACAGCCACGGGTCCTGCGCCACATACGCGATCGCATCGCGCAGCGACGCCTTGGTCACCGCGCGTATATTCTGTCCGTCGATCAGCAATTCGCCGCCGCTGACATCGTGCAGGCGCGGCACCAGCGTGATCGCCGTCGATTTCCCCGCGCCCGACGGGCCCACCAGCGCCACGGTCTTGCCGGGTTCCGCCGTGAAGGTCAGCCCGTTCAGCCCCATGCGTCCATCCGGATAGGCAAAGCGCACATCGTGGAATTCCACCTTGCCGGCCGCGACCCGCAACGTCTGCGCATCCGGCGCATCGACGATATGCGGCGCTTCGTCCAGCACGCTGAACACGCGCACCAGCCCGGCCAGACCTTCCTGAATCGCGGCATTGAATGTGCCCAGCGACCGCACCGGCTGCCCCGCCAGCAGCAGCGCCGCGACAAAGCCGGTGAAGTTACCAACCGATCCCTGCCCGAACGATGCCTGCCATCCGGCAAACCCGATCACCCCGGCCACCGCCGTGCCGCCCAGCACTTCCAGCGCGGCGGTCAGCAGCGCGCGGTTGCGCACGATACGGAGCAGGGTTTTGTACAGTTCGGAGAACACGCCCGACGCACGCTGGACTTCGGTTTCTTCCAACCGATAGGTGCGCACCGTGCGGGCCTGCGAAAAGCTCTGGTTCAGCAGTGTTGCCGCACTGCCCATCGTGACCTGCATGTTGCCCGCCGCGCGACGAATGCGCTTGCCCGCCCGCGTCACCGGCAGAATCGCCAGCGGATACAGCAGCGCCGCAATCAGCGACAGTTTCCAGTCCAGCCACAACATCGACCCGATCAGCCCGATCACCGTCAGCCCGTCCGACACCGCACCCACGGCGCGCATCAGTGCTTCACGCACGGTTGCCGCATCGGTGGTGAAGCGCGACGACAGCGCGGCCGGGGCCTCGCGCTCCACACGCGACAGATCGGCCTCGGTCAGGTGCTGGAACATGCCGATCTGCAGGCTGCGGATCACCTTCAGCACCACGGTCTGCAACAGCACGTCCTTGCCGTATTGGCTGGCCGCTTTCATCATCGTCACCAGCACGATGATGATCGGGATCTGGTACAGGATGCGCGCGTCTTTTTCCGCGAACATGGTGAACGCGTGGTCGATCACCACCGGGTACAGCGCCGTCGCCCCTGCAGCCAGCGCGGTGCACAGCAGCACCAGCAGCAGCCTGGCCCGATGCGGCGCGACAAAGCCGCGCCAGAGACGTTTCAACAGCGCATAGGTCGAGGGTTGTATGGCCAGGGCGTTCATCGTGCCGCTGTATCAGTTGCGCAGAATTCGCACCAGATCCGCCCGCAGATCTTCGGCCGAGCCGGTAAAGCCCCGCGCCTGCCAGGCTTCTTCCACCCGCGCCAGCACGCGCCCAACCTCCGGCCCCGGTTTTCCGCCCAGTGCCAGCACATCGCGGCCTTCCAGCGGGAAGACCGGCACCTCCGCCGCCGCAATCCGGGCGCGCAGGGCATCCCAGTCACCTGCCTCGCCCCGTGCCTCGGCCAGATGAGTGCGGGCAATCAGGTCGGGGCGAGGGTCGTGCTTGCCGCCCTCGGCCTCGGTATACAATGCCTGACAGATCGCAGATGTGGCGGGAATATCGCCCTGGCACATACCCATCAGTTGCTTTGCCTCCAGCCGCGAGAGTTTCAGCCGTACCGCCAGAGCATCGATATCCGCATCGCGCCGCAGCAGCGCGGCAAAGCGCAGCAGGGGCGCGGCAAAGGGCGTCAGGCTTTCCAGACACCCACATCCATCCGCTTCCGGCAGGATCTCCGCCAGAACGCCGGTCTGCTGCATCAGCCGCATCGCTGCACGCGGATCGGGCGCGGCGAGGATACGCTTGATCTCGCTCCACACACGTTCGGCAGACAGGGCAGCAAGCCCGGCCTTGCCATGGGTGATGGCGTCCATCGCCTCGGCATCGGGTGCGCCGTGCGCATAGCGGGCGTAGAAACGGAAGAAGCGCAGGATGCGCAGATAATCCTCGGCAATGCGCACTGATGCCTGGCCCACGAAGCGCACGCGGCCTTCGCGCAGATCCTCAGCACCGTTGAACCAGTCGTACACACCGCCATCGCGATCCATCGACATCGCGTTGATAGTGAAGTCGCGCCGTTCGGCGTCTTCGCGCCAGTCGGTGCTGAAGGCGATAGTGGCGCGACGACCATCGGTTTCCACGTCGCGACGCAGGGTGGTTACCTCGAACCCGCGCCCGCCCGAGATGGCGGTGACGGTGCCGTGGTCGATCCCGGTCGGGGCGGATTTCAACCCGGCGGATTTCAGCGCCGCCACCACATCGGTGGGCACGCGCGGCGTTGCCAGATCGACATCGGCAATTTCGTGCCCCGCCAGCGCATCGCGCACCGCGCCGCCAACGATGCGGGCTTCGGGCAGCGCGTCCATCACGGCCAGCAGCGCGGGGTCGCTCAGGAAACTGGGCTTTGGAATGTGAAAAATCATCGTCCGGATTGCGCGGGCACCAGCACGCCGTTTTCCATATGCGCGGGGATATAGGTCTCGCCGCGCCGCCCGAACCCGTACCACGCCGCGCCCAGCAGCGAGAACATCACGAACACCGCCGCCAGAATCAGAAAGCGCCGTGCCGGTTCCATACCCGGATGCAGCTCGCGCCACGCAAAGAAGGCTCCGACGAACCCGATGAATAACAGTGCTTCAAACAAATACGGCATTACGACCGTTCACGTAGCACATTCGCCAGATTCAGCAGAATCGTCGCCGTTGCCCCCCAGATATGCTGGGTCGGGTGCGGCCAGACCCAGTATTCGCGCCGCGCGCCACGGAACATCGCGCTCTCGCGCCGCGGGGCGGATGGATCCAGCACCACGGAGAGAGGCAGTTCGAAAATGTCTTCCACTTCCTCGGGGTTCGGCACCAGCTTTATCCCCGGTCGCAACAGCCCCACCACCGGCGAGACCAGATACCCCGTGCCAGTAATGTGATCGGGCAGCCGCCCCACCAGCTCCACCTCGGAACGCGGCAGGGCGATTTCCTCCTCGGCCTCGCGCAATGCGGCTGCTTCGGCGTCGGCATCCTCAGGGTCCATGCGGCCGCCGGGGAATGCCACCTGCCCTGCATGTTTGCTCAGCGTAGAGGTGCGCCGCGTCAGCAGCACGCCAGGTTCGGCATGCAGCACAATCGGGATCAGCACGGCAGAGGGGATCAGCACCGGTGCATCGCCCGCATGCATATCCAGATCGGGTGCGTTGCCCGGCAGGTCGATCACCTGCGCTTCCGCCCGCGCCAATCGGGCGCGCAGTTGTTCGGGCGTCATGATATGGCCCCCAGCGGAAAGAACGCACCGTTGCTCCAGACGCCGAATACGCGGTCCACCTCGTCCTCGACGCCCAGCGCCACCAGTTCGTAATACACCGCACGGCTGATCCGCGCCTCCAGCCCCGGGCGCACCAGAACATACAGGGCGGGTGCGATGTCGGGGGCACTCTGCACCATGCGGATCGGGTGATCGGGACCGGCTTCCACAATGTCGTCGCAATTGGTGCGGAAGCTCAGCGTCTGGGCGTGGTCGTCGCCGCTCCATTGCAGTTCGATGGCCAGAAACGGCGCGTCCTCCACCACGATGCGCCCGCGCTCGGCCGGAGTTTCCAGCACATAGGCACCATCCGCCTCGCGCTTGAGGACCGATGCGAACAGGCAGACCAGCTCCTTCCGCCCGATCGGCGTGCCCTGGTACAGCCAGGTGCCGTCGCGGCGGATGATGAAGGGCATGTCGCCACAGTCCACGCGTTGGCGGGGTGCTTTCGGTATCAGGCTGCTGTGTCCCTGCTCCATGCCGTGATCTCCTGCCCTGTATTCCGGATACCGCTGTGTTACATGCTATCAATATAGGCTGCCAACATACACCTTTTGAGGCCCCAACCGGAGTTTCCCCCATGCTGCCATCCGAAACCGACGCGATTGCCATGGCCGACCGCCTGCAGGGCCGGATTGCCGCCGTGCGAGCTGCCGTCGGGCAGATCATCTTCGGGCAGCAGCAGGTGGTGGATGAAACCCTGATCTCGCTGCTGGCAGGGGGGCACGTGCTGCTGGTCGGCGTGCCGGGGCTGGGCAAGACGCGGCTGGTGGAAACGCTGGGCATCGTGCTGGGGCTGGGCACCAAGCGCGTGCAGTTCACGCCCGACCTGATGCCCGCCGACATTCTGGGGTCGGACGTGCTCGACGAAGGGGCGGATGGAAAACGGTCTTTCCGCTTCATCCCCGGCCCGATCTTCGGGCAGTTGTTGATGGCCGACGAGATCAACCGTGCCAGCCCGCGCACGCAGTCCGCGCTGTTACAGGCCATGCAGGAAGGTCGCGTCACCGTGGGCGGCGTGGAATATGCCTTGCCGCGCCCGTTCCACGTGCTCGCCACGCAGAACCCGATCGAGCAGGAAGGCACTTACCCACTGCCGGAAGCACAGCTCGACCGGTTTTTGCTGGAAGTGACGATCAGCTACCCGGACCTCGACGCCGAGCGCACCATGCTGCTGGCCACCACCGGCACCGACCACGCCGAACCACAGGCCGCGATGACCGCGCAGGATCTGATGGACACGCAGAAACTGGTGCGTGCGCTGCCGGTGGGCGAGAGCGTGCTGAACGCCATCCTGACCATGGTGCGCAGCTTCCGTCCGGAAAGCTCGGACATCGAGAATGTAAAGCGTTACGTCGCCTGGGGCCCCGGGCCGCGTGCGGCACAGGCGCTGATGTTGGCTACACGCGCACGCGCGCTGCTGGACGGGCGGCTGTCGCCATCGGTGGACGACGTGGTGGCACTGGCCCATCCGGTGCTGCGGCATCGCATGGCGCTGGGCTTCGCTGCACGGGCCGAAGGAATTACCCTGTCTGGCATAATCGACGATCTGGTGAGCCGTCTGGGATGATGCTGCGCCCCGCCGAACGTCTGGCCGCCCCCCTGCCGCCGTTGCTGGTAGCGGCGGAGCGTGTCGCGCATACGGTCGCGCAGGGCGTGCACGGCAGACGCCGCACCGGCGAGGGTGAAAGCTTCTGGCAGTTCCGCCCCTATCAGGTGGGCGATACGCTGAACCGGATCGACTGGCGGCAATCGGCCAAGGGCGATCGCGTGCATGTGCGCGAGACCGAATGGGAAGCCGCGCAGAGTGTGTTTCTGTGGTGCGATGCCTCGGCCTCGATGCGGTGGAAATCACGTTTTGCCGCGCATGAAAAACACGAACGCGCGCAGGTGCTGACGCTCGCACTGGCATCGCTGCTGCTGCGCGGGGGCGAGCATGTGCGTCTGCCAAACACGCCGCGCATCTACACGCATCCGCGTATGCTGGAAGATCTGGCGCAGACCCTGGGCGACACACCACCGGTGTTCGCCGTACCGCGCCATGCGAGCGTGGTGCTGATCGGCGACTTCCTGTCCCCCATCGCCACGTGGCGCGACACGCTCGCACATTTCGCGGCACTGTCGGTGCGCGGGCATCTGGTGCAGGTGCTCGACCCGGCCGAGGTGACGCTGCCCTATCACGGTCACGTGCAGTTCAGTGATCCGGAAAATGAAGGCACCCACAACGTGCCGCGCGCCGATGCATTGCGCCCCGCCTATGCCGAGGCACTCGCCGCGCATCAGGACGCGCTGCGCAACATGACACGCGTCATGGGCTGGTCGTTCGCCACCCACCAGACCGACCACCCGCCCGAGGCCGCGTTGCTGGCGCTGTATATGGCGATGGCACGATGAACATCACTTTCCTTTACCCCACGCTGCTGCTGGCGTTGCTGGCCCTACCGCTTCTGTGGTGGCTGCTGCGCCTGACGCCACCACCGGCGCGACGCGAGGTCTTCCCCGCGTTGCGCCTGCTGCTGGGGTTGCGAACGGACGAACAGACGCCCGCCGGCACACCATGGTGGTTGCTGGCATTGCGTATGTTGGCGGCGGCGCTGGTGATCGTCGGGCTGGCACGCCCGGTGATCGATAGCGGCAGCGCCCTGCCCGGATCCGGGCCGGTGCTGGCGGTGGTCGATAACGGCTGGGCATCTTCGCGTAACTGGCAGGCGCGGATTGCGACGCTCGACGCATTGCTGCTGCGGGCAGAACGCGACGGGCGGCAGGTTGCACTGCTGGCCACCGCGCCCTCCGCGCGCAACGAAGCGCCGCGCGTTCTGCCGCTGATGTCGGCGGCCGAGGCACGCACCTGGCTGGCCGCATTGCAGCCGCTGCCTTGGGCACCCGATCGCAACGCCGCAATGAATGCGTTGCGCGACTGGCAGCACCCCGACAGCACGATCCTGTATCTGGCCGATGGCGTGCGCCACGACGCAGTGTTCGGCGATGCGCTGGCCGAGGCAGGCAACGTCACCGAAATACGCGACGACACACGCAGCACACTGGTGCAGTTGCCGCCGCAGATGAACGCCGGACGCTTGGTCGCACGCGTTTCGCGCACACCTGCCATACAGACCGAGACCGTCGCCGTGCTGGCGCGCACCGGCGATGGCCGCACACTGGCGCGCAGCGAGATCACGCTGGCATCCGGCGCAACGCAGGGCAGCGCCGCCATCGATCTGCCGCCCGAACTGCGCAACAAGCTGCTGCGGCTCGACATCGAAAACAGCGCCAGTGCGGCGAGCACCGTGCTGCTCGATGAACGCTGGCGGCGGCGGCCGGTGGGGCTGCTCGCCAGTTCGGACGAAAGCGCCGACACGCCGCTGCTGGGCGATCTGTATTATCTGGAACGCGCGCTCTCGCCCGCTGCTGAAATCCGGCGCGGGTCGCTACAGGATCTGCTGGCGCGCGATATCGCCATCATCGCGCTGGCCGACCGCGCCATTCCGGACGGGCCGGAACTGGATGCGCTGACACGCTGGGTCGAGAAAGGCGGCATGCTGCTGCGTTTCGCCGGACCGCGCAGTGCGGACATGCGCGATGCTCTGCTGCCCATACCGCTGCGCCGCGGCGATCGGCAACTGGGTGGCGCGATGTCGTGGTCGCAGCCCGCACGACTGGCACCGTTTGCGGCGGCGTCTCCGTTTGCGGGGCTGACGCTGCCGGATGATATCCGCATCGAACGCCAGCTCCTCGCCGAACCGGCGCCGTTGCTGGCCGAACGCACCTGGGCCGCGCTGGAAGACGGCACCCCGTTGGTGACCAGCGCCACACGCGGCGCGGGACGCGTGGTACTGTTCCATGTCACCGCCAATGCCGACTGGTCGAACCTGCCGCTCTCGGGCCTGTTCCTGTCGATGCTTGAACGGCTGGTGCAGATCTCGGCGGGGATCGCCGGGGCGGATGGCGATGCGATGCTGGCGCCAGCCAATATTCTGGACGGGTTCGGGCACCTCGCACCGCCGCCACCTGCCGCTGCCAGCCTGCGCGCCGATGCGTTCGGCAGCACAGCAGTGTCGCCACAGCATCCGCCGGGTCTGTATGGGCCTGAAGCGATGCGGCGCGCGTTGAACCTGTCCACCACATTCAGCGCGCTGGAAAGCGCTTCCCCCATTTCAGGGGCGCGGCAGATGGGCGTCGATGCAAGCCCAACCGAACGCAGCTTCGCGCAGTATCTGCTGCTGGCGGCGTTATTGTTACTGCTGACGGATATGCTGATTGCGCTGTCACTGCGCGGGTTGTTGCGGGTGGCCGTTCTGCTGCTGTGCGTATCGCCCGCCCATGCGCAGCAAGACGCGCTCGCCACACATCTGGCTTACGTCATCACCGGCAATGCCGAGGTAGATGCGACATCGCGCGCCGGGCTGGTCGGGCTGTCGGGGTTTGTGAACCAGCGCACCTCGGCCGTGCTGGCGGAACCGGTCGGTGTGGTGCCGGGGCGCGATGGGCTGGAGTTCTACCCGCTGCTCTACTGGCCGATCACCGCGCAGCAACCCGCGCTCGACGCCAAGACGACCGAGGCGGTCAGCAGCTTCATGCGCAATGGCGGCATCATCCTGTTCGACACGCGCCTGCCCACCGCCGACACCACGCCCCTGCGCCGGGTGACGCAGCGCCTCGCCATTCCGCCGCTGGCACGCCTGACCGGGGAACATGTGCTGGCACGGTCCTTCTATCTGCTCACGGCGTTTCCGGGGCAGTTTGCCGACTCCGATATCTGGGTGTCGCGCGATGCGGACCGCGAGAACGACAGCATCTCGCCCGTCATCATCGGCGGCAATAACTGGGCCGCCGCCTGGGCGCGCGGGGAACAGCTGACAACGCCGTTCTTCGCGCAACGCTACGGGCCGGACCAGCAGACGCTGGCGCTGCGCTTCGGACTCAATCTGGTGATGTATGCGCTGACCGGAAATTACAAAGGCGATCAGGTCCATCTGCCTGCCCTGATGGAGCGGTTAGGCAATTGATGGACATCACCGCAACCACACTACGCTTCATGCCGCTGCTGCCCGTCTGGGCGCTGGTAACGCTGGCCGTCCTCGCGCTGGCAATCTGCGGCTTTGCGCTGTGGTACCGCGCGCGCGGTGCGTTGTGGCGCGCGGCGTTGTTCGGTGTGCTGATCGCGTTTCTGTGCAACCCGCAACTGGTGCGCGAGGACCGCGCCATGCTGCCCGACATTGCGCTGCTGGTCACCGACGACAGCGCCTCGATGCAGATCGGCGACCGCGCGCGCGATGTTGCCGCCGCCCGTACCGCGCTTGCTGAACAGATCACCCGTCTGCCCAATCTGGAACTGCGCAGCATCACCGTGCCCGAGGGTGGCAATAACGGCACCCGCCTGTTCGAGGCCACCGAACGCGCCCTGACCGACATCCCCCGCACCCGTCTGGCCGGTGTGATGATGCTGACCGACGGGCAAGTGCACGACGCCCCCGCCGCGCCCGATTTCAATGCACCGCTCCACGTGCTGATCCCCGCGCGCGACGAGGAGATCGACCGGCAGCTACGCATCCTCGAAGCGCCGGGCTTCGGGCTGGTGGGACAGGATGTCACGCTCCGCATCATCGCGCAGGATCAGGGGCCGATTGCCGCCAGTGCCCGACAGACCTCCACCCGCCTGACCATCCGGCGCGAGGGCGATGTGCGCACCGTCACCATACCGCTGGGGCAGGAATACCGGATCACCATTCCCGTCGCGCATGGCGGGGCCAATCTGGTGGAGCTGGAAGTCGAAGCCCGCCCGGACGAAGTCTCGGCGCTGAACAACCGGCAGATTGCAAGCATCAACGGTGTGCGCGACCGGTTGCGTGTGCTGCTGGTCTCGGGCGAGCCGCATCAGGGGGAACGCACCTGGCGGCGCTTGCTGAAGGCAGATGCCTCGGTCGATCTGGTACACTTCACCATCCTGCGCCCGCCCGAACGCGACGACCTGACGCCGATGAACGAATTGTCGCTGATCCCGTTTCCGGTGCGCGAACTGTTCCAGGTGAAGCTGCGCGAATTTGATCTGGTGATCTTCGACCGCTTCCAGAATCGCGGCCTGCTGCCGTTCGACTATCTGCAAAACATCGCCGACTACGTGCGCGCGGGCGGTGCGCTGCTAATGAGCGTGGGGCCGGAATTCGTCGCGCCGGAATCGCTGGCGCGCACACCGCTGGCACAGGTGTTGCCAGCACAGCCCGGCGCAGTGCTGGCCGACACATTCCGCCCGCAGATACCCGCCACAGGGCAGCGCCATCCCGTCACCGCCGCGCTGCCCGGCTGGCGCGCGAATGCCGCGCCCGGCTGGGGGCCGTGGTATCGGCGCATCACGCCGCGCGCCGTGCGGGGCGATGTGGTGATGACGGATGAACACGATACCCCGCTTCTGGTGCTCTCGCACGAGGGACAGGGCCGCGTGGCGATGCTGCTGTCCGACCAGATCTGGCTGTGGAGTCGCGGCCATCAGGGCGGCGGCCCGCAGGCGGAGCTGCTGCGCCGCATCGCGCACTGGTTGATGCGCGAACCCGAACTGGAAGAAGAAACCCTGACGGCACGGATCTCGGCCGGGCGGCTGACCGTAGACCGCCACACCCTGTCCGCCGCGCCGCCACCGCCCGTCACCGTCACGCCGCCCACGGGACCCGCCACCACGCAGACCCTGACCGATCTGGGCGCTGGACACGCGCAACTGGAAATCCCCGCCCCGCTGCCCGGCATCTGGCAGGTGAGCGACGGCCAGCGCAGCGCCTTTGCCGCCGCTGGCAGCGCCAACCCGCCCGAGACCGCCGATCTGCGCGCCACCGCAACCAGACTGGCCCCCGCCGTACAGGCCGCCAGCGGGGCCGTGCGGTTTCTGGGCGCGTCGGGCGTGCCGCAGATCCGCCGCACCGAACCGGGTAACACGACAGCAGGCGGCGGGTGGATCGGGCTGCAGCAGAACCGCGATCATCTGGTCACCGGCCTGTCCGCCTCTGCCCTGATGCCGCCATGGTTGGCGCTTATCTTGATTGCCGGGCTGGTGATCGCCACATGGTTCCGGGAAAGTCGTTGAACTCAATTTCACACGAACACAAAACCGTGAGCGGCTCACGCAATTCTGTATTATTCGCTAATCAGAACGGATTGCATGGCAGCCATCTTGTGCTTTTGGTGAAATCATTTTTCTGATATAAGGAAAGACATGCGAGCACTGTTCATAGCGTCTGCCCTTCTGATCCCTCTGGCTGCAGCTCAGGCGCAGCAGAGCGCCCCTCCGGCACCGGCTGCGGCCCCCGTGCCACCGCCTTCGGCGGTCCCCGGGGCGCGCGTGACGCCCGGCGCCGCACCGCGGCAGGGCACCGCAGAACTCCGCCCGAACGAAGCCCTGTTCGACGCCATCAACCGTGGCGACATCGGCGATGCGCGCAGTGCCATCAATCGCGGCGCACAGCTCGACGCGCATAACATCCTCGGCCTGACGCCGCTGGAACTGGCGATCGACCTGGGTCACAACGATATTTCCTTCCTGCTGCTCAGCATGCGTCAGGGTGGCGGCGATCGCACCACCACTGTGCGCGATGAACCGCAGCCGCGCACATCGCGCCGCGCACCGCTGGCCGCGCCGCCAGTTGCACGGGCCAGCCAGCCTGCGCCGACCACGCCGCGCCTGTGGGAAAACAACGGCGGCGCTGCACAGCCCAATAACGGCTTCCTGGGGTTCGACGCCAACCGCCCCGCCGGCCGCCCGGATCGCAGCACAACCAACTGATCGCTCCGGCATCGCATAACGGCAGGCACCTTCGGGTGCCTGTTTCGTTTTGGGTGCCTCTTTGCCAGCCGCGGCAAACGTCCTACAGAGCATCCGGTCATCTTTTGTTCCGGACGCATGTTTCTCTCCGACCTCAATGCCAGCCAGCGTCAGCATCTGGCCCATACCGAAGCCCTGTGGGCGTCGTGGAAAACGGCCATGCGAAACCGTGCGGCCATGGGAACACTGGCGTGGAAGCCCACCAAGGGTGGCGATTACCTGATCCACAGCTACGACGACCCGACCAGCGGTGCGCGCAAGACCGTAGCGCTGGGACTGCGTTCGGCCAGCACCACCTATCGGATGACCGTGTTCGAGAAAGAGCGCGAATCCGCCCGCCAGTATCTGGATGGTATCACGCAGCAATTGAACGAACAGGCGCGCCTGAATCGCGCCGCCGGACTGGGACGCATCCCAAAGGCCGCCGCCGCCATCCTGCGCCGCTTCGAGCGCGACCGGCTGGATTTTCTGACCGACCACAGCGCCGCGCTGCTGGCTTACGAAACGCTGGCCGGGGTGAGCATCCAGCCGAAACTGCTGGCCAATGCCAGTTTCAACCCGGCGGACGAGATCGGGAAAACATTATACCTGCTGCCACGCGCATCCAGCGCCGCCGCGCTGCACAGCGCCCTGCGCGGCGTGGACCGCAGCTTCATGCCGCATGAAGGCGGCAGGCAGGCTATCAATATCGAGGCTTATTGCGTGCATCTGCACGACACGATCGACTGCGCTGCCCCGGTCACCGCGCTGTGCATCGGCGAGGACGGATTGCCCGTGGCGATCCCCGCCCTGCCGCCGCACCAGTTCCTGTTGCGCGCCGATCAGCTTGCCAAACAGGCGGACACCCCTGCCGATCGCGCATGGTACGAAGAAAGCGCGGAACTGGTTCGCGCCATTCTGCACACAAAGCCACAACAGTTGATTGAGACGATTATCTGAACTGGGGCGGGAGGGATCGAACCTCCGAATGGCGGAATCAAAATCCGCTGCCTTACCGCTTGGCTACGCCCCATCAGATATGCGGGGGCCTGACATACGGGGTTTACCCCCCGTGCGTAAAGCCCCCCCAGCACCACCAGTCGGAACGCCGGAGTGCATCCGCCACACGCGCGGCATCCACCGGCGTTGCACAGATCCCGAAGCATGTGGCCCCCGAACCGCTCATCCGTGCCAGCAACACATCGGGATGCGCGCGCAGTGCCGCCAGAACATCACCGATCGGCGGGCACAGCTGGCGTGCCGCATCTTCCAGGTAGTTGCCCAGCGGGGCCAGATCCGCCGCCATATGCTGCACTGTGTCCCACCCACGCGGCAGATAGGCCCGTGCCGAGAACACCGCTTGCCGCGCACGAAACACCGCGGGCGTCGCCACCGACACGCCGGGGTTCACCAGCACCAGCCCGAACGCTGGCAGAGACGGTGCGTCGGACAGCACTTCGCCCACGCCTTCCATGCGCACGGGGCGCGATGCCAGACACACCGGCACATCCGCGCCCAGCTGCAAGGCCAGATCGTGCAGCCGCGCCACTGGCAGCGTCACGCCCCACAGATCCATCAGCACACGTAACGTCGCCGCCGCGTCGGCCGATCCGCCGCCAATGCCCGAGGCAACCGGCAGGGATTTATCCAGCGTGATATTCGCAACAGGCGCAACGCCCACCGCCTGCGCCAGTAGACGCGCCGCACGCAGCACCAGATTGTCGGAGTCTTCGCTCAGCCGGTCCGCGAACGGGCCTTCGATGTGCAGCGACAGTGCATCGGCCCGCTGCGCCCGCACCGCATCGCCAGCCCCCGCGAACACGCACAAGCTGTCGAGCAGATGGTATCCATCGTCCCGCCGCCCGGTCACAAGCAGATACAGATTGACCTTTGCCGGCGCGAAACCTGCCTCGCTCACCTTGGCGCTCGCGGCATCTGCGAGGCGGGCAGACCGTCGCGCAGTTTTGCCTCAATCTTCACGATATCGGCGGGGTCCGGGTCCAGCGTCAGCGCGCGCCGCCACTGGAATTCCGCCTCGCGCCGTCGCCCGGCCGCCCAGTACAGATCGCCCAGATGGTCGTTCACCGTCACGTCGTTCGCTTCAAGCTCGGCCGCGCGTTCCAGGGTCTGCAACGCGCCCGGGATATTGCCCATCCGGAACTGCACCCAGCCGAGGCTGTCGACAATGTGCCCATCGTTCGGGCGCTGTTCGACCGCGCGCTGCAACATGCGGTGCGCCTGTTCCAGATTCACGCCGCGATCGGCCCATGTGTAGCCCAGATAATTCAGCACATAGGGCTGGTCCGGGCTGAGCTGTAATGCCGTCTGCAGATCCGCCTCGGCCTTTTCCCACTCGCCCGATCGTTCCAGCACGATGCCGCGCACATAGAACAGCGGCCAGTGACGCGGCTCGCGCTGGGGGATCAGAGCGATGGCGCGATTATACGCCTCGGTCGCTTCCACGAAGCGCTTCTGCCCGCGCAGCAGATCGCCCAGCCGCACCAGCGGCTCCGACCGTTCGGGGTAGTCGCGGGCGATGGCGCGCAAGGCCTGTTCGGCCTCGGCCTTCTTGTCCATCGCCTCGAGCAGTTGCGCGCGCCGCATACGCACCACGGGCGACAGCAGGTCGTTCCCCGGCACGTCCGCCAGCAGGGCGTCGGCCTGCGCGGG
Organism: Acetobacteraceae bacterium; assembly: GCA_031546815.1. Taxonomy (GTDB): domain Bacteria; phylum Pseudomonadota; class Alphaproteobacteria; order Acetobacterales; family Acetobacteraceae; genus JAVBJV01. The sequence continues at coordinate 21,321 of JAVBJV010000032.1, forward strand.
CTGGTCGTCGGCGGCAAATGTGTCGGCCATCAGCAGCCGCACCGGCGTGAAGTCCGGGCGCAGATACAGGGCCAGCCGCAGCATCAGCATCGCTTCCTCGTTGCTCTGCTGCTGGCGCAACAGCGCCCCCATGGTCATATACGCCTCGGCAATACCCGCCGCCGCAGAGGGCACAGGGCGCGTGTTCTGGCTGGCATTCACCAGCGGCAGGATCAGCGCGAAATCGTCCGACGCCGCGGCCAGTTTGGCGACCACGCGCTGGGCGTTCTGCGGCTGCCCGTTGCGGGCATAAAAACTCGACAGGATCAGCGCCATGCGCAGGTTCGGCTGCGGGTCGGCCGCTTCTGCACGCTGGTAATAACGCTGCGCCTCGTTCGGGCGTTCGGCCAGATCGGCGATCATCCCCGCATGCAGGGCATAGAACGCACCGCCATTCCCCTCGCTCAGCGGGCGCAGGGTGGTCAGCGCTGCATCGACCTGACCGCGCCCGAACTGCGCCCAGGCCTGCAGCAGCGGACGCAGCAACTGCATCCCACCCTCGTTCGCCATGCCGCGCGTGCGCAGCTCCACGCGGTCCCAGCGGCTGTTGCGGGCCTCGTCCGTCAGCAGCAGCAACTGTGCACCACCCTGACGCGGCAGTTGGCGCGCCAGAGTCAGTGCCTCGGGGCGACCATCCATCAGCGCGGCGAGAAACGCCTGTTCACGCAGAACCGGGTTGGTCGGGTCTGTCTCCAGCGCCTGCAACATTCGCGTGGCACCTTCCGACATGTCCGAAGCGGACAATGCGGCGCGGCCGGCCAGATACGCGCCATAGCCCCCGCTCAGCGGCTGCACCGCCGCACTGCGCCGGACCGAAATTCTGGATGTCGAGCGCGGCTGGGGGGCCTCGGCCAGCACCTCGGGGCGGGACGAGTCTGCTTCGCCACAGGCCGACAGCAGGGTCAGGGACAGCAGCACCGCACACGACAGGCCGGAACGATAAGACCGAAGAGCAATTTGCATCGTTTGAAACTAGAGCCTTTTCCACGCGGGGGGAAACACCCGAACAACAGAAAATGCACCCGGGCTGCAAACCCGGACACGGCATTTCCATCCACGTGCACATGATGGCCGGCCACTGAACGATTTCGGGGAAACCGGCCTGCGCCTGTTTCCCCGAAAATTGTCATCACCGGTACGGAATTTACATTCCGCTGGGATAGTTGGGTCCACCGCCGCCTTCGGGCGTGGTCCAGTTGATGTTCTGGCGGGGGTCCTTGATGTCGCAGGTTTTGCAATGCACGCAGTTCTGCGCATTGATCTGCAGACGCGGGTTGCCTTCGTCCTCGCCCAGAATTTCGTAGACGCCCGCCGGGCAGTAGCGGGTTTCCGGGCTGCGATACAGCTTCCAGTTCACATCGATCGCCACATCCGGATTCAGCAGCTTCAGATGAGCGGGCTGATCTTCCTCGTGGTTGGTGCTCGACATGAACACCGACGACGCACGGTCGAATGTCAGCACGCCATCCGGCTTCGGATAGGCGATCTTCGGCGCGGCTGCCGCTTCCACCAGCGTGGTGTTGTCGGCATGCGCATGATGGAACGTCCACGGTGCGCGACCACGGAACACATAGGTGTCGATCGCCGAATACGCCAACCCGCCCCACATGCCGAACTTCGAGAAGCTGGGGCGCACATTGCGCACGCGGTGCAGTTCGTCCCACACCCAGGAATTCTTCACGGCCGTCGGGTAAGCTTCCAGCACATCGGGCCGGTCGCCCGCCAGCGCGGCCGCCACGGCTTCCGCCGCCAGCATGCCGGTCTTCATGGCCAGATGCGAACCCTTGACCTTCGGCACGTTCAGGAAGCCCGCCGTGCAGCCCATCAGCGCCCCGCCCGGGAATACCAGCGTCGGGATCGACTGCAGACCGCCTTCGTTCAGCGCGCGCGCGCCATAGGACAGGCGCTTGCCGCCTTCGAAATGCTTGCGGATTGCCGGATGCGTCTTGAAGCGCTGCATTTCCTCGAACGGCGACAGCCACGGGTTCTTGTAGTCCAGCCCGATCACGTAGCCGAACGACACCAGGTTCTTGCCCCAGTGATAGACGAACGAGCCGCCATACACATCGGACGAAACCGGCCAGCCGATCGAATGGATGATCGTACCGGGCTTGTGGTTTTCTTCCGGGATTTCCCACAGTTCCTTGATGCCGATCGCATAGGTCTGCGGGTCTGCATTCTCGCGCAGGCCGAACTGTTCGCTCAGACGCTTGGTCAGGCTGCCACGGCACCCTTCGGCAAACAGCGTATAGGTCGCGCGCAGTTCCATACCGGGCTGGTAATTGGGGCCTTGCTCGCCGGATTTGGTGATGCCCATATCGCCGGTGATCACACCGTTGATGCGACCGTCTTCCAGGATAAGGTCGGCGGCGGCAAAGCCGGGATAAATCTCGACGCCCAGTTCCTCGGCCTGCGTGCCCAGCCAGCGACACACATCGCCCAGCGAGACAATGTAGTTGCCGTGGTTATGCATCTGCGGCGGCGTCGGCATACGGATCGCGCTTTTGGCGGTCAGATACAGGAACTGGTCGGCGGCGGCTTCCGTCAGTAACGGTGCGCCCCTTTCCTTCCAGTCGGGGATCAGCTCGTTCAGTGCGTGGGGTTCCAGCACAGCGCCGGACAGCGTGTGCGCGCCCACTTCGCTGGCCTTCTCGACCACACAAACGCTGGTCTCGGGCGAGACCTGCTTGAGGCGAATCGCAGCCGACAATCCCGCAGGACCGGCCCCTACGATCACCACATCAAATTCCATCGATTCGCGTTCAGTCATACCCGTATCTCCGCTTCCCATATCCTGCATACGGCGGTTCGGTCTTTTTCGCAAAGGCACTTGCGCAATTTTGTGGTTGGTCGCATCCATTTCTTTATGAATGCTGTCAGCTTGTTACGGCTGCAAATGGAATGGGGTGCCGACGAGGCGATCAGCGATGATCCCCTCGATCGCTTTGTCCTGTCCGCACAGCCGCGCAGGGCAGCCGCACCTGCCGCCGCGCCTGTTGCGTATTCCGCCAACGTAACAGCACTGATGCAGCCTGTTGCCGCAGCGCCCGCTGCCTCGCCGCAGGGCCGCGCGCACGATGCCGCACAGGCCGCCAACACGCTGGAAGAACTGCGCACCGCCATCGCCGCGTTCGACGGATGTGCCCTGCGCGATACCGCCACCAACCTGGTTTTTGCCGACGGTAACCACGCCAGCGGCCTGCTGCTGATCGGCGAGGCGCCGGGGGCCGAGGAAGACCGCGAGGGCAAACCTTTCGTCGGCGCCTCGGGGCAGTTTCTGGACCGGATGCTGGCCTCGGTCGGGCTGGACCGCACGCAGTTCGCCATCACCAACATCCTGCCCTGGCGCCCGCCCGGTAACCGCAACCCCACCGATGCGGAAATTGCGCTGTGCCTGCCCTTCCTGCACCGGCAGATCGCCTTGGCGCACCCGGCGCGGATCGTGATGCTGGGCGGGACCGCCGCCAAAACGCTGACCGGACGGAAAGAGGGTATCACCCGCCTGCGCGGCAGCTGGCACAAGCTGGCCATTCCCGGGCTGGACGCCCCTGTCCCGGCGCTGGCGACGCTGCATCCCGCCTATCTGCTGCGCACCCCGGCCGCCAAGCGCGAGGCTTGGGCCGACCTGCTGGTTCTGCGCCGCGCGCTGAATGAAACTGCCTGAATCTCAACTCACGGTTTCGTTTCTATATAGAAACATAAACAGATCGTGCTTGCTTCTGCCTGCCCGTCTGTGTACCCAGATTGGGCCATGCAAGCGACCGGATCATACCCGGCCCGCCGCCGCCGCTACCTCGCCACTTTGATAGTCGGGGTCGCGCTGCTGGCAGGAGCCACCCGGCACACCGTGCAAGCCCAGGCTGTCGAAGACGACACAGCCATGGTCGTGCCGCGCCCCGGCGCACGCGGTAGTGCCAGCCTCCCGCAGCCGCTTTCCCCATCGGAAGCAGCCGTCGTCAAACGCATCTTCGAATTGCAGCGCCTCGGCAAACAGCACGAAGCCGACACCGAGATCGCGCGCCTGACCGACAAGAGCCTGCTGGGCCATATTCTGGCCGAACGTTATCTGGGGCGGAATTATCGCAGCACGCCGGAAGACCTGAACAGCTGGCTGGACAGTTATGCCTCGTTGCCGCAGGCCCCGGCCCTGTATGCCTTGCTGCGTCAACGCACGGCGCGCGGCGCCATCCTGCCGCAGCAGCCCAGCACCACCATGCTGGAAAGCAACACCCAGCTCGCCCAACCCGAAGAGCGCGACCCGACCGAGGACAGTTTCCGCCGCAACCCCATGCTGGACCGCGCCGTGCGCGAGCACATCCGGGATGCGAACTTCACACCGGCCACCGTGCTGCGGCTGATCGACCAGACCAACATCCCGGCGGCCTACTCCGCCGCATTGAAGGGCGATGTCGCGCAGGCGCTGTTCATCGCCAATCGCGATGAAGATGCCCTGCGGGTCGGCACTGCCGCCGTGCAGGAAGCCCCGCACGATGCCGGGTTCGCCGCCTATATGGCCGGGCTGGCCGCATGGCGGCTGGACCAACTGGACACCGCGCGCCGTTTTTTCGAGGCCGCCGCGCGTAGCCAAAGCGCCGCCGCCAGTACCCGTTCGGCCGCGGCTTTCTGGGCAGCACGCAGCAATCTGCGCACCCGCAACCCGGCTGGTTATGTGCCATGGCTGACGCGGGCAGCGCGTGAACCGCGCACCTTCTATGGCATTCTGGCCCGCAAGGCGCTGGGCCTGCCATCGGCCTATGCATGGGAGCGCGAGCTGCTGGGCGATGCCGATGCCGCTGTGCTGGCCGAAACCGAACAGGGCAACCGCGCGCTGGCGCTGATTCAGGTGGGTCGCCCCGATCTGGCCGAACTGGAAGTCCGCCGGCTATGGCCGCTGGTCGAAGATCGTCCCGCCCTGCGACGCGCCATGCTGATTGCCGCCAACACCGCCGGGCTGACCAACCTGTCGGCCCAGCTGGCCACGCTGGTTCAAACCGCCGATGGCCGCCCGCGCGACTTTGCGCGCTTCCCGGTGCCGCGTCTGCGGCCGCAGGATGGATACCGGATCGACCCGGCGCTGCTGTATGGGCTGGTGCGGATTGAATCGAACTTCAACGCTGCGGCCGTCTCGCCGGTCGGCGCGCGCGGGCTGATGCAGGTGATGCCGGTCACCGCCGGATACGTCACCGGCGACCCGAGCCTGGCCGGCGCCAACCAGCAACGCCTGCATGATCCCGCCTTCAATCTGGAAGTCGGGCAGCGTTACGTCGCCTATCTGGGGCAGCATCAGGACATCAATGACGACCTGATCCGCCTGCTGGCGTCTTACAACGCCGGTCCCGGCAACCTGTCGCGCTGGAGCAACAACATCGTCGACAAGGGCGACCCGCTGCTTTTCATCGAGGCGATCCCCGTCGGGGAAACCCGCGCCTTTGTGCAGCGCGTGCTGACCTATAGCTGGATCTATGCATCACGCCTGCGCCTGCCCTCTCCCTCGCTGGACGAACTGGCGGCAGGTGTCTTCCCGCGCCTGCATCATCCGACGATCCGGGACCTTAATATTCCGGGTTAAGACAACTGTAGATGCAATATCGCAACAATATCATTGCGATATCGGCAAATCAGATTAACCATTTGTTCTCTTAATGTTCTCATTTCCTTAAGCTGAAATGACCTGACTTTTCACGGTTTTCTTCGCACTGTTTAGAAGACCGTTAAGAATTAGAACAAAAACAGAACGATTTCTTTCAGGCTTTAACCTGCGCAATGACCCGCGCTTCCAGTCGGCAGGCTTCCTCGTGCATGGTGTCGTAGATGCGCCGAACGCTCTGCGGATCCAGCCCGCATTCCTCGGCCCGCGCGGTGACTTTTGCCAGCACGTCCTGATAGCGGTTGGGGGTTAACGGGGCGATCCCGACCGGGGCCTTCAGCCGCGCCACACTGGCAACAACCGCAAAACGCTGCGCCAGCAAGGTCACTAGTTGCTGGTCCAACGCATCGATCTGCGCCCGCAACGGGGCCAGCAGTTCGTTCCCTTCGCCAATATCCGCCATTCTCATTATTCCTGTCAGAAATCCAGTATACGCGAAGCGGTTAACACAAGTGCCTCCAAAACAAAAAGGGCGGCCCCGTTTCCGGAGCCGCCCTGATGCATACCGCCTCAGGAGATCAGGCAGCACGCACCGATGTCAGGAAGGTTTCAACCCGCTTGCGCAGATCCTCGGCCTGCTGCGACAGGTCTTCCGCACCGCTCAGCACGATCGACGCCGCCGATCCGGTTTCGTCCGCCGCCTGGCTGACGATGCCGATATTCTGCGTCACGCCCATCGTTCCGTGCGCCGCCTGCTGCACGTTGCGCGAGATCTCCAGCGTTGCCACGCCCTGCTGTTCGACCGACGCCGCAATCCCGGTCGAGATCGCACTCAGCTGGTCGATCAGCCCGCGGATATCCCCGATCGCGCCGACCACCTGTTCCGTCGCACTTCGCATCTCTTCGATCTGCGCCCCGATCTCCTCGGTTGCGCGCGAAGTCTGGGTGGCAAGGTTCTTCACTTCGGACGCCACCACAGCAAAGCCCTTGCCCGCTTCACCGGCGCGCGCCGCCTCGATCGTCGCGTTCAGCGCCAGCAGGTTGGTCTGGCTGGCGATGTCGTTGATCAGCTTCACGACATTGCCGATCTTCTGCCCCGCCTCAACCAGATTACCCACTGTCGCCGTCGTGTGTTCCGAACGTTCCACCGCACGGCCCGCCATCTCGGCCGATTCCTGCACCTGACGGCTGATCTCGGACACCGATGCCGCAAGCTCTTCCGCCGCCGCAGCAACCGTCTGCACGCTGTTCGAGGTCTCTTCCGAGATCGACGCAACCGACACTGCCTGATCCGACGCAGACCGCGCCGCACCCGCCAGCGATGTTGCCGTCGCACGCATGTTGCTGGCCGCGGTCGCCACGGTATCCACAACCACCGTTGCGTCGCGGTCGAACGCATTGGTCAGCGCGGACAGACGTTCCGCACGGGCGACGCGTTCCGCCTGAGCCTTCTCTTCCTGTGCCGCCAGCTCCGCCGTGCGGATCAGGTTGGTGCGGAAGAATTCAACCGCACGTGCCATCACGCCAAGTTCGTCCCCACGGGTCAGCATCGGGACCGTGACGTCGGTCGTGCCGTTCGCCATGGTTTCGACGACCTTTGTCATCTCCTGCACCGGACGTGCGGCAAGCTTGCGCACCAGCAGCGCAACCGCACCCGCCAGAACAAGCAGCGCCACAACCGCAAGCGAGACAAGCCAGTAGGTAATCGTGTGCACCGGCGCTTCGATCTTGTCCTGCGGCAGGTTCACCATCACCGACCACAGCGCATCGCTCTCGCCGATCTTCACCGGCAGGAAGATACGCGTCACATTGGTGTTCAGGCTGCGCGACCATTCGACCATTTCATATGCATCGCCACGGGCAATACGCGTGGCATTCTGGCCGAACACGGGGTTCACCTTGCCGATCGAAACACCCAGTTCGTCCGCCTTGACATACGTCGCCCACAGGCCGCCGTTGCTGATCAGCGATACCGTCCCGGTGCCAAACGGGCGAAGGCGGTTCAGACGATCATTCAGCGTGTTCAGATTCAGATCGACCCCGACAACACCGACAACCTTGCCATGCGCACGCACCGGCACCACCAGGCTGGTCAGCAGCATTCGGGCATTGTTCACGGTCAGGCTGTACGGCTCGGCCACATAGCCTTTTCCGCTCTGCATGACCTGCTGGTATGCGGCCTGTTCCGTGGGGTTGGCGTCCGCCGCCACACGTTCCACATTTGCGCCGTTGCGCATAAATCGCCCTGTGAAATGCCCGTCCGCCGGAAAACCGTCGCGCGCCTGGAAGTCGCTGTCTTTACCGTCGAACGCGTTGGGCGCAAATATGCTCCAGATCCCCACAACTTCGCTGCTGCCGCGCACACCGGAACGCATCAGCGCCAGATAATCGCTGCGTTCCATCGTGCCCGATTCACGCATGTCCTCGAACGCGTTGGCAATCGCGCGCGGTACTTCAAGGCGACGTTCAAATTCCTGCCCCAGAGTCTCGACCTGACCGCGCGCCAGAACACGCCCCTGCTCCAGCGAGACGGACACGATCGCATCGCTCGATAACCGCAGCGACATGGCCGAGAAAATACCGAAACACGCCAGCAGGGCCAGAAAGATAGGCAGCAGGATTTTCAACGAGAGCGGTAAATTTGCAAAAAAACGCGGCTTCAAAAGGGACATCATCATTCGCCTGAACTGTTGCGGAGTTGCGCGCATTCTCCGCATATAAAGTTAACAGTCGAAAAACCATTAACTTCACGGATTACACAATCCGCACAGACGCAGCAGAAAATTGCGCACCCTGGGCGCCGCATCTGCTATGTTTTCCCTATGCCCGATTTTTCTCTGGAACAGGCTGCAGGTAAACGCATCGCCGGGGTGGACGAAGCCGGGCGAGGCCCCTTGGCCGGCCCCGTCATCGCTGCCGCCGTGGTGTTCGCCAATGGCGTGCCCGATGCACTGGCCGCGCTGCTCGACGACAGCAAGAAGCTCAGCGCCCGGGCGCGCAACACCGCCTTTCACGCCCTGCGCGCCTGCCCCGGGATCGAGATCGGCGTCGGTGCCGCATCGGTGGGCGAGATCGCGCGCATCAACATCCTGCACGCCAGCATGCTGGCCATGCAGCGCGCCGTGCAGCATCTGCCGTCTCCGCCGACACTGGCGCTGATCGACGGCAATCATGCCCCCGACCTGCCCTGCCCGACACGCTGCATCATCGGCGGGGATGGGAAATCCTTCTCGATCGCCGCGGCCTCGATCATCGCCAAGGTGCTGCGCGACCGGATCATGGAACGCCTGGCCCCGCGCTACCCCGGTTACGGCTGGGACGCCAATGCCGGATACCCCACCGCGCGCCACAGATCGGCCTTGCATGAACTGGGTCCAACGCCGCATCATCGGGCTGGTTTTGGGCCGGTCCGGCAGATGCTGCTGGATTTGCATGGTGCATAAAAACAACAAAATCAAAGGTTAATAAGATTTTGCTAAGTTGCGAGTTGACGTGACATCGGCAAGACCATCACCTTGCTGGGAATCCACGTCATAAAGAGTCGGGTTCCAAGTGTTGAACGAAGTCGTCCACGAACTACCATTAGACCGGGTGCTGCTCGGCGACTGTGTGCAGATGCTGCGCATGTTGCCCACGGGGTCCGTCAACTGCGTGTTCGCCGATCCTCCATACAACCTGCAGTTGCGCGGTGAGCTGCGCCGCCCGGACGACAGCGTGGTCGACGGGGTGGACGAGGACTGGGACCGCTTCACCGACTTCAAGGCATACGACGACTTCACCCGCGAATGGCTGACCGAATGCCGCCGTGTGCTGCGCAAGGACGGCACGATCTGGGTGATTGGCGCGTATCACAATATTTTCCGCATCGGCGCGATCATGCAGGATCTGGGCTTCTGGATCCTGAACGACGTGGTCTGGCGCAAGGCCAACCCGATGCCCAATTTCCGCGGCCGGCGTTTTACCAACGCGCACGAGACGATGATCTGGGCGAGCCGCCAGCAGGATTCGCGCTATCGCTTCAACTACCAGCAGATGAAGGCGCTGAACGACGACATTCAGATGCGTTCCGACTGGTGGATCCCGCTGTGCACCGGCGACGAGCGCATTCGTAACGACCACGGCCTGAAGCTGCACCCGACGCAGAAGCCCGAGGCGCTGCTGCATCGCGTGCTGCTGTCCTCCACCGGGCCGGGCGATGTGGTGCTGGACCCGTTCTTCGGCACCGGCACCACGGGGGCTGTTGCCAAGTGGATGCACAGGCATTTCATCGGCATTGAACGCCACCCGGCCTATGCCGAGGCGGCGCTCGCCCGTCTGGCGCGTGTGCAACCGGCGTCGGAAGCGGCGATGACCGTCACCCAGTCCAAACGCGAACAACCGCGCGTGGCGTTCGGCACGCTGGTCGAACGCGGGATGATAACGGCGGGCACAGTGCTGTTCGACCGCACCCGCCGCGTCTCGGCCACTGTCACGACGGATGGGCGGCTGACGGCGGGGAGTGCGCATGGGTCGATCCACCAGGTCGGCGCGACGCTGACCAATGCGCCGTCGTGCAATGGCTGGACGTTCTGGCACTTCGAACGCGACGGCAAACTGGAACCGATCGACGTGCTGCGCACCGCCCTGCGGGACGAGGGTGTCTGATGTGCGATGGCTGCCGCGTATGCTCGTCCGCGCTTTGTGCGGTGCCATCGTCGTCACCCTCGCCAGTGGTTTTCCGGGATATGCACAGGAAGCCAACACACAGGCTTGGCCCGGCTGGGTGAGTGAAAAGCCTGTCCTCAGCCGTCACTATCGGGCGGACAACTATCTGCGCTGTACCGGCGACGGCTGCGCTGGTGATACGCTTGCATGCACACTGTTCCAAATGCCCATCCCCAGCGACGAGGAAGCCACCTTTAACCTCGAGCAGCTTCCATGGGGGCAAATAAAAAAATTTATGGCAAGTCAGCTGGAAATCAAACGGCAGGACATTCTTGGCCCGTCCCCCACTATCGACGACGTAAAGAGTCTTGCAGAACCTGGCCTGCACCAGATCGACGGACGGCAGCTGGCATCGGCCAGTTATATCGTGCAGTCGCGAAACACCGATATCGGGTTTTCAGTCGCCTTCTGGGTCGAGGGGCACGCCATGCACGGTCTGCGCTGCTCACACCGACTGACAGGGAGTGACGAAGCCGCAGGGCGTATCGCAGCCCTGCTGGCAATGCGAATTTCCGCGCCAGAAGCGCAGTGAACCTGCATCACCATTCCGCCCGCACAGCGCCGTAAAAATGCCGCAGCTACCGGCTTGGATATGCTGGAACCCTTAACCGATGGCACAACTGATGCGTCGTTTTTTCTCTGCCTGCATCTTCACCCTGATCACCACTCTGCTGCTGGCAGCCCCCGCGCAGGCGGGAGAGATCGGTCCCGGCTGCATCTGGAACGGGCACCAGTTATGGGGGAAGGTGCAGTTCGTCACATCGTTCCCGGATGTGCGGGTGGAAATCAATAACGCGTTTCCAGATCTGCGCGTGCAGAGGGTCACCGCATTCCCCGATTCATGCGGTAAATGGGAAGTGAACCAGCACTGGGGTTTGCGCGTGCAGATCGTCCAGAGTTTCGGGGATTTCCGGATCAGCTTTGTGAATGCGTTTCCCGGCGTTCGATAGGATGAAAATCAACCGCCGCTATTGATGCCTGCGCCTCCCCCTGCTTTGCTGCATAAAAACAGGGGGAAACAATGGACGGTTCTGCGGGTAATATTCCGGACAGCTACGGCACCAACACCTATCACGCGGACCCCGAATTCGCGCGACTGTTGCGCGTCTACACCCCCGACACGCTGTTCGCGCAGGTCGAGCCGCAATTCGCCCGCATGGGCGGGCTGGTTGGCAGCGAACTGGAAACCCTGGCGCTGAGCGCCGACAAGAACCCGCCAGTCCTGCACCTGCGCGCCCGCAATGGGGCCGCCGATGAACGCATCGAGAAACACCCGAGCTACATCGCGCTGGAACGCTGCGTGTTCAGCGATTTCGGCCTCGCCGCCATGTCGCATCGCGCGGGCGTGTTCGGCTTCAATCACAAGCTGCCACCGATCATCAAATACGGGCTGACCTTCCTGTTCGTGCAAGCGGAATTCGGCCTGTGCTGCCCGCTCAGCATGACCGACGCGCTGACCCGCACGCTGACGAAATTCGGCTCGCAGGAACTGATCGACCGATATTTCCCTACCCTCACCACGCAGGAATTCGACAAGCTGGCCCAGGGGTCGATGTTCATCACCGAACAGGACGCGGGGTCCGACATCGGCGCCGTCACCACCGAGGCACGGTTCGAGGATGGTGAATGGAAGCTCTATGGCGACAAGTGGTTCTGTTCCAACGCCGATGCCGCCCTGTCGATGGTGCTGGCGCGCCCGGCGGGCGGGCAGAGTGGCACGCGCGGTCTGTCGCTGTTCCTGCTGCCGCGCCACCGCCCGGATGGATCGCGCAATGCTTACCGCGTACTGCGGTTGAAGGAGAAGCTCGGCACACGGTCGATGGCCAGCGGCGAGATCGTGTTCGAGGGGGCGACGGCCTTTCTGGTCGGCGAACCGGCATCCGGCTTCAAACAGATGACCGACATGATCAACATGTCACGACTGTCGAACGGCGTGCGCTCGGCCGGGCTGATGCGGCGCAGCGTGAACGAGTCACTGTTCATCGCCAACAACCGCACGGCGTTCGGCAAGACGCTGATCGACCTGCCGCTGATGCGCCGTCAGTTGATCAAGATGCTGATCACCGCCGAGCAGGGACGGTCGATGGTGATGCACACCGCCAGCGTGCTGGAGCGCGCCGATGCGGGCGATGCCGAAGCGCAGAAGCTGATGCGCATCATGACGCCGCTGATAAAATTCCGCACCTGCCGCGACGCTCGCAAGGTCGCCGCCGACGCAATGGAAGTGCGTGGCGGCTGCGGCTTCATCGAGGAATGGTCCGACCCGCGCGTGCTGCGCGATGCGCATCTGGGGTCAATCTGGGAGGGCACCAGCAATATCGTGGCGCTCGACGTGGCGCGATGTTGCCGGCGCGAGGCCACCTTGCCGCCATTGACGCAGTATCTGACCCGCCTGCTGGACGAAGCCGCCCTGCCTGCGCGCAGCCACGCGGCATTGTCGGGTGCGTTGAGCCGCGCCGTTGCCGCGATGAATCTGGTGGCCAACGATCCCGCCCGCGAGAGCGACGTGCGACGCGCGGCGAGTGCGCTGTATAACGCAACATCGGCGGTGCTGATGGCGTGGGAGGCAAGCCGCATTTTCCCGTCGCGCATGCACTGGAACCGCCTGGCGCTGGCGCATCTGGTGCTGCGGCACAAACTGCTGCCCGTGGACCCGCTGGCCTTCGATGCCACCGGGGACGATGCGACGATCACCGCACTGCTGGCCGACACGCCACTGGATATGACGCAGACGCTGGCGACACTGCCGGCGTAAGGGATGCGCGCTACGCTGCGGCCGGTTTCTCCTCGGCGGGGACCGGCTGCGGCGTGTCGCGGGTCAGGAACGGATCGTCGCGAAGGACCTGCTGCTTGAACGTCACGCGATAGCGACGGGAAAAGCCCAGCAGAAGGATTACGATGATCAGCAGATCGATATCTGTCGTGTTCAGAGCAAACCCAGGATCCGAAGGCGATCCAGGACCATATCCAAAAGAGAATGCAAGGGGCACGATCTTCATCGCATAAAGCTTCTTCCCCAGATAACTGAACATGCCCCCTGCTATCAGCAGCAGGAAAAACACCCCCCGGAATGCCGGAGATTTATTCCACCACAGAAGCGCCACCATACCCTTGATAAGGGCCGGAACCAGTAACAGAATCACAAAGGGCATCACCCCTGGTGGTAGGATAGTGAAAAGGCCCAATGCGCTGGGCACGCAGTTGAAAGCCGCCCAAGCCGCCTGCACCGAGATATAAATCCCCGGCAGCCAGAGCCAGCCATTCACCCCATACAACGGATGCTGCTGCGCCGTCTGCCGATCAACCTGTAACCATTTTCCAACAGGCCATACCCATTTCTCAACAGACTCTGCCGCCGGTGTTTCCGTCATGATGTCGCTTCCCCCTGAAGCACCAACGCGGCGCTTCAGGGGGGAATGTCTCGTGCAGCATTTACAACGTCAAGTTGAATTCACCCCTCACGCGCGCCACTAATTCGCACCACCTCGGCCCATTTGCGGGTTTCTTCTTCCATGTAGATCGCGCATTGCTGCGGGTTCATCACGCCGTCGATCTCGGAGTTGGTCTTGCGCAGCAACTCCATCGACTCTGGTGTCCGCACGATGCGGTTGGCTTCGCGGTTCAGCAGACTGACGATCTCGGGCGGCGTGCCCGCAGGGGCGAACAGCGCAATCCACGTCGCCAGATCGAAGCCCGGAAAACCGGACTCGTGCAGCGTCGGCAGATCGGGGAAAAGCGAACTGCGCTCCTTCGTCGACACGGCAATCAGCCGCACGCTGTCGCTGGCCAGCAACGGCGCCGCGCTCGCCGAATCCAGAAAGCCCAGCTTCGTCTGCCCGGCAATCAGCGAAGAACTGCCCGGTGCTGCCCCACGATACGGAACATGCGTCAGCGACACCCCGGCCAGCTTGCCGAACAAAGCCGTCACCAGATGGCTCGCCCCGCCGATGCCCGACGACGGATACGGCACACCGTCCTGCGTCTTCAGCCAGGCGATCAGTTCAGGCACCGTGGTGGCCGGGATGGATTTGTGGGCGACCAGAATATTGGGTGCATGCGCCATCAGCGCGACCGGCACAAAATTCCGCACCGGATCGTAATTTACGCTCTCCATCGCCGGGCGGATCACGTGGCCCGGCGGATTGACCAGCAGCGTGTATCCATCGCCCGGCCGGTGCGCGGCGTATTCCGTGCCCAGCAATCCCGCCGCGCCGGAGCGGTTTTCCACCACGAAAGTCTGATGCAGGGCCTTGCTGAGATCGATGGCGACCAGCCGCGCGACCATATCCGTCATCCCGCCTGGCGCATACGGCACGATGACCGACACCGGTTGCGCCGGATACCCCGCCGCCCGCGCCATGCGCGGCAACATTCCGGCGCCGGCCGCTATTCCAAGCAACTGCCCAAATTCACGTCTGCGCATGCGCGCCCCTCCCCTTGATTATCGTTTTGTTGCAAAAATCCTTGAGGAAGTGCGCGTAGAAGTAAAGCCTCTGTTTTTTACGCGCTATGCGATCTCCACCGCCAGCAGATCCGCATCCAGACAGCCGGTTGCGCGAAAATTCTGGATCCTGTGCGCCGCGACGCCCGCCGCCCGCAGTTCGTCCTGCAAGCGCAGCACGGCCGCATCGTTCAGTAGCGCCGGATGAACCGTGGTGCGCACTTCGTAGTCCACTCCGCTGGAGAGCAACCGCCGCAGACTGTCATAGGCACGCGCACCACTGCCTGCCGCGCGGGTGATGCGTGCATAATCGCCCGGCGATGCCTTCACATCGAAGCCCACCCAGTCGACCTGCGGCAACACCGCCGACAACCGCTCGGGATACGGCCCTGCCGTGTGCAGGCCGATTTTGAAACCAAGCGCACGCACCTGCTGCATCGCCTGTGGCAATGCCGTCTGCAAAGTCGGCTCGCCGCCCGAGAACACCACACCATCCAGCAACCCGCGCCGACTTTGCAGAAATGCCATCACGTCCGCCCACGCGATCTGCTGCTGCCCTTCGACGGGCAGCAGATGCGGGTTGTGACAATACCCGCACGACCAGGGGCAGCCCTGTGTAAAGATGGTCGCCACAAGCTCCCCCGGCCAGTCGCAGGTGGACAGGCGGGCAAGCCCGCCTGTCCGCAGCTCAGCCGAGTTTCGCCTGCGCTTCGCTGAAGTACTGGCGTTCATTGAACTCCCCCTTCTTGCCCACGTTGAAAGACGACATCGGCCGGTGATACCCCATCACCCGCGTCCACACCTCGCAGCGCTGACGTTCATCGTCGTGCAGCGGGCTGGTGTCCTGTGTTGTGCTCAATTCGTTCATTCTGATTTTCCTTTCTTCGTTCAGTTGCAGTTCCCGCAGTTCGAAGCCGCCTTGGCTGCGAGCAGCGCACTGTCGCATTTCGGGCAGAAGACATGCTCCCCTTCCAGGTAGCCATGTGTCGGGCAGATCGAGAATGTCGGCGTCACGGTGATGTAGGGCAGGCGGAAATTTTCCAGCGCGCGCCGCACCAGCTTCTTGCAGATCTCGCCCGACGAAACGCGCGACCCCATATAGAGATGCAACACCGTCCCACCGGTATATTTGCGTTGCAGATCGTCCTGACGTTCCAGAGCCTCGAACGGGTCGTCAGTGAAGCCAACCGGCAACTGGCTGGAGTTGGTGTAGTACGGGTTGGTATCGCTGCCCGCCTGCAGAATGTCGGGGAAGCGTTTGCGGTCCTCCTTGGCGAAGCGATAGGTGGTGCCCTCGGCCGGTGTGGCTTCCAGATTATAGAGGTGCCCGGTTTCTTCCTGATACTGCACGATCCGCGCCCGCACATGGTCGAGCAGGCGTATCGCAAGACCGAACCCGTATTCCGTCGTGATATCGTGCGCATCATCGGTAAAGTTGCGGATCAGCTCGTTCACGCCGTTCACCCCCAGCGTCGAGAAGTGATTGCGCAGCGACCCCAGATAGCGCTTCGTATAGGGAAACAGACCATCATCCATGTACTGCTGCACGACCTTGCGCTTGATCTCGAGGCTGTTGCGCCCCAGATCCAGCAACCGGTCGAGCCGCGCCAGTAACGCCGCTTCATCGCCCTTGCACAGATACCCCAACCGCGCGCAGTTCACCGTCACCACGCCCAGCGATCCGGTCTGCTCGGCGCTGCCGAACAGACCGTTGCCGCGCTTCAGCAGTTCGGTCAGGTCGAGCTGCAATCTGCAACACATCGACCGGATCATGTGCGGCTTCAGTTCGGAGTTCAGAAAATTCTGGAAATACGGAAGACCGTATTTGGCCGTCATCTCGAACAGGCGATTGGCGTTCTCGCTCTCCCACGGGAAATCCGGCGTGATGTTGTAGGTGGGAATCGGGAAGGTGAAGACGCGGCCTTTCGCATCGCCCTTCGTCATCACCTCCATATAGGCACGGTTGATCATGTCCATCTCGGGCTGGAGATCGCCGTAGGTGAAGTCCATCTCCTCGCCACCGATCAGCGGCACCGTTTCGCGCAGATCCTCGGGGCAGGACCAGTCAAACGTCAGGTTGGTGAACGGAGTCTGCGTGCCCCAGCGCGATGGAATATTCAGGTTGTAGATCAGCTCCTGAATTGATTGCAGAACTTCTGCGTAACTCAGCCCGTCCTTGCGGATGAACGGCGCCATGTATGTGTCGAACGAACTGAACGCCTGTGCACCCGCCCATTCGTTCTGCAGCGTGCCTAGAAAGTTGACGATCTGCCCAACCGCGCTCGACAGATGTTTCGGCGGCCCGGCCTCGACCTTGCCGGACACACCGTTCAACCCTTCCTCCAGCAGCATCCGCAGCGACCAGCCCGCGCAGTAACCGGCCAGCATGTCCAGGTCGTGGATATGGATGTCACCCTCGCGATGCGCCTGTCCGATCTCGGGCGGATAGACCTGCGACAGCCAGTAATTGGCGACCACCTTGCCGGACAGGTTCAGGATCAGCCCGCCCAGCGAGTAGCCCTGATTGGCGTTGGCATTCACCCGCCAGTCGGACCGGTCGAGGTATTCGTTGATCGAGGTGGTGACATCCACCGTCGTCTGCCGGTTGCGGCGGAACAGCTCGCGCTTCTCGCGGTAAACGATGTAGGCGCGCGCCGTGCTGAAATGGTCGGCCGAGATCAGCACCTGTTCCACGACATCCTGCACCTGTTCGATATGCGGCGTCGCTTCGGGGAAACGGTGCTGGATGACCTTGACGGCCTGTTCAGTCAGCCGCGCGGCCTCGGCGCGGTCGAACGCGTCGCAGGCTTTTCCGGCACGCAGAATTGCATCGTGGATCTTGTCGCTGCGGAACGGCACCTGTGCACCGCTGCGCTTGATAATGCCCCGGGGCAGATCCCCGGTGAGGATCGAGAGAACAGACGCAGACATAAACACCCCTGAAAATGGGGGGCAAAGGCGCAAGCGACCGCGTGCAGGGTTGGAGGCAACGTCCACCACAAGCGATCCACCGGGACACCCCGCCCGAGGAAACGTTCATGTCGCGGCAGGTCTCCTGGCTTGCGGGTCGGGGCTTCATCCGGCCTTCCCGGGATGCGCGACCCCAGTGGCGTGATGGATGATGCTCGCCGCTTACAGTTGCGGGGGCAGCGCCGGCATTGCCCAAAGGCTTCACCGGACTTCCCTCTTAGCTCTCAATCTTGCGATCTGAGAGACCGTGACAACTAGATATAGTGTCATCAGCGCCACGTCTGTCAATAGGGGTTGATATTCCACGCTCTACATCACCTCCTGGGAGATACCGGGCCGACCGGGGGCATTGCCTTCTCTGCAGCGCGCCTCACCCGGAGCTTTCATTTTGCCGGATTTCCACGTATCTGGACGCCAGATAGTCCCGGGCCTTGCCTCAGGCGCCCTTCAGCAGATCGTACATTCCCATCCATGACCGACACGCCGCTCGACCGTATTCGTAATTTCTCGATCATCGCCCATATCGACCATGGGAAGTCCACGCTCGCCGACCGCCTGATCCAGGCGACGGGCGGCCTCGCCAATCGCGAGATGAAGGAGCAGGTGCTCGATAACATGGATATCGAGCGCGAACGCGGCATCACCATCAAGGCGCAGACCGTGCGCCTCGACTATCGCGCGGCAGATGGCAAGGACTACGTGCTAAACCTGATGGACACGCCGGGCCATGTTGACTTCGCGTATGAAGTCAGCCGGTCGCTGGCTGCGTGTGAAGGCAGCCTGCTGGTGGTGGATGCATCGCAGGGTGTGGAAGCGCAGACGCTCGCCAATGTGTATCAGGCGATGGATGCGAATCACGAGATCGTTCCCATCCTCAACAAGGTCGACCTGCCCGCCGCCGAACCCGAGCGCGTGAAGCAGCAGATCGAGGATGTGGTCGGCATTCCGGCCGATGACGCGGTGATGATCTCGGCCAAAACCGGCCTCAACATCGAAGGCGTTCTGGAAGCCATCGTCACGCGCCTGCCGCCGCCAAAGACGGGCGACGCGAACGCCAAGCTGAAGGCGATGCTGGTCGACAGCTGGTACGACGCATATCTGGGCGTCATCATTCTGGTGCGCATCAAGGAAGGCCGTCTGCAGAAGGGCCAGCGCATCCGCATGATGTCGAACGGTGCGGTGCACACGGTCGAACAGCTTGGCGTGTTCCGCCCGAAGATGCAGGCGCTCGACAGTCTGGAACCGGGCGAGATCGGGTATTTCACCGCCGCCATCAAGACCGTCGCCGACTGCAACGTGGGCGACACCATTACGGATGATCGCGTGCCCGCGGACGAAGCTCTGCCGGGCTTCAAGCCGTCGATCCCTGTTGTCTGGTGCGGTCTGTACCCGATCGATGCGGACGAGTTTGAAAAGCTGCGCGACAGTCTGGCCAAGCTGCGCCTGAACGATGCGTCGTTCCACTACGAGATGGAGACATCGGCGGCGCTTGGCTTCGGGTTCCGCTGCGGGTTCCTGGGGCTGCTGCATCTGGAAATCATCCAGGAACGTCTGTCGCGCGAATTCGATCTGGATCTGATGGCGACTGCGCCGTCGGTTGTGTATCGCATCTTCCAGACCAATGGCACGATGAGCGAGCTGCACAACCCCGCCGACATGCCCGACCCCAGCACGGTGGACCGCATTGAAGAACCGTGGATCAAGGCGACGATCATGGTGCCCGACGATTATCTGGGCACAGTGCTGACGCTGTGTAACGAACGTCGCGGGCAGCAGGTGGATCTCACCTATGTCGGCAATCGCGCCATGGCGGTTTACAAGCTGCCGCTGAACGAAGTGGTGTTCGATTTCTACGACCGCCTGAAGTCGATCAGCCGTGGGTATGCCAGCTTCGACTATCACATGGATGAATATGTCGAGGGGCAGCTGGTGAAGATCTCGATCCTGGTGAACGCCGATCCGGTGGACGCGCTGTCGTTCATCGCGCATCGCAGCCAGGCGGAAGCGCGTGGCCGGTCGATCTGTGCAAAGCTGAAGGAACTGATTCCGCGGCAGTTGTTCAAGATCGCCATCCAGGCCTCGATCGGCAGCCGCATCATCGCGCGCGAGACGATTGGTGCATTGTCGAAGGACGTGACGGCCAAGTGCTATGGCGGCGACATCAGCCGCAAGCGCAAACTTCTGGAAAAGCAGAAGGAAGGCAAGAAGCGCATGCGCCAGTTTGGCAAGGTCGAAATCCCGCAGAGCGCGTTCCTGGCGGCGTTGAAGATGGATAGCTGAATAAACAGAGGCGGGTTCATCACCCGCCTCTTTCTACAAATGCCGCACGCTCAGCGCGCCATCCCACTTCTCATTCAGATATTCACACACCAGCCGCCGGTGACAGTCATGCGCGGTAGGTTCTGAACATAACAGGCACGCGCCCTCGAACAGTTTCGGCTTCAGGCGTTGTTCGATCTTGCGTTCGGCCATCAGCGACAGGAACTGGCGCTGGAAAACGCCCCAGTCGCCCTTTTCCTTTTTGAACGATTTCATCAACGGCTCGGTCGGGGCCAGCAGTGGTTCGTGCACATAATCGATCCCGCCGATCCGCCCGAGGAAATACGCAAGGTCCGCCGACTTCGCGAAGCCCGCCAGCTGCGAGCTGTTGCTCAGCCGCACATCAATCACCTTCTTCACACCCGCATCGATCAGGCGATTGAAGAACCCTTCCGCCGTCGTCTGTGTGAAGCCGATGGTAAAAGCCTTTGCCATTCCCGTCCCCTCTCAGCTTGCGCGCGGACCCCAGATGATCAGCAGTGATCCGGCAATGCAGATCAGCGCGCCGGTGATGTCCCACCGGTCCGGCGCGTGCTTTTCCGCCAGCCCCTGCCAGCAGACCGCCGCCAGAATATAAACCCCGCCATAGGCCGCATAGACACGCCCTGCCAGACTGGATTCAATGCGCGTCAGCAGCCAGGCGAACACCAGCAGGCTGAGCACACACGGCACCATCCACCAGATGCTTTTCCCCTGCCGCACCACCATCCACATGGCGAAGCAGCCCGCAATCTCGGCCAGCGCCGCAACAGCGTACCAGAGATACGCCACCTATTCCGCGTCCCGCACCAGTTGCGCCATTGCCGTTGCGCCATCGGCCTCCAGCCCTGCCACAACACCGACGCGGTCCGCGACGGGGCGGTTCTGGCTGATCTTCCATTTGCCGGTGATGCGCGCGATCTCGATCTCCACCCCGACAATGCCCTTCAATTGCGCCTCGACGAAACTTGCAGGCGCGTCGCTCACCGCCCATGCGTCGGTACGACCGGCTTCGTGCACGGATGTCAGGTCGGTCACCATCTTCAGCAACCACTCGCGATCCTCGACCACGCGCGGCGTGCCATGCACCTGCACCATCGCGTAGTTCCAGGTGGGCACGGCTTTGCCCGTCTCATGCTTGCTGGGGTACCACGATGGCGTCACGTAAGCATCCGCACCCTGAAACACCACCAGTGCCTCGGTCGCGTTCTGCAAGGCACGCCAGTGCGGATTGGCGCGCGCCATGTGGGTGCGCAGCGTACCGTTGGTGGAAGCATCCGTATCCAGCAGGAACGGCATGGGATCGGCCAGCAATCCGTCCGCCCCGGCCGAGACCAGCAAACCAAACGGATACGCACGAATCAGCGCGTGCTGCACCTCGATGCGCTCTTCACGAAAATGCGGCGGTTGATACATGTGCGTGCTCCTTCACCCTGCATTTCACCTGCAATCTCTGTTCTTGCATAGGGTGCGGCAACAGCGGTTCAATACCCGCATGGAAACCGAACCCGCCCCCCAACATGTCTGGCTGCAGAAACTGGTCGGCTCCTGGTCGTACGAGTCCGACTGCGCGATGGGCCCCGACCAGCCACGCCAGAAATTCAACGGCTTCGAACACGTGCGTATGTTGGGCGATCTGTGGACCGTGGGTGAAGGCGAGGGCGAGATGCCGGGCGGCATTGCCCGCACCATGATGACGATCGGTTACAACCCGCAGAAGCGGCGTTTCGTCGCCACGTGGATCGGTTCGATGATGACGCATATGTGGGTGTACGAAGGCGCGCTGAGCGCCGATGAAACCACCCTGACGCTGCAAACCACCGGGCCGGATTTTTCCGACGGCAACAAGACCGCGACGTATCAGGACATCATCACCCTGATCGGCCACGACCACCGTACGCTGACATCGCGCACCCAGACCAGCGACGGGAAATGGCACGAATTCATGACGGCGTATTATCAGCGCGCACGGTAATGCCGCTCAGCCCATCCGCTCCACGGCGATCATCGTCACGAACGGATAGGACGACCCAGGCAACGGCGCGGGGCGCACATACATCTGCGAGATCGTGCCATCCAGATAGAGCAGATCCGTCACCCCATGACGATCGCGCGCGGCTGCAGAAAAATCGCACAGCGAAACCTGCCTGTGGGTGATCAGGAACACCACGCCGCCATCACGCGTGATACCCACTGCATTGCGGATCCGCCGTGACGTCGAGGCGGGATTGAAGCCAGGATGGATCCGCCCGTTCTCCATCATCAGCGGGCCGGATTGCACGGCATCGGTAATGGTCGGGTCGTCGGTAAAGCGCGCCGCATCGACAATGCCGGCTTCTCCCCTCCGCAGGAAAAACACCCCGTTGGGCTTCAGGAAGAAATTGCCCGTCCCATCATCCAGATTGAGCGCGAAAGTCGTTTCCCGTCCTCGATGTAAAGCCCCACCGGCCGCAGATCGGTTCCATAGATACCGCCATTCATCACCATCCGCATCGCCGCCAGCAAAACACAATCCGCTCGGTCCGGGGATCGACGCGATAGGCCTGGAGGATACCCTCGGCCGCCGCGGGCGCTGCGTTCAATGCCAGCGCCGCCAACAGAACCCCGCGACGCGTTCTGGTCATCCCAGCCCCCACTCACGCAATGCGTAAAAATCACACGACGCCGTTGATGATTTCAGATACAGCACAGCCATGCAACATTACGACGCAATCATCATCGGAGCCGGAGCCGCGGGTCTGTTCTGCGCAGCCACCGCCGGGCAACGCGGGAAGCGCGTGCTGCTGCTCGACCATGCGGACCAGGTTGGCTCGAAGATCCTGATCTCGGGCGGCGGACGTTGCAACTTCACCAATACCGGTACGCGGCCCGAGCGGTTCTTTTCCAACAACCCACATTTCTGCAAGTCGGCGCTGAAGCGTTACACCGCACGGGACTTCATCGCGCTGGTCGACAAGCACAACATTCCCTGGCACGAAAAAACCCTGGGCCAATTGTTCTGCGACGGGTCGGCACGCGCCATCGTGCAAATGCTGCTGGACGAATGCGCGGTCGGAAAGGTCGAGATCCAACTGAACAATCACGTGCAGCACATCTCGCACAGCTCCGGCTTTCAGGTGACCACCAATAGCGGCGTGTCCAGCGCGCCCGCGCTGGTGTTGGCAACGGGTGGTCTGTCGATCCCGAAGATGGGGGCGACCGCTTTTGCCTACGACACCGCACGGCGTTTCGGCCTGCCGCTTGTTGCCCCCTGCCCCGGCCTGGTACCGTTGATCGCCAGCGCGGTCGACATGGAATGGATCGCCCCGATCAGCGGTGTGTCGCTGGATGTGATTGCACGTTTTTACAAGAGCAGCTTCCGCGAGGCCATGCTGTTCACGCATCGCGGCATCTCCGGACCGGCCATTCTGCAGATCTCGTCCTGCTGGGAACCGGGCGAGCCGATCAGCATCGACATGCTGCCCGACATCCCCGACGTCACCGCCTTCCTGCGCGACCGCAAACGCGCGCGCCCGAATGCGGAACTGAAGACCATCCTGTCCGAAGTACTGCCGCAGCGTCTGGCGCACGCACTTGTCGCATCGCGCTTTGCCGAGATCGCCACCCAGTCGGTCGCCATCGCCACGCTGACCGACAAGGCACTCAACAAGGTCGGCGCGCTGCTGAAGCAGTTCCCGTTCCTGCCTACCAGCACCGAGGGTTACAACAAGGCCGAGGTCACGCTGGGCGGCGTCTGCACCAGCGCGCTGTCGTCGCGCACCATGCAGGCGAATGATGTTCCCGGCCTGTATGTAATTGGTGAAGCGGTTGATGTCACCGGCTGGCTGGGCGGTTACAATTTCCAGTGGGCCTGGGCGAGCGGCTACAGCGCCGGACAGGATATCTGATCACTCGATCACCACGCGCACCACGCGCGATGCTTCCGGCCGGTATGGCAGACGCACCTGGAACAGGTGCTGCCCCTGCTGCATCGGCCAGTACACAGGTTGGTCGGGACTGGTGACCGCGAACGGTTTGCCATCCACATACCAAACCACTTGCGACACACGCGGTTCCGTCACCACGCGCAAGGCCAGCCGGTTCAGATGCGCGGGCACTTCCGGGTTACGCCAGAATTTCGCCTCGCGTTCCGGTGTGGTGATCGACAGATGCACCGGCGCTTCGGCCGATACGGGGTCCTGTTGCAGCTGGAACCCCTGCTCCACGGCCCAGCGACGATAATCCGGTAACACCGATATCACGCGCTGCACTGTGCGCCCGTCCTCTGCCACGCGCACCAGCTCGGGCGCGGGCATGTTGGCGGGGTCGACGTATTCCTGAAAGGTCTGGTTGCACGCGCCTACATTCAGCAAGCCGGTGAATGCGCACAGCTCCACCTGCGTCAGGCCTTCCGGCGCGGGGAAATGCGTGTCCAGCAGATCGCCGGGCGTTGCCTCGTGCAGTTTCAGCAGAATGGCCTGCGCCATAGACGCTGCCACACGACCACCACTCAGCTGCACCATGGTGCCCGCATCGGCGCGGCCGACCCACACCGCCACCATGTAATCCTGCGACCACGCGACAATCCACGCATCGCGATACCCCTGCGACGTGCCGGTCTTCAGCGCCACGGCGAACGGATATTCCGTCGCGCCGAAACGCGGGAAGCTCGGCATACGTGCCAGCGGGTCGGACAGGAACTGCGTGATCTGCCGCGCCGTCCGTGTCGACAGAACACGCTGCGGTGCTGCACGCGGTGCGCCCTGGTACCAGTCGAGATCCGCCAGCATTCCGTCCTCAGCCAGCGCGCCATACGCACGCAGCAGGTGGTCCATGCTGGTGGGCAGCGACCCGATCACCATCGACAGGCCAAAATCCTCGGCAGGTGCGATCTGGTTGTGCACGCCAAGCTCGCGCAGGAAGGAAAAGCCGCTCTGAATTCCCACGCGGCGCAGCAGGTTGGTGGCCGGCACGTTGCGCGAATTCGCCAATGCCTGCCGCGGCAGCAGCGGCCCCAGAAACCGCCCGTCCACATTGCTGATCCCCGCCGCACCCTCGGGCATGTCGCCCAGAATCGATGCGGGGTCCATCTGGTTGCGCTCCAGTGCCAGTGCATAGATGAACGGCTTCAGCGTGCTGCCGGGCGAGCGTTCAATCCGCGTAAAATCAATCGCGCCACCCGGTGTGTCCGCATAGCCGACCGATCCGACAGCAGCCAGAACCTCGCGCGTGCGGCGTTGCACCACCATCGCTGCGGCCTGTTGCGCACCGGCCTCGCGCCATTCGGGCAGAAGTTGACGCAACAGCTGCGTCACCTGTTGCTGCATACCCAGATCAATCCGCGTGCGCACGCGCGGATCACGCGGGTCGAGGTCGCGCGCACCATCGCGCCCGACCATCTCGCGCAGCCTCAGGATTGCCTGATACGCATCGGGGCGACGCGGCGCATGTGGCGGGCGCATCTGCGTAAGCTGCGTCCGCGCCACGGCAAGTTCGTCAGGCGGGATCTCGCCCTGCCGCGCGAGTTCGTCCAGCGCCTGCCCCGCACGGCGCACGGCACGCGCCATTCCCTGCACCGTCATCGGGTTGTGCAATGTTGGTGCTTGCGGCACGGCCGAGAGCAGCGCGATCTCGGCCCAGCCCAGATCCTCGACCGGCTTGTCAAAATACCAGCGTGCAGCATGTGCGATGCCGTGACTGCCATTTCCGTACGGCACCAGCCGCAGATAATGCGCGAGCAATTCCGGTCGGCTGTAACGCAGTGTCAGTGCAATGGCGGTCCCCGCTTCAACCACCTTGGCCCACAGCGACCGTTCGCGCGGATGCTGCATACGCGCGATCTGCATCGCAATGGTCGATGCACCCGACACACGCCGCCCGCTGCTGATGTTCTGCCACGCAGCCCGCACCAGTGCGATGGGATCGACCCCCGGATGCTGCCAGAAACGCCGGTCTTCAAGCCCCAGAGTCGCCCGCGCCACCCGATCCGGAATCGGGCTGACCGGCCAGTAGCCGTATTCAACATACCGCCCGTGCGCGCCGGTTTCCTCGTGCCCGATCTGGGTGAGGAACACGCCGTGCCGGTCGGTGAGGACCGGCGTCGGCGCAGGCGCGATCAGCGTTGCGCGCGGCAGAACCTGCGCAACATACACGCCCCCCAGAAGCAGCAGCGCCACCCCGAACAGGTGGCGCATGCTTTTTCTGCGGAACGGTTCAGCGCGAGATGCTGATGCGCTGTCCGGCACTGGTTCCATAGACATCCGGCCTGTACATGGTCGCCGCTTCACCCGGAGGCTGCGTGAAACTGCCCGGCACCAGCGCACGTGTGCGGAAGGCCAGACGGTAATTGCCCTTCGGCAGATGCGTGTAGACATACATCACGGAATCATCGCGATACGACACCCAGTCAGGCGCCAGTGTCAGCTCCGTTGTCGCCGTCGCATCGGCCGTTGCCGTAGCCAGCGCCGCATTCAGCGGCTCCATCCCGGCGGCAATCGGCAGCGTGATGGCAACATGCGTGCGGTCTTCGGGGTTGACCAGTTCGGTCACGTCCTCGACCACATCGCCCGCCTTCAACTGCACGACACCATCGGCACCCGGCTGCAACCGTTCCAGCGGAGCACCCGCATGCGCCCGATACATGACCCGGTTCAGCGCCAGTCCGTTCAGCACCGGTTGCGCGGTGGCACCAAGACCGGTCGGCACGTAGCTCTGCTCGACCAGTGTCACCAGCGCGCTGGCACCACGGTTATGGATGCGGATCGGCGTAGGGGTTGCCACCGGCCAGCTCAGCAGCGGTGTGGCAGATGCAACCACACCTTCCTGATCGGCCGTTCCCAGTGTCAGCGTGACCGGCGCGCTGATCGCGGGTGCCGTCCAGCTTGCGGCCAGCGCCAGCAGCGCCGCGGCGTTGGTGTTGGTGTTACCCCAGCCCGCGGTCGTCTGGCCGAGGCGCAACAGCGCCTCACGCAACGGCGGCAGACGGATATCGTCTGGCGTGACACGCGCCACCGCACGCACCACGCTGCTCAGCGCACGTACTTCAGACGGCAGGATCATCGGGTCGCCCGATGTTTCCGTCAGCCCGTTGTAAACAGAGCGGCTGTTGCGATCCATCATCTGCACGCGCAGCCACAGCGCTTCCAGCACGCTGTTCGTCATCGGCTGGCCTTGCTCCGGCAGCATGGTCAGCACCTGCACGGTCTGCGCCAGCGTTTCGGTCGGCATGAAGGCCGCACGGCGCGCAAGCTCGGCCGCATAGGCACGCTGCACATCGCCACCTTCCGCCAACGCAATCAACGCCGCCACACGTTCGCGGATTTCCTCGCCACTCAGCAGACGGCGATAATCCGAACGCAACGCACGGGTCAGCACCTGCGCCAGACGATCTTTCAATCCACGATCGATCTGCAGTTCGGCACGTTCCGCCGCCACCAGGAAGCGATAGGCCGACGCCGTCAGCCAGACCGACCCGCGCGTGCGCGGCCAGAAGGCGACCAGCCCGTCCTCGTCCACCGCCTGACGGATTGCGTTCACCGCTGCCGGGATATCGCGCGCCATCCGGTCCTCGATCCCGGCGGTGCGCAGCAGCGGCGTAAATGGACGCAACGCCAGCTCCGCCGTGCCCAGCGCGATATACTGCTCAACCCCGCCGAACGGTGTTTCGAGGATATAGTTCAGCCCCCCGATCATCTGCAGCAGCGCCGCATCGCCGGTCACGCTAACGCGCCCGCTGTATGTGCCCGTACGAATATCAGCTGGCATCGCAACGCTTTGCGTACCACCACCGGCATCCAGCGGCAGCACCTGTCGCAGACGGATGGGCATACGGTCCGGACGCACCGGCAGATCGATCTGCACGGCATCGCCCGCCCGATCGGCCATACGCTGCACACCCATGCGCAAACGCACCGTGCTGGTGGCGGATTCGCTCTCGGGGACGCGCACATCGAACATCACGCGTGCCGAGCGATCCTCGCCCACCGTCACATCCTGCTCGCGCGCGCCGGTCACATCCAGACCGGAGGCCGCAATGCTGGCACGCATGCCACCCAGCGGCCCCTCGATCACGCGGGCGATCATCGACGCATTGAACACATCGCCCGGCCGCACGAAGCGTGGCAGAGTCGGCTGCGCCACGATCGGCTGACGGATACGGATCTCGCCCACACCCACACCGAACCGGTCCGGCCCGCTGACCGCCTTGGCGCGGAAGCGATACACAGTCAGCGTATCGGGCAGACGCACACGCACGCGCGCCGTGCCATCGGCACCGACCTGCACACGCGGCATATAGACCGGCACCGGCGTGAAGTTGCGTCGCACCGAAATATTGTCGAGGCCGAATTCGTCCTCGCCACCATCGCCGCCCGGTGTTTCCTCAAGCGGGATCACACCGAATGCCATGTTGCGCGTATCGCGCGCCGCCATGCGCGACTGTCGCGCCACGATGAAGTTGCGCAGCGGGTCCAGCGGCGCCTCGCGCGCCAGAGTCAGCACCGCCTGATCCACCATCCAGAACGCAACCTCACCCGACAGCGGACGGCCAGTATCGTCGGTCAGTTTCAGTGTGACCTCGATCTCCTCGCCGGGCTGTGCGACTGCGGGCGCGTTGATCGCCACCGTCACCTGATGCTTGACCGGCCGTACCGACACCCAACTGGTGGCGGCCAGTGTCACGGGCTTGCCCTGGTCGAACGGTGCGGTTGCCGCTTGCGCCGGCAGCGCCAGTCGCCCGCGCATCAGCAGAAAATGCACCGGCAGACGCGGCAGGTGTTCGCGCCGGATCTGCACGGTGTACCGGCCGACACCATTGGCGATATCAACCCAGTCGTAGCGGAAGCGACCATCAGGTTCCTCCACGATCGCCAGTGCGCGTGCGGTCTGGAACGGACTCTGGATCAGCAGCGTGGCTGTGTCGCCCGGTGTGTATTCTTTCTGCTCGGTAGTGACCGTCACCGTCTGCGATGGTGCACGCGGCCATGTGACAGGTGTGTCGCCCGCCATGAACAGGTCCACACGCACGGTCTGCTTGCGCCCGATCTGATCCTCGGCTTCCAGCTCGACCACATACACGCCCGCATCACGCGCTTCGAAATGCAGCTTCTGCACATCGTCGGCGCTGGTGATCTGGCGTTCCTCCACCGTTTCCTCGACGACTTCGGTCACGTAATGCGCCGCACCCTGACTGAAGTCGCTGGCCTGCAACACCGAATTCCAGTTCCGGCGGATCAGCCGTGCCGTCATGGTCAGACCGGCCAGCGGTTTGCCTTCGGCGTTGATCGCCAGAATTTCCGGATCGATCGCGCCCGCCTGCGGCAGATAACGCGCCACTTTCACGCCCAGCACGAAGGGCGGCAGTGCCAGCACCTGCTGCGTGCTGCGCACCTGCAGATCGTCGTCGCCAGTCACCGTCGCTTCCACCACATAACGCCGCGGCTGGGCTGTAGGCTCAATCGTCGGGTCGAGCGAGATATGCGCCGCACCGCTACTGTCGGTGGTTGCATCGCGTTCCAGCACCGGGGTCGAACGGAAGTCGCGGATCGACGAGAACCGTGCATCGGTCGAGAACAGGAACCCTTCGCGCGACGGCGGCGTCCAGGTGTAGGGGAACTGCGTCACCCGCCAGCGGATCGGCCGGTTGGCCGTGGCGCCGCCAGCAAAATAACGCGCCAGCAGATTCACATCGAACGCCTTGTCGAGCGCCGTACGTTCCGGTCCGCTCATCACCACTTCAAATGTCGGCAGCCGGTAGGATTCTTTCTTGAAGCTGGCCACCATCTCGCAGCTCTGGTTGTTGGCGCCCGAGCGATAGAACACACGATAATCGCCCGTCGCTTCGGTCGTTTCCGAGAACAGGTGATAGAACCCACCCATCGCATCCAGCGTGACCGGCACCGTCCATTCCTGATCGTTCGGTCCCTGCACCACCAGTGTGCCACTACCCTGCGCGAAGCTCAACGCGCCCTGGCGATAGGTACGCACGAAGCCCTGAATATGCACCGGATCCTCCGGGCGGTAGATCGGGCGTTCGGTGAAGATGTGACACAGCGTCTTCGGCGCTTCATCGCGCGCGCTGATATTTCCCTGCGTCCAGGACAGCCACGGTGCTTCGGGCTGCGTCCAGTTCTCCTGCGCGTATTGCTGCGGGCCGGCATTCGTATCCAGCACCAGCGTATCGGCACCTTTCACCACGACAATGCGCCGCACCTCGGACCGCAGCGTGCGCGGCGTCGACTCGCGCGCTGATGCCGGGGCGGACCAGGTAAAGCTGCCATCGGCACCAGTGGTTCCGCTCACCAGCGGCACAAGCTTGTCGTCACGGATGCCTTCCAGACGGATGCTCGCACCTTCAACCGAGCGAGCGGATCCCAGCGACGTCACCGTGAAACGGACACGGTCGGCTTCCTCGACCGTTGCCAGAGCAAGGTCAGTGACCTGCACGCGCATCCAGCGCCGACCGCCGCCATCTACCGGGCGCATGCCGAGCAGATAGGTGCCCGGCTGACTGGCACCGGCAATCTTCGCCAGCAATGCGGTTACGTTCAGCCCAAATCGTGCATCGGTCCCGCCACGCTGCGTCGGCAGGGTGACAAGTTCGGACACCGCGGGCGATCCCATCGCACGGATGCGCAAGGCAAGCGCCGTGCGCCCGACATCGTTCGCACTGTTCCACGCACGCGGTTCATTCCCCGGCAGCGGGGGCGCCACATCGTCGTCGGTGGTCAGGCCGCCATTCGGGAACGGCCAGAAGTCGCTCGACAGCGGGTCGATCTGGTGAATGCGCAGATCGACGCGATCGTACCCGCGCCCGCGCATCGGCACCATCTGCGGGCCGTTGCGCTCCACGATGCCCTGCCCCACACCCCACACCAGCTGCGGCGCGTTGGGCAGGAACGAAAAGCGTTGCGTATACCCGCGATCCAGAGTGCGCCCGCGCACGTCCTTCAGACCATTGGTCGTGATGTTCAGTTCATAGGGCACATCGGCCTCGAACCGCCCGGTGATCCGCAGCCGCTGTCCGTCGGCCTGCACCGCCAGATTGTCCACCGGCGGCGAGATACGCAGCAGATCGCGCGCCCGCACGATGTCGATCGCTTCTGGTTTTTCGCTGAACGACACCACCAGTTCACGACGCAAGCCATTGCCGCTGGAGTCCTGCGGCGCGCACTGCATCACGCCGTCCTGCGTATCGGGCGAAAAACCACGCCCGCAGATAACGTCCGTAACACCAAACGGCGTCACGCCGCGCAGGCGCAATTCATAGGCCGGGTCGTCCATGCCCTGCACGTCCGACAGACGCAGGCGCAGCACCAGTGCGCGTCCATCCGGCACGGGGCGACGCAGCACAACCTGATAGACCTGCTGTTCCGACCGGTCGCGCCGTTCAATCGTGCGGATCGTGATGTCCTGTGCGGTCAGCACTTCCGCCGGAACGCCCTGTGCGCCCGAAGACGCACGCAGTTCGATGCTCAGCAACCGCGCCAGTGCCTGCGGGTCGACCGGGTCGGGGAACACCAGGCCGATGGTGTCCAGATCGGGCACCGGTTCGGAATCCGCCGCGGGTATGGTCGAGACCGGTGCGGGCAACAGCGGCACCAGCTGCGTGGTGCGCGCGCCAACCGTCAGCGACACGCGCGCCAGCGGCGTCCACGGGTCGGCCGGGCGGAACTGCAATGCGCGCGCGTTCAGCCACTGCCACGCACCCGGCACAACAGGCGACATGGCGACGAAGCGTTCGGGCGCGTCCTCGGCACCACCGGCGGCTGGGCCGGTATCGCGCTGGAAGAACACCGTCACCGGGTCCCAGCGACGCAGGAACCGATCCGGCACAACCATGGCACCATCGGCGCGCTGCAACCGGTCGAGCACAGCGGCAGGCGGTGTTCCATCCTGCTGCGCCATGGCCGGAACACCGGCCAGCCCGGCACACACCAGAAAACCGGTAATCGCGTTACGGAGGAAATGTGTCATGTTCAAAATCCTCAACGCGCCGGGGCGCGAACGGGGGAACGTCCGGCAAGCTCGAGATACATACGCACGACATCTTCAGGCGGCCCGTTCGGGCGCGGCTCTATCCCGACCACGGCTGGGCGCATCACGGTTGTTCCCGCATCGGGCGGCGTCTGCGCCTCGATCAGGTAACGGCCGGGTTCCAGACGCAGAAGCTGCGCCGTACCACGGCCAACCTCGGCACCGTTTTCATCGAGCACACGCACCGAAGTCCGATCCGGTTCGGCGCGAATGCCAACCCCGATCGTCCCGGCTTTCGTAATATCGAACCCGAACACCGCTGACCCACCGGGGGCCACCACAACAGGCGAACCCAGCCCTTCCTGCACCGGGATCACCGGTGTGGAAGTCAGTTCCAGCGAACCCGACAGCGGGCCGTTCTGTGCCGACATCAGCCGCAGCAGGCTGGTGCCCGCGGGTAGATATCGATGATACTCCACCCCGGCCGGAAACAGCGTGGGCGAAGCATTGTTTTCGTCACGCGACAACGCGGCCACCAACGGTGCCGAACTGCGAATGTGCAACAGTACCGGTGTCGGCGGCGACAGCGACAGCGCCATCGCATCGCCCACCAGCGTGACGTATTGCGGCAAACGCACAAGCTGCGCATTGGTTGTCGCGGGCCACGGTGTCGCCCCTTCGCCTTCCAGCCAGATGGCGACCGGACCGATGCCGTGACGCAGGGTCAGATAGCCCGGCCGGTTCACGTCGATCTGGTTGCCGCGCAGGATCCGCCCGTCGCGAGTCAGGAATTCGCCGCGTGCGTCGCCGGCAATCATCAGTCTCTGGCCGGGGCGCGAATCAACCGGAACCACCACGGTGCCAGCCGCGCCGAAGAACTGCTTCAGCGGACGGTCGGCACGCAGCACCATCGCAGCACCACCCAGCGGCGCGGTTTGGTAAGACACCGGCTGCGGTGTTGTGCTGGTGTTGATCAGCAAGATCTCGCCCCAGCCGCCTTCCAGCGAATAACTGCCGGACAGGCTGCCGCTCCACAATGTCTGTGCATCTTCTTCATGCGTCCAGCCCGCAATGGCGGCGGTGCCAGGCGCAAGATCCACCTGCAGGCGCTTGCCACCGGCGGGCAGCGCAACCGGCACGGCTGTGCCCGGCGGAATCATCTCCATGAATTGCGCCTGCGTTGTACGCGTCGGCAGCAGCCGCAGCGACTGCGGATACAGCCGCACCCGCATCGCTTCGTGATCGCCCGCGTTCCACACATACAGGTTGCGCGACCCGGCCAGCACAACCGCGCTGCCCGATACACCGTTCCCCGCAAAGCCCATGTTCAGGCCCGCATTCACCCCCGGCTGCGCAGTGGCAGATTCTGCCCGCCACAACTGCACGAACCCGGCCTGCGCCGGCATCATCGGCAGGGTGGCAATCTCGCCATGCGCCAGGCTGAGCTGCGTCGTGCTGTCCAGATTCTGCGTCAGCTGCAGGCCAAGCTGCGGATTGACGCGATTGCGCCCCACCACCCACACGCGCGACGATTGCGGCACCACGATGCGCCCATCCACCGGCGTCAGCGGCCGACCGGGAACCGAGCCGGTCAGCAGATCTTCCGTATTGCCCATCTGCAACAGACTGGCGCGCGGCACGCTGACCGATGCAACCTGCAAGCCCGGCAATGCATCGCGGTCCACCAGTTGCAGGGAAGCACGCGCGGGTTCCTGCGCCGCGTTGTTCAGCAGGCGCGTCACGAAGCGGATTGGCTCGGCCCCACCATCGACGGTCCACACCGAAATGCGCCACGGCGATTCACTGTCCGGACGGTCCGATCCTGCAATCGGCATCGCCACCACCGGCGACAAACCCTGATCCAGAGCAATATGCTGCCAGCGTCCATCTTCATCGCGACGCTCGAGCGCCAGGATGATCTCGGCCCCCGCCGACGCGCTGGCCAGCATCAACTGGTCATCGCGCGGCACCGGAACGGTCAGGCGATGCACGCCGCCACCGGTCAGTGTTGCGGCACCGGTCAGCGGTGCAACGTAAGCCGGATGCACCTCGAACAGGGACAGTTTTACTTCCGTGCCCTGTTGATCGACGACTTCACCGGATTCCGTGGTGAACCCCTCGCCCCGTTCGCTGGCATCGGCATCAGCATCGGTGTCGTTGCCTTCGCCTTCATCCGACTCTTCGCTGGTATTCCGGGCAGTGCTGTTCATCCGTCGCGTCACCGCCAAAGGCGGCTGCAGGTCCAGCACATAGGATCCGGCTGCCAGATACTGCGAGATCCCGATATTCCAGTCGTCCGTACGATCGCCGAAACGGCCGACCACCGTGCCATCCGCACGGCGCAATACAGCGCGCATCCCGACACTACCGAAACTCGTCAGGCTAACGACGCGATCTTCGGCAACGGCAAACGGCAACTGCACGGGCAGGCGCACGCGGCGCGCCATCTCGGGCTGCAGTTCGCGCGAGCCAATGGTCAACGTATAATCCAGCCGGTCGTTCCGCCCGATAGCACGCGCCTCGATCCGGTAATGCCCGGCCGACAGCATGCGTTCACCCGATCTGGCAATCATCCCCAGGCTGGCGCGCGATGCACCGTCCGAAGAGATTTTCACCAGTTCGCCGGCCATACCGTCGCTCAGCCCGATCGTCACGCGACTGTCGCCGTGCAACGTGAAATCCCACATATCGGGGACACGTTCCGCCGTGCGGTCTTCGGGTTCGCGCCACAGGAAACGCTGCGTTTCGCCGAACGGCAAGGCGTGCGGACCGTGGCCTTCCAGCACCACCGGCGTTGCGGCGCGCGTCAGCCGTGCGACCACGCGGGCATCGGTGTTTTGCGGCATCACCACCAGCCGGTACTTGCCCGGCGTCAGCGGCAGGTTCTGGCGAATGACCTCACCCACCGGCAATAACGGCCAGCCGCCTTCGTCCTCGACCCGCGCCATGAAGCTGCGATCCAGCCCGCGCAGATCCAGCGTGAAATAATCAGCACGTTCGGTGATCTCGATCGGGAACACCACGCCGCCGCCTGCGCGCATCGATGCGCGCACACTGCCACCCGCACGCAGGGTGGCGCCCTGCAGCAGCGGTGCCGGACGCGCGACAATACCCATCCGCCCTTCGCTGCCCTGCGTTCCGACCTGCACCTGATAACGCCCGGCGCGCAGATAGGTCTGCAGCAGCATGTTCTGCCCAACGCCCCCGGCCTGATCGCTGGCGATCTGCGGGATGAACGATGTACCAAGCGTTCCGTGCGCGCGTTGCCGCCCCAGTGTTTCCACACGATACAGCCCGCCTTCCGGCACCGTCATCGTGAAGCTGCGCTGGGCGTTGCGTTCCATGTTGAAATAGAACGGCTTGTTCGCCACCAGTGCCGTGGCCGGTTGCGGCTGCATTGTCATCTGCGGAATGGACGGACCGGGCTTCGGCGTCACCCAGCTGATCGCAACCGTGCGCGCCTGTGCGGGCGCAGGCACTGCAACCTGTGCGTGGCGCGGCGCATTGGCATCCGGATTGCGCGACGAATAGGTCAGCGGCGTCGCCGCCTCGACCCGCAGATCGACCGGCATAACCCGTTCGCCCGTGGTGATGTCGCGCACCATCACAGTGCCGAAACCCGGCACCGTTGCGGGCAGCAACAAGTCCTGTCCCGGTTGCTGCGTGATGGTCAGCGGATTGCCTTCCAGCTTTGCTTCCGCCGTACGTGTCAGCAGACTGCCCGCCGCGCTGACAGCCGTGTTGCTGTACAGAATCAGCGCCTGTTCCTGCGTGATGGTCTGCACACCGAAGTACAACGTCGGATCAGCCGGCAGACGCGGTGACGGTTCGTCCGGAATAACACCCGGCGCTCCGATCGTCAGATCCACGACCCCAACCTGTTCCGCCGTAGGGTTCAGGCGCAGTTCATACCAGCCATCGGTCAGATCAGTCGGGCTTCCCGTCCCGCCCATCAGATTGCGGATACTGCCAGCCAGATTCGGATTTTCGGTACGAATGGAAATCGGGCCGCCGCCCTTCACCTCGAACAGAATGCTGGTGGGGCCGCGCATGTTGAAACGCGCCCGCCACGCCTGCCCGCCACCCACCTGCGGTGCGGACGACGCCGCCAGAATCTGTTCGCGCTTGCCGTTGTGCAATTCCTCGCGGAACAACAGGAAAGTCGGCGGCACTTCATCGCCGCCGAAGCCGCGCGCCTCGGCCGTCACCACGTGGCTGCCAGCCGTTGCCAGACGCCTGCTCTGCGTGCCGACAAAACCGCGCAACTGGAACTGCTGCCCCTGCATCCCGCTGATCTCGACGAAATGCGAAGCGTTGTTCTGCGCCGTCGGCATCTGGCGCATTGGCAACGTGATCTGCGGATCGCGGCTGGCGGTCGTCAGAGCACCCTCGGCCGCACTGCGCCCATCCACCGTTTCACGCATGGTGACCGGCATGCTGGCGGGCAGAGTCAACTGCACCTGACGCAAAGCCCGCGGCACTTCATACACTTCACTGCCGAACGGGCCGATCGTGCCGTTCACCCATGCATCAGCAAACGCCGCGCTGGCATCCACGCGCAGATGGAAAGGCTGTTCGCGCGATCCATCGGCCCAGGGCTGCGCAGGCCCGCCATACGCCGTGATGAGATACTTGCCCGGCTGCAGCACCGGCGTGTGCAGCACGCTGAGCAATTCGTGGCCGCGCACCGGTTCCACCTGCCGCGTGGCTGGTTCACCCGAGATCAGATCATACCCATCGCGCCAGACGCGCAGATCGGCGAGCGAACGGCCCGCAGCCTCGATCCGCACGCGGCGCGGGCGGTCGATCTCGAGCCAGAAGCTGCGCTGTTGCAGGTCTTCCAGTTCAGCCGTCAGAACGGTTTCAACCGGCGCCGGAACCGATGCCGCGGCTTCACGGAAGGGGGACAGGGCCAGACGCACATCGCCTTGCGCGGCCTCGGCACCGAATACGCGCAGCTTGTATGTGCCGACATCCAGCAGCACATCCACCCGCCCATCGCGCACCCCTTCAACCCCGACCAGCGGGCCGGGACCGGTCAGCATATCGACCAGTTGCAGCGCGGTACCACTGGCGCTTTCGGCACGAATTGAAAAACGGCCCGGCTTTGTTACCTCGAGCAGCACATCGGTCTGCCGCGCGGTTGGGAAACGCGAGCGTTCAAGCCGCCCTTCCGGTGCCACCATCTGCGGCGAAGCCTGTCCCGCCGGAGCATCGCCGCGTCGCTGCGCATCGACCGGGAACGGCCCCATAACCAGCGATATTCCGCATACGAGCAGCCATCCGCGCAAACGCATTGCACCCTCGGGTCAACTGACGGCGCAAAACTGCGCACGTCGAAAAATTACATAATATTCACATAGCAGAGATCTTTCGATCCGGATAGTTACCCAATGGCAGAAAACCAAAAATTTTCAATTGAAACAACCATTTCGTCGCCCCCTCTTTTCGTATGCCGCGATGCCCGACAGTATCGACATACATCAGATCATAAGGACAGCAACATGATTACAGCCGATCTCAAGGGGCGCACCGCCCTGGTCACCGGCGCCGCATCGGGCATCGGTCTGGCGACAGTGGAAATCCTGGCGAAATCCGGCGCGCGTGTGGCACTCAACCATCTGGAAGACGACGCCCGCGGCGCAGACTCCATCGCCCGGCTGCGCGCCGAAGGCCTCGACGTGATCGCCGCGCCCGGCAATGTCGGCAAGGCCGGTCAGGCCGAGGCGATGGTGAACGATGCGATCGCCAAGCTTGGCAAGCTGGATTTCCTGATCAATAACGCGGGCACCACGCAAACGGTGGAACCGATCCCGTTCCCCGAGCTCGACCGCATGACCGAGGATTTCTGGGACACCATCCTGACCACCAATCTGGTCGGCCCCTTCCGCTGTGCCCATGCCGCGGCCAGCGCGCTGAAGGCCAGCAAGGGCGCAATCGTGAATACGGCATCCGTTGCGGGTTTGGGGATTCGTGGCAGCAGCATGGCCTATGCGGCCAGCAAGGCTGGGCTGATCAACCTGACGCGCGGCCTGGCCCGCGCGCTGGCGCCGGATGTACGCGTCAACGCCGTGGCACCCGGCTTCGTGCAGACACCGCTGACCAATTCGTGGCCGGATTCCCGCCGGCAGGCGACGCTGGAACGCACGCTGCTGAACCGTCTGGCCACGCCAGCTGATATTGCGGACGGTATTCTGTATCTGTGCGCCGGGGCCAATTACATGACCGGCCACACCATCGTGCTGGACGGCGGCGCCGTTTAAAACGCAAAAACCCGGCACACCATTGCGGCGTGCCGGGTTTTTTATCCGACTATCAACCAGGCCCCCAAAGGGACCGGCGAAAAATCAGAGCGGCTTCAGGTTGGTCGCGGCAGCCTTGCCACGTTCCATTTCCACGTCGTAGCTGACCTTCTGATTTTCATCGAGGCCACGCAGACCGGCTGCCTGAACGGCTGTGATGTGCACGAACACATCCTTGCCGCCATCTTCCGGCATAATGAAGCCGAAGCCCTTTGTCGTATTAAACCACTTAACGGTACCGATCGCCATGCGATCTGTCTCCTTGCTTTGCCACACAGAATTATGCGGCCGGAACAATCGGATCATCTTGGACATCCTGAAAGCACCGGCGATCCGGAGACTCAGCAAGGCACGCCAAACGACGATTGTTCATTCATCTGACACGAAACGACAACCTAGTGTCAACAAATCGTACAGGAAAACCGGAAAAACTTGAAAGCTTTCAGAATCAGCCCTCCAGACAGCAAAAAACCCCGGGCGAAACCGCTCCGGGGTCTTTTTTAAGTCGTCTGAAAAGCTCAGAGCGGCTTCAGGTTGGTCGCAGCAGCCTTGCCGCGTTCCATCGCCACGTCGTAGCTGATCTTCTGATTTTCGTTCAGACCGCGCAGGCCGGCTGCCTGGACAGCGGTGATGTGCACGAACACGTCCTTACCGCCATCTTCCGGCATGATGAAGCCGAAGCCCTTTGTTGCGTTAAACCACTTTACGGTACCGATCGCCATGGATCTGCATCCTTGCTACTC
The DNA here is from genome assembly GCA_031546815.1 of Acetobacteraceae bacterium. Lineage (GTDB taxonomy): Bacteria > Pseudomonadota > Alphaproteobacteria > Acetobacterales > Acetobacteraceae > JAVBJV01. The sequence goes on from JAVBJV010000032.1 coordinate 60,357, forward strand.
GTCCACACGGGATTGTGCGGACACGAGCAACCGGGTCTTTGGATATATCTTGAAGGCCCGGCACTCCGGAAACGCAGCAAGGCACGCCAAACGTCGATTGCGGCGGGAATTGGCACAGAAATTCTGAGCAGAGTCAACGAAGGACAAAGCGTTCCAAATAGAAAAATTTGGTAACTTTGCGGGTCCTCTGCGAATCACGCGATTCAGGCGCAAACTCATTAAACATACGCGCGTAACGAAACCAGCCAGTAGCCATTTGCCCGTGCGTTTTGCGGTATCGTCCAATAAAAAAGGCGGGGATTTCTCCCCGCCTTTCCGTAACCGCCGATCCGTTTGGATCAGAAGTCCATACCGTCCATGCCGCCCTGACCGCCCATCTGGGGCGCGGACTTCTTTTCCGGCTTTTCAGCGATCATCGCTTCGGTGGTGATCAGCAGCGCCGCAACCGAGGCCGCGTCCTGCAGAGCCGTGCGCACAACCTTGGTCGGGTCGATGATGCCGGACTTCACCATGTCCTTGAACGTACCGTTCTGGGCGTCGAAGCCCCAGGTGTAGGACGGGTTTTCCAGCACCTTGCCAGCGATAACCGCACCATCTTCACCGGCGTTTTCGGCGATCTGACGTAGCGGGGTCTGGAGCGCCTTGCGGACGATCTCGATCCCGAAACGCTGGTCGTCGTTGTCGGCCTTCATCTTGGCGAGTGCCAGGCTGGCGCGGGCCAGGGCAACACCGCCACCCGGGACGATGCCTTCCTGAACGGCGGCGCGCGTGGCGTGCAGCGCGTCGTCAACGCGGTCCTTGCGTTCCTTCACTTCAACTTCGGTCGCCCCGCCAACGCGGATCACCGCAACGCCGCCGGCCAGCTTCGCCAGACGTTCCTGCAGCTTTTCACGATCGTAGTCGGACGTGGTTTCTTCAACCTGTGCGCGGATCTGGCTGCAACGGCCGGTGATGTCGGCCTTCTTGCCAGCGCCTTCGACGATCGTGGTGTTTTCTTTCTCGATCAGGACCTTCTTGGCCTTGCCGAGCATCGCCAGCGTCACTGTTTCCAGCTTGATCCCCAGATCTTCGCTGATCACCGTGCCGCCCGTGAGGATCGCAATGTCTTCCAGCATCGCCTTGCGACGATCGCCAAAGCCCGGCGCCTTCACGGCGGCAATCTTCAGGCCGCCGCGCAGCTTGTTCACCACCAGGGTGGCCAGCGCTTCGCCTTCGATATCTTCCGCGATGATCAGCAGCGGACGGCCCGACTGCACGATGCTTTCCAGCAGCGGCAGCATCGGCTGCAGGCCGGACAGCTTCTTTTCGTGGATCAGGATGTACGGCTGGTCGAGTTCGGCCGTCATCTTCTCGGCGTTGGTGATGAAGTACGGCGACACGTAGCCGCGGTCGAACTGCATCCCTTCAACGACGTCGAGTTCGGTGTTGATGCCCTTGGCTTCTTCAACCGTGATGACACCTTCGTTACCGACCTTCTGCATCGCCTGCGCGATCATCTTGCCGATTTCGACTTCACCGTTGGCGGAAATCGTGCCGACCTGCGCCACTTCTTCCGTCTTGTTGATCTTCTTGGTGTTCTTCTGCAGTTCTTCGAGCACCGCAGCCACGGCCTTGTCGATGCCGCGCTTCAGGTCCATCGGGTTCATGCCGGCGGCAACAGCCTTGGCACCTTCGCGCACGATCGACTGCGCCAGAACGGTCGCGGTGGTGGTGCCGTCGCCTGCCAGATCGTTGGTCTTGCTGGCAACTTCACGCAGCATCTGCGCGCCCATGTTCTCGAACTTGTCCGACAGTTCGGTTTCCTTGGCCACCGACACGCCGTCCTTCGTGATGCGCGGGGCACCGACCGACTTGTCGATCACACCGTTGCGGCCCTTGGGGCCCAGCGTCACTTTTACAGCGTCGGCCAGAATGTCGACACCGCGCAGCATACGTGCACGGGCATCAGCGCCGAAGCGAACTTCCTTAGCAGCCATAGATTTATACCTCAGTTATTCTGTTGCAGAGGGAATGAGCGGAAGACGCTCAGGCTTTCTTCTTCGTCGCGGGCGTCACGCTGATGATGCCCATGATGTCGGATTCCTTCATGATCAGCAGGTCTTCACCGTCGATCTTGACTTCCGTGCCGGACCATTTGCCGAACAGAACGCGGTCGCCCGCCTTAACATCCAGCGCAACCAGCTGACCGGCTTCGTTACGGGCACCCGGGCCGGCGGCGATGATTTCGCCTTCCATCGGCTTTTCCTGGGCGGTGCCGGGGATAATGATGCCGCCGGCAGTCTTTTCTTCGGCATTCAGCCGACGAACGACAACCCGGTCATGCAGGGGACGGAACTTCATGCGGAACATCTCCAAGTGGGGTTAGAACTTCAGCAACCCGCATGGGCCGCCGTTAGCACTCCTAACGGAGGAGTGCTAACAATGTTGGCACTCACCCGCTGCAAGTCAAGGCGGGGTTGGGGGTTTTGGCAGCAGTTTTTCCGCCTGAGTGCCAATCGATTGAAATCACTCATTTTATTCTTGCATCCCGGATGGCTGCACGCGGCAGAATAGCGGCGTCTGTTCAGGATGGAGAATGCACCATGCTGTTTTCCGACCAGCTACGCAGTTATCGGCTGACCACGGCCGAGATCCTCTACCATCTGCCGGACCATCCGGCGCTGCTCCAGAGCTATATATGGCAGGAGCTGGATATCGCCCCGGATTTCCCGACGCTGCACAAATTCCTCGATTTCTGGGGCCGAACGCTGGATGGCAGGCTGCATTCTGTACGGGTGGTCAGTACAGGCTTGATCTTGCCTGCGGATATCCGGTTCGCAGATATCGAGTTCAGATTTCATTAATAAACCGCCTTAAACGGACCTGAATCGTTCACCAGGAAGCGCGCGCGGAGCGCAGTCTTTTGGTGCGCACGCACGATATAACCGCGCCAATAAAGTGTATTTTTTGGACAAATTTTAAAAATATTTCGTGAACTCCTTTAGTTAGGTCCTGTAAAAATACAGTAAAATCATATATTTAATAAAAACAGGATATAAATTTAGAAAATGCGGCTTAGCTTATTTAAATAGACTTTTTATTTAATTGGAAACATCTCTCAATCATAAATATATTTATCGAAACCCAATACCGATCTCCAAATTTGGATGATCTGTAGATTAATAGAGAATTGTAAAATGGCACCCTTTCCCCCACACAAACGCTCTTGGTACACATCCAGCACGGCCCTCTCGGGGCTGTCCCTGCTCGCCATCGGACTGATGGCATCCCCCTCTTTCGCCCAGTCGTGCGATCCGGTTGGGTGTGTTGTATCTGGAACCTATACGGCGCCGATTCGCGCCGCAGGTGGTGCCACCCTGAACGTGGATGCCGGCTCCACCCTCAATCTGCCGGTCAGCCCACAGTGGACGGCAGCCGCGACTGCCGCAGGCGGCGGGACAGTCAATCTGAACGGAACTTCGGGCGCGCACATCGCCATCAACACAATCGGTAACGACAACTCCGGCCTCCTCGCTGATGATGCGGGCAGCAAGATTGTCGGCAGCTATGTGGACATTCTCGCGCTGGGGACTGGCGGCGGTGTTAGTGCCTCGTATGAAGGCACTGTCCAGCTCAGCCACAGCTCGATCGAAACGCAGGTCGGTGCTCTGGGAATGCATCACAACGGGAGCATCATCGGCGATCATCTGACGATTATCACGCACAACGCTGATGCTGCCGGTGCAGCTATTGCCCACCAGGGGCTGGTTCGTCTGACCGACAGCACAATCAGCACGGGCGTCGACCAGACGGTTCTGAGCACGAACGGAGGTCATGCTTACGGTGTTCTCGTAGGTGCGATCGACTGGCAACAGACTCCCGGCTTAAGTGCCCGTGCCGAACTGACGCGCGTGCAGATCAACACACAAGGCTATTCCAGTTATGGTCTGGAAGTCTCCGGCTCTGGCGTGACGCATGCCGAACTGGACGATGTGACGATCGTCACCAACGGTACCAACGCCAAGGGGATTTCGGTCGCGGGTCGCAATGCCACGGTTAACGGCAGAAACGTCGACATTACCATCAACAACGGCATCAACCCACTATGGGGCACGATGGATGCAGGACATGGCATTCAGATCATCCCGACGTACCAGGGCGGCGGCAGCGTGGTCCTGAATGGCGGCTCGATCACCGTCAACGCCAGCTCCTATGGCGCCATCGGCGCCTTCGTGTCGGGCGTCGCGGAAGACGGCACGCGCAGCACCATCACTCTGGACGGCTTCACCATTGTCAACCATGCCGACTGGGGGCATGGCGTATCGGCCAGCGACGGCGGGGCGCTGAACATCAGCAACTCCACCATTACCGTCGATGGTGGCCGCCTGAACGGCAAGGGTTGGGATAATCCGGACGCCGCTGCCGGTGTCTTCCTGCGCAGCATGAGCAACCCGATCGTCGACATCAACGGCACACAGGTCGATAACTCCACGCTGTCCAACTTCAATACCGTGCAGGTTGAATCCGTTCAGGGCGCCGGGGTAATTGCCCGTGGCGGTCTGCACTATGCGACCTTTACCAACTCCACCATCACCGGCGTGCATGGCGTGGAAGTCTGGTCGACCGACCTCGAAGGGGAATGCGCCCCGGAAGTCATGGACCGTCCCGCCAGCCTGTACATGAAGCTTGATAACTCGACCCTGAACGGCCTGTCGCTGGTTGCGGGTGCGAACGGCACGACCGCAGCGGGCGTCTCGGGTGATATCTCGGCCCTGAACCTAAACCTGACCAACAATTCGGTCTGGAACATCGGCGATGACTCGGCCGTGACCCACCTGACCATGAACAACGCGACGGTGAACTTCCCCGTGCCGACGGCCGCATCCCCAACGCAGGCAGACTTCAACACACTGACGGTCGGCGTCGGCGGCGGCACGCTGAACTACACGGCGGGCAGCGCGAACCTGAGCTACGTAACGGGCACGCCGGGTCTGGATGGCATCAACACCAGCCGTTTCAACATGAACACGCTGCTGAACGCGGGGGGCACGCTTGCCAACCAGTCGACCGACCGTCTGATCGTCAACGGCAACGTGACCGGTCAGCATCAGGTTTACGTGAACGGCATCGGTACGGGCGCCAACACCGGCACAAACGGCTCGCATGGCAACAATGAAGGGATCTCGCTGATCCAGGTTGCTGGCACGGCCGCGGCTAACTCCTTCGTGCTGGCCAACCCGGGTGGGTATGTCGCCGCAGGTGCGTATCAGTACCGCATGTATGCATTCGGCACAGGCTCAAGCAACGGCGCGGCCGATGCCAGCCAGAACCTGACCAGCAACACGTCTGGCTCGCATTGGGACTATCGTCTGCAGACCCCGGTTTCTGGTGAAGACTGCGCGCTGAGCAATTCCTGCGGCACGGTGAACCCGCCGGTGAACCCGCCCGTAAACCCACCGGTAAACCCGCCGACAGACCCGCAGCTGCCGCAGAACCCGCAGGACCCGAAGGATCCGTGCAACTGCCAGGTGCAGCTACCGTGCGAAAACGGTGGGGCTGGTTCGCAGCCATCTCAGGCGCAGCGTGCACCGCTTGTTCCGCAGGCTCCGACGTATATCAACCTGCCGACGGCGATGCTGAACGCTGGCTTCCAGGATATCGACATGCTGCACCGCCGCCTGGGCGAACTGCATGACGACAATCCGAACGC
>JAVBJV010000040.1:0-28820 GCA_031546815.1 Acetobacteraceae bacterium
CGGCGTGCGTTATTATACGGGGATCGGCCCCATTCGTCTGGACGTCGCCGTGCCGGTCAGCGGCAAGCGAGACGGCGATTCCAGTTTTCAGTTCTACATCGGCATCGGGCAGGCATTCTGATGCGTAAATTTTTAAAAATTCTGGCATGGGTTGTGGCGATCCCGTGTGTTCTGATTTTACTGATCGTCCTGGCGCTGGAAACCAGCCCCGGGCAGAGCGCCCTGCGCGCCGCCATCATGAAATTCGCCGGCGTGCAGATCGGCCGGATCGACGGATCTCCGCTGCGCCACACCACGCTGCACGACATTGCGCTGACCGATGCACAGGGCACATGGCTCACCGTGCAGCAGGTGGAACTGGAGTGGTCGCTGCTGGCGCTGCTGTCGGGGCGTGTGCAGGTTGACCAGCTGAACATCACCGCACCGAACGCCATCCGCGCGCCGGTCTCCACCGATGAAGCGCCACCGGTTGAAGAACCGGCGACATCCTCCGGCGGACCGCTGCTGCCGCTGGATGTGCGCATCGCATCGCTGCGGATCGACAACGCACAAGTTGGCGAGACAATTGCCGGTCTGCCCCTGGCGCTGGACGGCAAGGGACAGGCCACACTGGCGCGCGACCTGCGCGGGTCTGGCGCGTTTGCGTTCGTCACCCGCACACCTGCGGGCGGCACGTATGATATCACCTGGAACTACGCCGATCGGATCGAAGCGAAGATCAGCATCGCCGAACCCGATGGCGGTGTGATTGCGCGACTGGCGCAGTTGCCCGCGCTGGGTGCCTTGCGTGTGGATGCAACATCGACCGGTCCCGCCGATGGCGCGGATGTGAATGCACGCATCACGCTGGCATCGGGGCTGGAGACCACCATCACCGGACGACTGGACGCGATTGGCACGACGTCCGACCTGCGCATCAACGCGAACATCGCCAAGGTAACGCTGACCGCCCTGCTGGATGGTGCGGCGAATGTCGATAACATCACCGCCGCGCTGCACGTCACCGGCAAGCTGGCCGACCCAAACGCCACCGGCACCGTGACCATCGCCAATGCCGGGGCCGAGGGCGCTGCCATCGCCCGCACCGATATCACGCTCGACACCAGCGTTGCCGCAGCGGGGCGCAGCATTGCCACACGCATCACCGCGAACGGCATCACCCTGCCCGCCCCGATGCACACGCCGCCGCCCGAACCCGCGCAGATAGACGCGGCGCTGCTGCTGGAACCATCCTGCACACTGCGCATCAACAGCGCAACACTGCGTCACCCGTGGGCCTCGGCCGATGCATCGGGCGTGCTGAACCACGACGGCACGCGCACCGCCAACGCCACCATCACCGTGCCCGACCTGAAACCCTTTGCCGCGGCATCGGGCATGGCGGGCGCACTGGCCGCCACCGCGCAACTGGCGGCAGACGGCACGATCACGCTGGATGCGAAGTTGCGCGATGTCAGCGGACCGGGTCCGGTGGCCGGACTGCTCGCGCCGGAATCCCAGTTGCAGGCCAGCGTGCTGCCCGGCGATGTGCTGCGCATCAACATGCTGAAGCTCGACGGCCCCGCCGTGCATCTGGATGCGACGGGACAGGCGGGCGAAACGCTCGACCTGCGTGCCACGCTGAACCTGCCGCGCCTCGCCGTACTCGCCCCGCAGCTGAGCGGCAACGCCACTGCACAGATCACCGCCAGCGGCCGCACCGCCGACCCCAGCGCCACCGTGCAGATCGACATGCCACAGCTTGCCGTGACCAATCTTGGACAAGGCCATCTGACGCTGCATGCGGATGGCAAGACGCTGGTCTCGGCGCCCGACCTCAGCGTGAACGGCAACGGAGAACTGGCGGGCGAACCGATCACCGTTTCCGTGCGCGCACTGCCGCAGCCGGATGGCGGAATTCAACTTCCGCCCGCCCGCCTTGCCTGGGGCGAAACTCATCTGGCGGCGGAGGGCGCAATGCTCGCCGATGGTCGCCCCAATCTGACCGCCAGCCTGAACGTACCGCGCCTCGACAAGATCGGCGCGCTGATCGGACAGGCGCTGCACGGCGCGATTGAAGCGCGCACCACATTGCGCCCCGTAGGCGACGGCGTGAACGCCGAGGCAACGCTGACCGCCACACAGATCACCGCCCCCGGCGCGCGGCTGGAACGCGTGCACCTGGCCGCCACCGCCACCGATGCGCTGCGCACACCGGTGCTGGATGCGACGCTGGATCTGGCGGGCGTGACGGCGGGTGGGACGACTACGGGCGGCAAGATCACCGCGCGTGGCGGTCTGGATGCGCTCGATATTCACACTGCACTGTCGGGCGTCGATCACGCATTGAACACCGAAATGCGTTACAGCGCGCCGACCCAGCTGCGCATCGCCACACTGACCGGGCGTTGGAAAGGCGAGACCGCAACGCTGACTGCCCCGGCCACGCTGAATTTCGCCAACGGGGTCAATGTCGACAAGCTCGCCCTGCGGTTGCGCGATGGCAGTATCGAAGCTTCTGGGCATGCAGGCGAAACGCTGGATCTGCGCGTGGCGATCCGTCGCCTGCCGCTGGCGCTGGCATCAATTGCCGCGCCGGACCTGCAACTGTCGGGCATGCTGGAAGCGGATGCCACCATTCGCGGCACACCGGCAGTTCCCACTGGCACGGCGCGCATCACGGCACGCAATATTCGCATGCCGAATGCCCCGGTCGCCGATCTTGATGCCGACATCAATCTGGCGAGCGGCAATGCCAATGTCGATGCACGGCTGCGTTCGGGAAACAACGCGCAACTGCGCGCCACCGTGCAGGCGCCGATCGCCAACCCGATGCGCGCACAGGGTGCCGTTGATGGCAACATCCAACTGGCATTGCTGGACCCGTTCCTCGCCCCCGATGGGCGGCGTGCACGCGGCACCATGCGTGTGGCATTGCGCGTGCAGGGCACCAACAATATCTCGGGCGATGTGACGCTGAATGATGCGGTGTTCGAGGACCTGGGCCTGGGGCTGCGCGTGGCGGGCATCACCGGCCGCGTGCGTGGCTCAGGCGAGCAGCTGGATATCAACTTCAATGCCCGCATGAACGGCGGACAACTGGCACTGACCGGCACCGCCAGCCCGCTGAAGCCGGACATGCCGGTCGATCTGCGCATTGTGGCGCAGAACGCATCGGTCGCGGTGGGCGAGATGCTGAGCACACGCTTCGATACCGATCTGCGTGCTGTGGGGTCGGTCATGGGCACCATGCCGGTGAATGGCAGCATCACCATCCGTCATGCGGATCTCCGCCTGCCGGAACAGATCCCGACGAGCGTCACCGAACTGCCGGTGCGCACTGTGGGTGAACGTCGCGCCACTGCTGCACGCCCCACGGCACGCCGGGCCGCAGCGCGCCGTCCGGCGGCGGAGCAGGTCAGCTCCATCCCGCTGGATATCACCATCAACGCGCCGCGCGCTGTCTTTGTGCGCGGCATGGGGCTGGATGCGGAAATGGGTGGCAGCCTGCGCATGCAGGGAACAGCCGCCGCGCCCGCCATGGCCGGGCAACTGGAAATGCGGCGCGGCACACTGGCGAAATTCTCGCAGACCTTCGATTTCCGTCGCGGCAAGATCGACTTCGACGGGGCCGAGGGACTGGTCCCCTCGCTCGACTTCGAAGCAGCGACCACGGCGGGGGACATCACCGCGCTGATCCGCGTGGGCGGGCTTGCCACGGCACCAAAGATCACCATCACGTCGGAGCCAGAACTGCCGTCGGACGAAGTCCTGTCGCGCATCCTGTTCGGGCGGGCAACCGGTTCGCTGACACCGCTGCAGGCCGCGCAGCTTGCGCAGGCCGCCGCCGACCTGGCGGGCGTGGGCGGCGGGCCGGGTGTGCTGGACCGTATGCGTCGCGGGCTTGGGCTGGATAGGCTGAACGTCGATGGTGGCGATGGCGCAGGCCGCGCCCCCTCGGTCGAGGCTGGGAAATACATTGCCGATGGCGTCTACCTGGGCGCGCGGCAATCGAACAGCGGCACGCCGCAGGCCACGATCCAGATCGAGGTCCTGCCCGGAGTCAAGCTGGAAGCCGATCTGGGGGCCGAGGAAGGCAGCCGGGTTGGTGCAAGCTGGGGGTTCGATTATTAGTGCAGGTATCTGGAAAGCAGCGCACATGTACCGATTCCGTTTACCGGCAATATTCCTCGCCCTGACCCTTGCCACGCCTGTGGCCGCAGAACCGGCAGGGCCGCAACGCGCGGTCATCACACTCTGCCCGATTGCCGGAACGGTGGTGGTGACCAACCGGCAGGATGTGCGCGCCTATCTCGGCATGGCGCCGGACGATTCCGAACTGTGCCGGCAGACGCATAACAATCGACCGATGGATCTTCTGTTCAATATGGAAACAGTGATGTCGCCCAACGAGCAGCGCGCGATCCTGCGTCAGCTGTTTCCGTTACGGGTCGGCGCAAAAGCATCGGGCGATGTTCCGATGCCAGGCATGGGCGGCAGGCTTGCCATGCAGAACGTGGTGGAAGTGCTGCGCGAGGAAGAAATCACCATCCCGGCAGGCACATTCGACACCTGGGTCGTGCAGAGCACCCCCAGCATCCGCAACGGTCAGCTTGTCCGCCACGCCACGCGGCTGGTCTGGTTCGACAAACAGACCGGCGTTGCCCTGCGTGCGCAAACGCTCGAAAATGTCGGCTTCGGCGACATCCCCCCCAACTGGGAAGCTGTGCGGGTTACGTCCCCTTGAACTGACGCGCCTCGTACGATTTCAGATGCGTATAGACGACGTGCAGCAGCGGCGTGGTGCCAGGTTTGGCGCGGCGCAGAAGTTCGCCGATCACGTGATCGGCCTCGATCCGGAACCCCTGTTCGATGTCGCGCAGCATCGATGCCGTCAGGTGTGAGTCCTTCGCCGTCAGCAATGCGCGGCTGGTCTCCAGCCGGGCGGCACGCGGGGGGAAGCCCGCAGCTTCGGCAACCGAGACGCATTCCGCCAGAAGTTGCAACAGCAGATCGCCACCACCTGCGGTGATGATCTCGCCAACCGAAGCGCGCATCAGACACGTGCCGCCGGCCAGAGTGGCGATGAACGCCCATTTCTCCCACATCTCGCGCATGATGTCGGCCGAGGCGCGGCTGTCGAACTTTGCACCCTCCATCTGCTGCGTAATGGCAGTGGTGCGGTCGGACGCGCCGCCCGCGACCTCGCCGAAGGACAGGTTGCAGAACGGGCTGAAATGACGAATGCCGCCATCCGCATCCAGCGTAGCGGCAATCTGCGCCTGCCCGCCCAGCACGCGATGCGCTCCGAAACGCGTGGTCAGATAGTCGATATGTGACATGCCGTTCAGCACCGGCACGATCACAGTTTCTGGGCCAACCGTCGGGGCAACCGCATCGGCCGCACTGGCCAGATCGTACGACTTGCAGCTCAGCAGCACGACGTCGAACGTCTCGCGCAGGTTCTCCTGCGTTACCGTGGCGGGCGGAGGAAGTGCCGCATCACCCAGCGGGCTTTTGATCGTCAGGCCGTTTGCGGCCAGCTGCGCGGCACGGCGCGGCCGGACGAGGAATGTCACATCCCGCCCGATCTCGGACAACCGGCCGCCGAAATAGCCACCCAGTGCACCGGCACCAACGATCAGAAAACGCATGCGGAAATCTCCCCTTTCCGCAAACGTTATTCCACTGTGACGGACTTTGCCAAGTTGCGCGGCTGATCGACGTCGGTGCCTTTCAGCACAGCCACGTGATAGGCCAGCAACTGCACCGGAATCGCATACAGGATCGGCGCCACGAATGGATCGACGCTTGGCATCACGATGGTTTCCGACGCAATGCCGGATAGTTTCAGCGCACCTTCCTCATCGCTGAACACAATCACCTGGCCACCACGCGCCGCGGCTTCCTGCACGTTCGACGCCACCTTGTCGAACAGCGGGCCGGACGGTGCGATCGCCACGATCGGCACGGCCGGATCGATCAGTGCAATCGGGCCATGTTTCATCTCACCGGCGGCGTAGCCTTCGGCGTGGATGTAGCTGATCTCCTTCAGCTTCAGCGCGCCTTCCATCGCAATCGCGTGTTCAGTGCCACGCCCCAGATACAGCACGTCGCGCGCCTGGGCGACGCGTTCGGCGATCTGGCGGATGCGTGCATCGTGCTCCAGCACTTCGGCCGCGCGGCTGGGAACTTCCAGCAACGCCGACGTCATCGCGGCTTCCTGCGCGGCGGTGATTGCGCCTTTGGCGCGCGCGGTCGCCAGCACCAGACAGGCCAGCACCGTCAGCTGCGCGGTATACGCCTTGGTCGAGGCAACGCCGATCTCGGGTCCTGCCACCGTCTGCAGCACGGCATCGCTCTCGCGCGCCATGGTGCTTTCGGGGACGTTGAGGATCGACAGGATGTGCTGCCCGTTCGCCTTCATGTAGCGCAGCGCGGCCAGCGTCTCCGCCGTCTCGCCCGACTGGCTGACCAGCAGGCCGAGGCCGCCTTGTGTCATCGGCGGGCAGCGATAGCGGAACTCGCTCGCCACATCGATATCGACCGGGACACGCGCGATGCTCTCGAACCAGTGGCGCGCGACGAGACCGGCGTAGAACGCACTGCCGCACGCGGTGATCGTGATGCGCGGAATATCGGCCAGCTTGAACGGCAGTTCGGGCAGCACCGCGGCACGTGTACCGGGGTCCACCATCTGGTGCAGCGTATCGCCGATCACCGCCGGGTGTTCGTGGAGTTCCTTCTCCATGAAGTGGCGATAATTGCCCTTGCCAATGGCCGCGCCGGTCAGCACGGTCAGCTTGATCTCGCGCTGCACCGGATCGCCGTGCGTGTCGAAGAATTCAGCACCAGTGTGCGTGACCACTGCCCAGTCGCCATCGCGCAGATACGCGATCCGACGCGTCAGCGGGGCAAGTGCCAGGCCGTCGGAGCCCACGAACATTTCGTTATCGCCGAAGCCTACCGCGAGTGGTGCGCCGTGCTGTGCGCAGATCAGCAGATCGGGGTGGCCCGCGAACATCAGTGCCAGCGCATAGGCACCCTCGAACCGAGCAAAGGCCGCAGCGGCGGCTTCACGCGGGGACATGCCCTGCTTCAGATGCAGATCGACGAGCTGCGCCACGGTTTCGGTGTCGGTCTCGGTCACGAAAACCTGACCGGCTTTTTCCAGTTCGGCGCGCAGTTCGGCGTGATTCTCGATGATGCCGTTATGCACCACCGTGACCAGCGCGGTGCTGTGCGGATGCGCGTTGTTCTCGGTCGGCGCGCCATGCGTGGCCCAGCGCGTATGGCCGATGCCGATCGTGCCGGACAGCGGCGTGTCTACCAGCACCTGCGCCAGATTGTTCAGCTTGCCCTGGGCGCGGCGACGTTCGATCTTGCCATCCACCAGCGTGGCAATCCCGGCACTGTCATAACCGCGATACTCAAGCCGCCGCAACGCATCCAGCAACAAGGGAGCAGCCTGCGCAGTTCCGCCGATAACCCCTACGATTCCGCACATGTTCAGTGCCTCCTTTTCGACTGCACGCCGCGATCAGGTTTGATCTCCTGCCGCGCGCGCGCAATCACCATTGCATTATCGGGCACGTTTTCCGTCACCACGCTGCCAGCCGCAATCAGCACGCTGGCGCCGATGGTCACCGGGGCCACCAACGCGGCATCGGACCCTACGAAGGTATCTGCGCCGATCACCGTGCGGTGCTTGTGCGTGCCATCGTAGTTGCAGGTGATGGTCCCCGCGCCGATATTCGCGCGCGGGCCGATCTCGGCATCGCCCAGATAGGTCAGATGGTTAGCCTTGGCGCCAGCACCAAGATGCGTCGCCTTCAGTTCCACGAAGTTGCCGACATGCGCGCCGACATCGACCAGCGTGCCCGGCCGTAGCCGCGCGAACGGGCCGATCACCGCGCGGCTTTTCACCACGCAGCCTTCCAAATGACTGAAAGCGCGAATCTCGGCACCGCCCTCGACCGTAACGCCGGGGCCAAACACGACATTCGGGCCGATCAGGCAATCCGGCCCCAGCACCGTATCCCACGACAGGAACACGGTCTCGGGCGCGGTCATCCCGACGCCCGCGTCCATTGCGGCCAGACGCATACGCTTCTGCACCTCGGCCTCGGCGGTGGCGAGTTCGGCGCGGGAGTTCACCCCCAGTAACTCGGCCTCGGGCGCTTCGACCGACGCCGTGCGCTGACCTTCAGCGGCGGCCACGGGGATGATGTCGCCGAGATAGTATTCGCCCTTGGCGTTGTCGTTCTTCACGGCGCGCAGCCAGCGCTGCATATCGGCGGCTCGACCACAGACCACGCCGGCATTGCACAGACCGATGGCACGTTCGGCGTCGTTCGCCTCGGTATACTCCACGATGCGCGTCACGTAGCCGCCCAGCTCGACCACGCGGCCGTAACGGGCCGGGTCGGCCGGGCGCATCGCCAGCAGCGCAATCGCCGCATCTCCAGCCTGGGCGCGTGCCAGCAGACGCTGCATGGTGGGGGCGGTAATCAGTGGATTGTCGGCATACAGAACCGCCACCAGCCCGTCGCCGAATGCATCGGCCGCCTGCAGCGCCGCATGCGCGGTCCCCAGCCGGTCGTGCTGCACCACCACGCGGTGCGGGGCGGCCAGTTGTGCGACCGAGTCCATATCCGGCCCGATCACAATGACGATTCGGTCGAACGCAGCCTCGGCCGCGGCGATCAGGTGGCGCAGCATCGGGCGGCCCGCCAGCGGTTGCATGGCCTTGGGGTGCGCCGAACGCATCCGTGTGCCCAGACCTGCCGCCAGAATGATCGCCGTTGTCTGCATTACCGAATCCCGCCTGAATGAAATGTCTTCAGGGGAGTAACCCTCCCCCCGCGCCGCGACAAGCTGTCCGCGGTCACGTCTTTTTTTCACGCTGCAACAGATTAGGGGCTTGCCATCGCGCCCGCCTGACCGTAGGAAGCCCCACCGCGTGACCGTGGGTGCGTAGCTCAGCGGTAGAGCATCGCCTTCACACGGCGGGGGTCACAGGTTCAATCCCTGTCGCACCCACCACGGTCCCCTCAATTTAGGATTAAACACCCGCATCCAGGGCGTAGCCCGCCGCACGGACGGTACGGATCAGGTCTGTTTCGCCCTCGGCGTTGATGGCGCGGCGCAAGCGGCGGATATGCACATCCACGGTCCGCAGCTCGACGTGGATATCCCGCCCCCAGACGGCGTTCAGCACTTCCTCGCGCGTAAAAACCCGACGCGGGCGCTGCATGAAGAATTCCAGCAGCCGGAATTCTGTGGGGCCAAGCGAGATATCCCGCCCGTTTCGCGCCACCCGCATCGTCTCCAGATCCATCGTGATATCGGCAAACACCAGTGGCACCTGCGCCGACATGCCGCCCGAGCGTCGCAACAGTGCCCGCACCCGCGCCAGCAGCGCGTCGATGCTGAACGGTTTGGTGATGTAATCGTCCGCGCCGATATCCAGCGCTCGCACAGCATCCTGATCCTCGGTCCGCGCCGTCACGATGATGATCGGCAGCGTGCGCGTGGCGGGCTGGCGACGCAGCTGGCGGCAGACCTCGATCCCCGAGAACATCGGCAGCATCCAGTCCAGCAGCACCAGATCAGGCCTGGCCTCGGCCACTTTCAGCAGCGCCTCCTGCCCGTCGGCCGCCTCATCCACCGCAAAGCCCTGCCGCTCGAGGTTATAGCGCAGCAACGTGACCAGTGCGGCCTCGTCCTCGACCACCAGGATGCGCGGTTTCTGCATCCGCTTATGCGGGCAACGACGATGGGGACGTGCCCTTCGGGCGGTCGCTATCCAGTTCGGTCCCGGTCACGGCGTAATAGACCATCTCGGCAATGTTGGTGACGTGATCGCCCGCGCGTTCGAAATTCTTGGCGATGAACAGCAGATGCGTCGCCGTGGTGATGTTGCGCGGATCTTCCATCATATAGGTCAGCAATTCACGGAAGATGCCGTTATACACCTCGTCGATCTGCTGATCGCTGAGCCACACCTGGTGCGCACGTTCGGCGTCGCTCGCCACCAGCGCGTCGATGGCGTTCTTCAGATTTTCCAGCACCATGCGCGATAAACGCTGAAAGCCGTTCAGACTGCCGAAAACCGGCAACTGCGCGAGGATCAGCGTGCGCTTGGCGGCATTCTTCGCGTAATCGCCGATGCGTTCCAGTTCACCCGCGATCTTGATCGCCGCCACGGTGACGCGCAGGTCCACCGCCATCGGCTGACGCAGCGCCAGAATCTGGATGGCGAAATTTTCCACCTGCCGTTCCAGCGCGTCAATCTTCTTGTCTTCCGCGCGCACGGTGGTGGCCAGCGCAGTATCGTGGCGGATCAGCGCCGTGACTGCGTCCTGCATCTGCGTTTCGACCAAACCGCCCATCTGCGACAGCATGTCGCGCAGCCGGTGCAGGTCCTTGTCGTACGAACTGACGATATGCTCGGGCATCTGTCGCTCCTCAGCCGAACCGGCCGGTGATGTATTGCTGCGTCTTTTCCTGCTTCGGCGCGGTGAAGATCTGCCCGACGGGACCAACCTCGACCAGTTCGCCAAGATAGAAGAACGCCACCTGATCCGCACACCGCGCGGCCTGCTGCATGTTATGCGTGACGATCACAATCGTATAGTCGCGCTTCAGTTCGTCGATCAGTTCCTCGATCTTCAGCGTGCTGATCGGGTCCAATGCCGAGGTTGGTTCGTCGAACAAAATCACCTCGGGGCGGACCGCGATGGTGCGCGCAATGCACAGGCGCTGCTGCTGCCCGCCGGACAGGCCCATGGCGCTGGTGTTCAGCCGGTCCTTCACCTCGCCCCACAACGCGGCGCGGGTCAGCGACCATTCGACCCGTTCGTCCATTTCGGCGCGACTGATGCGTTCGTGCATCTTCACACCGAACGCAATGTTGTCGTAGATCGACATCGGAAACGGCGTCGGCTTCTGGAACACCATGCCCACGCGCGCGCGCAGCATGTTGAGATCCAGATCATCGGTCAGGATATTCATCCCGTCGATCATCACCGAACCAATCGCATGCTGGCCCGGATACAGGCTGTACATCCGGTTCAGCACCCGCAGCAGGGTCGATTTACCGCACCCCGACGGGCCGATCATCCCGGTCACCTGCCGGTCGGGAACCGCCAGATTGATGCACTTCAGCGCCTTGTGCGTGCCGTAGAAAAAATCCAGATTCTCGACCGAAACGCGGATGTCGTGTGCAGCATCGGGAACACGCTGGGCAACGGCACCAAATCCTGCGGATCTGCTCATCACGTCACTGTTCATTCTGCTTATCCCTTCGCCCCGCCACGCAACAGGGCGCGCGCAATCAGATTGATCCCAAGCACGCCCGCCGTAATCAGCAACGCGCCTGTCCAGGCCAGTTGCACCAGATCGTCGTTCGGCGTCGCTGCATACTGGTAGATCGTCACCGGCAGACTGGCCATCGCACCGCCCAGATCAAGCGACCAGCGCTGGTTGCCGAACGATGTGAAAATCAGCGGTGCCGTCTCGCCCGCGATGCGTGCAATTGCCAGAAGAATGCCGGTGATGATGCCGTGCTTCGCCGCCGGATAACAGACAAAGCGGATCATCTTCCATTTCGGCGCACCCAGCCCGATGGCGGCTTCGCGCAACGTGTCGGGGATCAGCCGCAGCATGTCCTCGGTCGTGCGCACCACCACGGGGATCACCAGCATTGCCAGCGCAATCCCGCCCGCCCAGGCCGAGAACCCGCCCGTGTGCAGCACCACCAGCTGATAGACGAACAAGCCCACCAGAATTGACGGTGCCGAGAGCAGCATGTCCGACACGAACCGCACCAGATTCCCGAAGACCGACTGGCGTGCATATTCCGCCAGATAGGTACCAACCATCAATCCGATTGGCGTGCCGATCACCGTGCCAATCACCGTCTGGATCACCGAACCGACAATCGCGTTCAGCAACCCACCACCGCTGCCCGATGCGCCCATCGAACGGGTAAACACATTCAGCGACAGGCCGCCAAATCCGTTCACCAGAAGCGTGGCCAGAATCCACACCAGATAGATCAGCCCTACAACCGTCATCGTGATGGCGAACAGACTGGCCGCACGGTCGATGATGCGCCTACGCCGCGCAACGGCGGTTTTGGCGATGAATGGATTGTTGCTCATCACTGCATCCGGTTGCGCAGCAGCAACCGCCCCACACTCAGCACTATGAACGAAATAACGAACAGCACGAACCCAAGCGCCAGCAGCGCCGCCAGCTTGGGTGTGCCGTTCTGCGCCTCGGGGAAGTCCAGCGCGATCACCGATGCAATCGTGTTGCCCGTACTGAACAGCGACGGAGAAATCCGGTTCGCCTGCCCGATCACGAACGTCACCGCCATGGTTTCACCCAGCGCACGCCCCAGCCCCAGCATGATGCCGCCGATCACCGAAGCGCGCGTATACGGCAGCACGATATTGCGCACCACTTCCCAGCGCGTCGCGCCCAATCCATAGGCGCTTTCCTTGTAGATCGCCGGCACGGTGCGAAACACGTCGCGCATCGTCGCCGCAATGAAGGGCAGCACCATGATCGACAGGATCATGCTGGCGGTGAAAATCCCCAGCCCGTAGGTCGGCCCCTCGAACAGGGTTTCCAGCAGCGGGATTCCCATCGTCCAGTCCTGAATGCGCGGCTGCACGTGCTCGGCCAGAAATGGTGCCAGCACAAACAGGCCCCACATGCCGTAGATGATGCTCGGCACTGCGGCCAGAAGTTCAATCGCCATACCCACCGGGCCACGCAGCCAGTCGGGCGCCAGTTCAGTCAGATAAAACGCAATACCGAACCCGGCAGGCACTGCGAACAGCAGCGCAATCGCCGAGGTGATCAGCGTGCCGTAGATCGAGATCGCCGCGCCGTAGCGTTCGTGCACCGGGTCCCATATCGCCGAGGTCAGGAATGCGGGACCGGTTTCCGAAAACGTATCCCAGCCGCCCAGCGCCAGCAGCACGATGATCGCGCCCAGCAGCACCAGGACGAAGGCTCCCGCCACGCGCACGGCGGCCTCAAAAACCGCATCCCCCCACCGGGGAGATGCGCGGCGCTTGAACCCGCTGTCTACTGTTGTCGCTGTCTGCTGCATGGCGTCCTCGTCTTTATTGGGCAGGCCAGACTGTCTCGCCACCCGGGCCGCGCACCTGGGCGGTCCATGCAGCACGCACCAACGCGACCACGTTGTCCGGCAGCGGGATGTAATCCAGCTCGACCGCCATCGGGCCGCCCTGACGATAGGCCCAGTCGAACAGGCGCATCACGTTGCGACTCGTCTCGACCGAGGTCGGGTTGCGTGGCAGCAGAATATAGGTTGGCGCGACAATCGGCCATGCCTCGGCCCCCGGCTGGTTCAACAGCGAGATCCCGAAAGTAGGGTCCGACGACCAGTCCGCCCCGGCCGCCGCAGCCTGGAACGAGGCGATGGTCGCCTGCACGAACTGCCCATCGTGGTTACGCATCTGCGCAACGGCCAGATTGCTCTGCTTGGCATAGGCGTATTCCACATAGCCCAGCGCACCACGCGTCTGGCGTACCAGCCCGGCGATACCGGCATTGCCGCGGCCGCCGACGCCCGCTTTCCACGCGACCGACGTGCCCTGCCCGACATCGGTGCGGAACGTCTCGCTCACGCGGGACAGATAACCGGCGAACTGGAATGTGGTGCCGGACCCGTCGGCACGATAGATCGGCGCGACAGCGATGTTCGGCAGGGTCAGGCCGGGGTTCATCTCGACGATACGCGGGTCGTTCCAGCGGGTGATCCTGCCCAGATAGATATCGGCTACCACCTCACCACTCAGACGCAGCGCGCCCGGCGCAACGCCCGGCAGGTTATAGGCCAGCACGATCGCCCCCATTACCGTGGGGAATTGCAGCAGATTGGCCTCGGCCAGTTTTTCCGCCGTCAGATTGGCGTCGCTCGCGCCAAAATCGACCGTGCGATTGACGATCTGGTTCATACCGCCGCCCGAGCCGATGGCCTGATAGTTCATTTGCAGTTGTGTGGCTGCCTCGGCCCCCTCGCCCCATTTCTGGTAGAGCGGGGCCGGAAACGTCGCCCCGGCACCGGTGACCTGCTGCGCCAGCGCGCCCGTCGCGACAAGGCCCATGGTCAGGGCGGTTGCCATCAGTATTCTGATCCGAATCATCGCTTCGCTCCCGTTATGTGGTGCGGAACCTATGACCGTTTAGCTACATGCGCGTGGCAGGTGCGTGACAGTTTGATGACAGTTAAGTCTTCGGCCGAAACGCTTTGCAGATCTCGGGGTTGGTCTCCAGCCGAGGCCCGCCCATCAGTTCGATGCAGTACGGCACGGCTTCGAATACCGCATTCAGGCAGGTGTCGATCGCCGCCGGTTTGCCCGGCAGATTGATCATCAGGCTGCGGCCACGCGTGCCCGCCATCTGGCGGGACAGGATGGCGGTCGGCACTTCGCGCAGGCTGGCGGTGCGCATGGCCTCGCCGAAGCCGGGGAAGATGCGTTCGCACACGTCCGCAGTTGCCTCGGGCGTCACATCGCGCGGCGATGGGCCGGTGCCGCCGGTAATCAGGATCAGCGGGCAGTGCAGATTGTCGGCCAGATCGCGCAGTGTGTCGGCGATCAGCGCGCGTTCGTCGGCGACCAGGCGGCGTTCGGGCTTCCAGGGCGAGGTCAGCACCCGTTCCAGATACGCCTGAATGGCCGGGCCGCCACGGTCTTCATACACGCCTGCGCTGGCGCGGTCCGACACGGTGACAATGCCCATCAGCGGCACATCGACAGTCATGCTGAGATCCCCTTCATAACGACATAAAGCCCTTCACCACGGTAGCAAGCGCCCCAAGAATGGCCAGCACCGTCACCGCCTGCCGCGCACGATGCCCCGGCACATACGGCGCGGCAAGGGCGCCCAGCACTACGCCGCAGCCAAGCGCGGCAAACATCGCCCCCATCTGAAAGGTGGGCTGCTGTGGCCAGCCCTTGATGGCGATGGCGGCGACATTCAACAGCGCGAAATAGATCTGCATCGAGGCTGCAAACCCGCGCTGCACCCAGTTGGTACTGATCGCGTACATCGTCATCGCCGGGCCGCCGACGCCTGCCGTCACCTGCATGAAGCCGCTCAGCGCACCGGCTGCCACTGCACCGGCGCGGCCGCTGAAAACCTTGGTCTGCTTGAAGACCAGCACGAACCCCAGCGCCAGCAGCGTGATCACCCCGATGCCGATCATCAGCGGCGCGGCGGGAAGCTGTTGCGCCACCCAGTTGCTCAGCGGCATGACCAGAATGGCAGGCACCGCCAGCAGCAACGCTTGGCGAAAATTGGCGTCACGCCATGTCTGCGCAATGACCAGACAATTGCCGACCAGGCTGAGCACATTGGCCAGCAACACGCCCTCGTGCGGGCCGGCCGCCAGAATCAGCAGCGGCGCGCTGACCAGCGCAAAGCCCAGCCCCGTCACACGCTGCGTCATCGCCCCGCAGGCAATGGCCAGCAGGACGCTGACAAACTGCAAACCGCTCATGAATGTTCCGCTTTGTTCCGGGCGCGGATATAGCGCGTGCCAACGAGGCTATCCACCCAGCGTGTTCATCCGATGCTGCAATGCCGCGTCGCGCACTGCCGATCGCCCCGCCCGGTCCACCACGAAATCGTGCCCGCGCGGCTTGCGCTGGATGGCGTTCCAGATTTCCTGCCGCACCGGTTCGTCGCTCTCGGACCCACGCAGCGCCGCCCGCAGATCGCAGGTGTCGTCCTGCCCCAGGCACAGATACAGCATGCCCGTGCAGGTGATCCGCACGCGGTTGCAGCTCTCGCAGAAATTATGGGACATGGGCGAGATAAACCCGATCCGCCCGCCCGTCTCGGCCACCTGCATGTAGCGCGCGGGGCCGCCCGTGCGGTGCGTGCTGGGCAGCAGCGTGAACTGTTCCGCCAGCCACGCCTGCATGGCCGCCAGCGACAGGAACTGGTCGCGCGGGGCAGAGTCCTCGGCCCCCACGGGCATCACCTCGATCAGCGTCATGTCGATGCCACGGCCGTGCGCCCAACGCATCAGGTTGGGGATCTCGTCGGCATTCACATCGCGCATGGCGACCGTGTTGATCTTCACCGCCAGCCCGGCGCGCTGTGCCGCGTCGATCCCGTCCAGCACCTTGGCCAGATTACCCCAGCGCGTGATGCCACGAAACTTGTCCGCATCCAGCGTATCGAGCGACACGTTGATCCGCTTCACCCCGCACGCAGCCAGATCCGCCGCGTAACGCCCCAGCAAAGACCCGTTGGTGGTCAGCGTCAGTTCGTGCAGCGCGCCGCTTTCCAGATGCGCGGACAGATCGCGAAACAGCGTCATGATGTCGCGGCGCACGAGCGGCTCGCCCCCGGTCAGGCGCAGCTTCTTCACGCCCATCTGGATGAAGCTGCCGCACAGACGCGACAGTTCTTCCAGCGAGAGCAGATCCTTCTTCGGCAGGAAATGTGCATCTTCCGCCATGCAATAAACACAGCGCAGGTCGCACCGGTCGGTGACCGAAACCCGCAGATAGGTTACGTCACGCCCGAATGCATCCCGCAGCTGTTCCTGCATTATGCGTGCCCCTCGCCCTCGTCGCAGCAATTGCATGGGGGCTGGATTTTCAGCACCTTCAACGCAACTTCCGTCGCCGCATCGCGCTTGCTGCCGCGCAGGACGGCGCGTTCAACACGTTCGCGGTTGGCGTCGAACACGTCGCGGTCGTCCAGCGACGACATGGTGACATGCAGATCGCGCAACAGCCCATCATTCAGCCCGTAAACCCAGCCATGCACCGACACACGCCGCCCGGCTTTCCAGGCGCGCGTCATGATCGGCGTTGCCGCCACACGGCGCACCTGCTTTTCCACGTTCAGCTCGCATAGCGTGTTCAGGCGCGCATTGTCGTCGCGGATCGCTTCAAGCCGCACGCGATGCCGCCGATACAGTTCGATGATCGGCGCCAGCCAGTGGGTGGACAGGTCGCTCTGCCCCTCCTCCATGGCGCGCTTCACGCCGCCGCAGCCGTAATGCCCGCAGACGATCACGTCTTCCACGCCCAGCACATCGACCCCGTATTCCAGTGCCGAGAGCAGGTTCATGTCACTGGTGTGAACGATGTTGGCGATATTGCGGTGCACGAACAGGTCGCCGGGGTTCAGCCCGACCACTTCGTTCGCCGGTACGCGACTATCCGAACAGCCGATCCACAGGTATCGCGGCTTCTGCCCCGCCGCCAGACGCCGGAAATAGGCCGGGTCCTCGCGGGTCTGGGTCAGTGCCCAGTTGATGTTGCGATTGAACAGATCTTCAAGAACCGTCACCGCAAGTCCACCCCCCGCCGCGCCGCCATCCGCCGGCCCAGATCGCGCCGGTCGGCCGCCGTCAGCCGCGCTTCAGCCAACGGCATGATTACACTGTTCTCCACCATCAAATGGCGCTTCTGGTTCGTCACGAATTCCATGAACGCCGCCCGCATCTCGTCCGTCGGCACCAGTGCATCGGGCGGCTGCTTCAGCAGATCGCGGATATGCTGGCACAACAGCCCCGAAAGCTGCGCATCGGCCCGGTGTTCGCCCGACAACGCGCTGAGGACGTGTTCCAGATCGTCCCGCGCCCGCGCACGGCGGCGCAGCAGCTGGAACAGGTCTTCCTCCTCGTCCACCGTATGCAGCGGCATGTCCCATTCCAGGTATTGCAACAATTGCTGCAACACCTCGTCCTCGACACGCTCTGCCTGCGCCAGAAACTCGAGCGTCTCGCACAGATGCCGCTGGCGCATATGGTCCGCATGGAAAAAATCCAGTGGCGTGCGCAGCAGCCTGATGTCCAGGATTGAATGGAATTTCAGATCCCCCAGACGCACAAGCTGTGCTTTCACTTTGTCTGGCATTGTTTTCCGGGCATGGCGTGCAGCAAGGCGCGTTTCAAAAACTCGCTTCCCGGATCCGGGACGCGCGACATTATGCCCAAGAGTGTCAGCCATTCCTCGTCCCCCGCATGTGATGCGAAGTGCGTCACAGCACGCGCGACGAACTCGCCCGGCTGCACGCCATGCTGCACTGCCACATCCTTCACTCGGGCGACAAGCGCAACATCGTCCATCTGCTCCAGGACTGAAGCAGCAACGTCTTCGTCCTCAAACCGCTGGATCAATTCCCCCAGATTCATCACTGCACCAGCAGCGATTTGGCCGCGTTCAGATCAACACCGCTGATCTGCGAACGGCCGGCAAGTATACTGATATATTGTGCCATTGCTCGTTGCTCAACGGCAACTTCAAGATAGGTGGCAATCCGCTCGCGCACCGCCTCGAACGGCAGCAGCTTGCCCTCGTGTTTGCGCTCCAGCTTGATGATATGCAGGCCATAGCGTGTGGTAACCGGAGTCTCGGTGATCGTGCCGGGGGCCATGTCGGCCAGCGCGGCCTCGAACTCGGGCGTGGTCTGGCCCGAGCTGATCTGCCCCAGATTCCCGCCCTGCTCGGCCGAGGAACAGGCCGAATGCAGCTTCGCCAGGTCGGCGAACGATTCGGGCTTGTCCCGCAGCATCTGCACCAGCTTCTCGGCCTGCGTCATTGCCAGATTGAACACCTCGGGCTCGTGCTGCGGCGCCTGGATCAGGATATGGGCGGCCTCGTAGATATCCGGCGACATGAACCGCAGGCGGTTGCTGTCGTAGTAACGACGGCAGGTCGCCTCGTCCGGCGCCGGGGTCTTCACTTCCTGTTCGACGAGGCCGCGGATCATCGCTTCCTCGTCGGTTTCAACCCGTCCCTCTTCGTCTTCAACCGGGTCGGGCTGCAGTTCGAGGCGGCGAGCTTCCTGTAACAGAAGCTCGCGCACCACCAGTGCACGGGCGGCTTCTTCAAGCGCGGCAGCGGCATTCGGCGCTGGGTGATGCTGGGCCTCGCGCGAGATATCGGCGCGCGGGATCGTCACACCATTCACGATCACCGGCTGAGCTGCCTGTACAAGTCGGATAGAACCCGCCATGCTTTTTGCTCCTCTTACGCTGTGCGCTTACGTGTACGGACGACCTGATAGCCACGCCGTCCCAGATACCAGACCGGTGCGCTCCAGATATGCACCAGACGGGTGAACGGGAAGACGAGGAAGATTGTCATCCCAAGGAACAGATGCAGCTTGAAGATCGGGTTCACGTCGAGCAGCACGTCCGACACACCCGGACGCAGCGTCAGCACGCCCTGTGCCCAGGTCATGAACTTGGTCATTTCATGCCCGTCCAGATGCCCCAGCGACACGAAGATCGTCAGCAGGCCCAGGATCAGCTGTGCATACAGCAGGAACAGGACGACCAGATCGGCGGCCGTCGTCGTCGCGCGGATGCGTTCGTCGACCAGACGGCGATGGATCAGCAGGGTCAGGCCGATGAAGCACAGCACCCCCGCCACACCACCAGCGACGATCGCCAGCACCTGCTTCTGTCCATGCGTCACCCCGATGGCATCGAACACCTGAATGGGCGTCAGCAGCCCGACCAGATGGCCGAAGAAGATCACCAGAATACCAACATGGAACAGGTTGGACCCCCACATCAGCTGCCGCTTGCGCAGCAGCTGGCTGGAGCTTGCCTTCCACGTATACTGTTCACGATCGAACCGGATCCAGCTGCCGACCAGAAACGCGGTCAGGCAGAAATACGGATACCAGCCGAAAATGATATGATTGAGTGTTGCACTCATGTTCGTGCTCCCCCTCTCACGCGCTCATGCCGGGCGCAGGACGACGGGAGGCGCGAATACGCGACACCAGCCCATCCTTGCAGGCGTTTTCATCAGGACCGAATTTCACGGCGGCTTCTTCCCAGACTTCGTCCAGGGCTTTCAGGTCCATCGGGTCCGGGTCCGGTTCTTCCATCAGGGCTGCAACCGCATCCTGTTCCGGTTTGGCGTTGGTCAACGCCACCAGCGCATGGAAGACACAGGCATAGTCGGACTCGCGACGCACCAGCCGCTCCGCCAGCGCCTGCAGGATATGCACCGGCTGCGCCAGATGTTCCTGTGCTTCTTCCAGCGGAAGCAGCGACAGAAATTCCAGGAACAGCGGCAGATAATCCGGCAGTTCGGACGTCTCGGTAAACAGGCCCTTTTCTTCGTACTGGTTGCGCAGATCCACCATCGCCTGCCCACGGTCGCGGCTTTCGCCGTGCACGTGTTCAAACAGATGCATCGACAGCGACTTCGTGCGATCGAACAGCAGGACAAAGCGTTCCTGCAGATCATACAGATCGTCGCGGCCCATCCGTTCCAGCAGCTTGCCAATCAGCGCGCGCTGCGGGGCGGGAACCAAGGCCTCGGCGTTCAGGACCGCGGCGAGTTCCCCCGCCGCGTCCGCGACCTCCTGGGTCGGGTAGCTGAGCAGCAGTGACAGGACCTTGAATGTCTTTGCCATGTCACACAACTTCCATCGGGTTCTTAACCTTCTTCGGTGCCCCGAACAGGTTGTTGTTGTCGCCCGACCCACAGCCATTGCCGAACGAGAAGCCACAGGAACCACGCAGTTCCAGCGCGCTTTCGTCCAGTTCGCGGTGCGATGTGGGGATCACGAAGCGATCTTCGTAATTCGCAATCGCCATGGTCTGGTACATGTCCTCGATCTGCGCTGCCGTCAGGCCGACGCGCCGCGCGATTTCATGATCGATCACCCCATCCACGGTCTTCGCCCGCATATAGGCACGCATGGCCAGCATCCGCTCCAGCCCAAGTGTAACGGGCTGCTCGTCGCCGGCAGTCAGCAGGTTGGCCAGGTACTTCAGCGGAATACGCAGCGACTTCACGTCGGGCATACCCCCGTCTATCCCCATGGCCCCGGCAGCCGCAGCCGACTGGATCGGCGACAGCGGCGGCACATACCAGACCATCGGCAGCGTCCGGTATTCCGGATGCAGCGGGAACGCGATCTTCCAGTCCATCGCCATCTTCCAGATCGGCGACTTACGGGCGGATTCCAGCCACAGTTCCGGCACGCCATCGGCACGGGCCTGCGAGATCACCTTCGGATCGTTCGGGTCCATGAAGATCGAAAGCTGCGCTTCGTACAGATCCTTCTCGTCCGGCACGCTGGCGGCTTCTTCGATGCGGTCAGCATCGTAGAGCACCACGCCCAGATAACGGATACGACCCACGCAGGTTTCCGAACACACTGTCGGCTGCCCGACTTCGATGCGCGGATAGCAGAACACGCACTTCTCGGATTTACCCGAAGACCAGTTGTAGTAGATCTTCTTGTACGGGCAGCCCGACACGCACATGCGCCAGCCACGGCACTTGTCCTGGTCGATCAGCACGATGCCGTCTTCTTCACGCTTGTAGATCGCGCCCGACGGACAAGCCGCCGCACAAGCCGGGTTCAGGCAGTGTTCGCACAGACGCGGCAGATACATCATGAACGTGTTTTCGAACGCGCCGTAGATTTCCTTCTGCACGCCTTCGAAGTTGTAATCGGCCGACCGCTTCGAGAATTCACCGCCCAGGATTTCTTCCCAGTTCGGGCCCCATTCGATCTTTTCCATCCGCTCACCCGAGACCAGAGAACGCGGGCGCGCCGTCGGCATCGCCTTCATCTCGGGCGCGTTGTGCAGATGTTCGTAATCGAACGTGAACGGTTCGTAGTAGTCGTCGATTTCAGGCAGGTCGGGGTTGGCGAAGATCTTCGACAGAACCCGCCACTTGCCGCCGATGCGCGGGCGAATCTTGCCGTTGCTCTTGCGGACCCAGCCACCGTTCCAGCGCTTCTGGTTTTCCCAATCCTTGGGATAGCCAATGCCCGGCTTGGTTTCGACGTTGTTGAACCACGCGTACTCCATGCCTTCGCGGCTGGTCCACACGTTCTTGCAGGTTACCGAACACGTGTGACAGCCAATGCACTTGTCGAGGTTCAGCACCATCGCGATTTGAGCACGGATCTTCATTCTGCGGCCTCCTTCGCGACAGGGGGTTGGACAGACAACGGTTCCGGCTGATCTTCGTTCGGCGTATCCAGCCAGTCGATGTTGGACATCTTGCGCACGGCAACAAATTCGTCGCGGTTGGAGCCAACCGTTCCGTAGTAGTTGAAGCCATACGAAAGCTGCGCATAACCGCCGATCATATGCGTCGGCTTCAGGACCGCACGTGTCACCGAGTTATGGATCCCGCCGCGCTGACCGGTCATTTCCGAGCCAGGCACGTTCGTGATCTTTTCCTGCGCGTGATACATCATCGCCGTGCCGTTCTTCACGCGCTGCGAGACGACAGCACGTGCAACCAGCGCACCGTTGGTGTTGAACACTTCGATCCAGTCGTTATCGACGATCCCGCCGAGCTTTGCATCATCCTCGCTGATCCAGACGATCGGCCCGCCACGCGACAGCGTGAGCATCAGCAGATTGTCCGTATAGGTCGAATGGATGCCCCATTTCTGGTGCGGCGTCAGGAAATTCAGCACGATCGGCTTGTTGCCGTTCGGCTTCGAATTGATCACAGGATTCACCGTGCGGGTATCAATTGGCGGACGATAGACGCACAGCGCCTCGCCGAACGCACGCATCCACAGATGATCCTGATACAGCTGCTGCCGACCCGACAGCGTGCGCCAGGGGATCAGTTCATGCACGTTGGTATAGCAGGCGTTGTAGCAGACCTTTTCCGACTCAAGTCCCGACCAGATCGGCGACGAGATAATCTTGCGCGGCTGCGCAACAATATCGCGGAAGCGGATCTTTTCGTCCTCTTTTGGCACCGCCAGATGCGTGTGTTCGCGCCCGGTGGCTTTACCCAAGGAAGCCCACGCCTTCACCGCCACTTCGCCGTTGGTTTCCGGCGCCAGCGACAGGATGATTTCCGCCGCATCGATCGCGGTTTCGATCCGGACCAGACCCTTGGTCGGGCCTTCTTCCGTCACCACACCGTTCAGTTCTTTCAGGAACTCAACTTCGTGCTGGGTATTCCACGCAATCCCCTTGCCGTTGTTGCCGACCTTGTCCATCAGCGGGCCAAGCGAGGTAAAGCGCTTATAGAGGTTCGGGTAGTCGCGTTCGATGACCGTCACCTGCGGCATGGTCTTGCCGGGGATCGGGTCGATCTCGCCGCGCTTCCAGTCCTTCACGTCGAAGGGCTGCGCGATTTCGCCAGGGCTGTCGTGCATGATCGGTGTCAGCACGACGTCCTTTTCCACGCCCAGCACTTCCGGTGCAACGTTCGAGAACGCCTTGGCCAGACCCTTGTAGATGTTCCAGTCCGTGCGCGATTCCCACACCGGGTTCACCGCCGCGGTCAGCGGGTGGATGAACGGATGCATGTCGGACGTGTTCATGTCGTCCTTTTCGTACCATGTCGCCGTCGGCAACACGATGTCCGAATAGACGCAGGTGGTTGACATACGGAAGTCCAGCGTGACCAGCAGGTCCAGCTTTCCTTCCGGCGCATCTTCGTGCCACTCGACTTCATGCGGCTTCTGCGCGCCCATTTCGCCCAGGTCCTTGCCCATCACGCCATGCGACGTGCCGAGCAGGTGCTTGAGGAAATATTCGTGCCCTTTGCCCGAAGACCCGAGCAGGTTCGAACGCCACACGAACAGGTTACGTGGCCAGTTCTTCGGATTGTCCGGATCTTCGCACGACATACGCAGATCGCCCGACTTCAGGCTCTGCGCGACGTAATCCTTCGCCTCCATTCCAGCAGCAGCGGCAAGCTTGGAAACCTCAAGCGGGTTCTGCTGCAACTGCGGAGCCGACGGCAGCCAGCCCATGCGTTCGGCACGGACGTTATAGTCGATGATCGACCCATCCCACTGCCCCTTCGGCGCGGTGGGTGAGACGATTTCACCGATGTTCAGTGTTTCGTAACGCCACTGGTCCGTGTGCGCATACCAGAACGACGTCGAGTTCTGCTGACGCGACGGACGTGCCCAGTCGAGCGCGAAGGTCAGCGGTGCCCAGCCCGACTGCGGACGCAGCTTTTCCTGGCCCACGTAATGCGACCAGCCACCACCCGACTGACCCACGCAGCCGCACATCACCAGCATGTTGATGACGCCGCGATAGTTCATGTCCATGTGGTACCAATGGTTCATCGCCGCGCCGATGATGATCATCGACCGCCCATTGGTCTTTTCTGCATTGGTCGCGAATTCGCGCGCCGTCTGGATGATCTGGTCGCGCTTCACACCCGTGATGATTTCCGCCCAGGCGGGGGTGTAGGGCACGTTCTCGTCAAACGACTTCGCAACATGCTCGCCGCCAAAGCCACGATCAACCCCGTAATTGGCCAGGAACAGATCGTACACCGTAGCGACCATCGCCTCGCCATCGGCCAGCTTCAGCTTCTTCACCGGAATACGGCGCATCAGTACGCTGGGATGGTCGGTGCCGGTGAAGTGGTCGTGCTCGATGTTGCCAAAATACGGGAAGGCCACATCGACCATGCCGTCGTTCGACGTATCGAAGGACAGACGCAGGTCAACATCGGCGCCGCGCGATTCACGGCTTTCCAGATTCCACTTACCCTGCTCACCCCAACGGAAACCGACCGACCCGTTCGGCACCACCAGCTGGCCCGACTTTTCGTCGAAGGCCACGGTCTTCCATTCCGGGTTGTTGGTTTCAGACAGCGAACCGTCGAAGTCCGACGCACGCAGCATGCGTTCGGCAACCAGCTTGCCGTCCTGTTCCACCAGACGCACCAGCATCGGCATGTCGGTATAGCGCTTCACGTAGTCCTGGAAATACGGCACCTGGCGATCGACGTGATACTCACGCAACATCACATGGCCCATCGCCATCGCCAGCGCGGCATCGGTGCCCTGCTTCACCGAAATCCACATATCGGCGAACTTCGATGCTTCCGAATAGTCGGGGCACACGACAACGCTCTTCGTGCCCTTGTACCGCACTTCGGTGTAGAAATGCGCATCCGGTGTGCGTGTCTGCGGGACGTTCGATCCCCACAGCATCAGGAAGCCCGCGTTATACCAGTCGGCGCTTTCCGGCACGTCGGTCTGCTCACCCCAGGTCTGCGGTGAGGCCGGCGGCAGATCGCAATACCAGTCGTAGAACGACATGCACACGCCGCCCAGCAGCGACAGGTAACGCGCACCTGCCGCATAGGACACCATCGACATCGCAGGAATGGGGGAGAACCCGATCACGCGATCCGGCCCATACGTCTTGGCCGTATAGGCGTTGGCGGAGGCGATAATCTCGTTCACTTCGTCCCAGGTCGCGCGGACAAAGCCACCCAGTCCGCGCTTCTTGGTGTAGGAGTCACGCTTGGCCTTGTCCTCGACGATCGAGGCCCAGGCGGCCACCGGCGTGCGCACCGCGCGTGCTTCACGCCACAGGCGCAGCAGGCGCGAACGCACCATCGGGTATTTTACGCGATTGCCCGAATACAGATACCAGCTGTAGCTGGCCCCACGTGCACAGCCGCGCGGTTCGTGGTTCGGAAGATCCGGGCGTGTGCGCGGATAATCCGTCTGCTGGGTTTCCCACGTGACGATCCCGCCCTTGACGTAGATCTTCCACGAGCAGGATCCCGTGCAGTTCACCCCGTGCGTCGACCGTGCGATCGTGTCGTGCTGCCAGCGTTTGCGGTAGCCATCCTCCCAGGAGCGGTCCTCCTGGGTGGTGATGCCATGGCCGTTTGAGAATTCCTCAACGTTCTTTTTGAAGAACGTCAATCGATCGAGTAGGTGGCCCATTAGTCTCCCCCTTATTCTGCAGCAGAATGAACGTTTGCGGATGCCGTCCGTGCACGTTCAACATCGTAAAGAAGCCCGCCCTTGCGGGTGTAGAAAAGCCAGGTGACGATCAGGCAGCTCACATAGAAGATGATGCTGCCCCACAGTGCCGCCTGCGGTCCACCTGTCATGCTAATCGATGTGCCGTAGCTCATCGGGATGAAGAACGCACCGTACGCTGCGATCGCCGAACTGAAGCCGATAATCGAAGCCGATTCTTTTTCCGCCTGACGCTGACGCGCCACCGGATCCGCGCCCGGCATCAGCCGGTTCATGTCCTTCGCCATAATAGCGGGGATCATCTGGAAGGTCGAAGCATTCCCAACCCCGGTTGCAAAGAACAGCAACAGGAAGCAGGCGAAGAAGCCATAGAATGCATGCGGCTCATGCTTGATGCCGACGAAGTAGAGTACGCCACCCGCGCCGATCATCATCAGGATGAACACCCAGATCGTTACACGGCCACCGCCCCAGCGATCCGAGATCCAACCGGTGAACGCGCGCGACACGGCGCCGACGAGCGGGCCAAGGAACACGTAGCTCAGCGCATTCACTTCGGGGAACTGCGTCTTGGTCAGCAGCGGGAACGCCGCCGAGAAGCCGATGAACGACCCGAATGTGCCCGTGTAGAGCCAGCACATCAGCCAGTTATGCTTGCGACGGAAGATCACCGCCTGATCCGAGAACGACGCCTTCATCGAGCCGATATCGTTCATCCAGAACCACGCTGCCGTCGCGCTGAGTGCAATGAACGGCACCCAGATATAGCCCGCGTTCTGCAGCCACTGTGTGGTCTGCACACCAGCCGGCGAGGTCAGCGTTACCGGAGAACCACCCAGCGATCCGAAGATGCCCATGGTGATGACGATCGGCACCAGGAACTGCATCACGCTGACGCCCAGGTTGCCAACACCGGCATTGATGGCCAGCGCATTGCCCTTTTCGCGCTTCGGGAAGAAGAACGAGATGTTCGACATCGACGACGCGAAGTTACCACCACCGAAGCCGCACAGCAGCGCCAGCAGCACGAACACCCAGTAGGGCGTGGTCGGGTTCTGGATCACGAAGCCGATCCCGAGTGCCGGAATAATCAGCGACCAGGTGCTGAGTGTGGTCCACAGACGCCCACCGAAGATCGGCACGACGAACGAGTAGAAGATACGCAGCGTCGCACCGCACAGGCCTGGCAACGCCGTCAGCCAGAACAGCTGCGAGGTGGTGAAGTTGAAGCCCGCCTGCGGCAGCTTCGCCACCACCATCGACCAGACCATCCACACCGAGAACGCCAGCAGCAGACAGCACACCGACACCGTTAGGTTACGCCGCGCAATCGGCTTGCCGGTGCTTTCCCAGAATGCGGGGTCTTCCGGGCGCCAGTCCATCAGCGTGGCGGCACTCAGTGCGCCCTGCTGTTCGACACCATGGATCGGCTGCATTTCCGGCAGCTCCGGAAGTTTCGCCAGCACGTCTCCAGCTGCTTCACGTTCCATCTGCCGGATCGAGAAGTGCATCCATATCAGCGAGAGCGCGACAATCGCGAACAGCAGCATGAAGCAGGTGCTCCAGATCCCTGTCTGGTCCACCAGCCAGCCAAAGACGATCGGCAGAATGAACCCGCCCAGACCGCCCATCAGACCAACCAGACCGCCAACCGCACCCACGCTCTTCGGATAGTAAACGGGGATGTGCTTGTAGACGGCGGCCTTACCCAAGCTCATGAAGAAGCCGAGCACGAAGGCAACGACAATGAACGGAATCAGCCCGATCGCGATGCTGTATGTCACCGGCCCATTCGCGCCCTGGCTGACAAATTCGGTCGGCGGGTAGGACAGGATGAAGCAGCAAACGGTCGAGACGATGAACGTCCAGTACATCACACGCCGCGCGCCGTATTTATCGGACAGCACGCCGCCATAGATGCGGAACAGGCTGGCCGGGATGGAATACGCCGCGGCAATCATGCCGGCGCTCTGCACCGTCAAGCCATACACGCCCATCAGATATTTCGGCAGCCACAGCGACAGCGCGACGAACGCGCCAAACACGAAGAAATAGTACAGCGAAAAGCGCCAGACCTGCACGTTCTTCAGCGGTTCGAGTTCCAGCCAGGCGCTCTGCGGCTTGATGCCTTTGGCGCGGCGTTCGACGATGACGGGGTCTTCGTCGGTCAGGAACCAGAACGCGATGGCCATCAGCACCAGACCGGCGGCCCAGATATACGCCACCGTGTTCCAGCCCCAGGCCACCATCACGAATGGCGCACAGAACTTGGTCACCGCCGCACCGACGTTACCCGCACCGAACACACCCAGCGCCGTGCCCTGCTTGCCCGCCGGATACCAACGCGAAACATAGGCAATACCAACCGCGAACGACCCACCGGCAATACCCACACCAGCGCCCGCAAGCAGCATCTGCGGATACGTATGCGCCCACGACAACAGGAAAGTCGCGACCGCTGCCGCCAGCATGACAAAGGTGAAAACACGGCGACCGCCATACTGGTCGGTCCAGATACCCAGCGGCACGCGAATCAGCGAGCCAACCAGAATCGGCATCCCCGCCATCAAGCCGAACTGAGCATTGTTCAGTCCCAGTTCGTCTTTGATTCGGATGCCGATGATGGCGAAAATAGTCCACACTGCAAAGCAGACAGTGAATGCGGCGGCGGACCCCCACATTGCCCTGTTCTGCTGTCCAGGGGTTACTCCTTCGGAAACGCTCATGGCTTGGCCTTTGCTGCTCTTCAGGCACGGTTGTTCGTGTCCTGGGGACCTTTTCAGCTATTCAGGCGTATTGGATTGATCCTACTCAATATTCATGATGGAAAATCAGAAAAAAATACGAATTAGACTAATTCGACTTATGATTTAGTAAATAATCAACTAGCAATTTATTTAAGTTCGTTTGCCAATTTGACTTTAGTCAAATTATATTGCATACTATTTATTAACAGGAGGCAACATTTATGCGAGGACCGGATTCTGAAGCGGTAAAATCCCTCGACCTGTTCGCCGATATGCCGGACGATCAGTTCGACGTGATGATGCAGGCGGCCTTCCTGCAAC
>JAVBJV010000016.1:0-15127 GCA_031546815.1 Acetobacteraceae bacterium
CTTCAAGCGCGCCGGGGCCAACGGTGTGCGGACCTATGTCGCCCCGGCCGCCGCGCGCACGCTGAAAGATCTGGGTTTCTGAACACCGGACCGGGCGTGCAGCGCGGCACGCCCGGTCGCTATATTATCGCGCCAGGACGTTGCGGATTTCCGCCGCAGCTTCTTCCACCATCGCCGCTGTCACATCCAGATGCGTGCACGCACGTGCGGATTTGCCCAGCACGCTGATCCAGATGCCCTTGCGCGCCAGAGCATCCGCCAGATCGGTGGGACTCATCCCCGCGCCGTCGGTTTCAAAAAACACCAGATTCGTATCCGGATCGACAACCTTCACGCCCGGAATCTGCGCCAGATGCCGCGCCAATGCCTTCGCGTTGGTATGATCCTCGGCCAGACGTTCGACGTTGTGATCCAGCGCGTAGATGCACGCAGCAGCACTCAACCCGGCCTGACGCAGCGATCCGCCCATGCGCTGCTTCCAGCGCCAGCACGCATCGATGAATTCACGCGAGCCAAACATCACAGCCCCCAGCGGCGCACCCATCCCCTTGGTGAAATCCAGCCACGCACTGTCGTACGAGGCCACCATATCCTTGGGTGATACACCAATCGCCACGCAGGCATTCATCAGGCGCGCACCGTCCATATGTGTGGCGAGGCCCGCATCGTGCGCAACCTTTGCCACCGCGTTCAGCTGCGCCAGCGGCCACACGGCACCGCCGCCCATATTGGCGGTCTGTTCGACCTCCAGCAGAGTCTGCGGCGCAGCATAACGGCCACGCGGCAGGATGGCTTCGCGCACGACGTCAGGCGTGAACATGCCGCGCGGGCCGTCCACCGGGCGGATCCCTGCCCCGGCATTGGCCCACGGGCCGCCGCCTTCGCTGTTGGAGATATGCGCGGTGTGATGCGCGATGATCTCGTCGCCAGGGCGGCAATGCACGCGGATGGCGATCTGGTTGCACATCGTGCCGGACGGCATGAAGACGGCGGCTTCCTTGCCGAACAGCTCGGCCATCTTGTCGCACAGCGCGTTCACGGTGGGATCGTCGCCATGCTGTTCGTCGCCCACCTCGGCCACCATCATCGCTTCCTTCATGGCGCGCGAGGGCTTGGTCTGGGTGTCGGAATACAGGTTGATACGCGGCTTCGGCAGCGACGGATCGATGCGCTGCGGCGTGAATGCGAAGCTGTCGGATGTCTGAACCATGGGACCTGCCTGTCTCGTTTCAACCGGGCGGAAACAAAGCAGTCTGTGGCCGTGTTGGCTAGGGGGCTTTAGGGGGTGTTCCGTACACCACAGCAGCGCGCTTCAGGAAAGCGTTCACCATCAGACGCACGGCTTCGTTGAACACCACGCCAATCGCCATCTGCAGAATACGGCTGCGGAATTCAAAATCGACGAAGAAATCCACCTCGCACCCCTTTGGGTGCGGCAGGAATTTCCAGTGATTGTTCAGGTAGCGGAAAGGCCCGTTCTCGTAGCGCACATGCACCATCTGTGGACGATCCAGCGTCACGCGGCTGGTGAAGGTTTCACGGAACGGACCAAAACCAATCGTCAGGTCCGCCAGCAATTCCGTGTCGGTCTTCGAACGCACCCGCGCGCCCGTGCACCATGGCAGAAACTGCGGGTATTTCCCCACATCTGCAACCAGATCGAATAACTGCTCGGGCGTAAACGAGACGATGCGCTTCTCTGCGTGGGTCGGCATTCTAGATACTCAGCGCGCCCGTTCTGCTGTGGCTTGCAGACGTTGTTCGCGTGCATCACGCATGGCCGAGAAATCCGCATCCGCATGATAGGACGACCGCGTCAGCGGGCTGGACGCCACCATCAGGAACCCCTTGGCGCGCGCCATGCGGGCGTAGTCCTCGAACTCATCTGGCGTGGCAAAACGGGCGATGGCCGCGTGCTTCGCCGTCGGCTGCAGATACTGGCCCAGCGTGATGAAATCGACCTCGGCGATGCGCAGATCATCCATCACCTGCCCGATCTCGGGCTTTTCCTCGCCCAGGCCGATCATCAGGCCGGACTTGGTGAAGATCGACGGGTCGATCTGCTTCACCCGGTCCAGCAGACGCAGCGACTGGTAGTAGCGCGCACCGGGACGGATGGTCGGGTACAGGCGCGGCGTGGTTTCCAGATTGTGGTTGAACACGTCCGGCTTCGCCGCCACCACAATCTCGAGCGCGCCTTCCTTGCGCATGAAATCGGGCGTCAGGATCTCGACCGTGGTGCTGGGCGATGCGTTGCGCACTGCCGCGATCACCGCCGCGAACTGCGCCGCCCCGCCATCGGCCAGATCGTCGCGATCAACCGAGGTGATAACCACATGTCGCAGCCCCAGCTTCGCCACGGCGTCGCCCACGCGGTTGGGTTCGTCGGCGTCCAGAGCGTCGGGCATGCCGGTGCGCACGTTGCAGAACGCACAGGCACGCGTGCAGATCTCGCCCATGATCATCATCGTAGCATGGCGGTGCGACCAGCATTCGCCCACATTCGGGCAGGCGGCCTCCTCGCACACCGTGACCAGCTTGTGTTCCTTCAACAGGTCGCGGGTCTCGTTATACACCGGGTGGCCGGGCGCCTTCACCCGGATCCAGGCGGGCTTGCGCTGGATGGGGTTGTCGGGCCGGTTGGCCTTTTCCGGGTGGCGCGCGGTATGCGCACCACCACGGGCATGATCGATCAGGACGCGGGTTGTCATGGCGCTAGAAGTGCACCACCCGGCCATAAGCATCAAGCACAGATTCGTGCATCGCCTCGGACAGGGTCGGGTGCGGGAATACCGTGTGCATCAGCTCGGCTTCCGTGGTCTCCATGGTTTTGGCGATCACGTAGCCCTGAATCATCTCGGTCACTTCCGGCCCGGCCATGTGCGCGCCCAGCAATTCGCCGGTCTTGGCGTCGAACACCGTCTTTACCAGACCGTCCGGCTCGCCCAGCGCAATCGCCTTGCCATTGCCGATGAACGGGAAGCGGCCGACGCGGATCTCGTACCCCAGTTCCTTCGCCTTCGCTTCCGTCAGCCCGACCGATGCAACCTGCGGACGGCAATAGGTGCAACCCGGAATGTTGCGCACGTCCATCGCATGCGGATGCAGACCGGCGATGTTCTCAACGCAGATCATCCCCTCGTGCGAGGCCTTGTGCGCCAGCCACGGGGCACCCGCTAGATCGCCGATCGCATACACGCCGGGTTCACCGGTGCGGCAGAATTCGTCGGTCACCACATGGGTGCGATCGACCTTCACCGCCGTGCCTTCAAGCCCCAGATCCTCGACATTGCCGACGATTCCCACGGCCGAGATCAACCGGTCCGCGGTAATTTCCTGCGTCTTGCCGCCCTGCTCGACCATCACCGTCACGCTGTCGGCGTTCTTCTTCACGCCCTTGACATTGGCAGCGGTCAGGATCGTCATGCCCTGCTTTTCGAACTGCTTCTGCGCGAAGGCCGAGATCTCGGCATCTTCCACCGGCATCACGCGGTCCATCATCTCGACCACGGTGACCTTGCTGCCCATGTTCTGGAAGAACGAGGCGAATTCAATCCCGATGGCGCCCGACCCCATCACCAGCAGCGTCTTCGGCAGCGCGGGGGCGACCAGCGCTTCCTTGTAGCTCCAGATCAACTTGCCATCGGGTTCGATCCCCGGCAGCACGCGCGCCCGCGCGCCCGTGGCCAGAATGATGTGCGGCGACTTCAGCGTGGCGACCGGCTTGCCGTCCTTGCTAACCGACAGGGTCTGCTTGCCCGCCAGCTTGCCCACGCCATCGAACACGGTGACCTTGTTCTTTTTCAGCAGGCCCTTGATGCCCGCCGAAAGCTGCGCCGCCACACCGCGCGAGCGCTTCACCACCTTGGCGAAATCGAAGCGCGGATTGTCCGCTGCAAACCCGTATGCATCCAGCGTGTGGAGCATGTGGTTGATCTCGGACGCACGCAGCAGCGCCTTGGTCGGGATGCAGCCCCAGTTGAGGCAGATACCGCCCAGATGTTCACGTTCCACCAGCGCC
The DNA here is from genome assembly GCA_031546815.1 of Acetobacteraceae bacterium. Classification (GTDB taxonomy): domain Bacteria; phylum Pseudomonadota; class Alphaproteobacteria; order Acetobacterales; family Acetobacteraceae; genus JAVBJV01. The sequence goes on from JAVBJV010000016.1 coordinate 4,022, forward strand.
GTCTTCATGCCGAGCTGCGCCGCGCGGATCGCCGCCACATAACCGCCTGGCCCACCGCCGACGACGATCAGATCGAAGGATGTATCGCTCATGCTTTGGCCCCGATCACAGCAACATCGACAGAGGATCTTCGATGATCCCCTTGAACACCTGCAGCCACTCGGCCGCCAGCGCACCATCGACAATGCGATGATCGACGCTGACCGTCACCGACATCACGGTGGCAATCGCCAGCGCACCGTTCTTCACCACCGGGCGCTGTTCAGCGGCCGAGACCGCCAGAATGCCGGCCTGCGGCGGATTGATGATCGCAGCAAACTCCTTCACGCCGAACATCCCCATGTTCGAGATGCTGAACCCGCCGCCCTGGAATTCCTCCGGCTTCAGCTTGCCCGCCTTGGCGCGCGCGGCGAGGTCTTTCATCTCGGCGCTGATGGTCGACAGCCCCTTCTGGTCGGCCTTGCGCACGATGGGCGTGATCAGCCCGTCGGGGATCGAGACCGCGACCGAGATATCGACATCGCTGTACTGCACCGTGCCTTCGTCGGTCCAGGTGGCGTTGACCTGCGGCATACGGCGCAGCGCAAGCGCCGTCGCCTTGATCACCAGATCGTTGACGCTGATCTTGTAGGCACCCGCACCGTCCTTCGGCGCCTTGGCGTTCAGGTCAGCACGCAGCTTCAACAACGCATCGAGCTCGACATCGATCGACGCATAGAAATGCGGCACCGTCGCCTTGCTCTCGCTCAGGCGGCGCGCAATCACCTTGCGCATCGAGCTGTGCGGCACCAGCATATGCGGTGCCGTGATCGATGTGGCCGACAGTGCGGCAGGTGCCGGAGCAGCCGCAGCGGGCGCGGGCTTCGCCGCCGGAGCAGCGCCACGCGCCGCTTCGATATCGGCTTTCACGATGCGTCCGTTCGGGCCGCTGCCCTTCAGCGTCGCCAGATCCAGCCCCGCCTGCGTCGCCATCCGGCGCGCCAATGGCGAGACGAAAATCCGGTCGTCAGTCTTCTTTGCCACGGCAGGTGCTGCAACCGGCGCAGGTGCCGGTGTTGCCGCTGCGGGCGCAGGTGCGGCAGTGGCTTGCTGCTTGGCGGGGGCGGCAGCGGCAGAGGTTGGCACCGCTTCGCCCTTCTCGATCAGAATGGCGATCGGCGCGTTGACCTTTACGCCTTCGGTGCCGTCGGCGACCAGGATCTTGCCCAGCACGCCTTCATCCACCGCTTCAACTTCCATCGTCGCCTTGTCGGTTTCAATCTCGGCGATCACGTCGCCCGACTTCACCGTATCGCCCTCTTTCTTCAGCCAGCGCGCCAGAGTCCCTTCCGTCATCGTGGGAGACAAGGCGGGCATCAAAATATTGGTCGCCATAATACTTCCTCTCCTGCGCGCGGCTTATTTGTAAGCGACGGATTTTGCCGCCTCGACGATATGCTCGACACCCGGCAGCGCCAGCTTTTCCAGATTGGACGCATACGGCATCGGAATATCAAGCCCCGCCACACGCACCGGCGGCGCATCGAGGTGATCAAAGCAGCTTTCGATGATCTGCATGCAGACCTCGGCCCCGATCCCCGCATACGGCCAGCCTTCTTCCACCGTCACGATGCGGTTGGTCTTGCGCACGCTGTTGGCGATGGTTTCGGTGTCCAGCGGGCGGAGCGAGCGCAGGTTGATCACCTCGGCACTGATGCCCTGTTCGGCCAGCTTGTCGGCGGCCTTCAGCGCGAAGTCCACCATGATGCTGAACGCGACAATCGTCACGTCGGACCCGGCACGTTCGATCTTCGCCTTGCCGATCGGCAGCACAAAATCATCTGCCGTCGGGCATTCGTGCGTGTGCCCGTAGAGGATTTCGTTTTCCAGGAAGATAACAGGGTTCGGATCGCGGATCGCGGCGCGCAGCAGGCCCTTGGCGTCGGCCGCGCTCCACGGTGCAACCACCTTGAGCCCCGGGCAATGCGCATACCACGACGCATAGCACTGCGAGTGCTGCGCCGCGACGCGCGAAGCCGCGCCGTTCGGGCCACGGAACACGATGGGACAGCCCATCTGCCCGCCCGACATATACAGCGTCTTGGCAGCGGAATTGATGATCTGGTCGATCGCCTGCATGGCGAAGTTGAACGTCATGAACTCGACGATCGGACGCAGCCCGTTGAACGCCGCGCCCACCGCCATACCGGCGAAACCGTGTTCGGTGATCGGCGTATCGATCACGCGGCGCGCGCCGAATTCGTCCAGCAGACCCTGCGAGATTTTATACGCGCCCTGATACTGCGCGACCTCCTCGCCCATCAGCAGCACGTCGGGGTTGGCGCGCATCTCGGCCGCCATCGCGTCGCGCAGCGCCTCGCGCACCGTGATCGGCGCGGTCGGGCCCCAGTCCTTTTCCTCGGCAGCCTGCGGCGTTTTCGGCGCGGCGGGGACCGTGGCGGGGGCAGATGTGGCGGCCGGTGCGGCGGCTTTCGGCGGTGCGACATCGGCCGTGTCACCACCCAGAATGGCGATCGGCGTGTTTACGGCAACGCCTTCGGTGCCTTCAGCGACCAGGATCTTGCCCAGCACGCCTTCATCCACCGCTTCAACTTCCATCGTCGCCTTGTCGGTTTCGATCTCGGCGATCACGTCGCCGGATTTCACCATGTCGCCTTCTTTTTTCAGCCAGCGTGACAGCTTGCCCTCGGTCATCGTCGGGGAAAGCGCCGGCATCAGAATCTGTGTCGCCATAATGTTCAGCCCTCCACCAGGATGTCGGTCCAGAGTTCGCTCTCGGGCGGCTCGGGGGATTCCTGGGCGAAATCGGCAGCGTCCTGCACGATGGTCTTTACTTCGTCGTCGATAGTCTTCAGCGCGGCTTCGCTGGCGCCACGGGTCTGCAGTTCCTTGCGCACGCTGTCGATGCAGTCATGCGTTTCACGCATCTTCTGCACTTCCTCGCGCGTGCGGTATTTCGCCGGATCCGACATCGAATGGCCGCGATAGCGATAGGTGATCATTTCCAGCAGGAACGGTCCCTTGCCAGCGCGGCAATGCGCCACGGCCTCGTCGCCGGCGGCCTTCACCGCGGCTACATCCATGCCGTCCACCTGCAGGCTGGGAATGCCCCACGGCGCACCGTTCTTCGACAGGTCGTGCGAGGCGGACGAGCGGTCCACGCTGGTGCCCATGCCGTACTTGTTGTTCTCGATGACGAAAATGGTTGGCAGCTTCAGCAGCGCCGCCAGATTGAAGCTTTCATACACCTGCCCCTGGTTCGACGCGCCATCGCCGAAATAGGTCAGGCACACGCGGTCGTTGCCACGATACCAGTTGGCGAATGCCAGCCCGTTCCCCAGACTGACCTGCGCGCCGACGATCCCATGCCCGCCGAAGAAATTCTTCTCGCGCGAGAACATGTGCATCGAGCCGCCTTTGCCCTTGGAATAGCCGCCGATGCGTCCGGTCAGTTCCGCCATCACGCCGCGCGCTTCCATCCCGCAGGCCAACATGTGCCCGTGGTCGCGATAGGATGTGATCACCTGATCGCCCTCGCCGATCGCCATCTGCAGGCCGACCACCACAGCTTCCTGACCGATATACAAATGGCAGAAGCCGCCGATCAGCCCCATACCGTAAAGCTGCCCGGCCTTTTCCTCGAACCGGCGGATCAGAAGCATGTCGCGATAGGCTTGCAGGAGTTGCTCCTGCGGCATGGGCTGGTCTTTGCCCTTTGCCCGTTTCTTGTCCGGTACCTGCGCCATGGCGAACTGCTCCTCAAGAACTGCGTCTGTGCATGAGGTAAACGAGAAGCCCCGCCACTTGCAAGCACTGGTTTTCGCGCTAACTGTTTGTTGTGCAATGCAAAAAAGACGATTAACCGAAATGTGGTTAAGTGCTTGATCCCAGAGAAAGCCGATCTGGACAGCCATAAAACAGGATAGTTTCCCTGTCCGGATTTGATGTTTCAGAACATAGAACCGTTCTGTTTTGGAATTTTATTCCAAATATATTCTGAAATCAAAATGAACGCAGCTGATATGCGTACGTAAAATCACCCTGCAGGATTGCCTCCCACAGGGTGCGAAACACGCTTGAGCAGGTGTTTTTTAGAAGAGGCGGTTACCCGGGCCGTACGGCACCACGATCTCGTTCGGGGCGGCGAGGTTCAGCATGGCACGCGCGCGTTCGTCCAGCGTATCGGGGTCGATCACCGGGCCGCGCAGGCTCGAGACACGGCGTTCCCACCCCTCGCGGTCGGATTCCACACGCGCGAGTTCAGCGCGCATCTCGCCCAGCTGCGAGTCACGTAGACGCTGCGTGATAATGCCGCGTTCCCCCTGTGTTGCCTGCCAGACGAAATACCCGCCCAGCGCCAGGAAGAATGTCGGCCAAATCACGGTTTTCAGCCGCTGCTTTATCGCGCGTCCGAACGACATGAGTTTGGAACCTCCGTTCCCTTCAAAGAATCACGATTGGAATCAAAAGGGAAGTATTGTTTTACAAGACTAATTACTTTCTCGCCAGAGAGTCTTTTCCGCCACACCGCTCTGTCACAGAACGACACACAAAGCCCCTTCCCCGCCACAATCCGCACATCGGGAAAACGCTTCGGCGGGCTTTATTATGCCTGCTCCACACGGCGGAGCGACATGTTCGGAGAGATTTGAAATCATGCGAAAAATTCTAGTAGCCCTTACTATTATTATTGGTTGCGCAGCTTCGGCGCAGGCGGCGCATATGCCGCTGTCGGTCGGCACATCTGCCAGCATCGTCGATGTTCAATATCGGGGACATGGGCAGCGCCATCACCAGAGCCAACCGCAGCGGGCCTACGGCCATCAGCGCTACGCGCCGCCACCGCAGCATTATCGGCACACCCCGTCCCGGCATTATGGCCACCAGCGCCACGGCTACCAGCAGCACCGCTATTACGGACCGCGCCACAATCATCGCTATTATCGCTGACAATAAAAAAAGCCGGGGCATAACCCCGGCTTTTTCCTGCCCATAGCGGCCAATCAGGCACGCAGGATGGTGCGCCCCGCGTAACGCGCTTCGGTGCCCAGTTCGGCCTCGATGCGGATCAACTGGTTGTACTTCGCCGTGCGGTCGGCACGCGCCAGGCTGCCGGTCTTGATCTGACCGCAATTCGTCGCCACCGCCAGATCGGCAATCGTCGCGTCTTCGGTTTCGCCCGAACGATGGCTCATCACCGCCGAGTAACCCGCGCGATGCGCCGTCTGCACGGCTTCCAGCGTTTCGGTCAGCGTACCGATCTGGTTCACCTTCACCAGGATCGAGTTCGCCGTCCCCGCCGCAATGCCGCGACGCAGGCGTTCGGTGTTGGTCACGAACAGATCGTCGCCAACCAGCTGCACCTTCTTGCCCAGCGTGTCGGTCAGCAGCTTCCAGCCATCCCAATCGTCTTCCGCGCAGCCGTCCTCGATCGAGGCGATCGGGAACTTGTCGCACAGGTTCTTCAGGTAGCTGACCATACCGGCCGCATCGAACGTCTTGCCTTCGCCTTCAAGGATGTATTTGCCGTCCTTGAAGAATTCAGTCGAGGCGCAATCCAGCGCGAACGTCACGTCTTCACCGGGGCGATAGCCAGCCTTCTCGCAGGCCTTGCTGATGAAGCTGAGTGCTTCCTCGGCCGACTTCAGGTTCGGCGCAAAGCCGCCTTCGTCGCCCACATTGGTGTTGTGACCGGCCGCATGCAGGGCCTTTTTCAGTTCAGCGAAGATCTCGGCGCCAACGCGCACGGCTTCGGCCATCGTGCCCGCCGCAATCGGCTGCACCATGAATTCCTGGATGTCGATCGGGTTGTCGGCATGCTGGCCGCCATTCACGATGTTCATCATCGGCACCGGCAGCGTACGCGCATACGCCCCGCCGACATAGCGCCACAGCGGCAGACCAACCGATTCCGCCCCGGCCTTCGCCACCGCCAGGCTGACCGCCAGCGTGGCGTTCGCGCCCAGACGGGCCTTGTTCGGCGTGCCATCGAGGTCGATCATGATCTCGTCGATCTTGATCTGGTCGATCGCGTCGAGGCCGCTCAGCGCTTCGAAGATTTCGCCTTCGATGTTGTCGATGGCGGTCAGAACGCCCTTGCCGCCGTAACGGCTCTTGTCGCCATCCCGCAGTTCGACGGCTTCGTGCGCCCCGGTCGACGCACCCGACGGCACAGCCGCTCGACCCATGGCGCCGTCTTCCAGCACCACATCAACTTCGACCGTGGGGTTGCCGCGCGAGTCCAGAATTTCGCGGGCGACAATATCAGCAATTGTGCTCATGCTCGGGTTCCATCCGAAAATTGGAAAGGCCGGGGATGACTAGCACCCCCGGCCTTTTATGACCACTACCCGGTCTGCAGTTCAGGCGCTGGCGGGAAGCGCCCGGCCTTCCAGTTCCGCGTTCAGCTTGTCGCGGTCCAGTTCGTTTTCCCAACGGCTGACGACGATGGTCGCCACGCCATTGCCCACCAGATTGGTCAGCGCGCGGCATTCGCTCATGAACTTGTCGATCCCCAACAGGACGGCCAGCGCCTGGATCGGGATATCGGGGATCACCGCCAGCGTCGCCGCCAGCGTCACAAACCCGGCCCCGGTCACGCCCGAGGCCCCCTTCGACGTCAGCATCGCCACGCCGATGATCATCAGCTCGTGCCCCAGCGTCAGCGGCGTGTTGGTCGCCTGCGCCAGGAACAGGATGGCCAGCGTCATGTAGATGTTGGTGCCATCCAAATTGAAGCTGTAGCCGGTTGGAATCACCAGCCCGACCACCGACTTCGACGCACCCAGCTTTTCCATCTTGCGCATCATCTGCGGCAGCACGGTCTCGGACGAGGACGTGCCCACCACGATCAGCAGTTCGTCCTTGATATAGGCGATGAACTTGAAGATCGAGAACCCGGACAGTCGCGCCACAAAGCCCAGCACGATCACCACGAACAGGAAGCTGGTCAGGTAGAACAGCGCCACCAGAATGGCGAGCTTCTGCAGCGACCCGATGCCATACTTGCCGATGGTGAACGCCATCGCGCCAAACGCCCCCAGCGGCGCCACCTTCACCACAATGCCGATCATGCGGAAGAACAGCTGGCCTGCGGTGTCGATCGCGTGGGTGATCTTCGCCCCGGTTTCACCCATGTTCGCCACCGCCACGCCCGACAGGATCGAGACGAACAGCACCTGCAGCAGATCCCCCTGCACCAGAGCACCCAGAAACGCATTCGGGATGATCGAGATCAGATGCGCTACGATGCTGTCGTTATGCGCTGACTGGATATACGTGGCGGTTTCTGCCAGATCCTTGGCGCTGAGGTCGGCCGGATTGATGTTGAAACCCGCCCCCGGTTCGAACGTGCGCGCCACGATCAGCCCGATGACCAGGGCGACGGTCGAGGCAACCTCGAAATACAGCAGCGCCTTCAGCCCGACGCGGCCCACCTTGCTCAGGTCGCTGACCGAGGCAATGCCATGCACGATGGTGCAGAAAATCACCGGTGCGATCATCATCTTGATCAGCTTGATGAAGGCATCGCCGAACGGCTTCATGGCCGTTCCGGTCTCGGGGTAGTAATGCCCGAGCAGCACACCGACTACGATGGCGATAATGACCTGAATATATAGAATTTTGTACCACGCCCCACCCTTGGAACGCTCGACCGTGACACCTGTCCCTACCAATATCTCTCTCCATGAGACGCATGGCGGCCGCACGAACTGCATGTTCGCACGCTCTACGCCATATGTTTTTTGCTGATCCCGTGGGCGGAAAATAACGCCACAGGCAACAAACGGAAAGTAATATCAGGGGGATATTTACGTTATTGAGGTTAATTAAGCTGATGTGGGAATAATTACCACATCAGACGGCCTATTATCAGATTGTATAATTACGGTATTGCACCAACACGGTACGTTTATTGCTGTCCGCCATCCAGATTATTGTCCGATGGTAATGGCGGTTCGGGGCGATGTCCGGCCAATACCAGACCCAATACGGCCCCGGGCAAAGCCACCCAGCCATACCATGGCAGCATCTGCCCCACCTGCACGGCAGTCCACACCGCCAGCGCAAACGCCGCGATGCAGAGTGCCGTCAGGCAGTAGCCGAGTGTTTTCAAACCGCCTTCGCGACCTTGTCGAACGCCTGCAGGCGCGCCAGCAGGGCCGGCATTTCGGCCAGCGGAATCATGTTCGGCCCGTCGGACGGAGCCTTGTCCGGATCGGGGTGTGTTTCGATGAACAGCGCCGACACACCCACCGCCAGCGCGGCCCGCGCCAGCACCGGGGCGAATTCACGCTGCCCGCCCGAGGAACCACCCTGCCCGCCCGGCTGCTGCACCGAATGGGTCACGTCGAACACCACCGGCCAGCCGGTCTGCGCCATGATCGGCAGGCCGCGGAAATCGGTCACCAGTGTGTTGTAGCCGAACGAAACGCCGCGTTCGGTCAGCAGGATGTTCTTGTTGCCTGTGCTCGCCAGCTTGGCGGCGACATTTGCCATGTCCCACGGTGCCAGGAACTGGCCCTTCTTCACGTTCACAGCCTTGCCGGTATTGCCCGCTGCCAGCAGCAGGTCAGTCTGGCGGCACAGGAACGCCGGGATCTGCAGGCAATCCACCGCTTCCGCAGCAGGCTTGCAGTGATCTTCCGCATGAATGTCGGTCAACACCGGCACACCGAGCTTTTCGCGCACTTCCGCCAGCACGGCGAGGCCCTTGCTCATCCCCATGCCGCGCTGCCCTTTCAGGCTGGTGCGGTTGGCCTTGTCGTACGAGGCCTTGAAGATCAGCCCGATGCCCAGCTTGCCGGTCATCTCCTTCAATGCGGTCGCGATCTCGAACGCATGGTCCCGGCTTTCCAGCTGGCAGGGGCCCGCAATCAGCGCGAAGGGACGGTCGTTGGCGATCTCGACATTGCCGATACGCACCACGGTGTTGGGATTAGACAAGGCGGGCCTGCCTGACAGCCGCCGCGATGAACGACGCGAACAGCGGATGGGGGTCAAAAGGTTTGGACTTCAGTTCCGGATGATACTGCACGCCGATGAACCACGGATGGCCCGGCAGCTCAACGATTTCCGGCAACACACCGTCCGGCGACAGACCGCTGAACGACAGACCGGCTGCCTCCAGCTTGTCCTTGTAGGTGATGTTCACTTCATAGCGATGACGGTGACGTTCCTCGATCTCGGGCGCATCACCATAGACTTCACGCACCAGCGAGCCTTCCTTCAGCGCCGCCTTGTAAGCGCCGAGACGCATGGTGCCGCCCAGATCGCCGCCTTCCTTGCGCTGTTCCAGCTGGTTACCGCGCGACCATTCGGTCATCAGCCCGATCACCGGGGTATTGCACGGGCCGAATTCAGTGGACGACGCCTCGGGCAGGCCCGCCATGTTGCGCGCTGCCTCGATCACCGCCATCTGCATGCCGAGGCAGATGCCGAAGAATGGTACCTTACGTTCGCGGGCGAACTTCACCGCTTCGATCTTGCCTTCAGTGCCGCGTTCGCCGAAGCCGCCCGGCACCAGAATGCCATGCACGCCTTCAAGCCGGCTCACCGCATCGGGCTGTTCGAACACCTGGCTATCCACCCAGTCGAGCTTCACCCGCACGCGATTGGCGATCCCACCATGCGTCAGCGCTTCCGCCAGCGACTTGTAAGCGTCCAGCAGTGTGATGTATTTGCCAACCACCGCAATCCGCACCTCGCCTTCCGGCGCGTGCACGACATCGACGATCTTCTGCCAGCGCGTCAGGTCGGGCTTCTCGTCGAACGGCAGGCCGAAATGGCGCAGCACTTCGCGGTCCATGCCTTCTTCGTGGTAACGCTGCGGCACCGCGTAGATGGTGTCTACATCCAATGCCGCCACCACGGCCTCGGGGCGCACGTTGCAGAACAGCGCGATCTTGCGGCGTTCGTTCTCGGGGATCGCGCGGTCGCTGCGGCACAGCAGCATGTTCGGCTGAATGCCGAGGCTCAGCAATTCCTTCACCGAATGCTGCGTCGGCTTGGTCTTCAGTTCACCGGCCGAGGGGATATAGGGCAGCAGCGTCAGATGCACGAACATCGTGCTGCCATGGCCCAGATCGTTGCTCAGCTGGCGGATCGATTCCAGGAACGGCAGACTTTCGATGTCGCCCACCGTGCCGCCGATCTCAATCAGCGCGAAGTCCACGCCTTCCAGATCGCGCGTCGTCGCTTCCTTGATCGCGTCGGTAATGTGCGGAATCACCTGCACCGTGCCGCCCAGATATTCGCCACGACGTTCCTTGGCGATCACGTCGGAATAGATCCGCCCCGTGGTCGTGCTGTCGCTGCGGCGCGCATGCACACCGGTGAAGCGTTCGTAATGCCCAAGGTCGAGGTCGGTTTCGGCGCCGTCATCGGTCACGAAGACTTCGCCGTGCTGGTACGGACTCATGGTGCCCGGATCGACGTTCAGATACGGGTCCAGCTTGCGCAGCCGGACCGTATACCCACGTGCCTGCAGCAGCGCACCCAGCGCCGCCGAAGCAATACCCTTACCGAGCGAGGAAACCACGCCGCCAGTGATGAAAATAAACCGCGTCATGGGCCGTCAACCTAACGCCACATCGGCGCGGCGTCACCCCCCGCGCGTGCAGCCCTGATAAAGCAATACCAAACGGGGCGCTGAACGCCCACGACTCGGATCTCGCACTGATTGAGACGAACGATACCGCGCACGGCCCCGAGGGGCCGCACCGGTATCAGATTTAGTTGGTCGGGACCGCCGGACGTGCCGGTGCGGCCGGAGCCGTCGGCAGCGAGGAACCCGGCGCGGTGGCCGGAGCCGCCGGAGCTGCCGGGACGGAGTCGAAAATGCTGCGTCCTGCGCCCTGTGTGCCGCGGTTCAGCAGCGCCATCGACAGCGACAGCGCCATGAAAACCGCAGCCAGAATGGCTGTAGCGCGGGTCAGCAGGTTGGCTGTGCCGCGTCCGCTCATGAAGCCGCCCATCCCCTGGGAGGTCCCAATACCAAGACCACCGCCCTCGCTGCGCTGGATCAGCACGACGCCGATGAGCGCTAGGGCAACAAACAGATGGATTACGAGCAGTATGTTCATCATTACGGGACGTTACCTACTG
>JAVBJV010000029.1:0-8035 GCA_031546815.1 Acetobacteraceae bacterium
CGCCAGCTTTTCCTTGTTGGTGTCGATGATGAACAGGATGTCGGGCAGACCGCCCATTTCCTTGATCCCGCCCAGCGCACGTTCCAGCTTTTCCTGGTCGCGCGTGATGTTCAGGACTTCCTTCTTCGTCAGACCCTGGCCGTCACCGCCCAGTGTTTCTTCGATCTGGCGCAGGCGCTTGATGCTGCCGGTGATGGTCTTCCAGTTGGTCAGCATGCCGCCGAGCCAACGATGGTTCACGTAATACTGGCCGCAGCGCTTCGCCGCTTCCGCCACATGGTCCGCCGCGGCGCGCTTGGTGCCGACGAACAGAACGCGGCCACCGCCGGCCACTGTGTTGCGCACGGCCAGCAGCGCACGGTCGAGCATCGGCACGGTCTGCTGCAGGTCGATGATGTGGACCTGGTTGCGCACACCAAACAGGTACTGGGACATCTTCGGGTTCCAGCGGCGTGTATGGTGGCCAAAGTGAACGCCTGCTTCAAGCAGGCTGCGCATGGTGAATTCGGGCATCGCCATAAGCGTTGTCCTTTCCTGTCGTCCGGTTGTGCCTCCGCAGGGTAATGGCCTGAGCCACCGGAACCCGTAGAACGGGAAAGGTCCCCTGCGTGCGTATTACCGACGGAACATCATGCCCCGCCGACGCGCGCGGTATGCAGGAAATCCAGGGGGAAATCAAGAGATTAGGCCAGCGGCATCATATTACCGCAGCCCCATGAGCGCCGCCGCAGACACCCCGCCCTGCCGCACGAACATATCCAGCAGGAAAATTGCTTCTGTTTCGGAATAAAATTACAAGCACCAAACATCTGGTGATTACTGAATCCATTCCTGCCGAATATGCTCATTATCGGTAAATAAGCGCAACCAGCCCTCAATAAAGGCATCGGCGCAATCGCAATCTGCGTTCTCGATGTAATCAGAAATCAACCGGACAGCATAATGCTGCGGCTCTCCGTTCTGACGCAGTACAAGCCGTTCGGTCTTGATACCCCCCAGACCCGAACGAACTCCGATACCACGCTGAACATCGGTAACCGTCATTGTCTGCGGGTTGAACAGAACTGCATCCAGAACAGGATAAGACGGGCGATTATCGCGCGTCAGCAGCAACAGCCACGTGCCGTTTCCGGCATCAAGCGCGCCGATCTGATCGCAGTGGTTCGGTAGATTGCCCATCATGCCGCGCGGCACATAAAGCGCTGGCGGAACCGGCACCACCGCAGACCTTCCATCGACGTGATGTATAGTGATGGACATATCGTCTTCCCATGCGTCTCCGGAAGTCGATTTGAAGTCAACCGTCAGCTGCACATCCCCGGCTAGACACTGCGCTTGCCATGCAGCGGATGTTTCCGAAAAAGCCGGAGAAGCCGCCAGCATCCCCGCTATAAAAGCGATGCTCCATTTGAATCGGATTTCCATTCGATACAGACCCCGGACCCCCTTGACGCAACACCGACACTGCGTGCGCGCCACACATCGGCGCTCGCTGTAATCTTGTCCAGTATTTTGATAGCTGAATGTCGTAGCTTTCTGCTTTACGAGAAGACCACCCCGCCCTGCCGCAGCCCGTGCAGCGGGATGATCACTTCGCCCTGATCACCGTCGTACGACCAACGTGAACGCCGGACCTGCATGTTGTAGAGGCGGCTGAGATTTTCCTCGTTCAGAGTTGCATCCGCCGTGCCGCAGGCGTGCTGTGCATGCTCGAACAGCAGCAGCGCATGGTCGGCAATCCCCAATGCATGTGCGGGATCGTGCGTTGTAAACAGAACCGCAAGGTTGCGTTCAACGGTCAGTCGCAGCAACAGACGCAGCACGCCCCCCTGATTGGCCAGATCCAGCGCCGAGGCTGGTTCATCCAGCACCAGCACCGAGCACTCCGTCGCCAGTGCGCGCGCCAGCAGAACCAGCTGACGCTGCCCGCCACTCAGCCGGTCGTAGCGCTGATGCGTAACGGCCGACATGCCGACTGCATCCAGGCAGGATTTCGCCACGGCAATATCGGCCGCACCCGGAGACTGAAATCGGCCCAGAAACCGGCTGCGCCCCATCAGCACCATGTCGATCACGTCGAACGCAACATCGACCTGCTGCGCCTGCGCCACATAACCAACCGCACCCTCTATCCGCACATGCCCTTCGCGCGGAATCAGCGTGCCGCAGATGCTGCGCAACAATGTGCTCTTGCCGCGCCCGTTCGGGCCCAGCACGGCCAGAATTTCACCAGGCTGAACCTGAAACGACAGATCGCGGAACAACCAGCGATCCGCCCGATAGCAATGCCCTGCAGCTTTAACGTCGATCATGACCGTCCTCCGCTGGTGGCCGAGCGATGCAACAAAATTGCGAAAACCGGCGTCCCCACCAGCGCGGTTACGATGCCGACCGGGATCTCGGCTGCGGTCAGAGTGCGCGCACAGGTATCGGCGATCATCAGGAACACCGCCCCCACCATTGCACTGGCGGGCAGCAGGCGACGATGATCGGCGCCCAGCACAAGTCGGCACAGATTGGGCACCACCAGCCCCACCCACCCGATCGACCCGCTGACCGCCACCTGCACCGCGGTGATCAGGCAAACGCCGCTCAGCAGGATGGCGCGATCACGGCCGGGGTGAACGCCCAGAGTGCGCGCGTCCTCGTCCCCCAACGACAGCAGATTGATCCGCCAGCGCATGGCCAGCAGCACGGTGCTGGCGGGCAGACAGCACGCAAACAGCAGCCAGAATTTTGGCCAGCTGGCGGCGGCGAAACTGCCCATCAGCCAGAACACCAGCCCCGGCAGTTTGGTTTCCGGATCGGCAATATAAGTCACGAAACTCACCAGCGCACCGCACAGCGCATTGACCACAACGCCCGCCAGAATCAGAGTCAGAATGGCGGTGTTGCCTTTGCCGTTATGGATGAACAGCACTGCCAGCAACGCGCCCACCGCCCCGACAAACGCACCCACCGAAACCGACATCCCGAAGCCCACCAACAGGATGGCAACCACTCCACCCAGCGCCGCACCCGACGACACGCCAATTGTCTGCGGCCCGACCAACGGGTTGCGAAAAATCCCCTGCAGCACAGCACCCGACAGCGCCAGCCCTGCCCCCGCCACACCGGCGATCAGCACGCGCGGCAGACGCACGGTCTGCACGACCAGCTCTTCCGTAGGCGACCATGTCGGCGCCAGATCCAGCAGCGGTGCCAGCAGGATCATCGCCACATGCGACAGCGGCACATCGTATCGCCCAATCGCCAGCGAACCGAGAAACACCAGCACCAGCACCGCCGACAAGGCAGGCCACAACAACAGGCGTGCGCTCGAATATCGGGCGGGAACTGCCTCGGCCACTGTCATGCTCATGGGCGGGCAAACCGTTCGTAACCAGCCGATCCGCTGTTTGCCGGAAGGACAATGACCCGATCGATCTCGTCGTCCGTCAGCGTGTGCTGATAGAGGAACTGATACCACTCGCGCATATCGCCCCGTAGATCGAAACGCGCACGTTCGGGGTGCAGCAGCCGTGCAATCCAGGTCCATATCAGCGCAGATTCCTGACTGGGCGGATCCCAGTAAAACGCGCCCGAGGGAACGCGATAGACCCGACGGTTCCGCACTGCCGACACGCCCGCCCAGGCCGGAGCGTCATACACATCGGACGGCATTGCGGGATCGAAGTTGCCGATCAAAATCACCTCGGGGTCCCAGGCGAGGACCTGCTCCAGCGTCACCGTGCCTTCGCTGTTCAGGTCCATGGCGTTACCCTGCGGATCGGTGGTGCTCAGGCCACCGGCGCGGCGGATATATTCGTTGTTGTAGCTGCCGATGCTACTGATCCGCAGTTCATGCGTGAAGCGGCTGAGATAGAGCACGCGCGGCCGTTCAGCCTCGGCCAGTCCTTCCATGGCGGCCTCGATCTCGCGCAGGCGCGCATGTTGACGCGCGGTCATCTCCGCAGCGCGCGCGGGCTTGCCGGCAACAGCGCCCATGATGGCGGTGTAGGCATCCAGATCGCGCTGGCTGCAACACTGAATCCCAACCACGGTCAGCCCCACACGTTCGAGCGATTCCAGCGGCTCGTCCCCCATGAAGCCCAACTGGAAAACCACATCTGGGCGTAGCGAGAGGATGGATTCAACGTTGGGCAAGAATCCTGCGCCCCGCGTTATGCCGGTCGAAATATTGCGCACGCCGGGAAAGATCTGCGCCAGCATGCCGCGCTCCATCGCCGTGGCGGAAGCTGGGTTCATCCCCACGACATGACGTTCGGTCTGATCGATGGCGATGTAACTCGACGCATGCGGGATTGGCAGAAAGACAGCGCGTTCGACAGGGCTGCGCAGCGTGTGTTGCTTCCCGCGCTGGTCGGTGAACGTGATGTTTTCGGCGCTCGCGGACGCCATCAGACAGACCCACAGGCTGAAAAAAACTATCCGAAACATGATTATTTCTCCGCCGTATGGAACTACTTAATTTCATAAATGCGAATGACTCTTATTGTCAATAAACCAAAGCCTGTGTAAGGGGCGGGAAAATCAATCACCAAGGGCGCTGCCGTCATGAAACACATGCCTGTTCTTCTGGGACTGCTTTCCATCCCTGTCGCCACTCTGGGATTTGCCGAAACGTCTGGAGGAACAGCGCCATCCAGCCCCACGCCGCTGGGTGAAATTGCCGTCGAGGGCGATTCACGGCACGACGTGATGCAGCCGATCGGCCCGCGCCCGACCATGCCGGAATCTCTACCGACCCAGGTGCAACAGACCACCAGCGTGGTGAACCGCGCCGAGATCGAACGCAGCAACGCCAGCAGCGTGACCGAACTGTTGCAGGGCATGCCCAACGTCGGCATCAGCCGCAAAGGCGGTCTGAACAGCACCGTCGTCATTCGCGGCATGGACACGCTGGATGTGCGCGTTCCGGTGTTTATCGACGGCGACCGTTTCCGTGGTCGTTCGCTGATGCAGATGATGATGGTCGCCCCGTACGAAGTCGAACAGATCGAAGTGGTGCGCGGCAGTGCCAGCTACATGTATGGCAGCGACGCGTTGGGTGGGTTGATCAACATCGTCACCCGCCGCCCCTCGGGCAATCCGAACGGCCCGTGGCGGTTCGCGGGCGGTGATGCATTCATGATGTACGACACCAACGGCGACGGGTTGCAAGGCGGCGTCAGCATCAGCGCGATGGGGCAAGGCTTCGACCTGAGCCTCAGCGTGAACGGGCGCACATCCAACAACTACCGCTCCGGCGAAGGCACGATCGAGAACAGCGACTACGAAAGCGGCGGCGGCGCCATCGTTCTGGGCTACTCACCCACGGACAATCAGCGCGCTGAAGCATCGTTCCGCGTAGCGAGTGTCAGCGATGGGCGCGCCAGTGCGCAGCCTGCCCCGGCCCTGCAGATCCGCGAGGCACCGCTGCAGGTCTACACGGGCCGCATTGCATACCAGGGCGATTACACCGACAGCTTCCTGAGCCATTTTGAAGCAAGCCTGTTCCGGTCCGAATACTACACCAAGTTGTCGATCCATAACGAGGTCATGCCACAGCGCACGATGGATGCGCGGACATACGTCAACGGCCCCGTGAACTGGGGCGGGCGCGTGGCGGGTACCATTCCGTGGCACACGCTGAGCACAACGGTCGGTGCGGATTTCCATTATGAAACCGGGTTCAAACGTGAATCCGCCGCGCATGTGGAAATGCGCAACCCGGCGGGTGCGGTCATCGCAACTGTCGATGTTCCGCGTGCGCAGTTTGCACCGAACGGATCGCAGCTCAACATCGGCACCTTTGTGAATTCCAGCTGGAACCCCGATCCAAAATGGACGGTCACCGGGGCTGGCCGGTTCGACTGGTTCCTGTCGGACGTCAACACCGACCCCATCGCCGATCCCGCGCTGCGCCCCGCGCTGGAAGCCGCGCAGAACACCACGGCGAATGCCACAACCGGCAGCGTCGGGCTTGCGTATCGTCCGGTGCAGATGGTGGAGCTGGTCGCCAATATCGGCACGTCCTTCCGCTATCCGTTCCAGTCGGAAATGTTCATCCAGGATTATTCGGACGGCGTTTACACATTGCCCAATCCGGAACTGAAGCCGGAACGCGGCATCAATTACGAAGCCGGCGCGCGGCTGTATCTGCAAAATGCCACCATTCGCCTGACAGGGTTCTACAACGAATACCGCGACTTCATGATGAGCGTCCCCACCACCTATCGCGGCGAGGCTGCTGTTCAGCAGCGCAATGTAGGTCGTGCAGAAATCATCGGGATTGAAGCCGACTGGCAGTGGCAGATCACGCCGTCGCTGAACTTCTTCGGCGGCATCGCCGCGTTGCGCGCCACCAACACGACGACAGATCTTCCAGTTCCCTATATCGCGCCGCTCAGCGGGCGGCTTGGCCTGCAATATGCGCTGCCGAACACGGGCATCGCCTTTGGCGGTGTGCTGAACTGGGGCGCGAGCAAAACCCGCATTGATCCGGCGATGGAGTTTGAAACCGGTGGATATGCGATCCTCAACCTGAACGCCGAGTTCAAGCTGGATCAGCTGGTCTCATCACGTCTGGGGAATACGACGCTGATCCTCGGGCTGAACAATCTGTTCGACACCAGCTATCGCAGCGCGGCAACCGCCGCCAACACGATGTTCCGGGAAAGCGACACCAACCCGCTGCTGGAACCCGGGCGCAGCCTGACCGTCGCACTGCATACACGGTTCTGATCAACACGAAGCGCCCCCGTAAAACAGGGGCGCTTCGTCAGATGTCCTGCACGTCGTGCACGCCGGGTAATACTCGCATCGCCTGTGTCAAACGCGGTGTCACGTTGAAGCCGCCCGGCAGTGCCAGCATCACTTCCTGCCCACCACCCAAACGCGGCACCAGCACCACGCGCCCGCGCCCGCGGCCTTCGCGGCTCAGCACACCGTGAATGCGCGTGACGGCCTCCTCCGTATCCAGCCAGACACGCATGCCGCTGCCAACGTTTGCAGCGGCCTTGTCCAGCGCCTCCACGGCTGATGCGGTGACGCGCAATGCCTCGCCCTCGGTCCGCAGATCGGCGGTGACCAACACCGCTGTACCAGCCGCCAGCAGATCGCGCGAGACGCTCAGCACTTCGCTGAACAACGTGACTTCGTAAGACCCGCCCCCATCCGACAAACGCACCCACGCCATGCGACTGCCGCGACTGGTGATGCGTTCCTTGGTATTCACCACCGTGCCCGCCAGCTTCACACGCCCCGAGCCAATTGCCGCCATCCGGTTCGACGGCACCACACCCAGACGGCGCAACACCGTCGTGTATGAATCCAGCGGATGCGCGGTGAGGTGAAAGCCGATTGCATCGGCCTCGTATCCCAGCGCATCCATCTGCATCCACTCGGCGCCATCGGGCAGCTTCAACGGTTCGGGCTTTCCGGCCTCGCCGAACAGACCGCTCTGGCCGGAGTTCTTTTCCTCGGCCGAGGACTGCGCCCGTCGCAGGACCAATTCAGCCCCGGCGAACAGGCAGCCACGGTTCTTGTCCAGTGAATCAAATGCACCGGCGCGGATCAGGTTTTCCAGCTGCATCTTGTTCAGCTGCTTCGGATCGACGCGCGATGCGAATTCGGCAACATCGGCAAACGGCGTATCGCCGCGTGCTTCAACCACAGCCTCCATCGCCGCCGCACCGACTTTCTTCACCGCCGCCAGCGCATAGCGAATGCCCCAGGCATCGCCATCACGCTCGACCGTAAAGTCCGCGCCCGAACGATTGATATCAGGCGGCAACACCTTGATCCCCAGATGTGCGGCTTCCTGCCGATACGCCGCCAGCTTGTCAGTGTTGTTGATCGCCAGACTCATACACGCGGCCAGAAACGCGACCGCATGGTTCGCCTTCATCCACGCTGTCTGATACGCGACCAGCGCATAGGCCGCCGCGTGCGACTTGTTGAAGCCGTAATCGGCGAACTTCTCCATCAGGTCGAAGACTTCGCCCGCCTTCACGCCGTCGATCCCGTTCGCCGTTGCACCGACGGTGAAGAT
>JAVBJV010000064.1:0-14838 GCA_031546815.1 Acetobacteraceae bacterium
GCCGGATGCCCATCCGCACCGGCTGCGCCACTGCGCGACCGTCGACGATCTTCATCACTATGGCCCCCTGAGCGGTTGGCACGATAGCGCCCTCGGGGACGGTGATGGCGCGCTCTTCCTGTTTCAACACCAGCACCACACGGGCAAACAGGCCAGGGCGCAGCAGGTTGTCTGTGTTGGAAAGCAGCGCGCGAATGGCGATTGAACGTCCGTCCGCATCCAGCGCCGGGTCGATCGCATAAACCTCGCCCGCAAAATCCCGTCCCGGATAGGCATCCACGCGCAGCCGCAGCATCTGCCCGGTGCGCACCGACGACAGATACATCTCCGGCACCCGGAATTCGACCTTGATCGGGTTCAGGCTTTCAATATTCACAATCGCCGCACCCACGGCCACAAAGTCACCGGGGCTGACCTGTCGCAGCCCCGCCACTCCGTCGAACGGGGCCAGCAGGCGGAACTGCGCCAGACGCGCGCGCCGCAGTTCAACGGCAGCCTCGGCCGTGCGCAGGACAGCGGTCGACTCGTCCCGCGCCCGGGCGGAGCCGGCACCACGCGTGAACAGATCGGACGAACGGGTCGAATTGGCCTGCGCGACTGTCAGCTGCGCCTGCGCATCGGCCAGTTCGGCGCGCGGCACGCTGTCGTCCAGCTCGATCAGCGGCTGCCCGCTGGTGACCGGCTGGCCTTCGCTGAAATTTACCCGCACCACACGGCCCGCAATTTCGGGGCGCAGCGTCACGCTTTCGTTGGAACGGAGCGAGCCGATCGCCGTAATCTCCTCGGCCAGCGGCCCGACCTTGACCTGCACCGCCTCGACCGGCACGCCTTGGCTGGGCGGGGCACCGGCGGCAGCCGGGGCGGTCTGCGGGATCTTGGAATAGTACCAGAGTCCGGCTCCACCGGCGGCCAGCAGAACGAGGGCAAGCCCATAAGCATAGCTTTGACGCATGATCGAGCTTTTCTCCGAGCGTATCCAGAAACAGGTCAGCAACTGAACTGATCGGTTTAGTTGTGCATCGGGGCGATGTCAAAACAATGTTTCCGGGTTGCAGGGCTGCCAGAAACCGGCCAAATGACTGGAATTCGCAAACAGGACACCGAACCGATGAAACCGATTTTCGTCATGCTGAAATGCGAGATGGGCCAGGCCTACAAGGTCGCCCGCCATTGCGCCGACACGGTGGACGAACTGTCCGAACTGTATTCCACCTCTGGTCAGTTCGACCTGCTGGGCAAATTCTACCTGGAGGCGGGGCAGGATGCCGGGCTGTTCGTGACGGAAAAGCTGCAGACCTTGCCGGGCGTGAAGGACACCTACACCCTGATCACGTTCAACGCATTTTCCGGCTGAAACCCATTTGCTTTTAAAAAGCCGTTCGCGTAGAGAAAACGCCGTCTGAACCGACCATGTGCGGGCGTGGTGGAACTGGTAGACGCGCCGGACTCAAAATCCGGTTCTGGTGACAGAGTGTCGGTTCGATTCCGACCGCCCGCACCAATTTTCCTGCATATTTCTCCGGCTGGTCACGGCCCCACTTAAACCGTAAGAATACCGGTCTAGGTCGAGAAAACGGAGCCAGGATAAAAAATGGCAGTCAATAAAATCTACCCCAGCGCCGAAGCGGCGCTCGAGGGCGTGTTGCGCGACGGGATCACCATCATGTCGGGCGGGTTCGGGCTGTGCGGCGTGCCGCAGGCGCTGATCGACGTGATCCGCGCATCGGGCATCAAGAGCCTGACCGTGGTCTCGAACAACGCGGGCATCGACGATGCCGGGCTGGGCGTGCTGCTGCAGACGCGCCAGATCAAGAAGATGATCAGCTCCTATGTCGGTGAAAACGCGCTGTTTGCGCAGCAGTATCTGGCGGGCGAGCTGGAGATCGAATTCAACCCGCAGGGCACTCTGGCCGAACGCATTCGTGCGGGCGGCGCCGGCATTCCCGCCTTCTTCACCCGCACCGGCGCGGGCACGCTGGTGTCCGAAGGCAAGGAAATGCGCGAGTTCGACGGCAAGCAGCACGTGATGGAAACCGGCCTGAAGGCCGACCTGTCGATCATCCACGCCTGGAAGGCCGACACCGAAGGCAACCTGGTGTTCCGCAAGACCGCGCGCAACTTCAACCCGATGATGGCAACGGCGGGGAAAGTGACCGTCGTGCAGGTGGAAGAACTGGTGCAGGCGGGGCAGATCGACCCGGACCACATCATCACGCCGGGCATTTTCGTGGACCGGATCGTGAAGCTCGACCATGTGGAAAAGCGCATCGAACAGCGCACCACCCGCAAGCGCAGCGCAGCATAAGGAACGCACATCATGGCATGGACACGTGAACAGATGGCCGCCCGCGCTGCCCGCGAATTGCAGGACGGGTTCTATGTGAACCTCGGCATTGGCATCCCGACACTGGTGGCGAACTACATCCCCGAAGGCGTCTCGATCCAGTTGCAGAGCGAGAACGGCATGCTCGGCATGGGCCCCTTCCCGTTCGAGGGCGAGGAAGACGCCGACCTGATCAACGCTGGCAAGCAGACCGTCACCGAACTGCCGACCACCAGCTTCTTCGACAGCGCGGCATCGTTCGCGATGGTACGTGGCGGGCATATCCAGCTCTCGATCCTGGGCGCATTGCAGGTGGCCGAGAACGGCGATCTGGCAAACTGGATGGTGCCGGGCAAGATGGTCAAGGGCATGGGCGGCGCGATGGATCTGGTCGCCGGGGTACAGCGCGTTGTGGTGCTGATGGAACACACCGCCAAGGGCGAGCCGAAGATCCTGAAGCAGTGCACCCTGCCGCTGACCGGCGCGGGCGTTGTCGATCTGCTGATCACCGATCTGGCGGTGTTCAACGTGGGACGTCCCGGACTGAAGCTGGTGGAACTCGCCCCCGGCGTGACGCTGGATGAAGTGCGCGCCAAGACCGAGGCGAATTTCGTCGCATAACAAAAAAGGGCGCTCCATCACGGAGCGCCCTTTCTGATTTCGGTCCGGTCAGTTCACCCGGATACCGGCCTTCTGAACAATCCCGACCCACTTGGCGACTTCGGCCTGCAGGAACGCGGCGGTCGAAGCAGGTGTGCTGTCCGGCACGACCTTCACGGCCAGTTCACCCAGACGGGTCTTCACCATGTCTTCCTTCAGCGCCGCGTTGATCGCCGCGTTGGCAGCATTCACCGCTGCTTCCGGCGTGCCGACGGGGGCCAGCACCATGTGCCAGGTATAGGCTTCGTAGCTCGGCAACCCGGCTTCCGCGAAAGTCGGCACGTCCGGCAGCTGCGGCAGGCGTGTATTGCCCGCCACCGCCAGCGCCCGCACCTCGCCGCGCGACGCGAACGGAATCACGTTCGAGGCAACGTCGGTCATCATCGTCAATGTGCCACTCAGCAGATCCGGCATCGCCGCCGCGGAACCGCGATACGGAACGTGGTTGACCTTCAGCTCGCCCGCCTGATCCAGGAACAGTTCCGCCGCCAGATGCAGCGCGCTGCCGTTGCCGGCACTGCCGTAGTCGTACTTGCCCGGATTGTCGCGATACAGCTTGATCAGCTCCTGCAGGTTCTGCACCGGCAGGTTCTTGTTCACCATAAGTACCATCGGAATGGTGCCGACCAGCGCGACGGGCGCGAACGACGTTACCGGGTCAAACGGCGCGGTCGGGAACAGTGCCTTCACCACCGAATGCGACACCGTGGTGTAGAGCAGCGTGTTGCCATCCTTCGGTGCCGAGGCGACGACTTCAGTGCCGATCACCACACCCGCGCCAGTGCGGTTTTCGATAACCACGCGCTGCGGCAGGTTGCGCGACATGCTGTCGGTCAGGATACGCGCGGGCACATCGGTGGGGCCGCCCGCAGCATAGGGAACAACCATGCGTATGGGCTGCGAAGGCCAGGGTGTCTGGGCGCGCGCGCCGAATGGCAGTGTGGCAACTGCGGCCGAAGCCGCCAGCAAAGAACGACGTTTCATTGTATGAAAATTCTCCCAGACTTTGATTTCTTGCTTGAACGTAACTGCCCAGACAGACACGTCAAGCCTTGGGAAAACCAGCCTGAGCACGCAGCTCCTCCACCTTCGCACCTGCAGCACGAAGATCGCGGATACAAACCGCACCATCGCGTTTGGCCAGACGCTTCCCGTCCGCCCCCACCAGCAGCGCATGATGCGCATAGACCGGCGCGGGCCAGCCCATCAGTTCCTGCAACAGCCGGTGCAGATGCATGGCGGGGCGCAGATCCTCGCCGCGCGTGACCAGCGTGACGCCCTGCAACGCGTCGTCATGTGTCACGCACAGGTGATACGAGGCGGGTGTATCCTTGCGCGCCAGCACCACATCGCCGAACTGCGCGGGATCGCAGCGCAATTCACCCTGCCCTTCCTCGACGCAGCAGATCGGACCGGGCACCGTCCGCAGCGCCGCCGCCATGTCCAGCCGCAACGCATAGGGCACGCCCGAGGCAATTCGTTCGGCCCGTTGCGTTTCGCTCAAGGCGCGACACGTGCCCGGATAGAGCGGCCCGTCCGGCCCGTGCGGCGCGTGTGCGCTGGCGGCGATCTCGCGCGCGATGTCGGCGCGGGTGCAGAAGCAGGGATAGAGCAACCCGCGCGCCGACAGCGTATCCAGCACGGCGCGATAGTCGGGGAAATGCTCGGACTGCACGCGCACCTCGCCGTCCCAGTCCAGCCCCAGCCAGCGCAGGTCCTCCAGAATTGCCTGCGTGTATTCGGGGCGGCAGCGGGTGGGGTCGATGTCCTCGATCCGCAGCAGGAACCGCCCGCCGCTCTGATGCGCGCGCGTCCAGCCGTGCAAGGCCGAATGCACATGGCCCAGATGCAAATAGCCGGTCGGGCTGGGGGCAAAGCGGGTGACAATCATCGCGACCCAACGTATGCACGAAACCGGCAGAGGAGAAAACAGATGGCGATACTCGAAGGCCCCGTCTGGGGACCGAAATCACGCGGCCCGGTGAAGCAGATCGTGGTGCTGTGCCACGGCGTCGGCGCGGACGGCAACGACCTGATCGACATCGCCCCCGGCTTCTACGCCCACGCCCTGCCCGACGCGTTGTTCCTGTCGCCGAACGCGCCCTTCGCTTACGACATGGCCCCGTTCGGGCGGCAGTGGTTCAGCCTGGCCGACCGCACCCCCGCCGTGATGGACGCGGGCGTGCGCACCGCGGCCGACATCCTCGGCAAGTTCGTGGATGAAGCACTGACGCAGCATAACCTGCCCGCCGATGCCTATGCGCTGATGGGGTTCAGCCAGGGTGCGATGACATCGCTGTTCGCGGGGCTGCGTCGGCCGACACCGCCGCGCGCCATCCTCGCCTATTCCGGTGCATTGCTGGCCCCCGAGACTCTGGCGGCCGAGATCACCGGCAAGCCCCCGGTGCTGGTCGCGCACGGTGCCGCCGACCCCGTGGTGCCGATCGAGCGCGGTCGCGCGGCGGAAGATGCCCTGCGCGCCGCCGGTGTGCCGGTCGAGACCGTCTATACCGCCGGACTGCAACACGGCATCTCCGAAGCCGGTCTGTCCGCCGGGGCGCTGATGCTGCAGCGGGCCTTTGCCGGGTAATTCATGCGCACATGGAGCGCCACAGAAGCACTGGCAGCCCATGCGCAACTGGGCGGTCACTTCCCGCTGTCCGATTTCTGGCGCGGCGCCGATCCCGACCGGGCCGTGCTGCGTAACCTGCTGCGTGGCATCTACACAGGAGACACCGCCTGTATCGAACTCGGCGTGCGTCTGGTCGAGCCCCTGAACGAAGCCGAAATCGCCCGCGCGCATCTGGCACGTGCCCTGCATCTTGCCGCACTTTCCGGGCGGTAGATCGCCCGGCTGCAACAACAGGGCTGGCGCTGGAACGGCCAACACCATCCGGCGGACTGGGACGACGACGCCATCCTGCACACGCACGCCGAACTGGGAGGCACGTTCCCGCTGTCGGCCCCATCGTGTCGCGGCGTCCTGTACAATCTGTCCGATGGCGTGCGCGCCGGAGATCCCGCCTGCATCGAACTCGGCGTACGTTTCATCGAGGCGCAGATCGGCATGCCGTGCATCTATGCAGGCTACGCACGCGCCCGTCTGGCCCGCGCCTTCTGCTATGTGCCGCTGTCGGCAGAACAGAAAAGCCGCCTGTCGCAGCACTTCCTCGACATGGTTGTCTGGCGCGAGAGAACCCAGGAATTCCGCGAATACCTGAAGCTCTGGCCGCGCGTGATGCAGGAAGACCACCGGCGGCAGTTACTGCAGATCCTCCAGCAGCGCCGCCCGACCGTCCTCAGCACGCGCCTGCAACAGATCGTCGACGCCGCCCTCTGAACGTTCGCATTGCGCACGAAACTGCACCATGCGAACATCCCGGCATGGAGACCGATCGCAATTTCATCACCGCGCTGGCCCGCGGGCTCGACGTGCTGCGCGCCTTTGGCGGGCGCGAGGACGGGCAGAGCCTGTCCGACATCGCCCGCATCGTCGATCTGCCCCGCGCCACCGTGCGGCGCTGTCTGCTGACGTTTCAGACACTGGGTTACATCAGCAGCAACGGGCGCGAATTTTACCTGACGCCGAAGGTGCTCACGCTGGGGGCGGCGTATCTTACCTCCACCCCGCTGCCGCGCCTGTTGCAGCCGTTCCTCGACCGGGTGAGCAAGCAGATCGGCGAGAGCTGTTCCGCCGCCATTCTGGTCGACGACGCCGTGGTCTATATCGCCCGCACACAGACCAAACGGATCATGTCGGTAGATCTGTCGGTCGGCTCGCGGTTACCGGCGTATTGTTCGGCACTGGGGCGGGTGATGCTGGCGGCGTTGCCCGAAGACCAGCTGAGCGACTGGCTGTCCCGCACCAGGCTGGTGCGCCAGACCGAGCGGACCATCACCAGCAAGGCCACCTTCCGCAACATCCTGAAGCAGGTGCAGCACGACGGTTACAGCCTGGTCGATCAGGAACTGGAACTCGGCCTGCGCGGCATTGCGGTACCGGTGCACAACACGGCGGGCACGGTGATTGCGGCGATCAATATCGGTGTGCAAGCGGCACGAGTTGGCCGGGCCGAGATGGAAAAGCGCTTCCTGCCCGCCCTGCGCAGCGCCGCAGAAGATGCACGCCCATTATTTGCCGGATAATCCGCACACAGATTGAGCCGACCGGTTGACCATCCTCTCGCACGAAGCGATGTTCCCCCCACGAACAAACCGGAGATACCGAGATGGCCGACGCCTTTATCTGCGATGCAGCCCGTACCCCCATTGGTCGCTATGCCGGCGGCCTTGCCTCTGTCCGCACCGACGATCTGGGCGCAGTGCCGTTGCAGGCGCTGAAGGCCCGCAACCCGAATCTCGACTGGGCCGCCGTCGAAGACGTGATCTACGGCTGCGCCAACCAGGCCGGTGAAGACAACCGCAACGTGGCGCGCATGTCGCTGCTGCTGGCGGGCCTGCCCGAGACCATTCCCGGCGCGACGGTGAACCGTCTGTGCGGGTCGGGCATGGACGCGGTGGGCATTGTTGCCCGCGCCATCAAGTCGGGCGAAATGCAGCTGGGCATTGCCGGCGGTGTGGAAAGCATGACCCGCGCCCCCTTCGTGATGGGCAAGGCCGGGGAAGCGTTCAGCCGCAGCGCCGAAATCTATGACACCACCATCGGCTGGCGTTTCGTCAACAAACTGATGAAGGCGCAGTACGGGATCGATTCGATGCCCGAAACGGCCGAAAACGTCGCCGCCGATTTCGGTATCAGCCGCGAAGACCAGGACAAGTTCGCCCTGCGTTCGCAGCAGAAGGCCGCCGCCGCGCAGAAGTCCGGCCGCTTTGCGGAAGAAATCGTCCCCGTCACCATTCCGCGCCGCAAGGGCGACCCGATCGTCGTCGATCAGGACGAACATCTGCGTCCCGACACCACACTGGAAATGCTGGCCAAGCTCGGCACGCCGTTCCGCCAGAACGGCAGCGTCACCGCCGGTAACGCATCGGGCGTGAACGATGGCGCCTGCGCGATCATCGTCGCCAGCGAAGCCGCTGCCAGGAAGCACGGCCTGACGCCGCGCGCCCGCGTGATCGCCACGGCCGTTGCCGGCGTGCCGCCGCGCATCATGGGCATCGGCCCTGCCCCGGCATCGAAGCTGGTGCTGCAGAAGGCCGGTCTGAAGATCTCGGACATCGATGTGATTGAACTGAACGAAGCCTTCGCCGCACAGGGCCTCGCCACCATGCGCGATCTGGGCCTGGCCGACGACGCCGAGAACGTGAACATCAACGGCGGCGCCATCGCGCTGGGCCATCCGCTGGGCATGTCGGGCGCGCGTCTGGTACAGACCGCCACGCACGAACTGCATCGCCGCAAGGGCCGCTACGCGCTGACCACGATGTGCATCGGCGTCGGTCAGGGCATCGCGATGATTATCGAACGGGTCTGAGGAAGCATGGGGACGCTGTCCCCATACCCCTGCCGGGGAGCGGCCCGCTCCCCGGACCCCGTGGTTTAATTTAGTCCAGACATGAAGAGGGGGGCGCTAGGCCCCCCTCTTCATGTCTGGACTCTAAAAACTATCCCCAGGTCCAAAAGGCAGCAGCCTCCTGGCGGGTGCAGGGCAGAGCCCTGCTCCTCCCACCAGCACGCAACGGCTCTCACGCCCGCCGGAACAGTATATCGTTCGTAAGGCTGCCCCTCCACAAAACCGGCATCTACCGAGTCTGGCGCCAGTTCTTCGGGGAACCACGAACGCACCTCGTCTTCAGAAGCCAAAGTCATGATGTAGACTGTATCTGTAAACGGCCAGTCGGGATCATCGAAAAACGTAATGCAGATCCGGATGTCCTTGACCTCTGGGCGTTGGGCAATCGCCTGAAACAATGCATGAAACTGCATAGGTGAAGGTGCCGCCTCGAGATTGCAGCCGATGCTGCCATCGACGGTATTGCCCTCGAAAAACTCCTCGACAGTCAGTAGCGGCCGCGGCGTTCCTGAATCATTCGGATCACCCAAACGCATAACACGTTCAGTAATACGCTCCAGCGGTGTCATCGGCTCATCCTTGAATAATATGTCGTTCAAACAAAACGGGGGCATGATGCCCCCGTTTTTAACGCCTCATAATCGAACGCTCAGCGCACCACGCGTGCTGCCGCGACGTTCAGCGACGCCTTCAGTAGTGTGGCGAGCACGAATGGCACTGCACCAGCGATGAACGCCTGCTGCAGACCGACGAAGGTCGACAGCCACAGCACGCCCGGCACGAACAGCACCGCGTGCGCCAGCAGCGCCACGGCGCCCTGACCCAGCAGGTTGCGGGTCTGGATGGAACCAGCCACGAACGCCGCGATCAAAAAGCCCAGCAGGAAGCCGCCCGTGGGGCCAGCC
The DNA here is from genome assembly GCA_031546815.1 of Acetobacteraceae bacterium. Lineage (GTDB taxonomy): Bacteria > Pseudomonadota > Alphaproteobacteria > Acetobacterales > Acetobacteraceae > JAVBJV01. The sequence goes on from JAVBJV010000064.1 coordinate 9,363, forward strand.
ATATAGGCAAGACCGCCGACGGGCCCCGCGAACACCGGCAGACCCATCGCACCCTGTGCCAGATACAGCGCCACCGCCGCCACGCCCGCACGCGCGCCCAGCAGCATGCCGAGTGCGACCACCACGAAGGTCTGCATCGTCATCGGCACGGGCCAGAACGGCACCTGCACCTTGGCCGACGCCCACAGCGCCAGACTGCCACCAATCACCGCCAGAACCATCGCCGCACGTGTGCGCGGCAGTGTCATTGTTGTCATGCTTCGTCCTTAAAACTTGTTGCTGCTCGGGAAGCCACGTGGAGGCATTTTACCTGCCTGCGCGCGCTCGCCAACCCATTCGGTGATATTTGTTTCGGTTCTGGTGCGTTCACCCAGAGTCCAGCTCAGCCCCTCAGCCAGCTTGAACACCTTGGCGTCCGACAGCCCGCCATCCTTGTATTTCTGCAGCATCACACCCTGACCGCGCGTCATCTCGGGCACTCCGGCCAACGGGAACAGCAGCAGTTTGCGGTTTTCGCCGATCACCGCGACCATATCGCCCTCGGCCGCGACGCAGACCGAAGCCTCGTCGCCCGGCTTGGTGTTCAGCACCTGCTTGCCGCTGCGGGTCTGGGCGAGAAGGTCGTCGCTCTTCACCACGAAGCCGCGCCCGGCACTGGATGCGACCAGGAACTTGCGCCCCTCGCCCCAGACGAAGAAGCGCACCACAGCGTCCTCGTTCCCCATGTCGATCATCAGACGCAGCGGCTGGCCATCGCCACGCCCGCGCGGCAGGTCACCCGCCTTCAGCGTGTAAGCCTTGCCGTTGGTCGCAAAGATCGTCAGGCGGTCGGTGGTTTCGCACCGCAGCAGGCCATAGAGCTTGTCGCCGTCCTTGAATTTCAGCTCGGCATCCTCGGCCAGATGGCCCTTCAGCGCGCGGATCCAGCCTTTTTCCGACAGCACCACGGTGATCGGCTCGCGTTCGACGGCGGCTTCCAGCGCGATGTCCATCGCCGCCACGGAAGCAGCCTTGCCGATCTTGGTGCGGCGCTTGTCGGCGAATTTCTCGCCGCTGGCGGTCACGTCGTCGGCGATGCGGTTCCAGCGGGCGCCCTCGTCCTTCAGCAGGGACTGCAATTCCTTGCGTTCCTTGCTGAGGCCCTTGTGCTCCTTGCGGATCTCCATCTCTTCCAGCCGGCGCAGGCTGCGCAGGCGCATGTTGAGGATCGCCTCGGCCTGCACGTCGGTCAGCTCGAACGTCTTCATCAGTTCGGCTTTGGGTTCGTCTTCCTCGCGGATGATGCGGATCACTTCATCCAGATTGAGATAGACGGCCAGATAGCCTTCCAGAATTTCGATCCGCCGGTCCACGGCGGCCAGACGGAAATTCGTGGTGCGGACCAGCACTTCGTGGCGATGCGCCAGCCAGCAGCGCAGGACTTCCTTCAGCCCCATCACGCGCGGGGTGCGGTCGGCGTCCAGCACGTTCATGTTCAGCGAGAAACGTGTCTCGAGCTGCGTGGCGCGGAACAGCGTTTCCATCAGCACTTCGGGGTCGATGGTGCGGTTCTTCGGTTCCAGCACCAGACGCACCTGATCCGTGCTCTCGTCGCGGATATCGGCCAGCAGCGGCAGCTTCTTCTCTTCCATCAGCTGCGCGATCTGTTCGATCAGCCGCGACTTCGCCACCTGATACGGGATCTCGGTGACGATGATGTTCCAGGTGCTGAAGCGGCCCTCTTCCTTCTCCCACTTCGCGCGCAGACGGAAACCACCGCGACCGGTTTCATACGCTTCGTGGATCGCGTCGGCACTTTCAACCAGCACGCCACCGGTCGGGACGTCGGGCGCGGGGATGAACTTCATCAGGTCGCGCGTGGTGGCGTCCGGGTGGCGGATCAGGTGCACTGCCGCCGCGCAGGCCTCGGCCACGTTGTGCGGCGGAATGTTGGTCGCCATGCCTACCGCGATGCCTGTGGCGCCATTGGCCAGCAGGTTCGGCACGGCGGACGGCATGACGACGGGTTCTTTTTCCTCGCCGTCATAGGTCGGGCGAAAATCCACCGCGTCGCTGTCGATGCCGGACAGCAGGGCCTGCGCGAAGTTGGTCAGCTTGGCTTCGGTGTAACGCATCGCGGCGGGGTTATCACCGTCGATATTGCCGAAATTCCCCTGCCCTTCGACCAGCGGGTAGCGCGCTGCAAAATCCTGCGCCAGACGCACCATGGCGTCGTAGATCGCCGCGTCGCCGTGCGGATGGTATTTACCCATCACGTCACCGACGATACGCGCGCATTTCTTGAACCCGCCCGCCGGGTCCAGCTTCAACTGGTGCATCGCGTAGACCAGACGGCGATGCACGGGCTTCAGCCCGTCGCGCACATCGGGCAGCGAACGCGACATGATGGTCGAGAGGGCGTAGGCGAGATACCGTTCCGACAAAGCGTCGGCCAGATGGGTATCCTGGATATGTCCGGGTAAGTCGTCAGGCATGCGATTCGGTTTCTGGTGAAATGAGCCGAACTCTTTACCCGACCGACAGGCTCAGGTCACGCCCCCGGATGTATTCCGCCACCGCGCGAATCGCGATCGGCCCGAAATAAGGCTGAAATGCCGCCTCTCACCACTGGTATGCGAAACTCAACCCGACCATGCTGGCCATGTCGCGGGCGCTGAATTCGGCGTCGTAGCGCAGCGAGATCTGCCCCTGCTCGCCCACCGGAAGACCGATTTTCAGCCCTGCGATTCCGGTATCACGCGCTGGGCCGGCACCATGCTGGGTAAAGTCGCTCAACGTGCTGCCCATGAACCGCGCATCGAGGCGACGCGTCACCGCGCCATATTCGTGCCGCCAGCCGATCTGCAGGCCCAGATGCAGGCGTGCGCCCTCGGCATTGCTGATCGTGTGATCCCATCGCCCGCCCAGCACCGAGCTGAACGTGTTTACCGTGCTGGCATTCACATCCAGGTCCATGGAATCCGCCCCGTTTTCCGTAAAACCGGCAAAGCGGATAGTCGCCCCTTCCAGTTTTGCGAAAGGCGCCACCACGCCATACGCACCGAAAGGAATATCCCGCCCCACCTGCACCGATCCGAAGAACTGGTCGCTGCCGAAGTCGCCACGCGCCACGCGCGGGGATCGAGTGAACAGGATGTCGCGCTTCATGTCGTTATCGCCCCGCGCGTACCCGGCGATGGCGTGCAGCCAGAACGGGTCGGACGTGTAGCTGCCATACAGCGCGAACTGGTAACTGTTCACGCGGCCGCGAGCCGGCAGTGTTTCAGTCTGCGTGCGCCCCTGCACATAGCCAACCGCCGCACCGATGCGCAACTGGTCCGTCACCGCGCGATCCGCCCCGGTCAGCACGCCGGCCAGTTCAATCTCCTGTCGCAGCCAGGTGTCATAACCGCCGACCCAGCCCGAACTTCCGACCGCGCTTGCCCACGCGCACCAGCGGGCGACGGCCCCAGCCTCGCACCGTCTGCCGCGCCGTGCGTCGGTCAGCGTTGCCTCGATCGTCGCGGTGCCAAGCCGCACGGCCGAGAGATTGGCGTTCTGCAATGCGGCATAGGATTCCGAACTCAGCTGATCGAGCGCCGCATACGCGGCATCGCCTTCCTGCGTGACCAGATCGACTGCCACTGTCAGCAGATCGTCCAAGGTGATCTGCGATCGCCCCCCGGCCAGGATCGCATGATCCAGCCCCTGCTCCGTGGCAATCTGATTGGGTGTGCCCCCCGCCTGCGCAAACCCGCGCGTCACGACGAGGTAGGCCGACGTCGCATCGTAGCCGAGGGTCAGTGCAGTAAACGGATTGCTGGATGTCACCCCGTCGAACGTGCCCGTTATTCCACTCTCCGCCGTCAGGATCGTGTATGTATCGCTGGTCCGGAATGACAGCGGCTGGACACGGGCGAATATATGACCACCCCGCAATTCGGCCGTTCCGGAAACCTTCACCAGATCCTGTGCCTGCGGGCCGATCTCGACCAGATATTGGCTGCTGGCGGCCTGCACGTAATTTCCTTCGATCCGCAATTGCCCAAGCGACAGCGGCAGCAAAACCCCACCCAGATTCAGCGTGACGGTTTCCCCCGGCGCAACGCCACCTTCCATGATCAGTGTCCCGCGCACTGTGCCGGTGCCGATCAGACCCGCCCCCGCAGCAACCTGCACAATCGGGCTGGTCAGCACGCCTTGCACATATAAACGCCCACTGTTGATATTTGTGCTCTGCGTGATGCTGGCTTCGCTGTTCAACGTCCAGAAACCGCTCTGCACCGCCATGGTAGCGAAACCCTGCACCGGCGCCGACAGCACGCCGCCCCCCTGAAGCACCAGCGCGTTGTTCGTACCGCCCCCATCCAGAAGGCCGATGACGTGCGCGTTGTCGGTCAGCACCAGCTGGCTGTCGGTTCCAGTGAAACGCAGCGCCGCAACGGCTCCGGACAGTCCCCCGCCAACCACCACGCGGCTACCTGTTCCGGCGGTAATCCCCACACCGTCCGCGCTGGCGATGCTGCCCTGCGGCGTGACCTCGATCTGCGTTCCGGTGGCCCCGACGATGCCCCCGTTCAGGTCCCCCATCATGATCAGCCTTCCCGCCGAGACCTGCCAGATCTGCACCGCGCTGTTGCTGCCCGTCAGGGTCCAGGTGCCGATATCGCCTTTCACCAGTGTCTGGAAATTCCGGTACTGCGCAGCGGGGCCAAGCGCACCGATATCGAACGCGCCGGTGCCCGCCCCCCCCAGGATCAGCGCGTTCGCCGTTGCTGCGCCGCCCGCATCGACAATGCCGTTGATCACTGACGACGGCCCAAGCACCAGAGCGTCATCCGCCGCCCCGAAGAGGATGGCGTTCCCATTGCCCCCTTGAACAAGACCGTTATTGACGATGGTTGTGCCCGCGCCCGCAGCCGCAGTCAGATTGATGGCTGCACCCTGGGTCGCGATGATCCGGCCGTCGTTGATAACGCCGATATTCGAGGCCCCAAGGATCGCCGCCCCTTGCCCGCTGATCGTCCCGCCGAACTGATTGTTGATCGTGCCACCCTTGGGCATATGCACCCCGGCCTGAGCAGCCTGCGCACCGCTGATCGTGCCGGCATTGGTCACCGTCCCACCGGCCTGCGCCATGTAAACACCGTCCTGCCCGCCCTGTATCACCGCACCGGCCAGATTGATCACCGTGCCCGTGCCGAATATCGCAATGGCGGTCGAAGCACTGGTCCGGATCGTGCCGCTGTTAATGAGATATGTCGTCCTATTGGACTGAATCGCGAAAAACCCGCCAATGATCTGGCCAGCATTGGTCAACTCAATGCTTGTCACCCCCGACGCGCCCTCAATGTCGATTGCGCTGCTCTGGGTCCGGGATGTGTCGATAACGGTCGATTGCCCCACGACATACGGGCTGTCCGTTCCATTCAACTCATAGGGCGTGGTGCTGGACGGCAGTTCAGTCGCGGCGGCGGGGGGGTGGGAAACACCACGG